>DUMB01000016.1 GCA_012840085.1 Clostridiaceae bacterium
ACGGCAAAATTGATGTTCCTTCAGTTCTTTTGACACCTGTCGCAGTAGATGCTTCGAATATGTATGATGTTATCATCAAAGACGGATGGCATAAGCTTGAAGATGTTTATAAAAATGTTCCGAAGGACCAATGGCCGGAGCAGTAAGCCAAAAATGTTCCAATGAATAAGTGCCTGGGTAGTAAAACAAAAATATTCCCAAGAATAAGCGGCCTGGCAGTAAAATAAAAATATTCCTAAATATAGGTGGCCTAAGTATAAAAATAATAGCAATAAAAATAAATAACAATAGTGAAATACCCGCTCTTAGAAAATATTACCCTTAGAGCGGGTATTTTTTTGTGAAGAAATATATCAAAAAAATACTACCATAATTCCATCCGAAATCATATAAACAATTTTATTGCATTCTAGAACAATATATTACGTTTTCGCCAAACACTCAATGTAATAACATAAAATCACAATAAATTTAAATTATATGAGGAGGGTAAAGTATGAAGAAGTCGGGTTTTATGAAGATAGTTGCCTTCATAATCATGACATGCATCGTTTTCACACTGGTTGGATGTAGTGGCAAAGATGCTTCAAAGGAGCAAGATACAACTTCCACGCCGGATAAGACCAGTGAGACACAAACCGGAGGAGAAAAAGATTCTACTCCCACTTCTGATTCTGATTCCAGTTCAAAGAAAGAAATTACCATTGGTCTCTCAATGGCAACCTTGCAGGAAGAGAGATGGCAGAAGGACAGAGACCTCTTCGTTGCAAGAGCAGAGGAACTGGGTGCAAAAGTACTTGTTCAGTCTGCAAACGGAGATGAGAACCTCCAGAACTCCCAGGCTGAAAACCTTATAACTCAGGGAGTGGACGTGCTGGTTGTTATTGCTCAGAATGGTGAAACTGCTGCCGCCATAGTTGATGCAGCTCATAAGGAAAATGTAAAGGTTATTGCCTATGACAGGCTTATAACCAACTGCGATTTGGATTATTATATATCCTTTGACAATGTCAAGGTAGGAGAAATTCAGGCGGAAGCTATTGTTAAAAAGTATCCTAAAGGAAATTATGTGCTGATAGGCGGTTCACCTACCGACAACAACGCTAAACTTGTAAGACAAGGTCAAATGAACATATTGCAGCCATACATAGACAGAGGCGACATAAAGATAGTTGCAGACCAGTGGGCAGACGGATGGAAACCCGAAGTAGCATTGAAGCATGTTGAAAATGCATTGACAGCAAACAATAACGATGTTGTAGCAGTTGTGACTTCAAATGACGGCTGTGCAGGCGCAGCAATTCAGGCTCTTGCAGAGCAGAAACTTGCAGGCAAGGTTGGCGTTCCAGGACAGGATGCGGATCTTGCAGCTTGTCAGAGGGTTGTAGAAGGTACACAGACTGTAACAGTTTACAAACCCATTAAGGCTATAGCCACAAAAGCTGCAGAGATGGCAGTTGCTTTAGCAAAGGGAGAAAGTATTACAGATGCTGATCAGAAGACCAACAACGGCAAAATTGATGTTCCTTCAGTTCTTTTGACACCTGTCGCAGTAGATGCTTCGAATATGTATGATGTTATCATCAAAGACGGATGGCATAAGCTTGAAGATGTTTATAA
>DUMB01000017.1 GCA_012840085.1 Clostridiaceae bacterium
ACACATTTTTCTGGGATTACTACAAAACCGTAACGGCGTAAACTTGGGAACCGCCTAGTACGGGACCGTAGGCTAGGTGGTGTGAGAGGTCGGTAGGTGAATTAATCACCTACCTCCTACTCGATAGTCATCCTCACAAATTCTATAAGGCAGCATATTCTGATAATAGATTTCAAACAATGAATAGATTCAAATAATGAATAGATTTAGGTAAATAATATATTTTGATGAATGTGATAGTTAACTATTAAATAATGGAATGATCTGTTGAGTATAAAGGAGGATTTGTATGTCAAGAGGAAAAGTCAGACATATGTTTGCAGGTGGGAATACCTCTTTAGGATTCTATAGTTTTTTTCACAATATTTTGCCTTTGAATGATGCGCAGAGGATATTTATTATTAAAGGAGGGCCAGGAACGGGCAAATCTCACTTCATGGAATATATAGCCAAAGAAATGAACGAAAAAGGATATGATGTAGAATATATGCATTGTTCAAGTGACCCAGACAGCCTTGATGGAGTTGTATTACCTCAAATTGGTATAGCTCTTGTAGACGGTACTGCTCCACATATAGTGGACCCTAAAATTCCCGGGGCTGTTGATGAGATTATAAATTTAGGAGACTACTGGAATGATGATGGAATAAGCAAGCATAGGGATAAAATCCATGCAATAAGTGAGGAAATAAGTATGACTTTTGCCAGGGCTTACCGATACTTAAAGGCTGCTGCCAGTATATATGAGGATACTTCAGTCATATTTGATATGGCGCAAGATACCGGAAAGATAAATACAATTGCAAATGATATAGAAAAGACTCTTATGAATGGAATAGATGTTTCGGAAAAGGAAGGAAAACAAAGAAACATGTTTGCAAGTGCGATTACACCTGACGGGCTTAAGAATCATCTGGATACAGTACTTATGAATTCAAAAGTATATGTTCTGAAATGTGAAGAGGGGAGGAGCAGTGAAAGAATTCTGAACAGGATAAAGAAAGCAGCTATTGAAAGAGGGCTGGATGTAGAGTGTTTCTACTGTGCATTGAACCCGACAAAACTGGAACATATCATTATTCCGGAGTTGACAGTATCGTTTACAACATCCAATTTTTATCATAATCTGGATGCAGATATTTATATGACTCTTGACCTTAATGAATACGCGGATAAAAACATTTTAGAAAAATACAATGAAGTTATTCAATATAACAGAAAAGAATTCGATGCCATTCTGCAAAGGGCTGTGTATACTTTGAGCAGAGCTAAATCATTACATAGTGAGCTCGAGTCATACTATGTGCCGAATATGGATTTTGAAGCAGTACAGGTGTGCAGAAATGTTATTATTGAAAGGATATTGAACTATACACAGTAAGTAATTGATATAGCTGCGGCAGGATAAGGATTGAATATGTGGAAATTAATGTAAATTTTCTATTGAAAAAGTTATTTAGTAATGATATAATTTTCCATACAAGGAGAGTGCTATGTATGGAAGAAAGATTTTTTAATTTACTCGAAAAAATGTATATTGAGTTCAGCGAGTTCAGGCAGGAGACAAATACAAGATTTGACAATCTGGAAAGCAGGTTTGACAATCTGGAAAGCAGGTTTGACAATCTGGAAAGCAGGTTTGACAATCTGGAAAACAGATTTGACAATCTGGAAAGCAGGTTTGACAATCTGGAAAGCAGGTTTGACAATCTGGAAAACAGATTTGACAATCTAGAGAACAGGTTTGACAATCTGGAAGGCAAAGTAAATAAGAATACCTTATTACTTGAGCGTATGGATAATAAGCTTAAGTTACTTGCTGAGATACAGCAGAACCACTTTGAGATAAACGAACGACAGCATGAAGAAATGAATAAAGCTCATAAAGAGCAAATAGAACTTCTGAAGAGCGCTCTAAAGCATGTTATACATACACATAATGTATAAAAAAGATTATTTTACAATAAAAAATAATAAGATAAGGACGCACTTAGAAAAGTGTGTCCTTTAGCGTTCCGGAGATGTATTTTCTTTAGTCCATTTTTGCAAGGGCATTCTTCTGTATAATTATATCTGATATAAAGAGATCTTGCTGAAGAGACTCGATTTCATCGTCGTATAATGATTGGTCAAGTTCTTTGCCCGTATTAATGTCATATACTTTTCTTGTATTACTAAGATAAATATATTTGTCCGTTATCACCGAACTGTTCCTTAAAACTGCATAACCATAATCGGTGTTGAACAAATCCTTACCCAAGGCATAAGGGGTGTCAATGCCCATCAAATTCATAATAGTTGGGAGAAGGTCAATCTGTCCGGCTGTAATATCAAATACCTTTCCGTTTTCAACACCTGGATAGTGGATAAGGCATGGAACTTTTTGAAGTTTAGCCCAATCGAACTCGTTAAATTCCATCCCGAGGAAATTCATAAGCTCGTCTGCCTTGTCTCTTGGTACCGCCATATGATCACCATAAATTACCAGGAGAGAATTATCATAAAGCCCTTGTTGCTTGAGATTCTCTATAAATTCGCCAAGTGCCTCATCAGCGTAGTGGATGGATTTTATATAATACCCCATGAATGTACCTTCATACTTGCCGGTATCAAAGTCATATTCCTCAAAATACTGGTATTTATAAGGAAAATGGCTGGATAAAGATATCATGAACCCGTAAAAAGGTTTGGATTTATCTATTCTCTCAAGGGATTGCCTGTAGAACGACTTATCTCCCAAACCCCATCCAACGTATTCATCCAAAACATACCTTTTATTGGTCATAAATTCATCAAACCCTATGGATTTGTAAATTACATTTCTGTTCCAGAATGTAGGGTTGTTCGCATGAAAAGCGTAAGTATCGTATCCTTGCTCTTTCAACATATTACCGATTGAATGATAAGTATTGCTTGGGAACCTGAAATATACACTTCCTTCTTTTATAGGAAAAAGGGAGGTGTTCACAAGAAATTCCGCATCGGAAGTATTTCCGCCACCAATCTGGTAATAGAAATTATCAAAATATGCACTTTCATTAATTAGTTTGTTAAGGTTTGGCGTTATTTCTCTGCCATCCTCCAATTTACGGTTGATAACAAAATGCTGGAGGGCTTCAACCTGGACAATGATTAGATTTTTACCTTTTGCAACACCTCTGTACTTAGGGTTATCTGAATCATTTTTCTTTTCATTAAAAAAGTTTTCTATCTGCTGTTTTTCTTCTGCAGTAAGATTTCTGTCTGTGAGAAAATTCTCTTTTATAAATCTTTTGATGTCATAGCCATGGAAATATGAAACACCCATATATCTGGATACATAATTGTCGTCATATGGAAAAGTGGATGTATCTACATTGTTGTACGTAATCTTAATGCAAGAAAAACCAAGTATAAATATAATTACTGCAATAGCCAGTCTTTTATAGATATGGAAATGGGCAACGGTCTTTCCCCAGAGCTTTCTCATAAATAAAAGTGTACCAATTAAAAAAGGAAAATCAATAAAGAATATTATATCCTTAACCTTGAAGAGGCTGGTAATACTGTCGCCAACAGAACCTACCAGGCCCATTTGATACAGTACCGATACTGAAATTGCAGCATTGTAATAACGGTAGTATATAGTGTCTGCCAAAAGCAGTAATGACATAATGATATCTACAATAAGAAGCACAATGCGCCGCTTTTTATTAAAAGCAAGTATTACAATTGAAGCAATTATCAGCAGTACACCAAATGACGACAGAAGCATGTATCTGTTCATTACAGAAAAGAAAGGTCTTCCATTAAGCTTCGTTGTAATTTGAAAATAGAAGCTTTTTATCAATAAGGCTCCAATCAACATCCCCCAGTAAAGCAACTCAACTGAAGAGACGGGCTTGACTTTGTTTTTTATCCCCTTGAAAAAATTATTTAACATATTCAAAACATTATCTCCTTCCATAACCTCATACACATTGCAATTATTTTAACTCAAAAGACTGCTATTTTCAATAAGACGAACCGTGAACATTTATCAGCGAATGGCACTTTTCCTTATTTAGATAATTGCTCAGGCAATATATGGATATGTATTATGAAAAATTATTGCTAAAGAATTGCTACACCTTATCCGAAATGATAAAATATGAATGATAATGAATTAGGATAAATTAAAAAGTTAATGTTATAAGTTAATTATATAAGTTAATTATATAAGTAATGATTTAGGCCAGTGATATAAATTAATGATATTAATGATATAAGTGAATGATATAGGTCAATAATATATGCCAATGGTATATTATTATATTGAAAAATTAAATATACAGTAAGTGCCAATGCAATAACACAACCAGGTGGATGTGAAATAGGCCCAAGGCCTATTGACCTTCACTTAAAGGCTCTAAGAAGCATGGGTGCTGTTATAAACGATACAAATGGTGGATTTATATACTGTGAGGCTGACACACTTAAAGGATGCGAAATTCAGCTTGACTATCCGAGTGTAGGAGCTACTGAAAATATAATGCTTGCATCAATATTTGCTGAAGGCGACACTTATATTTATAATGCTGCAAAGGAACCAGAGATTGTTGATTTACAAAAGTTCCTTGTCGGAATAGGTGTGAATGTTTCAGGAGCTGGAACGAGTGTTATTAGAATCAGCGGAAGCAAGAAAAAACTTGGTACTGCAGAACACTATGTAATGCCCGACAGAATTGTAGCAGGTACATACATGGTTGCTTCAGGGATAACCGGTGGCGAAATTCTTATTAAGGGCATTATTCCTGAACACCTAAGTTCTGTTATTTACAACCTGAGGGAAGTAGGGTGCCACATTAGTGTTAAGCAGGATCAGATGCTTATTACCGGTCCGTCAAGACCAAAAGCTGTAGATATTATACGAACGTTACCGTATCCTGGATTTCCGACCGATATGCAGGCACAAATGGTTTCTCTTCTTTCAGTAGCATCCGGAACCAGTATTGTTATTGAAACTGTTTTTGAGAATAGGTATAAACACGTAGAGGAATTGCTAAGAATGGGAGCGAATATCAAACTTGAGGGCAGACTTGCAGTTATCAAAGGAGTAAACAAACTAAAAGGTGCAAGTGTTACAGCAAGAGATCTCCGAGGCGGTGCAGCCCTGGTACTTGCAGGATTAGCCGCAGAAGGCGAAACGGTGGTAAGCGGAGTTAGGCACATTGACAGAGGATACGAGAGCATTGAAAATAAACTTCTGCAATTAGGCGCCATTATTAAAAGAGTTGAAGATTAAAATAATTTTGCAGTATGAATAAAATAGCAAAGTTATTAAAGGTGATAGACTCTTGAAAATACAAAAGATAAATGAAAACATTAGAATTATGGCAAACGATACAGATAAGAAAATAAAAAAGCCCAATAGAATACGCTTTTGGATAAAACTTATATTAACTTTGGTACTGTTTGGAGCAATGCTGGTACTGATAACGTTTCTGCCCTTCTTCAATGTAGCCAGAATAGAAGTTAACGGAAACTTACATTATGATGCAGAAACTTATATAAACGCTATTGAGGCTGATGTAGGGGACAACGGTTTTAAGTTTATATCCGGAGGTCTGTTGAACATACTTTCCTTCAGGTATGGGAGATCAGAGTTGAATATACTGGAAAACTATCCATACGTGAAAGACGTTATTGTTAGATATGTAATACCTGACAGGGTTGTTATTGATGTAATTGAAAGGAAACCTGTTGTTCTTGTTCCTTATTATGGAACGTATCTTGTAATGGATAATGAAGGATATATAGTTGATTCTGTAAAAGACCCGGGAGATGAAAATCTTCCCGTGGTCAGAGGGTTTGTTTTTGACAACTATGAAATTGGACATGCACTCATAGTTGATAACCCGCAAAAGATAAAGCAATTGGTAAAGTTAACCTCACAAATAAGAGAGTCTGATGAAGTTGGAGGATATACGTTAAGTGATAAAATTCTGTTCTATGATGTAAATGATATTAATAATATTCTTGTGACTTTAAATGAAGAGTTGATAGTCAATTTGGGAGATTTAAGAGATTTACGTTATAGATTGGATACTTTGAAAGAGATATTAAAATCTGCACTTAAAAACGAAAAGGGATTGCTTGATTTTACAGCAGGTGAGAATCCTGTTTTCATACAGAATTATCAATAGAAGCAGGAGGCAATTGTATGATACCGATTTTGGGACTTATTATAGGGATATTGATAGGAGTATTTTTTATTCCAGTTAATATACCACAGCAATATTCAAACTATGTTGCTGTAGCAATACTTGCAGCGCTTGATTCTGTTTTTGGGGGAGTAGCTGCAACTGTACAAAACAAGTTTAACATAAAAATATTTTTGTCGGGTTTCTTTGGTAATGCACTGTTGGCTGCAGCACTTGCTTATATTGGTGACCAGTTAGGTATTGATATATACCTGGCTGCAATTTTTGCTTTTGGAAATAGACTTTTCCTGAACTTTGCTGTTATCAGGAGGCACATATTGGACAAGATGCAGAAGAAAGACAGGATATTATAGTAATTCTTTGCATTCAAATTTTATCAGGGGGTTTTTCCAAGTGGATGACATTATTGTAAGCATAGACATTGGTACTTCTAAAGTTTGTACATTAATAGGAAAAGTGAATAATGCAAACAATATAGAAATAATTGGAAGTGGAATTGCTCCGTGCAATGGCGTTAAGAAAGGAATAATTGTAGATGTTGAAAGTACTTCCCGGTCAATAATGGAATCGGTAAGGAACGCCGAAAGTGAAGCTGGAATGAAAGTTGGTTCTGCATACATAAATATAATAGGCATGCACATTGATGTAATAAGAAATAAGAGCTGGCTGAACATGTCAAGTGACAACCGGGAAATAACTCGCAAGGATGTGGACAGGCTTCTGCAGGAAGTATGTTATGTGGATCTTACTGAAGATAAACAAATAATTGATGTTGTTCCACATCAGTTTATTATTGATGGATATGATGAGATAATGGATCCCATAGGGATGATGGGCGTTAAGCTTGAAGTAGAGGCAGACATTATAGCTGGCAAAATAACATCAGTTAGAAATATTGTCAGAAGCGTGGAAAAAGCCGGTTTGAAGATAGACGGACTTATAGCCGAAGCTTATGCATCCGGACATATTCTCCTTACACCCGAAGAGAAGGAAATGGGCACTATATTGATTGACGTGGGTGGAGGAGTTACTAATGTAGCAGTATTTAAAAATAAAAGGCTTGTTTTTTATGATTCAATTCCTGTAGGAGGAGATCATATTACAAATGATATATCGATAGGTTTAAAAATCCCATATTCTGAATCCGAAAAAATAAAAAGACAATATGAACTGGCACTGTCATCGCTTATAAAAAATGACCAGCTGATTACCGTAAGCGATATTAATGATAATAAAAGGAAGAGCATAAGAATCTCTGAAGTTATAGAAGTAATTGAAGCAAGAGTGTATGAGATTTTTTTACTGTGTAAAAATTTAGTTCAAGAATCTGGTATTTCTATAGATTCCGGTATGAACGTAGTTCTTACCGGAGGGGGAATTTCTTATGTTGACGGAAACTGGCAGCTTGCAGAGGAAGTATTTGAACTGCCTGCAAGAGTAGCATCATTCAAAGCTGTTAATTTGGAAAAGCCTGAATATGCTGTTGCGGCAGGGATGATTATGTACATATCGTCCATGTACAGCAGGGAGAAATCGGGAAGCACCATAAGTGAACAAAAAGTAGATAAAACTGAAAAGAAAACCGGATTATTAGATAAAATTATTGAATTTTTCAGGAGGTTATTTTAGCCAATGAAAGCTGTATAATAAATTTTCGGTTTCTTAAATCCGATATTGCTTTAATCAAAATAATAATATATATTTATAATATGGATAATGGAAACATTATGTGCACTCGATGAATGGAAAAATATGTTAATTGCTTATTGTGATTTGTAGCATATTGGTTTAGGTTGTATAAGCAAATGATAAAGGGGGACTTGAATTGCTGGAGTTTGACATCGATATGGAACAATTTGCGCAGATAAAGGTGATTGGCGTCGGGGGCGGTGGGAATAATGCTGTCAACAGGATGATATCAGCCGGCCTTCGTGGTGTTGAGTTTATAGCGGTTAATACAGATAAGCAGGCTTTGTTTCTTTCAAAGGCAAATACAAAAATACAGATTGGGGACAAGCTGACAAAAGGTCTTGGAGCAGGTATGAATCCTGAAATAGGTGAGAAAGCTGCCAACGAAAGTAGGGATGAAATCAGTCAAGCTATTAAAGGAGCGGATATGGTGTTTGTTACTGCCGGTATGGGAGGCGGGACCGGTACAGGAGCCGCTCCGATTGTTGCACAGATAGCAAAGGAAATGGGAATACTTACGGTTGGCGTTGTTACAAAGCCTTTCATGTTTGAAGGCAGAAAAAGGATGCAATATGCTGAGCGAGGGATTGAAAACCTTAAAGCAGCAGTAGACACACTGGTTGCCATTCCTAATGACAGGCTTCTGCAGGTCGCTGAGAAAAAAACATCTATAGTTGAAGCTTTTAGGATGGCTGATGAGGTTTTAAAGCAGGGTGTACAAGGTATTTCTGATATAATCGCTGTTCCTGGCCTAATAAACCTTGATTTCGCTGATGTCAAAACGGTTATGCAGAATACCGGATTAGCTCACATGGGTATAGGAAGGGCGTCTGGTGACGGTAGAGCTGAAGAAGCTGCAAAAATGGCAATACAAAGTCCTTTGCTTGAAACTTCAATAGATGGTGCGAAAGGCGTACTCCTTAATATTACCGGTGGTTCCGATCTCGGACTATTTGAAATCGATACGGCAGCAGGGCTGATACAGAAGTCTGTAGACCCTGATGCGAACATAATTATCGGAGCAATTATAGATGAAAACCTGAATGACGAAATACATATAACAGTTATTGCAACAGGTTTTGATAAAGGACCTATAATAAAGAAGCCTTCTGAAAAGGTACCCGATAAATCAGGCAGAGGTGGTATTGATAAAACACCTGTTATTGATACATCAAGTGACGAGCTAGATATACCGACATTCCTCAGGAGGAACAGATTTAAATAATTTCCAATAATTCTGTAAGACAATCTGCAAAATAAAACAGATATTGTATAGTTGTCAAAAACATTCTGATTGATACAAGTCAGGATGTTTTTTTTGTCGTACTTTTTATTTTTTCTACACTAGCTTTTGACAAAAATAATAAGCGTTTAATAGTATAATGAACAATATAGTTGTGAAGCAATGAAGTAATAAAAGTACAGGCATTTGAATATATGTAAAATAGGTTATGTCTGATTGTGAGGTAAAAGCATTGGAAATTTTTCTGGATGTTTTGTTTTTGGAAAATATCGTTATGAACTATTTTATACTGGTAGTTACTTCAAAGCTTTCCAGGAGCAAGACGACTAACCTGCGAATGTTTCTGGGAGCTCTTGCGGGTGCAGTGTATGTTGCACTTATGGTGCTGATGCCAGGTTTGAAAATACACTATACAGCATTTGCAAAAATATTGCTTTCTATTGTGATTATTTTGATAACCTTCAGGCCCAAAAATATCGGCTCATTGTTCAAGAACCTGGCAGTTTTTTACATATCTACTTTTATATTTGCAGGAGCTGCACTTGCTTTTGTGTACTTTGATCAGGGGGAAGGCTTCATAAGAAATGGGGTTATTTATGTTTTCTGGCAGTCTAAGTGGACTGTGCTTGTATTATCAGTAGTTTTGGTTGGAATTATAGTAAGGATATTCTGGGAGATAATTCAGTTTAAGTTTGTAAAGGAAAAACTTCTTATACAGCTCAAAATATCCTTTGAAAATAAGACAAGTAATCTTCCGGCACTAATTGATACGGGAAATTCGCTGAGAGATCCCATAACAAATATGCCGGTTATAGTGGTAGAATTCAGTGCGATAAAAGAGATTCTGCCTCCAGACATAAAAAGCATTTTTGAAGAGTCAAGAGAGAATGACCTTGATTCTATAAGCGGTATAATTTTAAATTCCAGATGGTTTTCAAGGTTCAGACTTATACCGTACATGTCCCTTGGCAAGGAAAATGGCATGCTGATCGGTTTTAAGCCTGACTATATTGAAATAGGTGACGACGAGGAAAAGAAGGGGATGAGTGATGTAATAGTAGGTATCTACAACAAGGCATTAACAAAAAATGAAAGGTACAGGGCACTTTTAAGTCCGGAATTGCTTTTAAGTCCGGAACTGGTTTAAGAAAAGAATTTACACAAGTTATGACAATACAATCTGAAAGGTGATGAATATGAACATAATAAAAAAATTCAAGCTATCCATTACAATCGCGTATATAAATCTATTCAGAAGAACTGGAAAATATGTCAGGCTGCCTGTACATTATATTGGTGGAAGCGAGGCATTACCACCCCCTTTAAGCAATGAAGAGGAACATTATCTTTTAAACAGGCTTGAAAAAAGTGATTATGCGGTAAAATCCATTCTAATTGAAAGAAATTTAAGACTTGTTGTGTATATTGCACGTAAGTTTGAAAATACCGGTGTTGGAGTGGAAGATCTTGTTTCAATCGGGACAATAGGCCTTATTAAGGCAATAAATACATTTAATCCGTCAAAAAATATCAAGTTGGCAACTTATGCTTCAAGATGCATAGAAAATGAAATCCTGATGTATTTAAGGAGAAATAACAAGGTAAAAGCTGAAATTTCAATTGATGAGCCGCTTAATATAGATTGGGATGGCAATGAGCTTCTTCTTTCTGATATTCTGGGTACGGACAATGATATTATACACAGAAGTATAGAAGATGAAGTAGACAAGGAACTATTAAAAGCGGCAATGAAAAAATTATCAGTTCGCGAAAAAAAGATTATGGAGCTGAGATTTGGACTTACAAACGGTGTTGAAAAAACACAGAAGGAAGTGGCCGACATGCTGGGAATCTCCCAGTCTTACATATCAAGGCTGGAAAAAAGGATAATAAGCAGGTTAAAAAAGGAAATCAGCAGGATGGTTTAGCAAAATTTTTATATTTCAGAAAACATGCTGATTGTATGAAATTATTGATTTTGTCAAGGGTTTTTGCGAAAATTTTATTATTATTTTTACCCTGTTTTTCAGTATAAAATTAACCTCCTAGGCAATAATGATACTGACTGAAAATTGATTGCCGGGAGGTTTTACTTATGTTGGTCAACAAAGTGGAAATATGCGGTGTAAACACTTCCAAACTGCCTTTATTAACAAATGAGCAAAAAAAACAACTCTTTGAAAGAATACACAAAGGGGATGCCTCGGCAAGAGAAGAGTTTATCAATGGGAATCTCAGACTTGTTTTAAGTGTTATTCAGAGATTTAACAACAGAGGAGAATATGTGGATGACCTTTTCCAGGTCGGTTGCATAGGTCTGATAAAAGCAATTGACAATTTTGATCTGAACCAGAATGTAAAGTTTTCAACGTATGCAGTTCCTATGATAATAGGTGAGATTAGAAGATATTTGAGGGACAACAATCCCATACGCGTAAGCAGATCCCTCAGAGATATTGCATATAAGGCCCTTCAGGTCAAGGAAAAACTTACAAACAAGAATTCGAAGGAGCCGACTATTAATGAGATAGCAGAAGAATTAAAACTTCCTAAAGAGGAGGTAGTGTTTGCGCTTGATGCTATACAGGATCCGATTTCGCTTTTTGAATCGGTTTATCATGACGGAGGAGATGCCATATTTGTAATGGATCAGGTTAAAGACGAAAAGAATAATGATGAGAACTGGCTGGAAGGTATTTCTCTGAAGGAGGCGATGAGAAAGCTGAGTGAAAGAGAAAGACTTATACTAAATCTCCGTTTCTTTGAAGGAAGAACTCAAATGGAAGTTGCGGAAGAAATCGGTATATCTCAGGCTCAGGTTTCAAGACTTGAAAAAACAGCTTTAATGCATATGAGAAAGTATATATGAGACATGCAGGGCTAAAATATAATATATGGGGGGACATTCCTTAACGAAAAGGGAAATATCCTGTTCTTAGAAGGAATGTCCCCCTTACTGTTAAAATGGGCACCAGACAGGTGTCTTTTTTTATATGCTTTCATACGCAAAATTAAAATAGCATATATTATACCGAATAAAAAAGAAGGAAGGGCTGTATGCATTATGAACCGTGCTTCCGAATTCAGACAGAAGGAAGTAATAAATATTGCGGATGGAAGAAGGCTTGGTTTTGTAAGTGACGTTGAAGTAAATCTGGAAGATGGAAGAATCGAAGCAATAATTATACCGGGCGGAGGCCGCTTTTTTGGTCTTATCGGTAAAGACAATGAGTTTGTAATACCATGGGAAAGGGTTAAAAAAGTCGGAGAGGATATAATACTCGTAGACATGGATGAGCGATTCATCAGAAAGTATTTTGATTAAAGCCTAATATGCAGAATCGAAGTAAAAATGTGTAACTTTGAGTAGCTCCATTCCTTATATCTTTTCATATGTCCAAAACTTTATGTAAACACAACTTTGAGAAAATGTATGCTATTATTAGAAAAATTAGACAATAGTTAAAATTTATAATATAATTAAAACAGCTGAAAAGCAATTTGCCGATGAAAATAAATATTGAATAATAACTTACAAAGGAGTTACTAATTATGAAGAGAATAATTTCGATGGTTCTGGCATTACTGATATTGATGCCTTCATTAACTGCATTTGCATCAAGTGATGATGAGATATTGGATGCACTATTTGATTCAGAATATTTAAGCGGGGAACTGAACTATAGAATTACTATTGATTCCAAATTACCACTGCCCGCATTCCTGGATGCTGACGGCAATATTACTGAGATGCTTTCAAATGCGGAGTTTTTATACAACATAAAGTATGATACAAGTGAAGACAAGAAAAAGACGCAGGCCGAGATGGATATCTGTATTTCTTTACAGGGTATGGATTCATTAAATATGAAATACTGGATTGATTTTGACTTATCCGATACCGAAAATCTAAAGTATAAAATTATAATGAAATTAGCTGACAGTGAAAAATTTATGTACATGGATTTAGTAAATGATCCTGACTCCACAGAAGTACAAATAATGTCGGATTACATAGATAATATTAATGCTGTAAGAAGTGAATTTACGAAAGATTACAAGTCAAAACTTATACCGGAATATAAGGAAGGAAAATATGTCATTATCCTGGATGAAAAAGTTGTCAAGGATTTATTGAAGGATATCTTTACCAGAATAAGCAGCATTGCTTTTAACTATTTTGCTGTTTCTTCCGCAGAAGCCAAAACTACTGGCTCGTCAGTGGGAATAATAGGCGGAGCTGACGGACCTACAGCTGTTTTTATAACCGAAGGTAATGTATCTGAAGACAATAGCATTGAAGTGTTTGATACTGATGAAATTATGCAGGAATTCGAAAAAGAAATAGCAGAATTTTTTGAAAAATTGAAAAATGTTCAACTTTTTGATGAGAATGCTGTTGTCATAGAAATTGAACTGGATGACAGAAATCTGATTAAGAATCAAAAGGCTACAATTAATATAAAAACGAATTTGGCAGAGCTTATGGAATTGTATAATACTCAAAATGAGACTGTTACAAAGGAAAATTCCGATATTGAACTGAGCATAGTAATGGATTTGTCCTATTCAAAGATTAATGAGCAGATAGATATAGAGTTTCCTGAACTTACTGAAGAAAACTCAATTGACCTGATGAACGTTTTTCCTGAAGAGTCCCCTATTGATGAAAATAAAATCAATGTAATAGCAAACGGCCGGATTATGAAATCCGATGTGGATCCGGTTATTAAAGACGACAAGGTATATGTACCCGTAAGGGCGTTTTTAAACACAATTGGAGTAAGTGATGATGATATAGTATACATTCATAAAGGCAAAGTAGATATAAATTATTTCGGTACTGAAGTGAAGTTGATTATTGGCAGCGACATTGCAAAGATTAACGGAAAAGAAGTAATACTGGATGAGCCTATATTTACGGTAGGAGACAGGACAATGGTTTCTACTGACTTTATAAGTGAGACTTTTAATTGTTATGTAGATTGGTCACCTTTTTATAATGATGAAGGTGAGCCATTAGCTGCGGGTATTCTGTATATATCAACAAGAACAGAGAGCCGTGTTTTGAATATAATGATACCGTCAAGCATGACTGCTGAAGAAGTAAAAATTCTTGATGAAGCATCCTTTTATACAGGTATAAATGCCAATATAGTTACTGTACCAATAGATAATTACAAGGAAAAAGTTATGGTAATGATAGCAGCGGGAGAGCCCTGCGCGTTTCTTAACTGGGAATTTGATGATGAGTGGAAACAAAGATGGATAGAAATGGATTTGTTTGTGCCTCTTGAAAAACTGATAGAAGAATATGCACCCAATATCATGAATTATCTTGAAGAAAATCCTGACATCAGAAAAGTCATTACAAGTGATGACGGGCATATATACTACATTCCTTTACTGCAATTGGACAAAGAAGGAAGTTGTGGATTTTCTCTTACCAAAACTGTCAGAAATCCCGAGGATGTAATAATGTGGCTTGACTATTTATTTACAGAGCAGATTCATCAGCATTAAGACAGCGCGCAAGGAGATGTATAATTAGAAACATATCCGTTGATTTAACTTGTGAATTAGTGTAACATAATTTTAAAACCAAATGCAGCAGAGGTGATATTAATTGAAATGTCCGTACTGTGGTTATGAGGATGACAGAGTTATAGATTCACGGCCTACTGAAGAAGGAGCTGCTATAAGGAGAAGAAGGGAATGTTCCAAATGCCTAAGAAGGTACACAACCTATGAAAAGGTTGAAAGTGTGCCGCTTATGGTAATAAAGAAAGACAAGACCAGGCAGCCCTTTAATAGAGAGAAGATTATAAACGGACTTCTGCGTGCGTGTGAGAAACGTCCCGTTTCCATAGATGATGTTGAGAAACTGGTAAATGAAATCGAAAGCCAGCTTTATAATTCTCTGCAAAGAGAAGTAACCACCAAAGACATCGGGGAAATGGTTATGATGAAATTAAAAAACCTGGATGAAGTGGCATATGTCAGATTCGCTTCAGTTTATCGCCAGTTTAAGGATATTAATACTTTTATGGACGAGCTTAGAAAACTTCTGAATGAAAAATAGACGATATCTTTGCTGATTGACAAAGCTAATCTTCTATGTCAAATTTATCCTTAATAAGGTTGTTATATTCATTCAGTACTGCATCCAGCATTTTACTTGCGGCAAGGACTTCCGGATCACGGAGATCATTTTTCTTTTCTATAAGATTATGTATATATTTTCTTAAACTTTGTATTTTACCATTTAATTCAACAAGTTTTTTTTCTTTTTCAGTCAACGGTAATCACCAACATTTTAATAATTTGGAGCGGAAAGTTCCGCTCCTTTTTTGTTGCTATTGTATTACATCAAAGGAGTAGTTTTTGCCGGAATTGTTATCCCAATTGTTTGCGCAGTCTTTAAAGCAAACATTTATTGCCTCAGGTCTTGTTACGGGAATTGATACTTCGAATCCTGTATCTGTGCGCTTCATTTGATAGTCATATACATTTTCCCACTTGCTGCCGAAACCAACATGTGCATAGACATGTGTAGCACCACTTTTAGACAGCAAACCATCATAGATAATTTTTACTTTTTCACCTACTGTAGGCAAAGCAGGACTAACGGATACACCATTCTCTAAATAGTGGTTGTTTATCAAATTTTGTTTCTTTGCTGCTCTCGGCATAGAACATTTCCTCCTTTCATGCTTTAGTTATTATTCACACGAAACATTAAAATATACATTTCAAATTAAGGTTATTGATAATAAGAATGGTGTATTTGGAAAAAGAAATTGCAGAAAAAAAAGGAGATATAATTCAGAGTCAGATTTGTATTAAAACAAGCAATAATACAAAAACTTTAGATATAAAGAAAAAAAATCAAAATTTTATGAAAGGATGAAATGAATGAAAGCTGTCATTATGGCAGGAGGACAAGGAACAAGATTAAGACCTCTTACATGCAGCCGGCCGAAGCCTATGGTTCCAGTTGCTAATAAGCCTATAATGGAGCATATAATAGAGCTGCTAGTAAAGCATGACATTAATGATGTTGCTGTGACATTACAATATTTGCCTGAGTTGATAAAAGACTACTTTCAGGATGGTAGTGAATTTGGAATAAATATGAGGTACTACATTGAAGACATACCGCTGGGAACTGCAGGCAGCGTGAAAAATGCTGAAGAATTTCTGGATGATACATTTATTGTAATAAGCGGTGATGCCTTAACAGACATTGATTTAAAGAAAGCAATAGACTTTCATTTTACGAAGGGATCTGTTGCCACACTCGTATTAAAAAAAGTGGATATACCGCTTGAATACGGTGTGGTGGTCACGGATGCAGAAGGCAGGATAACAAGATTTTTGGAAAAACCTAGTTGGGGCGAAGTCTTCAGTGATACCGTAAACACCGGAATATATATTCTGTCACCTGAGGTTTTAGGTTATATTAAGAAAAATGAGATTTTTGATTTTAGTAAAGACCTGTTTCCAATGTTACTTAATAAGAAAATGCCCATGTATGGATATATAACTGAAGATTACTGGTGTGACATAGGGGACCTGGCAGCATATAACCAGGCTCATATTGATATAATGAATAGCCAGGTAAAAGTAAATATTGAGGGTAGAATGGTCAAAGAGGGAATATGGGTGGGTGAAGGTACAGAAATAGATGAAGAAGCCCAAATAAGTTCACCTTGTATAATAGGGAAAAATAACAGAATAAAGGCTAATGTGAATATCGAAAAATACTCGGTAATAGGCGATTATAATATAATCAATGAGAAAAGCAGCATAAAAAGAAGCATAATATGGAAGAATTGCATAATTGACAAAAACGTGCAATTGCGTGGTACTGTTGTTTGTAACAAGGTTCATCTTCAGGATAACACCTCTGCATTTGAACATGCAATTATTGGTGATGAATCTGTAGTAAAGCAGAATGCAATAATAAAACCAAATATAAAAATATGGCCAAATAAGCTTGTAGAAATGGGTGTTGAGGTAAATTCGAATCTTGTCTGGGGTTCAAAATGCGTTCGCTCCATATTTGGCAACAGGGGAATAGCAGGAGAGATAAATGTTGATATAACGCCTGAATTTGCATCAAAGCTTGGTGCAGCTTATGGGGCTTTATTTGATGGAAAAGGAAAAGTTGGACTCAGTTGTGACGATTCAAGCTCAGCTGAAATGATAAAGAATGCTTTTATGACAGGGCTGATGTCATCGGGTGTTGAGGCATATGATTTTGGTAAAATGCTTTTACCCATAACCAGATCTGCCGTAAGATTTTATTCTACTGACGGAGGAATACACATAAGCACCTGTACTGATAATAGAGCAAAAATATTTATTGATTTCCTGGACAAAAATGGAAGCAACATTGACAGAGGAATGGAAAGAAAGATAGAAAACATATTTCTCAGAGAGGATTTCAGCAGATGTGAAGGAGACTGCATAAAAGAAGTAAAAGTAATTCCTGGTTACAGTGAGTTTTATTTGAGAAATATTATAAATAATGTTAAATCTTCAAAAATGGGTTACAGGATAGCTCTGAATTCCCGTTCAGCTTTTATTGCCAATACCATAAGCAGATTGTTAAATGAACTCGGATGTGAAGTTGAGCTTACCAATTTAAGACTTATGAATGCCAAAACAATGAAAGAAAGCAAAACTGCAGGAGACGTCAAATTCTTTACGAGCCATATCAAGCTTGGAGGATTTGATGTGGGTGTATCCATAGAGGATACATCTGAAAAAATGATGCTGGTTGATAATAAAGGAAGAATTATTACTGAAGATATGTTTATAGCGCTTATATCAATAATCTTTTTGAAAACTGTTCAAGGCGGAACTGTAGTTGTTCCGATATCTGCAAGTGATGTGGTTGAAAGGATTGCATATGAAAACAAAGGAAAGGTTATCAGAGCCAAAACTTCGGAACAGGATATAATGAAAAAAATTCTTGGCTGTGATGTCAAGGAAGGAATGCTGGAACAATTTACAATGCATTTTGATGCTATTGCAGGACTTGCAAGGATACTGGATTTTATGTCCATAAATAATCTCAGGCTGTCAGATATTGTGGATATGATACCTGAATTCCATATTGATAAAAAAGAGGTAGAATGCCCATGGAATGCAAAGGGCAAAGTTATCAGGAAGATAATGCAGGAAGAGAATTATAAGAGCATTGAGACACTGGAAGGTATTAAAATATATCAGGATGAAGGCTGGGTACTTGTTCTTCCGGATGCAGAAAGACCCGTTTGCAAAGTCATAAGTGAAGGCTATTCTGCGGAATTTGCAGAAGAACTCTCGAATATATATGTAAAAAAGATAAGAGAAATAAGTAGGGGCTGAGTAATCAGCCCTCATAATCTTTTATGCATTCAAAAAATCTTGTGTCATCAGTTCTTGAAAATGCACTGAATACTATATCGTCCATGTAGTCATCAAAAAAGGCGGTTATAAGATATATTTGCACCCGCTTGTCAGTAAGCCCTCTGAAGTAGTTCCTTGCAGGGGTTAGGCCAATATCGATTGTGGCACTGAGATCGGTGGTCACTATGTCGTAATTGGAGTTTTCATGAAGAATATTCATGTCTCCCACATCTGTGAAAGGCATAGTTTCAATTCCCAGATTTTCGAGTTCCTCCTGTAACATTGTTCTGCATAAAAAATGCCTGCTGCTTTCAAAGTTAGCTTTTTTGTACTTATCAAGGTAATATACCTCGGGAAGGCCAATTTTGTTTCGCTTCATAATTGCTTCCCTTAATAAAAGAGCTTTGTTGTCAATGAGATATTTCAGAAAATCTACATCCCTTCTACCGCCACTGTCCGCTTTGGAGTTGTCGAGAATATGTTCTAAAGTAACAGAGTTTTCCCTGAATTTAAGGTTTTCTAAAAGTTTACAATTTGTTTGCGTGCAGTTTATCATCACCATCACCTCAAAGATGCTTAATTTAGCTTGTTGTGCCGGCACTTCAACAGCAGGAGTTCAGCACAACAAGTTCATTTAAGTTATTATATAAGTAGTATGAATTTAGTATTTCCTAAACTGAAGATACAATTACATTCCGGTATATTAACTGTATTATTGATGTATTTTTGAGCGAATTTTTCAGGAATGCACCGCAGGGAATTGTTTATATTAATATATTTCCCAATTTATTTTAACTTGAAATATTAAAGCATTATAATTAGAATTAAGTATAAGAAAAAATGTTTATTTAGAGGGTTGTATGGGAAATTCGGACAGAAAGTTTATTTTATTACTGGCATTTATAATTCTTGGCATTCTTGTTGCTGTTCAATTCAGGAGCACTGTATTTGCAAACAAGAAAAAGTCCAGTGATTATCATGATATTCAGGCTCTCACCGAAAGCATAAAAAAAGCAACTGAGATAGGTGAGGAACTGAGAAATGAAATTGATGATTATCTTAGCAGGAATGAAAATCTGATAAGAGACTATATCAAGGACCAGAATGATAACGAACTCCGGAGAGAATGGGATGGAGTGATGCTGAAGGCTGGACTTACCGATGTAAAAGGAAAGGGTGTTATTATACAGCTGGATGATGCCAAGTATAGAGAAATAGAAGAAAAATCATGGCTTCTGGTTCATGACCAGGATGTCAAGATTATTCTTAATGACTTGAAAAAAGCCGGGGCACAAGCTATATCAATAAACGGAGAGAGAATTACTCCCGTCAGTGAACAAGTTTGTGCAGGACCGACTATTCTTGTTAATCAGAACAGGTATTCTGTTCCTTATATTATTAATGCCATTGGAGATCCTGATGTGCTTTACGAAAGTTTGATAAACAGTGAACGAGTTATACTATTAAAAGAGTATGGTATAAAAGTAGAAATAAAGAAATCTGATGAAGTGGTAGTACCAAAGTTTAAAGGTAAGCCTGAAAATTATATTACAGGGCTGGAGGTAGCTGGAAATGAAAAAAAGTAGAAATATAGCTATAACATTGGTGTGTATAATACTAGGTATTATGATAGCATGGCAGTATAAAAGCATAAATTACAATCAAAACATTGCCAGCTTTCAAAGCAAGAGAACCGAGGAGCTAATGGAACAGCTCATTGAACTTCAGAATACAAATCTTGACATGAGGGCAAGGCTGCAGGAGCTTCAGGAAGAGAACAGAAAATATGAAAGTGTAAGAGCAGGAGATACCGAAGCGGTTGAGAATCTTAAAAAACAGCTTGAGATTGCAAGGATATTTGCCGGACTTGTTGATGTAAAAGGAAAGGGAGTTATCATTACACTGGACAACGGTGAATTGACAGATGTTGAGGAAGGTGACATTCTTGACATTATTAATGAATTAAGAGCAATTGGGGCACAGGCTATCTCGGTCAACGAGGAAAGAGTTGTTGCCACAACAGAAGTAAGACAGGCAGGCAATTATCAGGATGGAATGTATATTTTGATAAATGGGGTAAGAATGAAGGCGCCATTTGTCATTAAGGCAATATCCGACCCTGTTAAGCTTGAGCGTTCTCTTACAATGATAGGCGGAGTTATAGAAAAACTTGAAAAATTCGGATTAAAAATTACAATAAAGCAGTCTGACAACATCATTATACCAAAAGTCAGAGATGATGGTTCTGTACTCAAGTATGACATGCTTACACCTGTAAAATAACGTCAATCATTTATTTCTGTTATTTTTTCCCCTTTTCAATAATATGAATATATTATGGACTATTTGTACAGAAGATTATAGGTCTTAATTTCAAAAGATATGGAATTAAGGCCTTTTTCACTATGCCTTCTATGAATAGACTGGGAAGGGGGATAAGTATGAAAAAGAAGGCAATAGCTTTGCTGTTAGTTGCAATTCTGTCTATTATGACGATTATGTGCAGCGGCTGTTCAAAAAAAGATGACCTGTTATTGCTGAGTGACCTTGGCGGTGTGTATGCATGGGATTTTGACGATCTGGATCTGAGCATTGAAGTCAGCGGCAGTTTGACGGAAGGCGTAGCTGCAAGTATTAGCACTGAGGATGATATGGCAGATACTCCGGTTGATACCAAAGGAGTATACAGTAATAAGCTGATGAGATGGGGCATTAGAAGAAAACCGGGAAATCAGACCCCCGATGCGGATCCGGGTGCACCTGAACTGATTGCAAAATATGGTGGCATTTATATCGGAGATACATCTCAAAAGGTAATTTATCTTACATTTGATGAAGGTTATGAAAACGGTTATACACCAAAAATACTTGATGTGCTTAGAGATAATAATGTTAAGGCAGTATTTTTCATCACAGGGCCGTATTTGAAGGAACACCAGGACCTTGTCAGAAGGATGGTGGAAGAAGGACATACAGTCGGAAATCACACAATACATCATCCCAGCCTGCCTGAAGTAAGTGATGAGCAGCTTGAGGAAGAAATATTGGGGCTGGAGCGGGCTTTCAAGGAGAAATTTGGCAAGGAGATGAAATTTTTACGTCCTCCCAAAGGAGAATACAGTGAAAGAACACTTGCGATAACACAAAAACTCGGGTACACAAATCTGTTCTGGAGCTTTGCCTATGATGACTGGTACAGGGATAAGATCCGTGGAGCTGATTATGCATATCAAATGGTAATGAGGAATCTTCATAACGGAGCAATTCTGCTGCTGCATGCAGTCTCAAAAGACAATGCTGATGCACTGGATATGATAATTAAAGGCGCAAGAGAAATGGGGTATACCTTTGGGGACATTAACGACTTAATAAGTAATTAATGGATTTTTTCCGGCATAAATTTAGTAATAAATAAAGGCAATATTAAGGAGAATCCTGTCCATGGGAAGGAAAAAACATAAAAAAAATAAAAAAGAAAAAAACGAAGTGAACCTTAAGGAAAAATTGACTGAAGTGCTTGAACTTCCTAAGGAAATTGTTCTCAACGTTCCAAAACTTACAATAATGGGCAACACTGACATTATGATAGAGAACTATAAAGGAATAGTAGAGTATGAAGAAAACCGCGTCAGAATAAATACTGCAATAGGTATTATAAAAATAACCGGCAGCAAGTTAACCATAAGGGAAATAACTTCGGAAGATATTATGGTAATTGGAGACATAATTTCACTGGAATTTTTAAGATAGGGGAATACTATGTTAATTCTGAGATTATGGAATTATATACGAGGATATGTTATTATTATAGTTAAAGGTTATTTCCTTGAGAAGTTTATAAATATATGCACGCGCAGGCAAATACTTCTGTGGGATATTAAGGTGCGCGGAAGCGGAGTAATGACCCTTAAGATAAGCATTAAAGGGTTCAAAATGCTTAGGCCTATAGCCAAAAAGACTAACTGCAGTGTAAGGATTTTGCGAAAGAAAGGGTTGCCTTTTGTATTCAGCAGGTACAGGCGCAGGAAGGCATTTGTTGCAGGAGCAGTTCTTTTTGTATTTTTGCTTTATGTATTGACATCATTTATATGGTCAGTTGAAATAACAGGAAATGAAAACATTGAAACAGCTGTTATTGAACAGAAACTTGCTGAGAATGGCGTAAAGGCAGGCAAACTAAAGTATAATATAGATACCGACAGGGTTGCTAACTCAATGATGTTGGCTATAGACCAGCTCAGATGGATAAGTATAACCATAAAGGGTACAAAGGCAAAGATTCAGGTAGCAGAAAGAGTTTTGCCGCCGGAATTGGTGCCTATGGATCAGCCTTGCAACATTGTTGCTAGAAGGGATGGTGTTATTAGTTCAATTGTAGTAAAGGAAGGATATGCTGCAGTCAAACCCGGGGATACGGTAATTAAAGGACAAATGTTAGTTTCGGGCAGTATACCGATAAAGGGTGAGGAAGAAAGAAAAAGACTTGTTCATGCTATTGCGACGGTAGAGGCGCGAACCTGGTATGAGGAAAGCTGTGAGGTAAAGACAAAAATTACAGAGAAAAAAAGGACAGGTAATGTGTTAGAACATAAGTCTATTGAACTATTTACGAAAAGAATTAAGCTTTTTCCGAAGAAAATCGAATTTGACGAATATGATAAAATAGAAACTGAAAAAAGGATTTCCCTTGGCGGAGATCTGGTTTTGCCATTTGCTATTGTAACTGAAAGGTTTTATGAAAGCACTGAGGTGGAAAAGGAGCTAAGCCTTGAAGAAGCAAAACAGCTTGCGGCAGATACTGCTTACAAAAAAGCATTGGAGAAAATCCCTGATGGTGCTAAGATAGTAAAACCTATTGCAAACTTTAAAGAAGATGAAAATGGTAATTTGACAGCACATGTAATAATAGAGTGCCTTGAGGAAATCGGAATTGAAGAGAAAATTGGAGGGGAATAATTGGAAGGACAAGTAGAAAAAACAGTGCAATTTGAAAAAATTGAACAAGCAATGAACTTATTTGGGAGTTTTGATGAAAATATAAGGATAATTGAAGATGCATTTGATGTAAAAGTTATTTCCAGAGACAATGACATCAGAGTCAGTGGCAGCGAAAACGGTGTAGAGAAAGCAAGTGCAGTGATTAAAAAGCTTTTGGAGATAGCATCAAACGGGGATATAATTACAAAACAAAATGTAAATTACCTTGTTGAACTGGCAAATGAAGAGCAACTCGGCATGGTAAAGGACTATCTGGAAGATTATATATGTCTTACTGCCAGGGGAAAGCCTGTAAAGTCAAAAACTCACGGGCAGAGCAGGTATGTAGAAACTATAAGTAAAAATGTTATAACTTTTGGCATAGGGCCTGCAGGAACAGGTAAGACTTTTCTTGCTGTTGCCCTTGCTGTGAAATCATTCAAGAGCAAAGAAGTAGACAGAATTGTTCTGACACGCCCAGCTGTAGAGGCAGGAGAAAAGCTGGGTTTTTTGCCTGGTGACCTTCAAAACAAGGTGGACCCCTATTTGAGGCCGCTCTACGATGCATTGTATGAATTGATGGGCCCGGAGACATATCTCAAGTATCTTGAAAAGGGAATGATAGAAGTAGCGCCTCTTGCTTATATGAGAGGAAGGACTCTGGATAATTCGTTTATTATACTTGATGAGGCCCAGAATACCACACCCGAACAAATGAAAATGTTTCTAACCCGTATTGGGTTTGGTTCAAAAGCGGTTATTACCGGAGATATAACTCAAATAGATTTGCCGGGAGATAAGAAGTCAGGGCTTAAAGAAGTAATGAATATCTTAAAAGATATAAAGGGGATTGAATTTGTATACTTAAGTGAGAAGGATGTGGTAAGGCACGAGCTTGTACAGAAAATAATTAAGGCATATGAAAAATACGACACGCAGAAAAAGCATAGGTAAGAAACCATTAGGGGGGAGAAATGGTGTCTCGTAATAAAAAAAAGGAAGGCAGAAGCAAGTGGATCTTTTTAAGAAGCAATACCTTTCAGAGCCTGCTTGTAGGCATTATTTTTATTTTATTAGCTTTTGCTATCATTCAAAACGGCGCTGCTCCCAAAAAGTATGACCTGAAATTGTGGGACAAGTCCCCATACGATATTTTAGCGCCAAGAGATATTGAAAATACAATAAAAACTGAGGAGAATGCCAGGGCAGCTGCCGATAATGTAACCCCTATCATGAAGAATCTTTATAACGTACCAATGGATGTTCTCTACTCTGCAAACAATTTCCTTTCAAAAATTGTTGAGATAAGAGACGGCATAAGCAAGAATCTTCAGGAACAAAATATAACAAAAAAAGATTGGAACTATGCTGAATTGTTGGAAGCTGAGCAGGTAAAAGCCATTGAAAAGCTGCGCACGGAGGCTGAAAAATACAACGTTTCATTATATGATGAGCAACTTAAATATCTTATAGTTAATGCAGCTGACGAACAACTGGAGCTATTGAAAAACAACCTGAATGAGATCATCAAAAATGCAATGCTGAAAGATATTACTAGGGAGAACCTGGCCTCGGTAATCAATGATGCGCAGGATGAGATTCAGGAAACAGACCTGAATAAAGAGCTGAAGGATTTTGGAAGCGCTATTTTAAGAGTTATGTTGAAACCAAACCGTGAAGTTGATTATGAATTGACCAAGCAGCGTCAGGAAGAGGCATATAAGAATGCTTTGAGGAACAAAGTCATTATACCTAAGGATTCAAGAATCATAAGTTACGGTGACATAGTTACTGAAGACAAGCTTAAGATTTTAGAAGACCTGAACCTGCTGGAGACAGGGCGGTTTGATTATCCATTTGCAGCAGGAATACTGATCATACTTCTGTTATTGGCTTTGCTGCTTGTGCTTTATATGAATAATTTTTGCAAAAAGATCCTTAGCAACAGGAACGACGTTATACTTTTGGCTGTTGTTATGCTGCTTACCATATTGCTTGCCAGAGTGGCCAACGTATATTCTCCTCTCCTGATACCAATATTTATTGCACCTATGCTCATATCAATACTTATCGATTTGAAACTTGCCGTTGTGGTAAACTTTGTGCTGACTATCGCAATATCCTTTATTACAAAAGGAGAAACAGGGTTTATTTACATGGCGGTAATCAGCGGCACGTTGTCAGCATTTATGGTATCAAGAGCAAATCAGAGGAGCAAGCTTTCGGCTGCAGGTTTAGCGGTAGCAGGAATTAATATTATAGTAACGATATGTATGGGAGTAATAAATAAAAGCGGCGTGAAAGATGTATTGGAAAACTGCCTTTTTGCAACGATAAACGGTATCGTAAGCGGAATTTTTACAATCGGAATATTGCCGTTTATGGAGACTACGTTTAACATAATTACACCATTGAAATTGCTGGAACTGGCAAATCCCAACCAGCCCCTGATGAAAAAACTTCTTATGGAGGCACCTGGCACCTATCATCATAGCCTGATGGTGGGAAATCTTGCTGAAGTTGCAACGGAGGCAATTGAAGGAAATGCACTGCTGGCCAGGGTTGGGGCATATTACCATGATATCGGAAAGTTGAAAAGGCCTAACTTTTTTGTTGAAAACCAGCTCTCCGACAATCCTCACGACAGGATGACACCAAGTCTCAGTACCCTTGTTATTACTTCACATACACAGGATGGTATAGAGCTGGCTAAAAATTACAAGCTGCCCCAGGCTATTATAGATATAATAGCACAGCATCACGGAAATACTCTTGTTGCATTTTTTTATCATAAAGCCAAAAAACTGGACAAGTCAGATACTGTTAAGCAGGATGACTTCAGATACTCAGGACCTACTCCTTCCACGAAGGAAGCTGCTGTTGTAATGCTCGCGGATTCAGTGGAAGCAGCAGTCAGAGCAATGCCTGACAAGACTGAAGGTAAAATTGAAGGATTGATAAGAAAGATAATAAAGGACAAGCTGGATGACGGACAACTTGATTTGTGCAGCCTGACGCTGAAAGACCTTGACCTTATAGCCAAGAGCTTTATGCGAGTGTTCAGCGGTTACTTCCATGAAAGAGAAGTATATCCGGAAATAAAACCATTGGTTAATAATAAGGCAAACTATGAAATAATATATCAGGATGATGTACAAGAGAAAGTATCTGGTGAAAGGAGAGCCGTTTGTGAAAATCTCAATAGAGAACCTGCAGGACAAAGTTGAATTTAATGAAAGCATAGAAAAATTAATAACGAAGGTATCAGGGCTTGTAATTGATACCGAGGGTGTCAAAATTGACTGTAAAGTTGATATAACGCTTGTTGACGATGCTAAAATTCAAGAGATCAACAATGAATACAGAAATATCAATTCACCTACTGATGTGCTGTCATTTCCCATCATTGAGGGCTGTGAAGGACAAATTAACCCTGAAGTGGGAGATTATGATGAAGATGGGCATGCCATGCTCGGAGATATAATAATATCCCTCGAAACAGCTAAAAGACAGGCGGAGGAATATGGCCATTCCTTTGAAAGGGAAGTTGCATTCCTTGTAACGCATGGCATGCTGCACCTTTTAGGGTTTGATCACGAAGAGGAAGAACAAGAAAAGAAAATGCTGGAAGAGCAGGAAAAGATATTGACAAAAGCAGGATTAAAGAGATAATTTTGTATATAAATTTGTTTGTGAATTTATTGCGGTGAAACTCATGGAAAAACCGGACAAAAACAGAATAAAAAAAAACAAAACCATTGTAGAAAGCTTTAATAATGCCATACACGGAGTGTTTTTTGCAATAAAATCTGAAAGGAATATGAAGATTCATATAACCTCTGCTGTATTCATACTCATTTTAAGTATGTTTTACGATCTGTCAAGGATTGAATTTGTTGCTGTGTGCATTACGGTTGCTTTGGTACTGATATGCGAGCTTTTTAATACTGCAATTGAGGTACTGGTGGATCTTGTAACGGAAGAATATCATCCAAAAGCCAAAGCAGCCAAGGATATTGCCGCAGGAGCTGTTTTCATTTCTGCACTGGCATCACTTGCTATAGGATATATCATTTTCTTTGACAGGGTCAGCACTGACCTTGACATTGTCATAAACAGGCTTGAAAATTCTCCTGCACACATAACACTGATTTCACTGATAGTAACGGTAATTCTTGTTGTGGTTCTAAAATATATTTTTAAAAAGGGAACACCTTTTAGCGGTGGGATGCCAAGCGGACATTCCGCTGTTGCTTTTTCTATAACAACGGCAATTGCCCTTTGGGTACGGAATGCGAAGGTGACTTTTTTGTGTTTGATAATATCTCTGCTTCTCATGCAGAGCAGGCATGAAGGCAAGATTCACAATGTAATTGAGTTATTGGCAGGAGCGATTATCGGATTTCTTACCACTTTACTTATATTTCAAGTATTTTCAAACGTATGATAGGAATGCTATATTTAATAGGAATGATATTTTTTAAACTTGTTGTTTGCTGAGGGGGAGGTTATGTGAACAATAAAGAACTGGTGAGATTGGCACAGGAAATAGAAGAAAAAGCATATGCCCCATATTCAGGGTTCAGAGTCGGTGCTGCACTGCTCACAGGAAACGACAGGGTTTTTTTAGGTGTCAATATAGAGAATGCTTCCTTTGGTGCAACTAATTGTGCTGAAAGAACTGCTATTTTCAAAGCAGTGTCAGAGGGAGAAAAACGTATAAAAGCTATTGCTATCGCAAGTGACAGCGATGACTTTGTGTTTCCATGCGGTATATGCAGACAGGTAATTGCAGAATTCAGTGATATAGATACTAAAATAATTTGCAGCAGAAAAGATGGAGAATATAAGGTTTATACATTAAAGGAGCTTTTGCCCCATGCATTTACGGAAATAAATACAGGAGGTGGGTTTTAAGTGACATTTAAATCAGGATTTGTAGCAGTGATAGGAAGACCGAATGTCGGTAAATCAACTTTGATAAATAGACTTACGGGGGAAAAAGTTTCAATAATATCTGACAAACCACAGACCACAAGAAATGCTATAAGGGCAATAATAACTGAAGAGGATTGTCAGATAGTTTTCATAGACACTCCGGGTATACACAAGCCAAAGAATAAACTCGGAGAATACATGGTTACTGTCGCGACAGATACCATGAATGAAGTGGATGCTATTATTTATATCGTAGAGGCTACAGACGTTAAGCCCGGTCCCGGTGACATGCATATAATTCAACAGCTGAAGGAAGTCAGGACTCCAATTATACTTCTTATTAACAAAATTGACCTGGTAGAAAAAGAGAAACTGCTATATCTTATTTCTGAATATAAAGATAAACTTGATTTCGAATCTATAATTCCGATTTCGGCAGCAACCGGGGAAGGAACGGATTTAATAATGAATGAATTAAAGAAAATCCTTCCTGAAGGCCCGAAATATTTTCCTGAAGACATGCTGACAGACCAAACGGAAAGAATACTTGTAGCTGAGCTTATAAGAGAGAAGATATTGCACTTTTTAAGCGAAGAGGTACCCCATGGAGTTGGCGTGGAGGTGGTATCTTTTACTGAGAGAGAGGAAAAGAATTTAATAGACATTCAAGCTAATATTTACTGTGAAAAGGAATCTCATAAAGGAATTTTGATAGGTAAGCAGGGAAAAATGCTCAAAAAAATCGGCATGACTGCAAGACAGGAGATAGAAAACATACTTGGCTCAAAAGTCTTCCTCCAGTTGTGGGTTAAAGTCAAACCAGACTGGAGAAACAGCAATCAAATGCTGAAGATTTTAGGCTATAATTAGCAGTTTTATTTTGGGGTTATAATTATCAGCTTATGTGAAATTTGCTGGACTGATAATGCATTTAATGTTATTTCCGCCCAAGACATAGAACTTTAAACAAACATAAATTTTCAAGTATACAAAATATTTTTTAGAGAAACCTAAATATAAAGGTTAAATTACTCTATGATCGAAGGGGGATTGCATTAAATGCTGAGAGATTTTGCATGGAGAGCTTTTGAACAAACAGGAAGCATTGAATCATATATGTTCTTTAAAGAGATAGAGGAATTCAAAAAGGCGCGTAATGAAACAAAAATGGCCGAGGAAGAGGCAGCTCCAAGCAACTCATGATTACTATGCTGTAAAAGCATATTCATAGATTTTTCAGGGGTTAGTTTCAGATGAGTTATTTAAGAACAAAGGGAATTGTAATAAAAGAGGTAAATACAGGTGAGGCTGATAAAATAATAACTATTTTCTCAAAAAGTCAGGGTAAAATTTCTGCGCATGCAAAGGGTGCAAGAAGACCCAGAAGCAAGCTTGTTGCGTCTACACAACTTTTATGTTACAGCGATTTTATGCTTTTTAAGGGCAGGGATATGTTCTCAATAAATTCATGTGAAGTAATTGAGCCTTTTTATGAGATAAGGAATGATATAATCAAATTGACATATTCCGCCCATCTGATTGATATAATAAATGACGTTATACAGGAAAATCAGCCTTCTTCACGAGTTTTACAGCTCCTTCTTAATACTCTTTATATGCTTGCAAAGACAGACAGAAAACCTGAATTACTTGCAAAAATATTTGAAATACGATTATTGTCGATACTTGGCTATGCTCCCTTTGTAAAGGGATGTATGGTATGCGGAAAGGATGAAATGGATAAGGCCTTTTTTAGTTTTAAAAACTGTGGTCTTATTTGTTCAGCTAAAGATTGCTTATCAACCGACCCTTACGCAATGAGTGTTGCACCGGGCACAGTGAAGGCACTTTGCCATATAATTTACTCCAGAATGGATCAATTATTTAATTTCAACGTTTCCGAGGAAGTTCTTGCAGAATTGGCTTATATATCACGAAGATATTTAAGAGAGCGGCTGGAAAAGGATTACACAAAACTTGATTTTTTGAAAGAGCTTTAAAAAGCTTAAAAAATGCTATAAAAGAGCTTCAAAATTAAAAAAACAATGACAATTATGAGAGAAGTTGAATAGCTTATATTGTAACGACTTTTTAGTATTATGAAAAGAAGGGATTATATATGAGCAATATTCAACTTCCTGTACAATTAATAACAAGAAGAATCACAAAGCCTAATCTTGATGTATTTTATCCGGTCATTGTAGCCGGAACAAATCCAAATGCTATGCAAAAGATGAATCAACAGATATACAATCTGGTGAACAAGCTGATTATAGATCAGGGATATTACCAGGATCCTCAGACAACAAGCGTAACCGGTTATTATGAAATAAAAACAAATGAGCGCGGAGTCCTGAGCCTTACTGTAATCAATTATACATACAAACAGTATGCAGCTCACGGACTTACAATTATAAAGTCTCTCAATTTTGATATAAATACCGGAAGAAATTACCAGTTATTTGAGCTGTTTAAACCAGGATCCGATTATCAAAAGAAGCTGTCAGAAATTATTGAAAGACAAATCAAAGAAAGAGATATACCTCTGCTGGATGAATTTAAGGGTGTAAGCCCAAATCAGGATTACTATATAGCTGATAAAGCATTAGTGATTTATTACCAGCTGTATGAACTGACTGCATATGTTTATGGATTTCCGTATTTTCCTATATCAGTGTATGAAATACAGGATATCATAAATGAAAATGCTCTTTTAGGTGTTATGGCTGTAAATAATTAAGAGAAGGAGACAAGGGACGGTTCTGTGTCTTAGATAGACAGCAGGGACGGTTCCGGTGTCTATGTCCTCAGACACCAGAACCGTCCCTGTTGTCTGTGCTGTCTGCCTCTAAAATTGTTCCGGAAGTAGTATAGCCGGTTGCTGTGAATCTTGCGACGATGTCTTCATTCTCATCAAAAACATCAACAGTGTAAAAGCAGAGCCTTTTTCCTGATGAGATTTTTGAGGCTTTCGCAGTTAACACATTTCCTTTGGGAGGTTTAAAATATGAAATATTCGCACTTGCTCCTAAAGTAATAAAACCATAAGAATTAGCTGCGGCAGCAAAATCAAAATCAGCGAGTGTGAAAATTGCTCCGCCCTGAACAACGTTTGCCGCGTTCAAATGATTTTCAGTTACTGTCATCTGTGCTACAGCAAATCCGGGTTCAACCTTAATAAGTCTGATACCGTTATTATATGCAAAGCGGTCTTTTTTGAAAAAATTCAACAAATTGTTACTCATTTCATGACTCATTTTTTTCACCTTTAACTCTTATTGAAAGTAATTTCGATATAATTGATTATTAATTATATACTAAATTAACTTGTTGTGCCAAGTAATGAGACAGTATTGTGGAGAACTTTAGAGCTGTTTTTATCAGCTCTTGGGCTCGGAGCTTCTGCTAACAAAATACCGGCACAACAATTTATATCTTTTTAAAAAACATTGCCGATTTACATAATAACTATTATCAAATACATTAATTTTATCAATTGACAAACTTCGCTGCATTTGATACTATTATTTCGTCAACTCGACAATTTAATATTTGGTAATGATGCAAGCTCATATAACTTCGATAATATGGATCGAAGGTTTCTACCAGACAACCATAAATTGTTTGACTATGAGTGAGCGCAATATGTTTTATACATATTCGTAAACTTAATGGGGTCTAGGTATGTTGGTTTTAATTGGACGTGCTTGGATTCTAAAGATGCATAGCCATATGGAATTCTAACCCCATAGGGTGGATGTGTCTTAGGTGACTGGTAGACAAATAGATTTCTTTAAATATCTGTTTGTCTATTTTTGTTTTTTAGGGGTTATAATAACTAGGGATGGCAGAAATGTTGACAACTGTCGAATTTCTTAATCTTTAGTTATTAACAATGTTATTATAAATGCAATTATACAAATTTTAAGGGGGTAAACTCTTTATGGACAACTTTTTTAAGCTTAGGGAAAATGGCACTAATGTATCAACTGAAATTATGGCAGGGTTAACGACATTCTTTGCTATGGCTTATATTATCTTTGTTAATCCGGCTATGTTGTCACAAACAGGTGTACCTTGGGGGGCGGTATTCCTTGCAACAATTTTTGCTTCGGCAGTTGGTACTCTCGTAATGGCTCTTTTTGCTAATGTACCTTATGCACAAGCTCCTGGTATGGGTTTAAATGCTTTCTTTACCTATACTGTAGTATTTGGATTAGGATTTACCTGGCAACAGGCACTTGCAATGGTTTTCCTTTGTGGAGTAGTTAACATTATAATTACTGTTACAAGACTTCGCAAATCCATTATTAAATCAATACCTGTCAGTCTGCAAAATGCAATAGGCGGCGGTATTGGAATATTTATTGCCTATATTGGTGTTAAGAATGCTGGTCTTCTCAGCTTTACTTCTGATCCCGGTACGTATGTTCAATTAGATAGCGGCACGGTTATAGCTAATGCCAGTGCAGTACCGGCTCTCGTTGACTTTAATACTCCAGGCGTTCTACTTGCTGTAATTGGTTTGGTTATAACTATTATTTTACTTTTGTTCAAAGTAAGAGGAGCAATATTAATTGGTATTATAGCAACCACAATAATAGGAATTCCTATGAAAGTTGTTGATGTTTCTTCTATAGGTGCTACAAGTGGTATTGCTGATGCTTTCAAAGAATTGGGATCAACAATAGGCATTGCACTGGGTAAAGAAGGTATGCTTTCGCTGTTCAATGATCCTGCTAAGATACCTCTTGTTTTGATGACTATTTTCGCATTCAGTCTTTCCGATACTTTTGATACAATTGGAACCTTTATTGGTACTGGACGTAAGAGCGGCATTTTCAGTGCTGAAGATGAAAAGGCAATGCATGAAAGTGCAGGATTTAAGTCCAAGATGGATAAAGCTTTATTTGCTGATTCAATTGCAACTTCTATTGGTGCTTTGCTCGGTACTTCAAATACTACAACATATGTTGAAAGTGCGGCAGGAATTAGTGCCGGTGGACGTACAGGTTTAACCAGCCTTGTTACAGCTTTGGCATTCATTGCTTGCATTTTCTTGGCTCCTGTCGCTGGTATAGTTCCTGCACAGGCAACCGCTCCGGCACTGATTGTAGTTGGTATAATGATGTTGTCATCCTTTGCTGAAATCAAGTGGAATGATCTTGAGGAAGCAATACCAGCTTTCTTTGCAGGCATATTTATGGCACTTTGCTACAGCATTTCTTACGGTATTGCAACGGGCTTTATTTTCTACTGTATCGTTAAAATATGCAAGCGTGAGTTTAAGACTGTACATCCAATTTTAGTTGTATCAACATTGCTCTTTATTTTGAACTTTATTATTCTTGCTTTTATATAAGATAAAAGGAAAGAATATTAATAAAAGAAGAATATAAATATAAATAGGGAAATAAAAGAAGAAAATAATAATAAAAACAAAGGAAGCGAGGGAAGAGTACCCCTCGTTTCCTTTGTTTTATGGCTTTATTTGAATAGTTGAAGCAAGTTTCAAACAAAATCGGATAATAAAGTATTATGACATTGTGTCAATAACTTAAATGTGTCAACAGCTTAAATGTATCAATAACTTAAACAGGTCTACAGTTTGCTTCCGCAATATGGACAATAGCTGTATGCAGATTCAACCCTGGCTCTGCAGTTTGCACATATTTTGTACGGACAATAGCCGTTTATCATATTTAGGTGCTCTTTTCCTATATCCGGTGATTTACCACTTTCATACTGCATGCCAATGTAAGGGTCAAGTTCATAAATACAACTGCAGCAAGCTGATCTGATTAAGTATTTCGTATTCCATCTAAAAGTGGGAATAAAGAAAATATGAAAGAATGAATACGTTTTATAGATTTCAAAACGTGTCATTGCCCTGCAAGCAGGACATATAGCATTATTATACGTGCCAACATGTTTTTCTTTTTGATCAATACCAAAGACACCGATAAAAAACATATTGATTCAGCTCCATTTTATAAATTTCAACATATAAATTAATTTGAATCTGATAATAATTTCAGACTGTATTACATTAGTCTAAATCTACTATGTAACAGTCTAAAAATAAATATAACGTCAAAATTTAAAATATAACAGTCTAAATATAAATATAGCAGTTTAAATATAAATATAGCAGTTTAAATATAAATATAGCAGTTTAAATATAAAATATAGCAGTCTAAATATAAAATATAACAACCAAAATATAAAGTATAACAGTCTAAATCTAAAATAAAATTAAGTTGTCCTACTTCTCATAGTATGACAGCCTAAATCTAAAATTAAGCAGTCTAAATTCAAAATCTTACAGCCCTAAAAAATTTTAAACATACCAATCCCAAATTTAAAATAAAATAGCCTAATCTAATAATATAATAGCTTAGATCGGCTCAATATAAAAGTATATGTAATAATTATAACGTATCAATACCTGTGCCCGTAAATCGCATGTATTCTTCCAGGACTCCTGACAGCTTAATCAGGAATTCTCTGATATCACAGTCCTGTGACAATAGCTGAAATACCTTGCGGACATCTCTTTTAAAGAATGGGCTTATTTTTATCTGTCCAATCCCTGTCAGCAGAGGACAAAGATACCTAGCCCTGGGGTCATTTATGATTCGCAGAAAGCCATCTTTATTAATATAAGGAACCAGCGGAAAGATCCTACAGGACAGGGGTCGTAGGTTCCTGTCACATTTTCCCCTGCAGGTGGCAAAAAGGACTTTAGAATTGCAGAAACCCTTCTCTTCAATTGCTAAAAATGACTTACTTTCAAATAACTTATTTGCGTACATGATTTCCTCACCGGGGAAGAGGATCATTCCTTTATTATTATCGCCTTTACAACATTTGTTTTGGCACAGAATACCGCAATCATAATTCAATGGAGTTGAAGTATTAAGTATTCTATATGCCTTTTTATATATTATTTTCTTATACATTATCGAAATCCTCTATAAATTACTCCAAACTTGCACAATCAGTTGAATAAATAAAAACTACTGATTTCTCAGTAGTTTTTTGGTGCGGTTGATGGGACTTGAACCCATACGGTATCACCATACGCCCCTCAAACGTACGCGTCTGCCAGTTCCGCCACAACCGCATATTAAATAATCTTTACTTTATTAAATTCTCTGTTGACAAAAACAATCAGCTGCAAAACAGCTTCAAATATGCATATTTACTGGTGTTGTAGCAACTGAGTGAGTCAACGTTATTAATTATACTAGCATAAATTAATAGTGTCAATACCTTTTTTAAAAAATTCTGAAGAAAATGTTCTAAGCATACTATTTCACCCTTTCAAGCTTTTTTCCTTTTTATTTGAAGACTTGCTTCTTCTTAAGGATAACAAAAGCAGCAGCAGGGGAATAACAATCTGAAAGGGGATGGAATAGTAAGGCCATACCTTTTCAGACCAACTAAACAAATCAAGTGTGCTTTCATGTACCCATATTGAAAGAACGACGCAGAATGTTGTAATTGCCCCGGTCATAGTCCTGTAGTCATCGATTCCTACAATCTGGCATAAAGCTTTTGAAGCTGCGTAAATACAAACTGAAATTTTTATTCCTCCGCCAATCAGAAGATTTATGTCTACAAGAGGTTCCACATTCAGTCCTGGAATGAGCAGTGATGTCAGGTGGGGGATAAAGGTTGCGCGAGCCATCAAATCACTTCCTAAGACAGATATATCTCTGAAGAATATTACAGTTCCGGCCAAGATTATAATTCCTGCGGATAAAAATACAACTTTCTTTAGCTTCTCCTTTTTGTTTAAATGAGGAAACACCATCAGGAAAGCAACAGTTTCACCAAAAGGAAATGTTAAAAAGCTTAAAGCTGCTTTGAGCACAGGTGTTATACCGTTTTCCAGGATGGGAAGAAAGGCTGTGAAATCATGGACGGAGATAAGCGACAGGCCGATAATGAAGATTACTATAGGTATGATGGGCACCAGCAGCTCGCTTAACCTTCCCAACACCTCTATGCCACTGTTAACTGCGTACAACAGAACAACTGCAAAAAGCCCTATGACTACAATCATAGGTGTTTCCGGAAAAGTCACAGTGCAGATAAACTCGCCAAAATCTCTGAACACCAGTGAAGCCAGGTGAATGAAATACCATATGTACAGAACTGCGAGAATATTGCCGGCGACTTTTCCTAACCTTTCCATTAAAATATCTACCAGAGTTTTTGATGGATTCAACAATGCTATGGCCGAATAAACTCCCATCAGTAATATACCGGCTGCTCCTCCAACGAGTATCGCCAGCCATCCATCGTTTTTTGCTCCTACTGTAGGAGTCATTATTACAGTGCTTCCAAAAAGGAAGCCCAATAAAAGCATAAAAAGTTGAATCTTCGATATCTGTGTTTTTACCATTACTCCAAAACCCCAATCATTTTAAATATTGCTTCTATCCATCGGGATGGAGGGGAAGGTCTCCTCCCTGCTGCCAAAAGCAAGCTGATAGTCAGGCTTGCTGCCATAAAGCAAACATATAGCACATATACCTTTGCCGTAACTTTTTTTTTAATGAACTTTTGAAGGTCATAAACAATAAGAACAGCAAATACTGCCAAAACTATTATCATTATGTTATTCATCCCCACTCATAGTACTTTTAATAATACCTGTCCGCATTATTTTTGCATCTACCTGAATGTCAACCGGGAGCTTGCTGAAGATATCATTCCAATTTTTCTTTACTTTTTTCCAGTACTTCGCATGGTACTTGCGTACATATATGCCAAATCCGAATATATCACTGGAATACTCTTTTTGGGTCTTCTCCAGCGCCATCATTATCTCTTTTTTTATTTCCTCTTTCAGGGTTTCCTCCAGCACATGCAAGTCGTCCTGTGACTTTAATTTACCTTTACCAGCGTATTCTCCGACATTTGCCTCAATCTCTACCTTGATGGTGAGCGTGGATGGTTCGCCGTTTTCAAATACCACACCGACTTTGCCATTTGTTCTTATTATTTCTATAGATATTTTGCCATTGTCTGTAGGAACATTAACAATTGCACTTTGCACTTTACCTATGGCAAACAGGTATCCCCGTGTTTCATATGGATCCAACCAGCCAACCAGCTTTCCATCCTTAAGAACAGCTACACCTTCTGTTCTGACCTCTTTTTCACTCGCTTTTGTTATTTTTCCAATGGTAAGTTGCCTTGTGCCACTTTCCAAATCTTTAATCAATTCAACCAGCGTGGTTTTCTTTACTGTTCCCCGTGCAACGGTGTTTTCTATTGTTTCTCTAATATACACGGCAGGTATGGAATCCATATCAGTTTCCATTGCGAGAATTTCTCTGGGTGTCGTATCTTTTGCTGCGAGGATATCCATTCCATAATCCATTTCGTGATCTCTATGGAAAAAGTCCAGGACTTCTTCCAAGTCACCTTGTAGAAGCCTTTCTCCAAAAATGAGAACTCGGGATGAGCTAAGAAACATCTTTTTGTCAATAGTAGACAGTATACCTCTTACAGCTTCGAAGACTGTTTCGCCTTCGTGGGACACTACAAATACAGCCTTGGATTGAGCATTACCTTTATTATCTTTTCCAGAAGGTACGGACTGGACTGATGCAGGCTCCACTATCTGGACGGTCAAAAGAACTTTGCCGTCTTCCGTCCGGTCCAGTCCTATACCCACCACAATATTCATTTCAGTTAGATCCCTATTGTTCCAGCAGCCTGTTAGCATCAAAGGAAATATAAGTACAATTGCTACCAGGACTATGATGGTTCTTTTTTTTATGTTTCTTAAAATCAATGCTTTGCCTTCACCTCCTGGCGTTTTGTCCCTCTTGTACTCCTTGCATTTTCCTGGCGCAGTACTCTGGGCCTTGTCACCATAGCCCAGATGGGCACAACCAAAATTGAGTCTTTAAGGTCGCTAACCGTTAACGGTGAAAATGGGGCCATATAGGGTACTCCAAAGGAACGCAGCCTGCAGAGATGTATAATAACTACAACAGCTGAAAGTGCAATCCCAAGAAAGCCTAAAAAATTTGCCGCAGCCAGAAATACAAAACGAAGCAGCATGGTAGCACGTATAAGCGGTGGTACTATAAAGCTGCAAACGGCTGTAATAGCTACGATAATCACCATCAGGTTGCTGGCGATTCCCGCTGCCACTGACGCTTCACCCAATACAATTGCGCCCACAATACTTAACGCTTGGCCGATAGGCCTTGGCATGCGGACACCTGCCTCACGAAGGAACTCAAAGGCTACAATCATCAATACCGCTTCACTAAAAGGAGAAAAAGGTATACCATGCCGTGAAGACGCCAGTGTGATCATAAGATTAAATGGAATTACCGTTTGATGAAAGCTCACAAGAGCTACATACATGCCTGGGAGTATGTTTGATACCAGCAGAGCAATTATTCGCAGCAGACGCATAAAGGTTGCAAAATAGGCATGGTCATAGTAATCATCCGTAGCTTGTATGGATTCTATGAAAAGATAAGGAACCGTAAGGACATAAGGAGTGCCGTCGCAAAATATGGCTATACGTCCCTCCAGCAGCTTTGCCGCCAGCTTGTCGCACTTTTCTGTGCTTCCCACTGTGGGGAACAGGGACAAACGGCTGTCGGAAATGAACTGCTCGATAACACCGGATTCAAGTACGGCATCAATTTTAATTTTTTTGAGCCTCTCCCGGACTTCCCTGACAATCTCCTCATTGGCAATCCCCTTGATATAACATATGCAGACTTCGGTTTGCGTCTGTTTTCCGATATGCATCATTTCCATCTTGAGATTTGGGTTTTTAATTCTCTTTCTAATGAGAGTTGTATTTGTAAGCAGGTTCTCGACAAAACCTTCTCTTGCGCCCCTGATGGATGTTTCAGTATCGGGTTCCTCCACCTGCCGTCCCTGAGGAGATTTTACTCCAATTACCAGAGCTTTGTCATCTCCATCAATAAAAAGCAGGGCTTCCCCGGATATAATTCCATCCACAGCCTGCTGCATATCATAGGCTTCCTTTATGTCGTTATTGACGACCACACATTCTTTAAGCCGACAATATATACTTCTGCTTTCATTCAATTCGGTATTTGAAAAAAAGTCAAGAATAGGATGGACCACATCCTGGTTCAATACTCTCTTATCAATAAAACCGTCGAAATATGCCACCAGTATTCTAATCAAGCCGTTTTTTCCGCACGAAATTTCCCGCTGTATAAAATCAGTGCAATCGGAAAAAATTTCGCTAAGTCTGGCATTAACATCTTCAACTGATTTCGGTATTGGTCCGTATGTATCGGTATATGTATTATCATTGCTGGTGTTTCGATTTTCTGTTTTGCTTCCTTTTCTTGATCTTTTATACATTTTTAATCACCTGCTTTACATTATAACCATTATTTTGGTACGAAATACACAAACAGAGAGTTTTTAAGAAGCTTTCAATGAACTTTACTTTCGTCATTATAATCATAAAAATAGTGATTTTTTTAGGACAAAAACATATTGAACAGTTGTAAATAGATTGATAGAATAAAACATAAAGTCATATTTATTAGCTTGCATTATTTAATATTGCTGTATGCTATTTATTATTATACTGAGTTGTTAATTATTATACTGAAAAGAGGAATGTTTTAATGGCAGGATTTTTTGGATTTTTTGATTATACGAGACCAGGACCGGGCATACCAAAGGATGCACCACCGAAGCCCAGGATAGTTGTATTTTTTGGTATACTTCAACGTAAGTTTTGGAATTTGATAAAAATTAATATGCTCTTCATGTTGTTTAACATACCTGCAATAATAGGAATGTTATTAGCAAGCATGTTTATTTTTGAACAGAACACAAATGACCCACTTGGAGATTTGATAGTCAGATTTGCCTTCGGTTTGTTTTTTTTAGCAATACCGATTATAACTGTAGGACCTGCACAAGCGGGATTTACATATATCATGAGAAATTATGCAAGGGAAGAACACGCATTTCTCTGGTGGGATTTTAAAGATACAGCATTAAAGAATTTTAAGCAGAGTATTATAATATCGATAATTGACTTTGTGGTGATAATAGTTGCAGGTATTGCCATGAGATTTTATTTTCATAAGATTGCTGAAAACAGCATATGGTCTTTCCCGGCAGGTCTGGTTATTGTAGCGTTTGTTATTTTCATTATGATGCATCTGTATATATATCCTATGCTTATTACTTTCAAGCTTACAGTTAAACAAATATACAAGAATGCGCTTATATTTGCCTTTATTAAACTTATTCCAAATGCTCTTATTCTTCTGTTGTGTTTTGCAATTGTATTTGCAACATTCTTGAATTACCTTATTGGAATACTATTGCTAATATTGATTACTTACAGTCTTATAGGACTGATAACCAATTTCTATGTAAACCCGATAATTAAAAAATACATGATAGACAGAATTAATGAAAATGCTAATAATGAAAAATCCGAAAGCAGGCAGGAAGAGGGAAGTAATTAAAATTGCACATGGTGCAGGAAAGAAAATTGCTGCAAGGTGCAAGACTAAAAGAGCGGGCTTATTTAAATGCCCGCTCAATGATTTTACTGAATATTGTATTCTTTTTTTATTGCGTTTATTGCTTTGTCTACGTCCTTTTCAAGAATCAGATATGAAATATCAACTTCAGATGTTGTGACAAGCTTTACTTCAATGCTGTTGCTCGCTAAAATTGTAAATAATCTCGCTGCAACTCCAGGTAAATCTTTCATGTTTTCTCCATATACTGAAAGTTTTGTGTTATTGTTATCAACCTCAATCCTCAAATCAGGGATATCTTTCTTAAATTTATTCAGTGTGCTGATTGCTTTTATCAGATCATCGGAAGGGAGGCTGAATGAAAGATTTATGTAACCTCTGTAAGGTGGTGCCTGGCTTATCATATCAACGTTAATGTTTTGCTGCGCAATTGAGCTGAATATATCTGAGATGAGCTTCATGTTATTTGGCAAATTGTCAACAGTTATCAAAGCTACGTTGTAAGTAACAGAAATGCTGGTAACTGGATTATTTATCATTTTTGATACCTCCAGATTTTCTTTTAATTAACCGCCAAGCTGCGGCTTTTGGGAGTGAATCCCGCAAGGCCGCAACAGCGGAAGCAACGAACAACCAGTACAAAGACTAATTTACCCATTTATGAGATCACTCATGCTGTAAAGTCCGGGTTCTTTTGTGCATATAAATGCTGCAGCCCTTAGAGCACCTTCTCCAAATACGTCTTTTGACATAGCTGTATGTTTTATTTCAATTATTTCATCATTGCCCGCAAACAGCACGGTGTGTTCACCAACAATTGTACCTCCGCGAATAGCATGTAACCCTATTTCGTTTTTATTTCTTTTTTTCCTGCGCGAGTGTCTGTCGTATATGTATTCCGGGTTCTGGTTCAGGACCATGCTGATTGCGTCTGCTATCTGAAGGGCAGTTCCGCTTGGAGCATCTACTTTTTGATTGTGATGCTTCTCAATAATTTCTATGTCAAATTTGCCTTCTAGAGTCTTTGCAGCTTTCTGAACAAGATCAATCAACAAATTTATCCCAAGGGACATATTTGCTGTGAAAAATATCGGTATATTTACTGATTCAGTTTTAAGAGCGTCCTTTTGTGCTGATGACAATCCCGTCGTTGCCATTACAAGAGGGATTTTGCGTGAAGTGCAAAATCCCAGGACGCTTTCGAAAGCTGCAGGGCTCGAAAAATCTATTACTACATCAATTTTTTCGCTGCATTCTTCAATGTTTGTAAATACCGGATAATTATTTTTAACAGCGGTTGAAATATCATAACCTGCCGCAATTCTGCATTCGCTGCTGTTTTCGGCGAGGCGTGTAATAACACGTCCCATTTTGCCGTTACAGCCGCTCAAAAGAATGTTTATCATTTGAAAACACACCCTATCTAAAATTATATTTCTTTAGTATAACAACTTTGTATATCAACTTATATATCATCTTTATATATCAACTTTATATAAATTTTAGATCAAGCCGTAATCCTGCATAGCCTTTCTTAGTATCTCCAGATTTTTTTCACTCATGTCTACCAGTGGCATTCGGCATTTGCCTACATTCATTCCCATAAGATTCATTGCTGCCTTCACCGGTATTGGGTTTACTTCAATAAACAGGGCTTTTATAAGGTTCAAAGTCTTTAGCTGTATCTGTCTGCTTCCTTCTATGTCACCTTCCATGAATTTTGCAACAAGATCATGAGTATCTTTAGGTATTATGTTTGCCATTACAGATATAACACCTTTTCCTCCAAGAGCCAGGAGAGGAAGCACGTTTGCATCTTCACCGGAATACACTGTAAAATCACTGCCACACAGGTTGATAATTTCACCTACCTGTGAGAGATTGCATTCTTTGACAGCAACAATGTTTTCAATCTCTGACAGAGCCTTCATGGTGTCAGGATTAATGTTCAGGCTTGTTCTTGAGGGAACATTATAAAGTACAACAGGAATTTTAATACTTTCTGCAATAGCCTTAAAATGTTCGTATAATCCCTTTTGTGTAGTTTTATTGTAGTAAGGGGTAACGCTTAGCACAGCATCTGCACCAACATCTTCGGCTTCCTTGCTTAACTTAATTGCATGCCTTGTATCATTGCTGCCGGCGCCTGCAATTACAGGCACTCTTTTATTAACTTTTTCCACAGTAAATTTAATTACGGAAATATGTTCTTCGTCAGGCATGGTAGATGCCTCGCCGGTAGTACCGCATGCTATTATACAGTCAGTTCCTTCTTTTATCTGAAATTCTATAAGCTCTTCAAGTTTTTCATAGTCAACATGGTCGTCTTTGAAGGGTGTTACGATTGCTACACCTGAGCCTGTAAATATAGGTTTTCTCATGAAAACAGCACCTCTTTCTTAATTATTCGTTCCACCACTTAACCAATTCTTCTGCAATCTGAACGGCGTTTGTAGCTGCACCTTTTCTGATATTGTCTGCTACAACCCACAGGTTAACGCCGCTTTCTACACTTTCATCGCGTCTTATACGGCCAACAAAAGTCTCATCCCTGCCTGATACGTTTATTGGCATTGGGTATACATTATTTTCAGGATCATCCTGAACGACAACACCTGGTGCGTTTTTGAGTGTTTCTTTCAGCTCGTCAAGGTCGAACTGTTTTTCAAATTCGAGGTTTATTGATTCACTGTGGCCGTTAAATACAGGAACCCTTACAGTAGTTGCAGTTATTCTGAGATCGGGTACACCAAGTATTTTTCTTGTTTCATTTATCATTTTGACTTCTTCCTTTGTATATCCATTAGGAAGGAATGAGTCAATATGAGGCAGGCAGTTGCCTGCAATAGGATGCGGGAATTTCTGAGGCGGAGCGCCCTTCAGGCCTTCTTCAAGGTCCTTGTAACCTTTCATTCCTGCGCCGGATACTGCCTGATAAGTAGAATAAACAATTCTCTTTACAGTGTACTTATCATGTAATGGCTTAATTGCAACAACAGCCTGGATTGTGGAGCAGTTAGGATTTGCAATAATACCATTATGCTTTCTTACCTCCTGAGGGTTGACTTCAGGTACAACAAGAGGAACTTTCGGGTCCATTCTCCATGCACTGCTGTTGTCAACTACAACGCATCCTTTGGAAGCTGCGATTGGTGCAAATTTTTCGCTTGCTGATGCTCCTGCTGAGAAGAGTGCGATATCTATTTTTCTGTCAAAAGAATTTTCATTAAGTTCTTCTACTGTATATTCCTGACCTTTAAAACTTATTTTTGAACCTGCTGATCTACTGGAGGCGAAGAAATAGATATTTTCAATAGGAAGATTCCTTTCCTCCAATACCTTGATAAAAGTTCTACCAACCATGCCCGTTGCACCAACGATAGCAATGTTTACTTTTTTCATAAAAAATACCTCCAATTCATCATATTAAATAATATTCAGTATTTAGCATTAATTGTAATAAAGAATTTACAATGAGAAATCAGATCGTAAATTTTTTATCACTATATATTATTATAGAAAGCGTTTCATTCATAATAAAAAAGCTGGCAAGGAGTACCAGCAGTTCTTTGCGAGAAAACATAAATATAGTTTTACTTGCTTATTGAACCGATAGCTCTCCACCATGTAAACAATGATGACAGTTGCATAGTTATTCACTATACAACCAGGATGAATTCCGTGGGAGAATGCATCCTTCGGCGCTTTCCCCTTTCAGACCACGTCATAAGACCCCAAATCCTCGATGGCCCTACTGATGAAAAACGCTCCTCTATCGCTCTCTATATTGATTTTATAATAACATTCAACAGATGTATTGTCAATTACTTTAAGCTAAAGCAGTTTTTTGTTATCAGCCTATGTTATTCAAACTCTATAATACTGTCTATACTTTATAATATTGTCTATACTCTATAATACTATCCATGTTCTATAATACTATCCGGACCCTATATGAAATATTTTCTATATCTATAATAATATTTTAACTGCACTTTATATTATGCACTTCTGAAGTTAATGCGAAAGTGAAAATTATAAAGCTCTTGTTACAGTATTGTTAAATTTAAAGCAGCCCAGGAGGAAGATATTGCTTTTTGTCGAATATGAGATGTATTATGTAGAAACAGTCATATTTTATTGAAAAAATACTGACAAGGATAATTACAAAAGAGGAGTTGTAGATTAAAATGAAGAGGGTACTGAGGATAAGTGTTTTGGCAGTTGCCATTGTTTTGATTATGGTGTGGAACATGGCAGGGGGAATGTTGGCTGAGGCTGCCACAAGTCTTCCTGAATACGTGAGAATCGGTCTGTATTTCGAAGATACGAATTCCAACATTAAAGCAGTTAGTAGTTTTAATGTCAGTGCAGATAAAGGTTTGCTGCTTGGTATTTATATTGATAATAAATTCAGCCCGCTAATTGAGGAAATGTCCCCAAATGCTGTTACTGTAAGAAAGGACGGCTATTTTGTAAAAAATAACGGTGGACTTTCCGAATACAATCCTAATAGCGAAAAGATTCCTGAAGGAGAGAAGATTGGCCCATATCATATAAAAATAGGTGAGACTTATCCGGACTATAAATCTCTTGTTACACAAATTAATGCTGTGAAGGAAAAGGGTATTGATGCATATCCTGTCTATGCGGACTCCTGGCAGATGTGGACCGGTTTTTATACTGATCAGGATGCGGCAACAAAATATATTGAGAACACAATTAAGGGTACGCTTGGTGATGGCAGTTATACCGTTGTTCAGCCGTCTGCCAGCAGAATAACGGTGCTAAGAAGCGATAATAAAGTGGCTTTCATATTCGGCAGTGAGAAAGGTTTGTTACATATAAAGCCAAGGGAAGAAAACAATCCGTATATTTTACGCCTGGACGGAGTACCGTACAGAGGCTCTCTTGAAGTCAGAAGAATAGCGGGAAGCGACATGACCGTTATTAATGTGCTTACGCTTCAAGAATACCTATATGGGGTCGTTCCATATGAAATAGAAGCAAGTTCACACATTGAGGCGTTGAAAGCACAGGCTGTTGCCGCAAGAACATACACTCTGAATAATCTGAAAAAACACGGCAAACACGGATTTGACCTTTGCCCGACAACATCCTGCCAGGTATACAGAGGCTACTCAGGTGAAGCAGAAAGCACAAACAGAGCTGTCGATGAAACAAATGGCAAAGTTGTCATGTATGAAGGAAAACCTGCACAGGTATTCTACTTTAGTTCCAGCGGTGGCAGAACTGAGGACGTAAAAAATGTTTGGGGCAGCGATATTCCATATTTGAAAAGCGTTGAAGACAAATATGAATCAGGGAAATCAAGATATTACAACTGGGAATCTGTATATACCGCTCAGGACTTAAAGCATATTCTGATTGGCATGAATAATGATGTCGGTGACATATTAAGCATTAATATCACTAAATTGTCTGATGCAGGCCGGGTAACCGAGCTTGTAATAAAAGGCACAAAGGGTGAGTGTACTTTTGTCAGGGAGGCCTGCAGATACAAATTTAATCAATTGAGAAGCCAATGGTATAGAATAACGACAGATGCAGATGTGACGATAGCACTGTCGGGTTCACAACAAACAAAGACTACTTTGGGAAATGTGAAAGTTATGACTTCACAGGGAGCTAAAACTTTGAATTTGAATCAGAAACAAGTAACGGTTAAGGGTTCCGGCGGAAAGACTTACACTGTTCCTGTCGTGCCTACAAAATACATTTTTACCGGAAAAGGATGGGGACACGCTGTGGGTATGAGCCAGGAGGGGGCAAAGGGAATGGCCCTGGCCGGTTTTAAATATGATGAAATACTTATGCATTATTTTACGGGAACTAAAGTAGAACAGTTGTAAAATTGGGAAAAATGATGTATTATTTTATTTTGCGTGGACAAAATTGTAATATGTCGGCAATATTAATTGAAATTTGGTGTTGATATGAAAGTAAGCGACTTTGATTACTATCTTCCGACAGAATTAATTGCTCAGGAACCTATTGAGCCGAGAAATATGTCGAGGCTTTTGGTGCTGGACAGGACAAGCGGAAGTATTGAACATAAGATATTTAAAGATATTGTTAACTATTTGGAAGAAGGAGACTGTCTGGTATTAAATGATACAAGGGTAATACCTGCAAGGCTCTTAGGAGTACGTGAGGATACCGGCGGAAAAATAGAATTTGTACTGTTGAAAAAGATTGATAAAGATACCTGGGAAGTAATATTAAAGCCGGGTAGACGAGCAAAGAAAGGAACCAGGTTTGTCTTTGGAAATGGTGAGCTGAAAGCTGAAATAATTGATATTGTAGAAGAAGGAAACAGAATTGTAAGGTTTGAGTATGAAGGTATTTTTGATGAAGTACTTGACAGAGTAGGGATTATACCGTTACCTCCCTATATAAACAAGAAACTCGATGATAAGGAAAGATACCAGACTGTCTATTCAAGGCATAAGGGCTCGGCAGCTGCTCCTACTGCAGGACTGCACTTTACCGGTGAGCTGCTGGAGCAGATTAAAGCAAAAGGTGTGAATCTTGTATATGTAACTTTGCATGTTGGACTGGGAACTTTCAGACCGGTAAAGACAGAAGAAGTTACTGAGCACACCATGCACTCGGAGTTTTACAGTATAAGTGAAGAAGCGTGTGAGATTATTAACAGAACAAAAGCAGCATCAAAAAGGGTAATAGCAGTAGGAACCACAAGCTGCAGGGTACTTGAAACGGTAAGTGATGAAAATGGTATGGCAAAACCGGGAAAGGGATGGACAGATATATTTATCTATCCCGGGTACAGGTTTAAAACTGTTGATGCATTGATTACGAATTTTCATCTTCCCCAGTCAACTTTAATTATGCTTGTCAGCGCTTTTGCCGGCAGGGAGATGATCCTTAATGCGTATAATACAGCAGTTAAGGAGAAATACAGGTTTTTTAGCTTCGGGGATGCGATGTTTATTTATTAATATTTAATTTACTTGTTTTATTTTAATATTTAATTTACTGGTTGTGCCAGGTAATGGTTCAGCATTGTGGAGAGTTTTAGAGCAAGTTTTATTGGTTCTTAAGCTTGGAACTACTGTTATCGAAATACTGGCACAGATTTAAAACAATATAAAAATAATAAAAAGGAAGATGTTATTGAGCGCAGTAAGATATGAGTTGATAAAAAAATGCAAGCAGACGGGCGCAAGGCTCGGCAGGGTTCATACACCACACGGCAGTTTTGAAACCCCTGTTTTTATGCCTGTTGGCACCCAGGGAACTGTAAAAGGTATGTCTCCGGATGAGCTGAAAGAAATTGACGCTCAAATTATACTGGGAAATACCTATCATCTTTATATGCGCCCGGGACAGGATATAGTCAGGGAAGCAGGAGGGCTTCACAAATTTATAAACTGGGACAGGCCAATTCTGACAGACAGCGGAGGCTTTCAGGTGTTCAGCCTGAGCAATCTCCGCGACATAAAGGAAGATGGCGTTATTTTCAGGTCTCATATTGACGGTTCCAAGCATATGTTTACGCCTGAAAAAGCTGTAGAAATTCAGACTGACCTTGGCTCTGACATAATGATGGCTTTTGATGAATGCGTACCATATCCTTGCGAATATGAGTATGCGAAAAAAGCAATGGAAAGGACCACCAGGTGGGCAAAAAGGTGCAAGGAAGCACATAAGAACACAGAAAAGCAGGCGCTTTTTGGGATTGTACAGGGGAGTGTATACAAAGACCTAAGGGTGCAAAGTGCCCGTGACATTGTAAAATTGGATTTTCCCGGGTATGCCATAGGAGGCCTGAGTGTTGGCGAGCCTGCGGAAATAATGTATGAAATGCTTGAATGCACTGTACCAGAACTGCCCGAAGATAAGCCAAGATACTTGATGGGGGTTGGAAGCCCCGATTATCTTGTTGAGGGTGCAATACGCGGAATTGATATGTTTGACTGTGTCCTGCCGACAAGGATAGGCAGAAACGGTACAGTAATGACAAGCAGAGGAAGAGTAATTGTAAGGGACGCAGCTTATGCCAGGGACTTTACAAACCTTGACCCTGAATGTGATTGTTATGTGTGCAGAAACTTTACAAGAGCATATATAAGGCATTTGTTTAAAGCAAACGAATTGCTTGGTTTAAGGCTTGCAACTTGGCACAACCTTTATTTCCTCATTAACTTAATGAAAAAAGTAAGGCAGGCCATAATGGAGGACAGGCTTGGAGATTTCAGGGACGAGTTTTTCAGCTCCTTCGGATATAAATGAAAATATATTAACTTGTGATGCTGGCTAATGAGACGGCACAACAAGTTTAACAAAATTTATATTTAGGCTTCACATAAATTACTGTAAATGTTATTATTATTCTAAGCAATAATTATGTTTTTCAATGTCTATGCGGGTTTACAAACCGATTTGTGAACCAACAAAAATACATAAAAAATTCAATATAAGGGAGGATTACTATGGAAGGAAATACAAGCACAGGTATGACTATTGGCACAATTCTTTATTTTGTGTTTTTTATAGTCATTATGTACCTCATAATCTTCTTGCCGCAAAAAAGACGTGATAAGAAAGCAAGAGAAATGCTCAACTCTTTACAGGTTGGCAATGAAGTTATTACAATAGGCGGAGTTGCTGGAAAGATAATAAATATCAAGGATGACGAAGTTACGATAGAAACCAGTGTTGAAAAGACTCAGTTGGTATTCAAAAAATGGGCGATCAAAGAAGTAATTAAACCAATTGAAGCATAGTCTGTTGCGTAATTTTGACCAATCATATTTCTTAAACAATTTTAAGGAACCAAATATTTATTACAAAATAAAACGCTTGTGTTTTCAGGCGTTTTTTTTGTTCTAACTTTGTACCTACCTTAATAGATTTATAATGAGATGAGCTGTTGCATGCAAAGTAACAAAGCTTGTCAATAGAAGTTTGGATTTTTAAGGAGGTACGCTATGTCCAGACAGGAGAAAGCCCAATCGGCTCAGGGTGGAATTAATTTACTTGTAATCGGAAAGGCAATTCTGATTTCATATATCATAACAATACCTGCATTTATCATTTTTGCACTTATACTTGCAAACACAGAATTTCCCCATAAGTACATATCGCCGGTGGTGGTAATTACTACGATAATGAGCATTCTCATAGCCGGTTCCATGGTATCCAAAAATGCAAAAAGCAGGGGATGGCTGTATGGCGCGTTGGTAGGATTCATATATATGTTTGTGCTTTACATTTTAAGCAGTATTATTTTCAGGGATTTTTCCATTGACAGGTATGTATTGACGATGACGGCTATAGGAGTGCTGACAGGCACAATAGGCGGAATAATGGGCATAAATGTAAAAAGGGGTTCGCGCAGCAAAGTAAAGTATAAAAGGTGAATATCCCTGATAAACGACCTGATAAACAAAATAATTCTTTTCAATCAATAGCACATGTGCTATAATACTTCAAGAATACTTCAAGGAAAATTTTCGTAGGAGGCATAAAATATGAAACACATAATAACAATTTCTGGTTCCAATTTAAATAAGAACATAGATAAAAAAGGTTGTGGCGAGTGTCAGACATCCTGTCAGTCAGCTTGCAAAACTTCATGTACTGTAGCAAACCAGAAATGTGAAAACAATTAATAAATATTACATATTTTCCGATAATTATATCAAGATTAGTTATTTATAAGTGGCATGACAATTGTAATAACGAAGTAAGGGTGAAAAGATCATTCTTTTCACCTTTTTATTGCAAGACAATATGCAAGACACTAAGGGAATATTGCAATAGAGTTGGACAACCGTATATGTCTGTGCTTGTATGGATGTTTGATGCAGAATATATGTTCGAGGTAGAATAGGAGAACAAGAAGGAAATGATTCATAAGTTTAGACTTTTCGACACTAATATTGTTGTGGATGTTAACAGCGGTGCCGTCCATGTTTTTGATGATGCGGCATATGATGTTCTGGACTTTTATCAGAATTACAACAAAGAGCAAATGATTGAAATTCTTTCAGACAAATATGATAGAGTCATAATTGAAGAAGCTATTGGAGAAATTGATGAACTTGTAAAGTCCGGACAGCTTTTTACAGAGGACGTATACAGGGACTATATTCCCAAATGGAAAAGAAATTATGTTGTTAAAGCATTATGCCTGCATGTGGCACATGATTGCAATATGAGGTGCAAGTACTGTTTTGCCTCTACAGGAGATTTCGGATGCGAAAGGACTCTCATGAGTGCCGAGGTTGGAAAAAAGGCTATAGATTTTCTGATAAAATCATCAGGCAATAGAAAAAACCTGGAAATTGACTTTTTCGGCGGCGAGCCTTTAATGAACTTTGAGGTGGTAAAGGAAATAATCGGTTACGCAAGAGAGCGGGAGAAGGAGTCGGGTAAAAATTTCAGATTCACAATTACAACCAATGCCCTTATGCTCAATGAAGAGCATAAAAAATATATTAATGAAAATATTAGCAATATAGTGCTCAGCATTGACGGGAGGCCTGAAGTTAATGACAATATGCGTACACGAGTGGATGGATCCGGAACATACAAGACTATTTTGCCAAAAATAAAGGATATGGCTGAGTCTAGAAACCAGGATGCCTATTATGCCAGAGGAACTTTTACCCGTGCAAATCTTGATTTTTCAAAAGATGTGCTGCATCTTGCAGATGAGGGATTTAAGCAAATATCTGTTGAACCGGTTGTGCTGGATGAGCAGTCTGAATGGAGTATACGTCCTGAGGATGTAGCTGCCGTTTGCAGTGAATACGAGAAATTAGCGCTGGAATACGTAAGAAGAAGAAAGGAAGGAAAAGGCTTTAACTTTTTCCACTTCATGATTGACCTTGAACAGGGACCTTGTGTTGCAAAAAGATTATCAGGTTGTGGTTCGGGCTATGAATATCTGGCAGTAAGTCCTGAGGGTGACTTATATCCATGTCATCAGTTTGTAGGAATTGAAAATTTCAAAATAGGTAATGTTAATAACGGAATAATAAATGAAGATATTGTAAACGCTTTTGCAAATTCCAATATTTACACCAGGAAGGAATGCAGTGAATGCTGGGCAAGATTTTACTGTAGCGGAGGATGTCCGGCTAATGGTTATAAATTCAATAAAGATATAAACATTCCTTATAAAGTAGGATGTGAACTTGAGAGAAAAAGAGTGGAATGTGCATTGTGGATAAAAACTCAGCAGTTATTAACCAATAATTGAGGCAGGAGGTTTTTATGATGCAAAAATACAAGAATTTTACGCCCAAAATTGATGGGACATGCTTTATAGCACCCGGAAGCGTGGTAATCGGAAACGTTGAGATTGGGGAAAATTCCAGTGTGTGGCATAATGCAGTTATCAGAGGTGATATAGAGAAAATCGTAATAGGGAATAATTCAAATATTCAGGATTGCTGCATATTGCATTGTGTTGAAAATATAGAATTGAAAATAGGCGATAATGTTACTGTTGGACACGGTGCCATACTCCACAGTTGCGAAATTGGTGACAATACTTTGATAGGTATGGGTGCCGTAGTTCTGGACGGTGCTAAAGTAGGCAAGTACTGCCTTGTTGGTGCAGGCACGGTAATTACACCGCGAACTGAGATTCCCGACCGTTCACTGGTGCTTGGAAGCCCGGGAAGAGTAAAAAGACAATTGACAGACGAAGAAGTCAATCAGATAAAGATTAATTCTGATGAATATGTTAATCTGGCAAGTGAATATAAAAATGCTGAGGAAAATAATAAATAAGACAACAATAAATATGCAAATAATAAGTAAGACAATAATTAGTAAGAAAATAATTAGTAATTGGAATAATTAAGACTGCTGTTAAGACTTTTAATTTTTTGTATGGATTGTAGTAAAAATTGTGTAAAGATTGAAGCAAAAAAATTGTGTATAGCTTGTAGTAAAAAATCTAATTGTTGAAAGAATTAATATCAGAAAAAGCATAAAAGACTGAATGCGAGGATGGCGATGGGCAGTATATCGCTGGAAGATGTAAGGAAAAATGAAGAGGTTAAAATATTTCTTGAAATAGCAGAAAGACAGATGGAGGCCTTAGGTTTTACTGAACATTCATTCAGACATGTAGGCCTTGTATCTGCGACAGCAGGTAATATTCTGAAGTCTCTTGAATATCCCGAGAGGGAAGTGGAGCTGGCAAAAATTGCAGGATACCTCCATGATATAGGCAATGCAGTAAACAGGGTTGATCATGCCCATTCAGGAGCTATACTTGCTTATAATATTCTTACGAAAATGGGTATGGAACCAAGAGAAGCTGCAGAAATTATGCTTGCGATAGGAAATCATGATGAAGGATCAGGTACCGCTGTTAACAACATATCGGCAGCTTTGATACTGGCAGATAAATCTGATGTACATCGTAGCAGAGTAAAAAACAGGGATTTTGCAACCTTTGACATACACGACAGAGTCAACTATGCGGTAGAGAAATCTGTTATTACAGTTGATAAGAATAAGAAAACTGCGCTGCTGGAGTTAAGCATAGATACAAGAATATGCCCGGTAATAGACTATTTTGAGATTTTTCTCGCAAGAATGACTATGAACAGGAGAGCGGCAGATTATTTAGGACTTAACTTTCGGCTGGTAATAAATGGCTCTTATCTGCTCTAATACCCTAAATATAACAACCAATTTAAAAGCAATTGGTATTGACTTGATTATTTGTGGAGTTATATAATAACTTCATGCGGACATGCACAAAAGGGGGAATTTTACAAATGAGAGCAATGAATTGGGTTAAGTTTTTCCTCGTAATTATTATAATCGGGGCATTAACCTACTTGACTTTCACAGGAATACCCGGAGTTATTCCTAATATTTACAGCACAAGGCTGGGAATTGATATCAGAGGCGGAGTTTATGCAAATCTTTATCCCGATTTGCCTGAAGGAGAGAAGCCTACTGCAGATCAACTCAATTCAGCCAGATCAATTATTGAGAAAAGGCTCGACAGTAAAAGTATATATGACAGAAATATAACTACAGAACCTGAAAATGGTCGTATAATTGTGGAAATACCATACAAACCCGGAGAGACAGACTTAAATCCGCAAAAAGCTATAGAAGAAATCGGAAAGACAGCCCTTCTTACTTTCCAGGAAGTGGATGAGGATAAATTCAATGGTTATCGTGAAGACGGTACAAAAAATTATGAGCAAACAGGTCGTATTGTTATAGAGGGAAAGCACGTCGTAGAGGCTAAAGTTGGGCAAAATCCTCAAACAGGTGAAATCGTTGTTACACTGAAGCTCAACGAAGAAGGGGCAAAGAGATTCGCAGAGGCTACTGAAAGGCTTGTGGGACAGAAGATTGCCATATACATGGATGATGTATTAATAACTGCTCCTACGGTAAACGAAAAGATACCGAACGGTGAAGCGATAATTACGGGACAGCGCACTGCAGCAGAAGCGGGCGATCTTGCTGATACTATTAATGCAGGTTCACTGCCTTTCAGAATGGTATCAAAGGACCTGAACGCCATCACACCATTGTTGGGTGAAGGTGCATTGAGAGTTACTATAAATGCCGGTATAATCGCATTTATACTCATTTGCCTGTTTATGCTGGTAAACTACAGGCTTCCAGGTCTTATTGCAAATATAGCACTTTTTGGACTTATAATAGCTACATTGTTCTTTATATCAGTACTTGGCGTTACTCTTACCTTGCCTGGTATAGCAGGTATTATACTGTCAATAGGCATGGGCGTGGACGCTAATGTTGTTATTTTCGAAAGAATAAGAGAGGAAATAAAGAGCGGAAAGACAGTAGCTGCTTCTATAGATGCAGGCTTTAAGAGAGCATTTGCTGCAATAGTTGACGGAAATGTGACTACGATAATGACCGGCCTTATCCTTTACTGGTTTGGAACAGGACCAATCAAGGGCTTTGCAGTAACACTTATAATAGGTGTCGTAATAAGCTTTTTCACAGCCGTTACTGCTACCAGAACAATGCTTATTACAGTATCTGGTTTGTCCGTAGCTAAAAAGCCCTGGCTGTTTAGAGTTAAGGAGGTATCCAAATGATTGATTTTGTAGGGAAAAGAAAGTATTTCTTTGGTTTATCTATAATACTGATTGTGATAGGATTTATTTTCCTGTTTATAAATGGACTTGAACTCGACATACAGTTCCAGGGCGGAACTCTTCTAAAGGTTGAAATGCCGGATGAGAATTTTGATGCAGATGAGATTGCAGCTACTGTTGGAAATGAATTGAACAAAGCTGTTACCGGTCAGAAAATGAGAACCTTTAATCCGGAAAATGCTGAAGAAGCAATAGATATGCTGATGTTAAAGGTTTCAAGTAAGGATACTCTTACTGATGATGAAATAAAAGATGTTATTAATATTTTGAGAGAAAAGTATAATGTTAAGCAAGACGCACAGAATCAGGTTCAAAGCGTGCAGCCTTTTATAGGGCGTGAAATGCTTAAGGATGGATTGCTTGCAGCTATTATTTCTTCAGTGGCTATAGTTATCTACGTATGGTGGAGGTACAGAACCATATCAGGACTTTCAGCCGCTGTAATGGGGTTAGTTGCACTGTTCCATGATGTATTGGTAATGTTTCTAATGTATCCTGTTTTCAGAATACCTGTTAATGAATCATTCATTGCTGCAATGCTTACAATACTTGGATATTCGATAAACGATACAATTATTGTATATGACAGAATAAGGGAAAATAGAAAGCTTTACAGAAAAGCAAGTCTGGCAGAACTGGTTAATATGAGTACAACTCAGACTTTGTCAAGAAGTATAAATACAACTATAACGACAGTAATATCCGTCCTGTGTGTATTTATATTTGCATCCATTAATAATATACAGTCCCTTATAGATTTTACGCTGCCTTTGCTTGTAGGACTTGTAAGCGGATCATATTCCTCAATATTTATAGCAAGTCCGCTGTGGGAAATGTGGCAGACATACCGGGCAAAAAAGGCCGTTCCCGGGAAAGCTGCAAAAGCAAGGTAATATGCAGAAGTAAGGTAATAATTAAAATATCCCGTTGCAATAGCCCGACGGGATATTTTTTATCTATTTTATTGATTTTCCTGCATCAATATGGTATTCTTAAGAAAATAAATGATGGTATCAGCAATGAACCACACATTTATTTTTAAAGTTTAATAAAATTTAATACTCTATTTACTGCTTTGAGCCTTATTAATATCTGCACCGATTGTTTTATTTACATATAATACTATAACACAGCCGGTCAGAATTGCAGGACAGAGACAGGAATTTGGAAATAAAAGGATATTTGCTTTATCCTTTGCTATTGTCAGTCCTGTTGTGGACTGATTTTTTAATATCAGGGAAAATAATTTTGATATTAAATGATAGAATGAGGCATTGGTTCAGCGGAAAAGAATAAATGAGAACATAATTTATATATTATTTTTAAATTATGCTTAATATTGTTTGGAAGATGTAACGGAGGCGAATGCTGTGAATAAAAAATTTACAACTGTTGATTTCAAAAAAGCAAAGGAAAATGGCGAAAAGATAACAATGCTCACTGCATATGACTATCCGACTGCAAAAATATTTGACGAAGCCGGGGTGGATTCAATCCTCGTCGGAGATTCTCTGGGAATGGTTGTACTTGGCTATGAGGACACAACAAAAGTTACCATTGAAGATATGATACATCATATAAAAGCTGTATGCAGAGGAGTTAAGAGAGCCCTGGTTGTTGGTGACATGCCTTTTCTTTCATATGGAATCGGCAAGTATGAGAGTGTAAAGAATGCCGGCAGGTTGATACGTGAAGGAGGCTGCAGTGCGGTTAAGCTGGAAGGCGGCGGGCAAGTGGTAGAGGATATAAAAGCTATTATAAGTACAGGTATTCCTGTAATGGGACATTTGGGTTATACACCCCAGTCAATAAATATTTTCGGCGGTCATAAAGCTCAGGGAAAAACACTGGAAACAGCCAGAAAGATTTACAGGGATGCACTGCTTCTTCAACAGGCCGGTGTATTTGCAATTGTACTGGAATGTGTACCCTACAAGCTTGCAGCTTTTATAAGCTCAAGGCTGGATATACCTGTGATTGGTATTGGTTCGGGCGCAGGGTGCGATGGACAGGTTCTTGTGGCTCATGATATACTGGGAGTGTACAGAGACTTTTCTCCAAAACATTCGAAAAAGTATGCTGATGTGGGAGACATTATGAAAAAGGCAGCCACAGACTTCATCAGCGAAACGAAAAACGGAGTATTTCCAACAGAAAAGAATTCTTTTATCATAGATGATGACATTCTGGAACAGTTGAAAAAAGAAGTATAATCTCTTATATGCGCTTTGTAAAAAGTTTCTTGTAAGTAGTTTGATTAATGCAGTTGACGGGGAAAATAAGAATTGACGGGGAAGACATGAATTGATGGGGGAAAAAGAATGAAAATAGTTAAGACGATAAAGGAAATCAGAGAAATAGTTTTGCAGCAACAAAAAAAAGGAAGGACAATCGGTCTTGTACCGACGATGGGATACCTTCATAAAGGGCACCTATCACTGGTAGAAGCAGCCAGACGAAATAATGATTTTATTGTAATGAGCATATTTGTAAATCCAACTCAGTTTGGTCAAAATGAGGATTATGACAAGTATCCGAGGGATTTGGAAAGAGATGCCCGGCTGGCTGAAGATGCCGGGGTTGATGTTATATTTTCTCCGGAAGTTAAAGAAATGTATCCTGAAGGATATAAGACATATGTCAATGTAGAAGGTATTACGGAAATCTTATGCGGAAAATCAAGACCCGGCCATTTCAGGGGGGTAACAACTATTGTATGCAAGTTATTTAATATAGTTAAACCAGACAGGGCATATTTTGGTCAAAAGGATGCTCAGCAGGCTGCTGTTATTAAAAAAATGGTCAGTGATTTGAATCTTGATTTGGAGATTGTCACTTGTCCCATAGTAAGGGAAGAAGACGGTCTGGCTATGAGTTCGAGAAATGTCTACCTTGACGAGCAGCAACGCAAATCAGCGCTTATTCTTTCAAAGGCACTTTTTGAAGCACAGCGTCAGGTACTTGAAGGTGAACGCAACAAGCAGAAAATACGTGATAATATTTTAAAAATGCTTCACACTGAAAAAACTGCAGAAGTAGACTACGTGGAAATTGTAAATGCAGATACGCTTGAAGAAATAGAAGAAATAAAGGGAAAAGTATTAATAGCACTTGCTGTAAGGTTCGGAACTACAAGGCTGATAGATAATGTTATAGTGGAGGTGTGATGTATGTATGTAACTCTTATGAAATCAAAGATACACAGGGCAACAGTTACGGAAGCAAATCTTAATTATGTCGGAAGCATAACAATTGACAGTGAACTGATGAAAGCGGCAGGAATTATTGAAAATGAAAAGGTGCAAATAGTAAATATTAATAACGGAAAAAGGTTTGAGACATATGCTATTCCAGGACAGCCGGGAAGCGGAACCATATGCCTTAACGGCGCTGCTGCCCGCCTGGTGCAAATAGGTGATATTGTTATAATTATTTCTTATGGTATATTTGATATCGATGAGGCACAAAATTTTGAGCCTAAAGTTGTGTTTGTTGATAAGAAAAATAAAATAGTGAGGATAGAAAAAGAGCAGCATGGCGGAATTGAATAATTAATGAATATATTCATTCTTCATTTTCCGCCAAAGACATAATCAATTATTAAGCCACCGATAATGGTTTCAGCAAGAATGGTGAAACTTGATTTTATAACCGATGTGGCAATAAACTCCAGGTACAGGTCATAATTAAGTACAGTACGATTATATACAACCATTATTGTACCCAGAATAAATAACGCAAGGAAGGCATGTGCACCGTATTTCATAATACTTCTTGGCAGCTTTCCTATTTTTTTGAATGCTTCAAATATCTTTTCCAGTTTTTTAGCTAAATTCGACTGCATATTGCCCTTACCCCCTTTACATAGTAACCTTTTTTTATATTTATTTCAACTGTTCAGGCTGATAAACCCGGAGCCATTAGGAAAGACTATATTATGTTAACATAAAGGATTATTTTCTTCAATGCTAAATCTTTGCCATTGGTGAATGTTCCTGGTATGACAAGCAAATAACAAAATTAATAAAAAAATATTGGCGAAATATTGAGTTTATGCTACAATGAAGTAGAATAATGGCAGTATACAAAAAATTACTTATGGAATCAAGGGAGTGTTATGAAGAAGTTTATTGTTGATATAAGCCAATGCAAGCCTGGCATGCAAATTGCGGAAACAATTTTCAGTGACTATGGCGCCGTAATTGTAGCAGAGAACACTATACTTGATGCACACATTATCGATAAACTTGAGAAGCTCAATATTTTAAAAGTCAAAATATTTGATCAGGCCAATAATATAATAGAATCAAACAGTACTGAAATTTTTGAAGCTCAATATAAAGAAAATGTGGAACAGATGAAAGAAGTAATGCATGATATTTCCACAGGCAAAAGCATTAATATTGAAAAAATGAATGAAGTATCTCATTCTATTTTTCTAAAAATAAATGAGAATAGGGATATAGTTGGTTGTATAAACCAGATGAGAAAAGTAGATGAATATACCTATACACACAGCATCAATGTATCCTTGCTGTGCATGCTTATAGGTAAATGGCTGAGATATGATTTAAGTACAGTCAGACTCCTTGTGCAGACAGGACTCCTTCATGATATAGGAAAGACCAAAATATCAAGTGATATTCTGAATAAGCCGGACAAATTGACTGACGATGAGATGGCGGAGGTCATAAAACATCCAATATATGGATATAAAATGGTAGAAGATACTGCAGAAATAGATAAAAAAGTAAAAAAAGGTATTCTAATGCATCATGAACGGGAAGATGGCTCAGGTTATCCAATGGCATTAAAAAGTGACCAAATAGACAGTTTTGCAAAAGTTGTTGCCATAGCCGACATATATGATGCCATGACTTCAAACAGGGTGTACAAGCAAAAAGAATCGCCCTTTACAGTACTTGAGTATTTGGAAAATGAATCATATGGAGTTTTGGATACCAGGATTGTCCGGGTTTTCATTAACAGCATTGCAGCATATTATTTGGGGGATTATGTCAAATTAAATACTGGTGAAATAGGGCAAATAGTATATGTAAATCCCAGGCAAGTTTCAAAACCCATTGTCAAAGTTGGGGAGAAATATGTTGATTTATATAAGGAGAAAGGTTTATCTATAACTGAACTTATTTAAATATTAAGTCTCTATACATATTTTTATTGATTCCTTTATAGCAATTTTGAGGAATTTTTCCTTAAGCTGCAATATTGCAGCCAGTATATGTATTATTATATCTGTTTTTCAAAAAGATCTTTTTTGCATTGTAGTTATATTATACAGTGCATTTTTGCTTTTTTCTGTAATAATTTAAGTATAAAAGAATAAAAGAAGAAAAGAATATCAATAAAATATTCCTGCATTTGAAGGATATTTATATAAATGTGTAGAATATAGCTTTGCTGCTGTATTGCACTTTAAAGTATTTTTATTTTTAATTTGACTTTTGGCTGTTTATCGAAGCTGAACGGATAAGGTAAATGTTGGCTTGTCAATTATTTAAATAAAAAAAGAAGGAATATTAATAAATATGTCGAAGTCATATTTATTAAATAAATGAAAAATGTTATCTTAATGTGCTTTAACTTTGCAGATAGAAAGGTGAAGAACGAAAAAAACAGTAAATGTATAAGTATTATCCTGAAGATATTATTGAAGAAGTTAGAATTAGCAATGATATTGTTGATGTTGTAATGGAATACGTCAGGCTTGAAAGAAAGGGGAAAGATTATTTTGGACTTTGCCCGTTTCACAAGGAAAAAACACCCTCTTTCAGTGTAGCACCTGCAAAGCAGATTTTTTATTGTTTCGGTTGCGGAAAAGGCGGTAATGTTATCCAATTTATTATGGAAATTGAAAATCTAAGCTACATTGATGCGGTGAAACTTCTGGCTGATAGGGCAAGGATTCAGCTTCCCGATGGGGATAGCCCCGAAGAAAAGGAAAAAGCTCTGATAAAGCGGCGGTTGATAGAAATAAATACTGAAGCAGCAAGATTTTTTTTTAGCATGCTTAATTCACCAAAAGGGGAAAAAGCGAGGTGGTATCTGAAAAATAGAGATATTAAGGAATCTATTATCAGAAAATTTGGGATAGGTTACTCCGGCGACAGCTGGAATGAGTTGTTTATATATCTTAAAAAAAAAGGTTTCGAGGAAGAACATATATTAAAGAGCGGACTTGTTTTATTGAATAAAGCAGGGACGTTTTATGACAGGTTCAGAGAAAGAATAATGTTTCCCATATTTGATATCAGGGGAAATGTAATTGCTTTCGGAGGTCGTGTAATGGATTCGTCCAAGCCTAAATATATGAATTCTCCCGAAACTGTTGTGTATAATAAAAGTAAAAATCTGTATGCTTTGAATTTTGCCAAGAACTCTGGTGAGAAAAGATTGATAATTGTGGAAGGATATATGGATGTTATATCATTGCACCAGAGTGGCATAATAAATACGGTGGCTTCGCTTGGCACTGCGCTGACTGAGAGTCAGGGGCGAACCCTGAAAAAGTATGCAGAAGAAGTTATAATTTCCTTTGATGCAGATACAGCAGGCCAGGCTGCGACCATGAGAGGCTTGGATCTATTAAGCGATATAGGTTGTAATGTAAAGGTGCTGAAAATTCCTGACGGAAAGGATCCGGATGAATTCATCAGAAAAAACGGTGTAGATGCATTTAAAAAACTGATTGATAAATCTATTTCGCTGGTAGAGTATAAAATTGAAATACTTAAAAAGAATATTGATACCGATACTGTAGACGGTAAGATAAAGTTTTTGAATAAAACTGCTGATATTTTGTCTAAAATTGACAATAGCGTAGAAAGAGAAATGTATGTTAAAAAGCTGGCTGCGCAATATAGGATATCAGAAGAGTCTATTTTTTCGGAGGTGTATAAGCGGATAAATAAGACGGCAGGTCTTAAAACTCCCGCAATAAATGCAGCGAGCCGAAAAAAAATTTCAAAAGGGATTCAGGAAGATGGAATAGACGCAAGGATATTGCATGATGAAAGATTTCTTTTGGCCCTTTTGTGTGTTGATAACTCAATATACAGGACTGTTAAGGATAAAATTACTCCTGATATATTCTCTGACAGTCAGAACAAGGAAATAGCACGGATAATACTTGAAAGAATTGAAGATGGACGTGGGATTGTACCCGGAGAATTATTAGGAATGTTGGAAAATGACATTGCTGACGATTTTGCAAGGCTCTTCAATGAAGAATGCCATTGCGATGATAATAAAAAAGCTATTTTGGGCACAATTAGAAATATTGAAATGAACAGGCTGAAAAAAAGGCAGAATGAAATACTTGATATTCTTAAGAATCGTGAAGAACTGACAAAAGGAGATGTTGAAAAATTAGAACAGGAATTAATGTCATTAATTATGAGAATAAAGAATTACAAGAATATTTAGTTATATTTGTAAGATTTGAAGAAAGGAGGGGTAGCAAGTGAAGCCTAATAATGAAAGCAAAAAATCCATACTGAAGGATCTTATTGAAAGAGGAAAAGCGAAAGGCATGCTAACCTATAAGGAAATAATGGATGCCTTTGAAGATGTTGAACTTCAACCGGAGCAGATAGAAAAAATATACGAGAAAATAGAGAATATAGGAATTGATGTTGTTGGCGATATTGAGCCTGAATTAGAGGACCTGCAGGACGCAGAAGAAGACCTTGATTTATCAATACCTGAAGGAATAAATATAGATGATCCGGTAAGAATGTATCTCAAAGAAATAGGCAAGGTACCCCTTTTGTCTGCCGAAGAAGAGATAGAGCTTGCTCTGCGAATGGAAGCTGGGGACACCGAGGCAAAGAGACGTCTGGCGGAAGCAAACCTCAGACTGGTAGTAAGCATAGCGAAAAGATATGTTGGAAGAGGAATGCTTTTTCTTGACCTTATACAGGAAGGCAATCTTGGACTCATTAAAGCTGTTGAAAAGTTTGACTACAGAAAAGGATTTAAGTTCAGCACATATGCTACCTGGTGGATAAGGCAGGCAATTACCAGAGCAATAGCAGACCAGGCCAGAACAATCAGAATACCAGTTCATATGGTTGAAACAATAAACAAGCTGATAAGAGTTTCAAGGCAACTGCTGCAGGAATTGGGAAGGGAACCTCATCCTGAAGAAATAGCACAGGAAATGAATATGTCGGTGGAAAAAGTCAGAGAGATTATGAAGATTTCACAGGAGCCTGTTTCACTTGAAACACCAATAGGTGAGGAGGAGGACAGCCATCTTGGTGATTTTATTCCGGATGACGATGCTCCTGCACCGGCGGAAGCCGCAGCTTTTACCTTATTGAAAGAGCAGCTTATTGATGTACTCGACACTTTGACTCCAAGAGAGGAAAAGGTTTTAAGACTGCGGTTTGGACTTGACGATGGAAGGGCAAGAACTCTTGAAGAAGTTGGGAAGGAGTTTAATGTTACAAGAGAGAGAATACGACAGATTGAAGCAAAGGCATTGAGAAAACTCAGACACCCAAGCAGAAGTAAAAAATTAAAGGACTATCTTGAATAAACTCGATTGAATTTCAATCGAGTTTTTTAATAGGCTTTTAATGGTTGCATTGACCGGACAAGAACTGTGCAATTAAGTAAAAAAAAGAGCAATTCGGCAAAAATAAATTGTTCAATTTTGTTAAAAAAATTGTGCAGTCAAGTCAAATTTTACTTAAAAATATATTAAAAGGTTTTGTTCCGTCCGGATTTTCTGCATTGCGAGCGTGATAATTAAAGCAATAACTCAATTGATGATGTATAATAAAGAAAGTTAACGGTAATTATAAATAGTTCAGAAAAAGTGCCAAAATAAATCTTGACCTGGAGTACTTGGATATGTATAATATAACTTGTTTCTGATTCATTCCTCAATAGCTCAGTCGGTAGAGCATGCGGCTGTTAACCGCAGGGTCGTAGGTTCGAGTCCTACTTGAGGAGCCATTAGGGCCTTTAGCTCAGTTGGTTAGAGCAACCGGCTCATAACCGGTTGGTCCGGGGTTCGAGTCCCTGAAGGCCCACCAGAATGAGGGCATTCCTTTAATAGAGATTTTCTTACAAAGGAGTGCCCTCAAACTTATTATGGGGGTTAAACCTCATATTTCTTTGTTATAGTAATAGTTTATATATTGCACGCAATTTATATTTTGATGCTATCCCAATCAGAATCATATATCCCTCATATTAAGTCGTTTTCACACTGTTAGAAATATAATAATATTTCCGGTCACATACAATATAATATATCTTAAGCAATATAATATAACTTGAGGCGGTGAAACAAATGTTTTGTAATAATTGTGGGGCAAGGGTGGACGAGAATGCGCGCTTTTGCGGAGAATGCGGAAGTAAGATAGTTATTCCGGATTTCACAGAAGCAACCGAAGTCTTGATTAATTCTCCAGTTGTATGCAGAAACTGCGGTACGGAACTTGATCCCAATGGATTGTTTTGCGGTGAGTGTGGAACTCCGGTTAACAGTTCAGTCAAAAAGCAGGATGTTATATCTAATAATCAGAGTTTTATACCTGTCAATAATTTTATACCTGATAATCAGGAACTTACATCTAATAACCACAATACAAATCAGGAGATTACTCAATACATAGATCAGACAACTGCTGTACAGCCTTTAAATCAGAGGCATGAGCTTTCTAAAGAGCAACTGCCGGTACAGGAAACACATAAGAGTAAAGAAAATTTAACTCCTTTAATTACTGCATTAGCAGTTGTATTGGTAGTTTGCAGCGGTGTTATTTGGTTTGTATTAAAATGGAGTTCACAGCCAATCAGTATAGACATACCTGCCGATGAAGAAAAACTGTCAGAAGAAAAACCGTCTGAAGAAAAACCGGATAGTGATGAAGAATTGAACAGTGATGAAATTGCTGATGATAAAGTAAAAGACAAAGGAAACGAAGATTCCGAAGTAGGTTCTGAGCCTGCTGTAAATGAAAGTGAACCGGCTGCAATTGATGAGACAAGTGAAGCTATAGCTTCTGATGCAAACAATATAGCTGCTGATGCAAACAACGAGTCTGTTGCAGAACCTGACTTTCTCTTTCCAAGTGACAGTGAACTCATAACTGAAGAATATCTTATGGAACTGACAAAAGATGAAGTTGCCCTGCTGCGCAATGAGATATTCGCAAGGCACGGCTATATTTTCCGCACTGAACCCTTTAGAACCTATTTTTCAAACAAGCCATGGTATACTCCAAATGAAAACTTTGATGACAGTTTACTTTCAGAAATAGAAAAAGCAAACGTAAATACAATTCTTGCTTATGAAGAGAAGATGGGGTGGCGCTAAATGAATTGCATAAAAATGCTGTCTTCCATTATAGCTGTGTGCCTGCTGCTGACAGGATGCGGGGTAAAGCATGACACACCATTGATGAAGCAGGACAACGGCACGGAATTGTCAGGAAACTCGGGCACAGGCATGGAAGATGGGCATTCTGACAAGGATGATATGAAAGAAACAGACGAAGAGAATAAAGAAAATGACGAAGTAAGAAATGCTGAATCAGAACAAAGCGGGAAAGAAACTGGAGAGAATGAGAAATCAGATAAAAGCAGAAGTAGCTCTGAAAAAAATGGGGAAGATTCGAAATCAGAGCAAAAACAGAGTGAAACTGAACAGAATAATGAAGCAAATCAGAATAAGGCAAAGGGGAAAGAGGCACAGAAAAATACAGACTACACTAATAAGCAGGAACAAATTGATGGAGAACTCATACTTAAGGGCTTTACAATTTGTGTTGATGCGGGGCACGGGATAGCCGACTACAGCAAGATGGAGGCTGTGGCGCCCAATTCACAGGAAACAAAGCCAGCCTTTGCTGCCGGTACAAGAGGTATAAATCAAACAGAGGAACAGCTTAATCTGAAAGTTGCAAAGAAGCTGGAACAGAAATTAAAAGAGCTTGGCGCTGACGTGTATATGACAAGAACTGAAGCAAAGACTGAAATGAGCAATATTGACAGAGCAGAATTTGCAAACAGCATAAATGCAGATTTAATGATCAGAATACATGCAGATGGCAGTTCTAATAAAAATACACGGGGCATTTCAATGCTGGTGCCAACCAACGATTACATAAATAATGCCAGCCTTGTCGAGAAAAGTGAACGTGCGGGTAAAATAATATTAGAGGAAGTGATTGCCCGGACAGGTGCTGTGAACAGGGGGATAATAAAAAGATCGGACCTGACAGGGTTTAACTGGTCCAAAGTGCCCGTGATATTAATTGAGATGGGATTTATGTCCAACCCCGAGGAAGACAGATTGCTGGAAACAGACGAGTATCAGAACAAAATTGTACAGGGTATAGTAAATGGCATGGTTAAATACTTTATAAATTAAATTACGGACTAGCACTTACATCAAATTAATATGTTCAAAGAAGTATTAAAATAATTGACTTAATTATACAAGTTAATTATGCAGGAACTATAGCAAATGATCCATATATACACGAACCATAATACCTAAAAGACAAAACTTGCCACAAGCAAGTTTTTCTTTACTGTGTATTACCATGGAAGGGGGATTTAAACTGATTAATAAAGGCAATATTAGCGATGCAAATAAGGAAATATTAATAAAGAAAAGAAATTAACGGATAATTTAAGACAATTGCGTGCAAAGCTAGACATTACACAGGAACAATTGGCAAACATTATAGGCGTATCGCGTCAGACAATAAACGCTATTGAGAGCGGACGGCGCGAAATGGACTGGATGATGTTAGTAATTACTGTCTTATTCTTTTTAAGAATGAGTATATATACACCTGAACTGGCAGAGTATTTGGAAATTGATTCTGATGATTCCAAGGGGTGATAAGATTCTTATGATTGATTTAGTTCTGAGAATCGAATAAGTTCTATGAATTGATTAGGTTCTAAGGATTAATTGGATTCTAAGTATTGATAAAAATCTAATAATTGATTAGGCTCTAAGAATTGATTGGATTTTCAGGGATTGATTTGACTTTTTAAAATGATTTTGATGATTTTGGAGGTTCAAAATGAAAAACTTATCAACGGTAAAACAATATCTTATTTCAGCCATTATACAAATTATCCTGATTACGGTTTTTATTGTATCAGTGGCTTTATTGCTGAGGATTGAAAAAGTTGTTATGAACCCGCTACCATACCTTATACCTGTTGGAGCTGTGGTGGTTGTAATAGATATTGTTTTTTTAATGTTTATATACAGAAAAAACAGAGAAAGTTAAAGAGACAGTTAAAGTAAAGAAGCTTGATTTTTTTTGTTATTTTTTTATAGTGAGGATGGTGACTGAGATGGGGTCTCTCAATTTAAAAAATATAAGCATATATAAAATTATAATTACAATTCTTATTACTTCCATAATAATGGCTACATCAGGTTTCAGTGTTTACAGCATGGTGGCGAAGCCAAGACTCTTTACATATTTCATGGAATTAGGTGCTAAATATTTGCAGGAAGGCAAATATGAAGAAGCTGTATTGCAATTCACAAAAGCAATTGAAATTGAAAGAAAAAGTACCCAGGCAAGAGTCGCAGCCGCAAAAGGTTACATTGGCATAAATGATATTGATAAGGCAGTCTCTCTTTTAAAAGAGGCACAGGGAATAGATATTGAAAATAAAGATTTATTAAAGAAAATTATCGATCTGTTAAGAGATATAGATCCTGAAGCTGCATATGCAATATTGATGAAATATGTAGATTATATGGGCAAAGTGAACCTTTCAAGTGATATTCGAAAGCTGGTTGAATCCGCAACTGAACAGCCGCAGATTCCGAAAATAATTCCCGAACCTGGAGTATATATAAAACCCGTAACAGTAAAACTGGAATCAGACAAAGTCAGAATTGGGCACACCTTCTATTATACTCTGGACGAATCAACTCCGGACAGAAAGTCTAAAAGATACAAGGGTCCTATTCCTGTTAAAGAAAGTACAACTATAAATTTAATCAGCTACAATCCCAAAGGCAAAAAAACTGAGGTAGTTACTCTTCAGTATATAATAGACAGTCAGCTCAATAATGAACTAGAAAGACTTATAGATGAATCTCAGAAGCTTTACGACGGTACACAGGTAGGTACGGAACCCGGTAACTGTGTAGCAGGTGCAAAAGAGGAATTTGGACTTGTGATCAGGAAAACAAAGGACTTAATGGAAAAGGACTTTATAACTTATGATATGGCAATTGGTGCGTATGATAAATTAAGTAATGCACTGCACAACTTTAAGCAGAAGATTATCGAACCAACAGACAGAGTATGGCTTTCCAACGAAATTGACAAAGCAAAAGAATTGCTGTCAACAGCTGTTGAGGGCTCGGAAGTAGGCCAATACAGGTCAGGAGCAAAAGCAGCATTGCAGGAAGTTGTGAATCAAGCTGAATATACTCTGGCAAATCTGCTGGCAAGGCAAAATGAAATAGATGCAATGGTGAAGAATATTATTGATGCCATTGAAAGCTTTAATGCGAAAAGGATTACTGAAATTGATGTGATTATTGCACAGACAGGAGCAAAAATAGGTCCTGTAACGGTATCACTGTTATGGCATACCAATGACGATATAGATTTGCATGTCACATCACCGCTGGGCGATACGGTTCATTACGGAAACAAATATTCATATTCCGGAGGACAACTGGATGTCGACAGGCAGGCAGATTCCTTTTCCTTTGTATCAACTCCTGTTGAGAATATCTACTGGGATAATCCGCCCAGAGGTACTTATACAGTCAGAGTTAACATGTACACCAAGCGTTCAACAGGAAGTGTACCGATCCAGGTCAGAGTAATGATAAATAATGAAGCTGAAGTTTACAATTTGGAAATTAGCAGCGGAACGATTACAGTGTGTACATTTGAATATTAAAAGCTATAACCAAATTATTTGGAGGAATGCTGTGTGGTTGATATAAGTTTTGACATAGCTGTCAGAACCAACACAGGTGAAAATTCAATCAGTTTTATTCTTGAGGATGATAATTTTTTTAATGACGTTGGATACGTTGGATACAAGGTACTGCAAAGCCAGGGCAAATACGGGCTTATTAAATGCGTTAAGCCGTCTCAGAACGGGAAAATAAAACTGGTTTATGATGTTACCGGGACATGAAACCTTCCAATATAATTGTGACTGCAGACAATGTGGTCAAAGCCATAGATATCGGTATTGCCAGAGAGTATAAAAAGGACAGTGCCAGTGATACAAGCGCTATCAAAGTGCACAGGAGTAGTAACTGCAGAGCGCGCACAGAAATACAATGATATAGTCAGCCAGGGGATACCAGCACATGAAAGGAAATACTGACGGAAATAATTCGGAAATAATAGAAAAATAAATTCAGATACTTGAAAAAGCAGAAAATGACTTGAAAGTCAAGGATGACCTGATCTAATATGCCAATTTCAGGGGAGGTCATGCTAATTATTGGAATAGTTGGCCTACTTGCAGTGATAATATGGATTCTGGTAGACTTAATAAGAAAAGATAAAAGAGAAGCAAAATTAGTAGAGAAAGCAGTTGCCAATACATCAAAACAACCTGTCAAGAAATCATATAATGCGCCGGTATCATTCAATACACCATTCAATACACCTGCATCATTGCATATGGCTGGAGGACTGAACAGAACGACCGTACGTAATAAAGCAGACGGTGTGGAAAGGACCGCCGGTCCGGGTAAGACGGAGGCAACAGGCCAAACAAAAGCATTAGGAACAACTTTTATAAATTTTTATTAATGAACAGGGGGAATTTTATGTACTGTATTAATTGTGGGGCAAAAAACGATGATCATATGAAGTTTTGTACCCAATGTGGCACAAAACTGTATCAATTTTCTGGGGATACTTCTGCTGCAACTCAGGATGTTGAGCAAATGCCTAAAAAGCGCAGGAGTTTCAAATTTGTATATATTCTGGCAGCAATACTTATTTTGGCTGCATTCACAGCTATGGGCAAAAACGGTATATACAGGACAATTGCACCTAAAGCTTATCTGGGAAATGCTTTAAATAAAACATTTTCTCAAATTTCTGATGAAATAAGCAAGAGCAAAAAGAAATTACTTGGTTTTACTTTGTCGGAAAAAGATGACTTTACTATAGATTTAAGCGGTGTTCTGGATTCAATTTCTTCTGATAACGAATACATGGACTTAGGCTTTTTAAAAGGATCCGGCATTAACACAACAATTTCCATAGATAAGAATAATAAACAGATGTTAGGAATTTTTCAGCTGTTGTTGAAAGATGACCCAATGTTTAGCGTTAATGCTTTCCTGAATGATGAAGAAATAGGAGTTAATGTACCGGAGTTATTTGATGCATACTGGACAGCTAAGACAGCAAATTTTGGCAGAGATTGGAATGACAGTTACTTTGGAAGTGAAATGCTCTGCATGAATCTGCCTGAAAATCTTAACATCTCCTTTTCAAATATCATGGATAAATCCAAGAGAAGCATAACTGAAGAAACAAAGAAGCAAATGGCTGAAGCAACGAAAGAACTGCTTAAGAATGCAAAGTTGGGTAAAATGACTTCTACCAATGTCACCATAAAAGGTAAAAGCGTAAAAGCAAGGGAGATACCTGTAACCATTTCAGGCAGTGAGCTTAAGTCTTATTTGATTGATATGGTGGAATTGTATTTTAATGATGAAAATGTAAAAAATCAGATTTCAATGGCCGGCTATGATTTTACTGATGAGATTGATGAATTCCTTAACGATTTTGACGACTATGTCGGCATCAGGGGAGATATAACAATTGAACTTGTAGAATACAAGGGGGTAATTGTAAAACTAGAGGTTGAAAAAGAATTTGAAATATATGAGGAAACTGAAATTGAATTAGCATTGGAAATAAGCTTTGGAGATAACAAAGCCTTAATAAATGATATTAGCGTTGATTTTGAGATTGAAGTTGAAGGTGAGAAATTAGTTGTTCAACTAACTTCTGAAGGAAACCATATACCTCGTAAGGGCTTATTCACAGATTCTACGGAATTGACTGTTAAAGTGCCATATGAGGGGAAGCTGGTATTTAAGAGTGAATGTGATATTGACTTAAAAAATGGAACTATAGATGGTTTCAGTGAAATTAAAGCTGATAAAAACGGTATAAAACTGGATTATTCAGGCGAATACAGCAATTCTAGAGGATTAAAACTTTCCTTGAGCGATGTAGGCATTACTTATAAAGGATACGGTGACACTTCAAAAATCAGCGGAAGTATAGATTTTTCTCTTGAAAAGGGTGCGAAGAAGGATTTAATAACAATAACAGAAAAACAGTATATATTGGATATGGATTTTGATGAATACATTGAGTATACCGAAGATGAGAATTGTGAGGAAAAATTGTATGAAATTCAGGAAAAATTTTATGAGCTTATGTATGAATAATCTGAAAAAGTTGTTTGTCAAAAAATGAATTAAATGAATTAATTTGAAAATGTATTTTGAAAGGGGAAAAAATTCATGTTTTGCCAACAATGTGGTGCAAAGAATGAAGATTATTCAAAGTTCTGTATTAAATGCGGGGCAAAGATATCATTGTCCGGTGACGCAATCTACACCGGCGGCGGAATTGGAATTGGCCGGGTATCGGGAACCCCTGCTATGGTTACTGAAATAAAAACCACCCAGGAGAGCATTGACAGTAAGGACTATTTTGGTAACAGGGCGGCGGATTCTAAAAAGAAATACCTGATAAAAAAGATAATTGCAGGAGTAGCGCTCTGCGCAGCAGTTATTGCAGTAATAATCGGAGTAGTTAATATATTTAAAGGTTCCAAACCCAAAACTGTTAGCAGGGATTTGTCAAGGTTACCAATCATGTATATAAAGTCATCTGACCTCATGCTTAAAAGAAATGGTAATAAAGAACCTTATGTTGTTACAAGCGTTGGCGGCAATTATTATTATGGTGACATATTGTTTACTGAAGACGGCAAAACCATGTTTTTTGCTGATGACCCATCAAATGGGGAGTTCAAACTATACTACCGGAAAGTAGATGAAGAAAAACCAAAGGGAAAAGGTGCTGATTCAATTGGAATTAGAATTGCCTCAGGAGTTACAGATTTTGATATTCAAAAAGACGGGGAATTTGTTGTATATAAAAAAGGTGATAAACTATATTACACTGATCTGAAAAAAGAGGATAGGTTGATAGCAAAAGATGTATCGTATTTTCTTTTATCCAATGACGAAAAAAAAGTTGTTTTCAGAAATCATGACGGAGAAAAATATTTAGCATCAGACGAAAACATGCAGGAACCTGTTTCACTTTTGTCTATTTCCATAGCTTTAAAAGGAGGATTATTTTGTGAAACTATGTATAATTCCCTGATGCCATCGTCAGACTCCGGATAATCGCTGTCTTCAGGAATTATAAAGAAAACTGCACTGTTACCTCCATACATGATGCTATAGCTTGGATCTAAAAATGTATTATTATCTATTCGTTCAGCTATTTTTATTTGCTTGCCAGCTTCTATTTTGTATAAAGACCCTGAATATTGCTCAGTCGCATCTCTTTTTATAAAATATACCTGGTCATTTATTACTGTTGCTGACGCCACATCCCTTGCAAGTCTTTCTCTTTTTTTCCCATATTCTTTGACATACAGATTGGAATCTTTAATATAATATATTTTTTCATACTCACCGGATGAACCGATTACCTGATTAACTTCAGAATCAATTTTTTCCGGCTCGTCCTTTTTGCCAAGACCACAAACGTACAGATATATAATTGAAGATATGGATCAAGAGGATAATGAAGGTACATTGTACAGATATACTGTAGAATTTGATTCATTAAAAGATAAAACGAAAATTTGTGATGATGTCAGCAGCTTTATAGTATATGGTGAAGATGTAGTTACCAGGTCAAATTCATATGATGACACTATCATGGGACTCTACACAGGAGGAAAGTATTATGAAGTGTCGGATTCAGCGGGCTACCAATTCCAATATTCTAGAGGTACACTGTACTATTTGGACGATTTCAGCAACAAAGACGGCTCCGGAACTCTGATGAAGTTTAGAAACGGGAAATCTGAAAAAATTGATACAGACGTATTTGATATCTTTGTGAGAAGTGAAAATGATGTTGTTTATATTAAGGATTATAATACTAAAAGAAATTACGGAGATTTGTATCATAAGAGGGGAAATTCCGAGCCAACAAGAATTGATACAGATGTAAGTAATATTATAAGAATATATTAATAAGTTTTTGGGGGGAAAGTAAAATGGCAGACATATTTGACAAGCTAAAAAGTGGGTTAAATAAGGGAGTAGCTTCCGTTAGCACCGGCTCGAAGACACTGATTGAAAAAGCTAAAATCAACAGCCGTATCAAGACGTTGGAAGATGAAAAAAAACAGCTTGAAGAATTGCTTGGCGCCAGGGTTTACAACCTTTACATGGAAATGGAAGGCGATATTCCCCGTAGTGAGTTGGTTGGTTTCTGCGAAGAAATAACAAAAAGGACAGAGCTAATTAATGAGCAGAAACAAAGACTTAAAGAACTGGACGAAGAAATGAATCAGGTAATTGGAAATACCAGAATCGGGCCGCCTGTATGCAAGTGCGGACATGTCAATCCAGAGGGTGCCAGATTCTGCGCAAGGTGTGGAAGCCAGCTGTAATTGTAATTGCATGAAGCCATTCTGAACGAGGCATTTTATTCCTGAATAAGTTATATTCCTTTTACTTTAAGGAATGTATCGATGTACTTAAAAAAGCTGAAATGTAAATACCTGATTGTAATCTTAATGCCTGAGTGCAATGCATGATATCCGAGTAAGAAGAAATTAGGGCGTATTCCCTAATTTCTTTTTTCAATGTAGTTGTCAAAATTGTCTTCGTTAAGTTGCTGATTTGTAATGTTTAAAATAATTTTGCCCGTTTTTGATTTATTTATTTTATTAAGGAAGGAAGAACTGTCTATAATAGTTTCAGCCGCTGTTTCAGTATCTTTGTGATTTTTGTCTCTGAAATTGTTGAACATAATGCCGGGCTCCTTTACATCTGCTATAGTAATCATATATATTTATTATGTGCAGATAATTTTATTTAAAACTGTATTAAACTATTTCTATTTATTATAATGCAGTTGTTTTTTATAGTAATGTAGTTATTTTTTAATGTAGTTATTTTTTTATTTTAATGTAATTAAATTAATGTAGCGACGGTGAAATTATGATTCTAAGGGGAAGACTAAAACTTGTTGCAGATATGGTACCTGTATGCAGGACGGTGTGCGACGTTGGTACTGACCATGCATACATACCAATATATCTTATAAGGCAGGGAATATGCAAGACTGCAATTGCCACTGATGTAAACCCTGGCCCTATTGAAAAAGCTAACATAAACATCCGGCAATATGAAATGACGGACTATATTGATACAAGAATCGGCGATGGCTTGCAGCCGCTTAAAGAGCAGGAGACAGAAATTATTGTAATTGCCGGAATGGGAGGACAGTTAATCTGCAGTATCCTTTCGGAAGGAATTGAAAAGGCACGAAATGCAAAAAGGCTTGTCATTCAGCCAATGGGAGCCGTTGAGGATGTTCGCAGATGGTTATATGACAATGGGTTTGAGATTACAGATGAAGGACTTGTAATGGAGAGAAATAAAATTTACAATGTTATATCTGCCAGTTGGACCGGACAACAAACAAACTATGATATAATTGATCTTTATGTAGGCAGAAGGCTTATAGAAAAGAATGATCCATTGCTGAAAACTTACATAAAAAGAGAGCTGAATAAAATTGATACAGCTATTAATGGACTTAGAAAATCCAGGCAGGACAATAGAGATGCCCTTGAGAAAAATATCAATTTGAGAGATGAGTTTATTAAGTTATATAATGGACTATAACAGGTATATTCTAAGGAGGGAGTACTATGTCAGTAAAATGCGGGGATATTATAGAATATTTGCAGGAACTTGCACCACTTCACCTTGCTGAAGATTGGGACAATGCCGGTCTTATTGCCGGCAACAGGCAGAGTGAAGTGAAAAGGGTATTGCTCTGCCTTGATGCCACTTCAAAAGTAGTGGATGAAGCGGTGGAACGCAATGTCGACATGATTATTTCCCATCATCCCTTAATTTTTAAAGGAATCAAGAAAATAAATGATGACAGCATTGTTGGCAGGAAGCTTATCAAGCTGATAGGAAATAATATATCATTATACAGCGCCCACACAAACCTGGATACCTGTGAATGCGGTGTAAATCAAAAGCTGGCTGAAGCTTTGGGATTGCAAAATATAAGAAATCTGAATACATATAGGGAAGACAAGGTGTTCAAGCTGGCAGTGTTTGTCCCCTTCTCACATGTTGATGCAGTAAGGGAAGCTATTAGCAGGGAAGGCGCCGGCTGGATAGGCAATTACAGCGACTGCACTTTCATGACTCCCGGAATTGGTACTTTCAGGCCTCTCGAGGGAACAAACCCGTTTATAGGCTCTCTCGGAGAACTTGAAAAGGTTGATGAGTACAGACTGGAAACGGTAGTTCCGGAAAGCAGGCTGAAAAAAGTTGTGGGAGCAATGCTAAAAGCTCATCCTTATGAGGAAGTTGCATATGATATATATCCGCTGAAGATTAACGGCAAGGCGTTCAGTCTGGGTAAAATAGGTGATGTAGATAAGCAAGTAAATTTGAATGAGTTTGTAGATATTGTAAAAAACAAGCTCAATACCAAATATGTCAGGGTAATTGGTGAATATGAAGGTGCTATTGAAAGAGTGGCGGTGTTCTGTGGCAGTTTTGACAGGGATTGGGTCAATTTCAGCAGCAGGGAATTTGATATTTTGGTTACAGGGGATGTAAAATACCATGACGCCGTTGACATTGTTGAAAGCGGCAGGTGTGTAATTGATGCCGGACATTTTGCAACCGAGCAGGTTATTTTGCCGGTAATTAAAAATATGCTCTCAGAAAAGTTCGGAAATGTAGAGTTTATCTTAAGCAGCATGTTAGCAGATCCATTTAATGTTATTTGACAGCTTGCTTGATTTATTTTATAATATTAAATCCAGACATGACAGGTTAAACTGTTATGTCGGTGAATTAGTATATTGTGTCGTTATTTTAGTGGAATATTGTGTCGGTATTTAAGGCATAATATTCACAAACGAATAGCTCACAATTGCTTAAGTTAAAATAGAATTTGATTTGAAATAAGTTGAGATTGAATTTGATTTATAAGTTATATATAATTTTCAAATAATTGAATATTAAGTTTTGTATGAGTAAGCCAGATGATCGCGCATACAAACCGAAAGGTTGTATGTGAGGAAAGTCCGGGCTCCATAGGGCAGGGTGCCGGGTAACTCCCGGTGAAGGCGACTTCAAGGAAAGTGCAACAGAAATATACCGCGTTACAGGCAAACAGATTGTTTCCTGTAGCGTAAGGGTGGAAAGGTGAGGTAAGAGCTCACCAGCGGCATGGCGACTTGCCGGTCTATGTAAACCCCACCTGGAGCAACACCGCAAAATGGGACATATAACGGTTGCCCGCCGGTCCCGATAAGGTGGCTTGAGCTTTGCAGAAATGTAAGGCCTAGATAGATGATCATCTAATACAGAACCCGGCTTACAGACTTACTCATACAAACAAGATACCAAAACCTCAGGCATTCAAGGCCTGGGGTTTTGATTTTTTTGTCAAAAATTTTGATCTAGCTTAAGAGACAATAGATTTGCCGAATAAACTCGTTACAGCGCAAATCAATTCGATGGCGGAAAATCATTTTGATGGAATAAATAAATAGACTATGCAAATCATTTCGTTCGTGTTATCTGAATTATTTTATTAAAAAAAACAATACTATTAATATTACTGGAACATTAGTATTGCCAAATATTAATATTGGGATATGAAGGTCAGGATTTGAAAACAGTTATACATAAGAGGAGAGTGATAAATTGTCAGAAGAAAACAAAGTAACCTTTGGAAATCCTGCCGTTAAAGGGGAAACACAGCAAGAATGTGAGAATATAGATGTTAATGATAATGCTGATGCATTAAAGGAGTTAGGAAGCACATCAATTTCAAATCCAAAAGGTAATATACATTGCCTTACAATTATAGGCCAGATTGAAGGCCATATAATATTACCTCCGCAAAATAAAACAACCAAGTATGAGCATGTAATACCACAACTGGTTGCCATAGAAGAGGACAGAAATATAGACGGCCTGCTTCTGATACTCAATACTGTCGGCGGGGATGTGGAGGCGGGACTTGCGATAGCTGAAATGATTTCAAGCATGTCAAAGCCTACAGTATCGCTTATACTTGGCGGAGGTCATAGTATTGGTGTGCCGATGGCTGTTGCGACAGACTACTCATTTATAGCACCTTCTGCAACAATGACGATACACCCGCTAAGATTAAACGGTATGATAATAGGAGTTCCGCAGACCTATGAATATTTCGATAAGATGCAGGAGCGGGTAGTGCAATTTGTATCCAAAAACTCAAATATATCCAGCGACAAGTTCAGAGAATTAATGCTGAAAACCGGGGAACTGGCAAATGACGTGGGAACAGTGCTTTTCGGTGAAGAGGCTGTCAATTACGGTATAATAAAATCTGTTGGTGGTCTTTCAGATGCTTTGAAGAAACTGTATGAACTAATAGAATTGAAAAGAAACAGCCAAAAGATTCTTGGTGAAAGTTCAGGTGGTGAGATACAGTGATATTGTATTCCATTATACCTGCTGATATTGTATTTGACGGATTTGATTCCAATAAAAAGAATGATATGAGGCTTATTGAGCTTGAGTATATGGGCGAGAAAATTCAGGCAATCCCCGCATCAAACGGTGAATATATTATAGCAAGGCTATTGAGCACGTCACCCAAAGCTTATTTAAATCCTGCCTTGCAGCCGGGAAATGTTATAAAAGTGTAAATAATAAAGTTGCGGCTTCCAGGAATAAATCCTGTATGCCGCAACAGAAAAACCAGATTAAGATTAATCTATTATAAATTTGCTTATAGATTCTGACAGTTTTCTTGCCGCCTCTGTCAGCTCTTCAGCATATGCTGACAGTTCTTCAGTACTTGAAACCTGCTCCTCTGTGGAAGCTGTTACTTCTTCTGAAGAGGCTGCTGTCTGTTCGGATACGGCAGATATATTTTGAATGGCAGTGATGGTAAGATCTTTGTTTTCCATCATTTCCTCAACGCCTGCGTTTATTTCCGATACTTTTTCAACCAGCAGGTCCATAGATTTTGTTATATTTTTGAATACATCAATTGTATTAGAAACTGCGTAATTCTGTGATTTTATTATTTCATCCGTATCTTCAGCTCTCTTAACTGTTTCTGCAGTGTGATCCTGTATATCCTTGATTATTGCAGCTATTTCCCGTGATGCTGACATTGTCTGTTCAGCAAGCTTTCGGACTTCATCAGCAACAACTGCAAAACCTCTGCCCATTTCTCCCGCCCGTGCTGCTTCTATTGTTGCATTGAGGGCGAGCAAGTTTGTCTGGTCTGCTATACCGCTTATAACTTTAATAATTTTGCCTATGGATTTTGAGTTATCGCTGAAGCGCTCAATATCTGAAAGAATGGATTTCATAGTAGCGGTGGTATCCTGTGCTTTTTTATTCAGTTCCTCAACTGAAATAAGACCGTCTTGTGTAAGCTTCATAGTATCCTGTGAAATTTTTTCTATAACCTTTGCATTTTCAGATGTCTGATTGATTTTTGATGCCAGGAGGGCCATTCTGTTTACGCCTTCTTCCGAATCCCGAGCCTGAGAAGAAGCACCGTTGGCAATTTCCTGTATAGCCCGTGATATCTCATGTGACACAGCGGAAACCTGCTGGGAAGTTGATGACACCACGTTAGCTGAATCAGCAACTTTGTGTGCTATTTCAATAGATTGCTGGATTAAACTCCGCATATTGGAAATCATTGCAGAAATGCTTTTTGTCAATACGCCCAATTCATCTTTGCGACGAGATGAAATTGTAACTGTCAAATCACCGGAGGCAGCTTTTTCTGCTGCTCTGATAATGCGGTTGATTGTTCTTCCCATACTTGAAGCCATCATGTATCCGCTTGTAAGTGCTACTAAAGATGCTAGAATTACCAGCATTATTGTTATATGTTTAATACTGTCAGCTGCACCAACAAGATCTGATATGGGAATCAAGCCTGTCATGATAAAACCGGTATCAAGTTTCTTATAGCTCAAAAGGTATTGTGTGTTATTATAATCCACTGTAAAGGAACCAACCACATCAGAACTTGATGTAATTTTCTCAAAAAAGTCTTTATCAGTTATTTGGGAAGCATTTTGTATGATTGTATCTTTGCCTTGGTCATCTTTGTTCCTTGCTATAGAAATATCTTTTGTGTAATCGGGGCTTATAAGATGTATCTCACTTCCTTCTCCAAGATTTATTTCTTGAAGGAGTTTTAATATTTTAGTCTCTTTCAGGTCAAAAATTACAATGGCTACTATATCAAGAGTATTAATACTTTTTACCAGACGTGCAACGGAAAATGAATAAGAAGGTTTACCAACCAATAACTGATCCAGTTCCTCATGATCGCCACACCATATCACACCATTTTTACTTTCCTCAAGCTTTTTATACATATCAGAATTTTTTAATGAGTTAATATTTGTATCAGACGAAGTGAAATTAGCTGTTGACACTGACCCGTTCTTATTTCCGAGGACATAGATATTCTCATAATTGTCATTCGTATAACATATATTGTTTAACTGCTTGCTTAATGAATTGATTAATTCATACTTCTCAAATGACATGTCGGTTACAAAATTTCTGGAAAAAAAGTCTTGGAAGCTTTCATCAACAGAAATTTGCAAAGTTACTTGTTCTACATTATCAAACAGAAGATCGAAATAGTTGGAAGCCTGTTCAATTGTCTGTATTGACGATGTTGAAGCTGCATCTTTTAAGGCATTGTAAGAACTGTTAAATGAAAAAACACCTAGTATGATAATAGGTATTATAGCTACCATGAAAGAACTGATAAGTTTGGATTTTATACTTTTGAATCTATTTACTGTGTTTGCTTTACTATTACTTTGGTATTTTTCTGTATGTTTGTGAATGTTTTTCAGGGCACCATTTGTGAAATTTTTCATTTTTTGAATAATCATAATTTGAATTCCTCCAGATGTATTAATGATAATTGAATGATTAATACAAATAAGCCGTATAAAATGACAAAATATATAATTACATAATAAATATTTGACATAAAATTTCAAAATCCTCCTTTTATTTGCCAATTATATAAATAATTCTAACATTGTATCAACATTACTGAATTGATGCCGGCAATACCAATTTAAATATGGAAAAATAAGAAAATTTATGATATAGTAATGTTTGAAACCCTTGGTTTTGAAGCATTTCAGGTTTATGGCAATGGGTTATAGCTTTGGAGGTGAGGAAATGGCTTCTAAGGGAGCACAAAAGAAAAAATACAGAATAAAAAAGAAAAAAAACAGAAATTCTTCCGGAAATAACAATGAAATTATTGGAATACTAATTCTCGCACTCGGCATAATGGTTTTGCTAAGTATATATGTAAAAGGTTCGATGGGTTTGTTTGGAACTTTAGTAAGGAATCTTTTCCTTGGATTGTTGGGAATTTCTGCTTTTATACTTCCGCCTGTCTTAATTGTTTATGCATTTTTTTTAATATTAAATAAGGACATTAAGCAATTAAATAAAAGGGCATTATATACTTTTATTTTTATTGTGCTTGCATCATCACTTATACAGACGGGGGTTTTCGAGCGTGAGAATTATGTCAATATGAATGTGTTTCAATATATTTCAAAGTTCTATGAAGATGGTAAGACGCTCCATGGTGGCGGAGTGTTTGGCGGTATTGTAAGTATGCCGTTTATACTGGTGTTTCAGCCACTTGGGACTATTATCATTCTTACTGCTTTATCTTTGGTGAATATAATTTTATTGACCAATATTTCAATAGCCAATTTTGTAAGAAGTTTGCGGAAATCTTTCGCCAGCAGGCACGAAAAAACATCCGGAAGGAAAAAGGTGTCTGCAAATTCTTATGACATGGATGAAATACCTTATGAGATTGATAATATGTATGATGACGGTGAATATTCAGGTCAAACAAAGCCAAAGGCAAAGATTATAGACTTCAGGATTGAAAAGACATCAAGAGAAGCAAAAGCAAAGACGGAGCAAGCCAATAAGGCTGATTTGGCTCAAAATACAGAAAATATGGAGCCTATTGATTTAATAGTAGAAGATTTGAAAAAGAGTTCTGTAAAAAGCCAAAAAAGAGAGAAGGAAAATTCGGAGAGTACAGAACAAATTGCTGCCAACATGGGAAATATAATTAACATTCAGGACTCTTCATATGGTTATGAATTTCCGCCAATTGATTTACTGAATGCAGGGCAAAGCGGAGAAAAGGCTGCCAAAGGTAATAAGAACAAAGCTGTTGAAGGTGCAATAACACTTGAAGAAACACTTAAAAGCTTTGGTGTAACCGCAAAAGTAATAAATATCAGCCGCGGCCCTACTGTTACACGTTATGAACTGCAGCCCAGCGCCGGTGTAAAGGTAAGCAGGATTGTGAACCTTGCTGATGATATTGCGCTTAATCTTGCAGCTCAGGGTATCAGAATAGAAGCGCCGATACCCGGAAAGGCAGCAATAGGGATAGAAGTTCCCAATAAGGAAATTACAACCGTTCAGCTGAGAGATGTAATTGAATCAGAAGAATTCAGACAGCATCCTTCAAAACTGACATTTGCCCTGGGTAAGGATATATCCGGCGACTGTTGTGTTGCAGATATAGCAAAAATGCCACATATGCTTATTGCCGGAGCTACAGGCTCAGGTAAAAGTGTGTGTATAAATTGTCTTATTGTAAGCCTGTTATACAAAGCTTCTCCTGATGAGGTAAAACTCCTGATGATTGACCCGAAGGTGGTGGAGTTGGGGGTATATAATGGTATTCCGCACCTGCTGATTCCTGTAGTAACAGATCCAAAAAAAGCAGCAGGAGCATTGAACTGGGCAGTACAGGAAATGGTCAACAGGTACAAACTTTTTGCTGACAGATCAGTAAGAGATTTAAAAAGCTATAATGAACTGCTAAGAGCCAATGGAGAAGAGGGAATACTTCCTGAAATAGTAATAATTATCGATGAGCTTGCAGATTTGATGATGGTTGCACCTAATGAGGTGGAAGATGCCATATGCAGGCTTGCACAGATGGCGAGAGCTGCAGGAATGCACCTGGTGATAGCAACTCAGAGACCTTCGGTAGATGTCATAACCGGCCTGATTAAGGCGAACATCCCGTCAAGGATATCTTTTGCCGTTTCGTCACAGGTGGACTCCAGAACAATACTTGACATGGCCGGGGCGGAAAAGCTGCTTGGCAAAGGGGATATGCTTTATTATCCCATAGGAAAGCCAAAGCCTGTAAGAATACAAGGTGCTTTCGTGTCTGAGAAAGAGGTTGAAAGGGTTGTAGAGTTTCTGAAATCAAGAGGTTCAGCAAATTATAATGATGATATTATCGAAGAAATAAACAACAGCAGCGAACCTGTTGAAGAAAACTTTGATGACACGGATGAATTGCTTCCTCAGGCTATTGAAATGGTTGTGGAAGCAGGGCAGGCATCTGTATCTCTTATTCAGAGGAAGTTTAAAGTAGGATATGCCAGAGCGGCAAGAATAATCGACCAAATGGAGGAACGCGGAATTATAGGTGGTTATGAAGGCAGCAAGCCCCGTCAGCTGCTCATAACAAAACAGCAATGGAAAGAAATGCAAATGGCTGACACTATGCGTAATAAAGAGCAATAATCCTTCAAATTACGCAACTTTTTTGATTCTTGACATAAAAATTAAAAAAGCTTACAATTAGACTTAGTTAAAAATACCTACTTTTAATAAGATAGCAAATGATCATTGAAAACTGAATATAGAGGAGGTGTGTGCTATTACTACAGGTATTGGAATTGCAATAGGATTGGCGATAGGTATAGTAATTGCGATAATTGCTTCATTAATAATGTTCCGCGCCGGGATTAATCATAGAAAGAAAATTGCTGAGGCGGAGATAGGCAGTGCCGAACAGGAAGCCAAGAGACTGATTGCAGAAGCTCAGAAAGCTGCGGAGAATAAAAAGAGGGAAGTGCTGCTGGAGGCAAAGGAAGAAATCCACAAAAGCCGCATGGAACTTGAAAGGGAAATAAAGGACCGCAGAAGTGAAATACAGCGCCAGGAAAGAAGGCTGGTGCAAAAGGAAGAATCTCTCGATAGAAAAATAGAGATGCTTGAACAAAAAGAAGAAGTCTTAAACAAAAAGATTAAAGACATTCAAGCAACCGAGGAGAGAATAAAAGAGCTTGAAAGCAAGCAGGTTGAAGAACTCGAAAGAATTTCCGGCCTGACTGTTGAAGACGCCAAGCAATATCTTTTGAAGAATGTTGAAAGTGAAGTAAAACATGAAGTTGCTATGCTAATTAAAGATGTGGAAAACAGGGCAAAAGAGGAAGCTGACAGAAAGGCAAAAGAAATTATTGCATGCGCCATACAGAAATGTGCGGCGGATCATGTGTCAGAAGTCACGGTTTCTGTTGTTCCACTGCCAAATGATGAAATGAAGGGAAGAATTATCGGCCGAGAAGGCAGGAATATCAGGACATTAGAGACATTAACCGGCATAGACCTGATTATAGATGATACTCCTGAGGCTGTAATACTATCAGGATTTGATCCGATAAGAAGGGAAGTTGCTAGAATTGCCCTGGAAAAACTGATAATAGATGGTAGAATTCATCCTGCAAGGATTGAAGAAATGGTTGAAAAAGCCAACAAAGAGGTTGAAAATACCATTCGCCAGGAAGGAGACCATGCAACATTTGAAACAGGAGTTCACGGTCTGCATCCTGAATTGATAAGATTACTTGGAAAGTTGAAATTCAGAACCAGTTACGGGCAAAATGTTCTGACACATTCTATAGAGGTTGCACACCTTGCCGGATTGATGGCGGCTGAGCTTGGTGTAGATGTTAACCTTGCCAAGAGAGCGGGACTTCTTCACGATATAGGCAAAGCCGTGGATCATGAAATGGAAGGTTCACACGTTGCAATAGGTGCTGAACTTGCACGCAAATATAAGGAAGGAAATGTTGTGGTTAATGCAATTCAGGCACATCATGGAGATGTTGAAGCAACTTCAATTATTTCTATACTTGTTCAGGCGGCAGATTCTATTTCTGCAGCAAGGCCTGGAGCCAGAAGAGAGACTTTGGAATCCTATATTAAGCGTATAGAAAAATTAGAGGAAATAGCCAATTCGTTTGATGGAGTTGAAAAATCCTATGCTATTCAGGCTGGTAGAGAAATCCGTATTATTGTTAAGCCTGATGAAGTCTCTGATGAAGATATAATATTGAAATCCCGTGAAATAGTGAAGAAAATTGAAAGTGAACTTGAATATCCTGGTCAGATTAAAGTAAATGTGATTAGGGAAACAAGAGCTATTGAGTATGCTAAATAATTAAGTATGAATATAAGTGTTAATTAAAAATAAACCAGATAACAATAACACAAAAAGCGTGAGCATTCACGCTTTTTGTGTTATTATTGTATTTATAATAATTAAAATTAATTTTAAAATAATATATTATATTTATGAATAGGTGGTATAATTTTGAAGGTTTTGTTTATAGGAGATATTGTTGGTAATCCTGGCAGAAGGGCTGTTAAGGAAATGATCGGCGTAATCAAAAGAGAGGAAAAGTATGACTTTTGTATCGCTAATGCTGAGAATGCTGCCGGAGGAAGCGGTATAACATACGTTGTTGCACAGGAACTTTATAAAGCCGGTATTGATGTAATAACCCTGGGAAATCATACATGGTCTAAAAGGGAAGTATTCAACTTTATAGATTCAGATCAAAGAATAGTAAGACCGGTAAATTATCCGAAAGGTATACCCGGGAAAGGATCAACAATATTTGAAGGCAATGCAGGCAAAATTGGTGTTATAAATGTAATGGGCAGAATATATATGGATAGTATAGATTGTCCATTTAGCACGATTGAAAAGGAAATAGAATATCTGAAAAATTATGTTAAAGTTATAGTCGTAGACATGCATGCTGAAGCCACATCGGAAAAATGTGCTCTTGCCTGGTACCTTGACGGAAGGGTAAGCTGTGTGCTTGGTACACATACTCATGTTCAGACGGCAGATGAAAGGATTTTGCCTTGTGGTACGGCATTTATATCAGATGTCGGCATGACAGGACCTTATGATGGCATTCTGGGAGTAGACAGGGACATCATAATTGAAAAATTTCTTACACACTTGCCTACAAGATTTGAAATAGCAAAGGGCAGGATACAGTTTAATGCTGTTATGCTTGAAATTGATGAAGTTACTGGAAAAGCGCTGAGCATTAAAAGAATTGCTCACATCTTAGACAATTAAAAAATTTTTTGGGCAATTTCTAAAATTTAACTAAAAAAGAGGAATTTAAAAATTTGTGTAGAATATTAACATTGATAATGTGTTAGGGGGTAAAACATTATGGATGTATTAAAAGTCTCAGCAAAATCCAGTCCAAACTCTATTGCAGGAGCACTAGCAGGAGTAATTAGGGAGAGAGGGACAGCTGAAATTCAGGCAATAGGAGCAGGGGCCTTAAATCAAGCTGTTAAAGCAGTTGCGATTGCTAGGGGATTCGTTGCTCCATCAGGTCTTGAGCTCATTTGTATACCGGCATTCACCGATATACAAATTGACGGTGAAGAAAGGACAGCCATTAAGTTAATTGTTGAGCCAAGAAAATAGAATAATAGACAGAGAAAAAAACAGAGAAAAAAACATTTACCAAAATCATTTAAACGCTAAAAGCATTTAAATGCTTTTTTTTTGTTTTTATGGTAATATTATTTTATAGGCAAGGAGCATAAATATTCTATTTCGGAGGGTATTTTCCTTTGTGCACGGATACTATAAAGGATGACAAAAATTTGTTTTTTCAAAAAAACGGAGTAAAACTTTTGAAGTTCAGAATATTTGAACAGTACAACGATAAACTTGTACACTGCTTTACAACAAGAATAGGCGGAGTTAGTACGGGAGAATGTGAATCGCTGAATCTTGGATTTAAAAGAAGGGACAGCAGAGAAAATGTAATAGAGAATTATAAAAGGGTATGCAGCGCACTTGATATAAACATAGAAGATATTGTTTTATCTGATCAGGTTCATGATAAAAAGATAAAAACAGTTTATGAATCTGACAGGGGTAAGGGTATTCTGAAGAACAGTGATATAATAGGAGTTGACGGACTGATAACCAACAAAAAAAACATAGCTTTAGTAACTTTCTATGCTGATTGCGTACCCGTTTATATTTTTGATACCGGCAAGACGGCAATTGGCCTTGCACACTCCGGCTGGAAAGGGACATTGAAGGAAATTGCACGCGAAATGGTGGAGAAAATGCATGCGGAATATGGAAGCAGACCAAGTGATATGAAGGCAGTTATCGGTCCATCTATTGGAAAGTGCTGCTTTGAGGTTGGAGACGAAGTCGTTGACGCTTTTTTAACCGGGATTCCCTGGAGTAAAAGTTTTATTTCAAAGAACGACGGGGAAAAGTGGAAGATTGATTTGAAGGCTGTTGTAAAAAAGACACTAATGAATTCCGGTGTTTTAGAGGAAAATATAGAAGTGAGCAATATTTGCACCAAATGCTGCAAAAGTATATTCTTTTCTTATAGAGGCGATGAAGGAAAAACCGGAAGTCTTGCTGCAATTATGCAGTTGAAATAGAAGTCTTAGATTAAACAAATTATAACTGGATTAAACAATTTATAAAAAGGAGCATGGCATTGAAAAGAGTACTTCTGACTATAGCAGTATTTGCTGTATGCGTAATTTTTGCTTCTTGCGGTACTATGGTCCAGTATCAGGACGGGCAGGAGCACAATTTAAACAATATAAATATGAATATTTATATCAGTGATAATGTCATAGACAGAGGTGTGACCAGAGGAGGAACTCTTAACCTTTTTACTACTGTGCCTGATACACTGAATCCTGTTTCTACAAAAAATGTTTTTGTTCAGGGTTTTTCAGGGCTTGTATTTGAAAGTCTTATAAAGCTTCAAGAAAATCAAAGTCCTTTACCCGTCCTGGCTGACAGGTGGAGTGTCTCGCAGGATGGACTTGTTTGGACATTCCATATCAGGGAGGATGTAAAGTGGCATGATGGTACACCTTTAACTGCTGAGGATGTGGAGTTTACTGTAAATGAAATATTGAACAGCGGGAACGGCTCCATTTACAAAAGCAATTTACAAGGTGCTACAAGTTTTGGAGCAATTGACAGGAACAATTTTAGAATTGTGATAGGAAAGCCCAATTCATTTCAGGCAGAATTAATGACCTTTCCAATAATACCCAAGCATTATTTTGAAAAATACGGAGACCAGGACTTGATGTCCGGGACACTGCCTCCCGGAACCGGTCCATATAAATTTAAATCAATTGAGAAGGATAAAGTTATTCATCTTACGGCAAATGAAAATTGGTGGAATGCTTTGTCAAGAGGTGAAGACTCACTGAAACTGCCCTATATCGAAAATATAAATGTTAAGATATACCAAGGGGTGGAAGATGCGCTAAATGCTTTCAATACAAAAGATGTAGACGTTGCTTTCATTGATTTTGCAGATCTTGAAAGGTATAAAGGAAGTGTACATACTTCATTAAAAACATATCCATCGAGGAATTTTGAATTTATTGCGCTTAATTTTAATAATAAAATATTGAGTGATGGAGCAGTACGCAAGGCTATTGCATATTCAATTGACAGAAACAAAATTATTAATGACATACTTCCGGGACGGGGTATAATTTCTGATATACCGGTGATTCCCAGTTCATGGATTAATGACACAAGTATTAGTTCTTATAATGTTGATCTGGTCAAGGCAAGAGAAATACTTATCGAAAACGGCTGGAATGAAGATAATGGAAGATGGAGCAAAAGGATTAACGGAAAAAGAGAATATTTATCCTTTGAACTGCTTGTTAATAATGAGAACCTTTTAAGGAAGTCAGTTGCAGAAGAAATTGTGCGGCAGTTGAAGAATTTAGGAATAGAGGTAACGGTTGTACCTCTGAACTGGGACGAAATGCTTGAAAAAATTGAATCAGGGAAATATGATATGGCATTAATGGGATGTACTGTACCGCAAATACCTGATATTTCGTTCCTTTATGCAACACCCTATTTTAGTTTCATTCCTTCTGAAGGTTATACCGTAGCAAGGAATATCTCGGGATACACCAACCCGGATGTTGATGATTATATTATAAAAATATTCAGCGAAACTGACAATGAAAGAAAAAAAGCGTTATTTATCAATATGACAGGGTTAATTTCAGATGATGTACCCTACTTAGGCCTGTATTTCTTAAATAATGCCGTAATGTACAGAAAAACTATAAGAGGAACAATAGATTCGCATATATGGGATAAGTATAACGATATAACACAGTGGTATATAACTGAAGGATGAATTATAATAAACATATTACAATTTGGAGAGCAGTAAAATCAGAAAACGGTTATATTAAAAAACGAGGTGGGTTGATAAATGTTTTGGGCTATAATAGTAATTTTAATAATTGCAGCAGACCAGGTTTCAAAGTTTTTTATCACTAAAAATGTTGATTTGGGTGAACTGATTGAGATAATCCGGAACTTTTTCTATATTACATATATAAGGAACAAAGGGGCCGCATGGTCAATTTTTCAGAATGGAAGGTACTTTTTTATTGTAATGACCATTATAGCTTCGATATTAATTATATATTTCCTTTTAAAATCCAAAAACAAAATTCTCAGCTTGTCTCTGTCCTTCATTCTTGGAGGCGCAATAGGCAACCTGATAGACAGAATTGCTGCAGGGAGCGTAGTAGATTTCCTGGAATTCCACTTCTGGAGTTACAGGTTCCCGGTATTTAACGTTGCAGATATATTTATAACAACCGGGACGATACTTTTGGCGTATTATTTGATTTTCATATATAAAGAACCGGCCAAGGCAACAGAAATGGAAGGACGGTCGGAATGAAAGAAAGGAACGAAAAGGAAGAAATGAAGGATATACACGGAACAGATATTGAAAAAGATGAGGAACATTCAGTACACACAGAGGATGCAGATAATACAGATAATTCTAATGATTTGGAATATACAGAAGACATGGAAGATATCGAAGATATAGGAGACATGGAAGATTTAGAAGATGTGGAAAATATAGAAGATACTAAAGAAACTGAAGACCCGGAAGAAAGGGAAGAAATAAATATAACTGCCGATAAAAGCGGCGTGAGGATAGATGCCTTACTTTCGTCAAATATTGAGAAGTATTCCCGTACCTACTTTCAAAAACTAATTGAAAACGGTATGGTTAAAGTTAATGGCAAAAATGTCAAGAGTAATTACAAGGTTAAACTTGACGATAAGATCAGCGTCCAAATACCTAAGCCGCAAAAACTCGATGTAAAAGCTGAGAACATTGATATTGATGTATTATATGAAGATGATGATATTTTGATAGTAAACAAGCCTAAAGGAATGGTTGTTCACCCTGCGGCAGGCAATTACTCCGGTACTCTTGTAAATGCACTTATGGCTTACTGTGGTGACAGCCTGTCGGATATAAACGGAGTTATAAGACCCGGAATAGTTCATCGGATTGACAAAGATACTTCAGGCGTACTCGTGGTTGCAAAAAATAATGCCGCACATGAAGGCCTTTCCGCACTTCTCAAAAAGCATGACATTAAGAGAATTTATATCGCGGTGGTATACGGCATAATAAGGGAGGATTCCGGAAGAATAGAAGCACCTATTGGCAGGCATCCAACAGAAAGAAAAAAGATGGCTGTTAATACTAAGAACGGAAGACATGCCGTAACACATTTCAGGGTTCTTGAGCGGTTCAAGGACTGTACATATGTTGAGTTGAGGCTTGAGACAGGAAGAACACATCAGATCAGAGTGCATATGTCTTATATAGGACATCCTTTGGTCGGTGATGCAGTATATGGAAGCAAAAAGCAGAAATATAATGTGGATGGCCAGGCTCTCCATGCCAAAGTGCTGGGATTTGTGCATCCGGGAACCGGTGAATACATGGAGTTTGAGGCTGAGATTCCGGAGTATTTCAAGAAGCTTTTGGAAGAGCTGAGAAATAGTTAGTGTTATTTTTTGAATAGATATTGACAAAAAGTAATGGACAAATCTTAATAATTATGCTATAGTAAGTTTAATTTAATAATAACCTTTTAATTAGTCCAGAGAGGCTGGAAAGGTGAACAGAATTACTTGTTTATTGGAACGAGATTACTATGACTACGACTTCCTGCTTTCTGGCAGGAAGTTTTGTTATATATGAAGGTTTATAGATTATTCGAAAAGCGCACGGAAAAATTATTATTGGAGTGAAGGTTATGTTTGAAAAGGCTGAAATTATGGATGAGAATGCTATAAACAGAGCTGTTACAAGAATAGCTCATGAAATCATTGAGAAAAATAAGGGAGTTGAGAATATAGCTCTCATAGGTATCCAGCGCCGTGGAGTACCTCTGGCCAAAATGATTGCACAGAAAATATATCAGGTGGAAGGTAAAAAAGTAGATGTCGGCATCCTTGACATAACCTTTTACAGAGATGATTTAAGCCTTCTTTCTGAGCATCCTGTTGTAAATGGAACAGAAATCAATTTTTCTGTAAATGATAAAAAGCTTGTGCTTGTGGATGACGTTCTATATACCGGCAGGACTATCCGTGCGGCGATAGATGCAATTATGGATATTGGAAGGCCTAAAATGATTCAGCTGGCAATATTGGTTGACAGAGGTCATAGGGAACTGCCAATAAGAGCCGATTATGTCGGTAAAAATGTTCCCACTTCAAGGTCAGAAATGATTTGTGTGAAATTAACCGAGATTGATGGTGTTAATTCTGTTACAATATGCAATATTTAAATAGAGATTAAATAAATAGAGATTATAAGTCTTGAAATCTGCAGGATTGAGTTTGAAGATGATGGACTGAGTTTGAATAATAAGTGCGAGGTAAAGGATGTATAGTATTCAAAGCTGTGTTAAATCAACAAAACTTAATAGCAATTTTGAAAAAATATCAACTTTGGTATTGCCTAAATCTATTTACAATAAAGCAATTGTAATGAGATATTTCTTTTTAGGACAGTAAGGAATGGACCTTACTGTTTTATTATGACTTCGCTCGGACTGATTACTAAGTTGTAAGTTTTGAAATAGAATTTCATAAAAGGTGGGAAGCTGAATGTATCTTAAATCAAAGGATTTACTCGGGCTTAAGGATATTACTGCAGAAGAAATTCAATATATTTTGGATACTGCAAAGACCATGAAAATGATTCTTGAGTCCAAAAACAAGAAAACTCCACATCTGGCAGGAAAATCGATTGTTACTCTGTTTTATGAAAACAGCACCAGAACACGGCTTTCATTTGAACTTGCATCAAAGTATATGGGTGCCAGTTCCGCAAACATTTCAGTTGCGGCAAGCAGTGTTGCAAAAGGTGAATCACTTATAGATACCGGCAAAACAATCGATGCAATGGGTACTGATGTCATTATAATAAGACATCCTATGTCCGGAGCTCCTCATTTGCTTGCAAAGCATGTCAATGCTTCTGTTATAAATGCAGGGGATGGCATGAATGAACACCCGACGCAGGCTTTGCTGGATATGTTTACGATTATGGAAAAGAAGGGGCGCATAAAGGGACTTAAAGTAGCGATTATTGGTGATATTTATCATAGTCGTGTTGCAAGAAGCAATATCTGGGGGTTAACAAAGTTAGGGGCAGATGTCAGCGTATCAGGGCCATCTACACTTTTGCCTCCAGAAATTGATAAGGCCGGTGTAAGAGTATACAACACAATTCAGGAAGGACTCCTGGATGCTGATGTCATAATAGGACTGAGAATACAAAAAGAAAGGCAGCAAAAGGGGCTGTTCCCCACATTGAGAGAATATTCAAGATTTTTTGGGCTGGATGACAAACGGTTATTGCTTGCAAAGGAAGATGCCATTATTCTTCATCCCGGACCGGTAAACAGGGGAATAGAACTATCCTCGTCGGTAATTGACGGTGAAAGGTCATATATAAATGAACAGGTGACCAACGGTGTGGCTGTCAGAATGGCGCTTTTATACCTTTTGACAAGGAGGAGCAGTAATGAAAGTATTAATTAAAAATGGACATGTTGTAGATGTTAAAACAAAGCTGGACGGTATTTATGATATTTTTATAGAAAATGGTAAAATTGTAGAAATAGGACATGATCTCGAATTAATAAACGGAGATGTCATAGACGCTTCAGGGATGTATGTTTTGCCGGGATTTGTGGATGCCCACTGTCATTTGAGGGATCCGGGATTTGAATATAAGGAGGATATTGAAAGCGGCACTATGAGTGCAGCTATGGGAGGTTTTACTTCCATCGCGTGTATGCCAAACACAAACCCGGTAATAGATAATGAATCAGTAATCAGATATATAAAGAGCAAAGCCAAGCAGGACGGTTTTGTAAACGTATATCCGATAGGAGCAATTACAAAGGGCCTTAAGGGCGAAGAACTGGCGGAAATAGGTGAATTGAAATTTGCCGGAGCTGTTGCCATTTCTGATGACGGCAATCCGGTGAGCAATTCCTCCGTTATGAAGAAAGCCCTGCAATACGCGTCCATGTTTGATATAACAGTCATTTCCCACTGTGAAGACCGTGAATTATCCGATGAAGGAGTAATGAATGAAGGTTATCAGTCTACAATTCTCGGGTTAAAAGGAATACCGACTGCTGCAGAAGAGATTATGGTTGCAAGAGACCTGATACTTGCAGAGTATCTTAAAGTGCCTATTCATATTGCACACGTCAGTACACGGCTTTCAGTTGAATTAATAAGAAATGCGAAAAAAAGAGGCGTGAAGGTGACGGCTGAAACCTGCCCGCACTATTTTTCATTAACTGATGAAGCCTGCAGCGGGTTTAATACTCTTGCAAAAGTAAATCCGCCGTTAAGGACAAGACAGGATGTAGATGCAATTATAGAGGGACTTGCAGATGGAACAATTGATATAATTGCGACGGACCATGCACCACATCATGCAGATGAAAAGGATGTGGAATTCAACATTGCCGCATTTGGAATGGTTGGATTTGAGACGGCATTACCCCTTGCAATAACCAATCTGGTTAAACCTGGCCACCTGACCATGAACCAGTTGGTTGAAAAGATGTGCCTGAATCCTTCAAAGATACTTGGACTTAACAAGGGAACCATAGAAGTGGGAAGGACTGCAGATATTACAATAGTTGATATAAATGAAGAAAACATTATAAATGTAAATAATTTTAAATCAAAGAGCAAAAATTCACCTTTCGATGGATTCAAGCTAACAGGTGCGGTATATTACACAATAGTTAACGGTAATGTTGTGGTGAGAGAAAAAGTTCTTCTCTAAAGCTTTAAAGAAAAAGATTTAGAGAAAAATTCCGCTCCGGAATTTAGAGAAAAAGTTATAAAGAAAAAGTTATATTAGAAGGAAAAGCTCTATTAGAAAAAAGTCCTATTCCAAAGAAGAGTAATAAAAATTGTGAAATACATTGAGACAGGCATTAAAAATCTTATAAAAACCGGGAGGAAAAAATGTTCATAGATAGACTTATTGATAACATTTTGGAAAAAAACAATCCGTCTGTTATAGGACTGGATCCAAGGATTGAATATGTACCTTCTTCAATCAGAGAAAAGTCCTATAAGGAGTTCGGAAGAAACAGTAAAGGTGCGGCTGAGGCTATATGGGTTTTTAACAAGAGAATAATTGATGCTGTTTATGATATAGTTCCGGCAGTAAAGCTGCAGATGGCGTGTTATGAAATATTTGGAATCGAAGGAATGGAAGTATTAAGCAGAACTATAAAATATGCAAGAGAAAAAGGATTGATGGTAATTGCCGACGGAAAAAGGAATGATATAGGTTCAACCGCACAGGCTTATTCAACAGCATTCCTTGGAAGTATTGACCTGGGGGAAGGCCCTATTGATAAAGCATTTGATGTGGATGCGCTGACGGTAAATCCCTATCTTGGTTACGACGGTATTAAACCTTTCATTGACGACTGCAGAGATAATGACAAAGGAATATTTGTACTTGTAAAAACATCAAACAAGTCTTCCGGACAGCTTCAGGACCTTCTTATGCAAGATGGAAGAAGTGTATATGAAGTAGTGGCCTGCTATGTAGAAAAGTGGGGAAACAGCCTGATTGGGAAATATGGTTACAGTAGTGTCGGTGCTGTAGTAGGAGCTACTTATCCGAACCAGGCCAAAGTACTCAGGGGAATTCTGAAAAGTACATATATCCTGGTGCCTGGTTATGGTGCACAGGGAGGCACTGCAAGAGATGCAGCACATTCCTTTGATAAAAATGGCATGGGCGCAATTGTAAATGCCTCACGAAGTGTAATATGTGCATACCAGTCCGATATATGGAAAAATGAATATAATGAAGACAGGTTTGACGAAGCTTCCAGGGCTGAAGCCTTAAGGATGAGAGATGAGCTTAATGAAGCACTGCAGTCAAAAAAGACATCATAAATTTTGTGCACAAATTATTTGTGCACAAAATTTATGAAACAGACTATTAAAATAAATATTAGTGGAGGATGGTAGATGAAAGCAGTTCTTATTTTGGAAGACGGTACTGTATTTTATGGTGAAAGCTTGGGGGCAACCGGTGAGACAATAGGTGAGATAGTATTTAACACCGGAATGACAGGGTATCAGGAAGTCCTGACAGACCCTTCATACTGCGGACAGATTGTAACTATGACATACCCCCTTATTGGCAACTATGGAATCAACTCAGAAGATGTTGAATCTGCAAAACCGCAGGTAAAAGGACTTATCGTAAGAGAAAGCTGTAAAAACCCCAGCAACTGGAGATCGACAGAAACACTGGACGACTATATGAAGCGCAATAACATTATAGGAATAGAGGGAATTGATACAAGGGCTCTTACCAGGATAATAAGGGACAAGGGCACAATGAAGGGGATTATCTCTACGGATATAACTCTGAAATTCGAAGACTGCATCAGCAGAATAAATGAATATGAGATTAAAAATCCTGTCAGACAGGTTACTTCAAAGGAAATCCAACATTTTGAAGGAAGCGGTTTCAGAGTTGCACTTATTGACTACGGAATGAAAAGAAACATTCTTGACTCACTTATTGCAAGAGATTGCGATGTCTATGTATTTCCTTCATTTTCAACAGAGGATGAAATCCTGGGGATAGAACCGGATGGTATTCTTCTTTCCAATGGACCGGGGAACCCTAAAGACTGCCGGCACGAAATCAACGTAGTCAAAAAACTTTTAGGTAAAAGACCCATGTTTGGCATCTGTCTGGGGCATCAAATTGCAGCTCTTGCAAGCGGTGCTGATACAGAAAAGCTCAAGTATGGACACAGGGGATGCAATCACCCGGTTAAAGATATTAAATTGGATCTCACGTATATTACAACTCAGAATCATGGATACACCATAATAGAAGATTCTCTGAAAAACTCCGGAATTGTAATAAGCCATAGAAATATGAATGACGGCACAATTGAAGGTATAAAGTATCTTGATATACCTGCTTTTTCTGTACAATTCCACCCTGAAGCATCTCCGGGTCCCGGTGACACAGCATATCTCTTTGACAAGTTTATTGAAAATATGAGGGATTTTAAAAAGTGAGTATGGAAGAAAAGCTAGTATAAGAAAAGAGCAAGTATAAGGAAAGCGAGTATTTAAGCAAATGAGAGTGTTTAAAGAAAAGAAGTTATAAAAAAGCACATATAAAAAAAGAGAGCATAAAAGAAGAGAGTATAAAAAAAGAGACTATTAAAGAGAAGAGAATAAAAATAAAAGACAATATAAGAAAAAAGCGAGTATGAAGAAAAGAGTGACCACAAGAAAAGAGTGAGAATAAAAAGAGTGAGTATGCAGAAAAAAGAAATCTGATATAGGAAGGAGTCAGTTAATGCCTAAAAGAGAGGATGTTAGAAAAGTACTTGTTATAGGTTCCGGCCCCATAATTATTGGCCAGGCAGCAGAGTTTGATTATGCTGGAACGCAGGCATGCCGGGCCCTTAAGGAAGAAGGAATCGAGGTTGTACTGGTAAACAGTAATCCTGCGACCATAATGACAGATAAAAATATGGCTGATAAAGTATATATCGAGCCTCTGAATGTTGATATAGTGAAGAAAATAATAATTGAAGAGAAGCCCGACAGCATACTGCCTACACTGGGTGGGCAGACAGGCCTGAATCTTGCAATGGAACTTGCAGAATCAGGCTTTCTTGAAGAACAGGGAGTAAAGCTGCTTGGAACTTCTACAGAAGCCATAAAAGCGGCAGAAGACAGGCAGACTTTTAAAGATACGATGGAAAGCATCGGACAGCCATGCATTGCCAGTAAAGTTGTCAATACAGTAGATGATGCACTTGAATTTGCAAAAATTATCGGTTACCCGGTTGTTGTAAGACCTGCCTATACCCTGGGGGGAACAGGCGGGGGAATTGCCAACAATGAAGAAGAGCTGCGGGAGATTGGGTCAAACGGTTTAAGGTTAAGCAGGGTGCATCAGGTATTGATAGAGAAATGCATAACAGGCTGGAAGGAAATAGAATACGAAGTAATAAGAGATGCAAAAGGCAATGTAATTACCGTCTGCAACATGGAGAATATTGACCCGGTTGGTGTACACACAGGTGACAGTATTGTTGTGGCACCTACCCAGACTTTGACGGATAAGGAAAATCAAATGCTTCGTACTGCAGCATTAAAAATAATATCTGCTCTTAAGATAGAAGGCGGGTGTAATGTACAATTTGCGCTTCACCCTGACAGTTTTGAGTATGCAGTAATAGAGGTAAATCCCAGATTAAGCCGTTCATCTGCACTTGCATCCAAGGCAACCGGTTATCCAATTGCAAAAGTGGCAACCAGGATTGCAATAGGTTATGGATTGGATGAAATACTGAATGTAGTTACAGGAAAGACATATGCCTGCTTTGAACCCACATTGGACTATGTGGTTGTAAAAATACCTAAATGGCCTTTTGACAAGTTCGTTAAAGCCAAGAGAACTCTCGGTACTCAGATGAAAGCAACCGGAGAGGTAATGGCAATTAGCAATTCCTTTGAAGCAGCTCTAATGAAAGCCATAAGATCACTGGAACTTGGACTTTTCACTCTTGAACAGAATATATACAAGAAAATTGAGCCGGATCAATTGCGACAAAAGCTTAAAGAGGTCAGCGATGAAAGAATATTTGTAATAGCGGAAGCCTTAAGAAGAGGCGTAACTATAAAAGAAATCAATGAAATAACTAAAATAGACAACTTTTTCTTAAACAAGATAAATGAAATTGTACAAATGGAAGAAAGGCTTAAATCACTGTCCATTGAAGAAATTGATTATGACACGTTGAGAAAAGCCAAAAAGATGGGTTTCCCTGACTTGGTGCTGGCTCAGCTGATGAATTGTGATACAAAGGAAGTAAAAAATAAAAGACGGGAAATGGGAATAACTGCCGTATACAAGATGGTTGACACATGCGCAGCTGAGTTTGAGGCTGCCACCCCGTATTATTATTCAACTTATGATGAAACTTCAGAAGTAAAAGAATCAGACAGAAAAAAAGTCCTGGTTGTGGGCTCAGGTCCTATAAGAATAGGTCAGGGAATAGAATTCGACTACTGCTCGGTACACTCTGTCTGGGCACTGAAAGAGGAAGGCTATGAGACAATCATAGCAAATAATAACCCTGAAACTGTAAGTACGGACTTTGATACCGCCGACAAGCTTTACTTTGAGCCACTTACGGCAGAAGATGTTGAAAATATAGTTGAGACTGAAAAACCTGCGGGAGCAATAGTGCAGTTTGGCGGTCAGACAGCTATAAAACTCACAAAAGCCCTTTCTGAAATGGGAGTAAAAATTTTCGGAACAGATCCGAAATCTGTTGATGCAGCGGAAGACAGGGAGAAATTTGACAGAATACTCGAGGAGAACGGCATACCACGCCCGAAGGGGAAAACGGTATATACTCTTGAACAGGCCTTACAAGCAGCAAATGAGCTTATATATCCCGTACTTGTAAGACCGTCATATGTCCTTGGAGGACAGGGGATGGAGATAGCCTACAACGACAAGGATATAACTGAGTTCATGGAAATAATCAACAGAGTAAAACAGGAACATCCTATCCTCATTGATAAATATTTGATGGGTAAAGAAATAGAGGTTGACGCAATTTGTGACGGCGAGGATATACTGATACCGGGTATTATGGAACACATTGAGAGAGCAGGGATACATTCGGGAGACAGCATATCGGTATATCCTGCACAGACAATCAGTGAAAAAATAAAAAACATTATTGTAGATTATACCCGAAAACTTGCCAGAGCATTGAACGTTGTAGGGTTGATAAATGTACAGTATGTTGTTTACAATGATACGGTTTACGTAATAGAAGTGAATCCGCGTTCAAGCCGTACAGTTCCTTATATAAGCAAGGTTACAGGAATTCCTATGGTCAATATTGCAACCAAGGTGATGATGGGCAAAAAACTTAAGGAATTCGGATTCGGAACCGGGCTTTACAAGGAATCTGAGTATGTGGCGGTGAAAGTGCCGGTATTCTCCTTTGAAAAGCTCCACGATGTGGATACCAGCCTTGGACCTGAAATGAAGTCAACGGGAGAAGTTCTGGGACTGGCTAAAAATTTCAACGAGGCACTTTACAAAGGGATTATAGCATCGGGAATAAAGCTTCCTCAAAAGGGTGGCGGAATTTTAATGACAGTGCGTGACACAGACAAGATGGAGCTTATACCTCTTGCAGAGGAGTTTGAAAAATCTGGCTTTGAACTGTATGCCACAGGCAAAACGGCTAACAGCCTTAACAGGCATGGTGTTGCAACAAATGTTGTAAAAAAGATTGACGAGGGATCACCAAACATACTTGACCTGATTGAATCAGGGAAAATACATCTGGTAATAAACACTCCAACCAGGGGAAGAAAACCTGAGAGAGATGGATTTAAAATAAGGAGAAAAGCAGTTGAGATGTCCATACCGTGCCTGACCTCACTTGATACAGCCAAAGCTGTACTCAGTTCCATTAAGCTGGGTATGCAGGAAAAGGATCTGTCTATAGTGGAGTTAGGGGTTTTTGAGAAGCATAAATAAGCAAAACATAAGTGGAATACAAATGGAACATTTGTGGGATATCGGTGAAATATGCCAGACAGTTTAGACACTGGTACAGGTACCTTGATCGGGGACACTGGAAGAGGAATGCCGGGACATTGCTTAAAATAAAAGGAATATATTCTCCTTGGAAAGGAGTGTCCTGTTAACAAAGAAGTGTCCCCTGCCTAAAAAGGGAGGAAACAATGTCAAAGTTACTTAAAGAAAAAATAATTAAAATAGAGAAACTTGCACCATTGCTTTTCAGATTGACAATACAATCTGAATATATAGCGAAAAACGCAAAACCCGGTCAATTTGTCAATATTAAATGCTGTGACGGTATAGATGCCCTGTTGCGAAGGCCTATAAGCATATGCAGCGTAAACAGGGAACAGGGCCTGTTTGATATAGTTTTTGAAGTAAGAGGCAGAGGAACTGAAATACTCTCCTTGAAGAAACCAGGAGATATACTTGATATACTTGGCCCGCTGGGCAAAAGTTTTTATGCTCCCAAAGACAACAGTAAAATTGCAATAGTGGGTGGCGGTATAGGTGTATTTCCCCTCCTGTTTCTGCTAAAGGAGTTAAGATGTGCACACAAAACAGCATTTCTGGGATTCAGGTCTGCTGAAAATGCTGTGCTGCTTGATGAATTTAAAAAGGAATCTGACAGCATGTACGTTACAACAGATGACGGAAGCCTGGGAAGCAAAGGATTTGTAACAGATATTCTGGAGCAGAAGCTTTCGGAAGAAAGCTACGATATAATTTACTCCTGCGGGCCTGTAGTTATGATGAAAAGAGTGGCTGAAGCAGCGCAGAAGCATGAAATTAAATGCCAGGTATCACTGGAAGAGCGTATGGGATGCGGAATAGGCGCATGTCTTGTATGTGTTTGCAAGACGAGAAAAGATGATGGTTGGGAGTACAGTCATATATGCAGTGACGGGACTGTATTCTGGAGTTCGGAAGTAATATTTGATTGATGAAAGCAGGTGCAGCTATGGTGATTTCTGAAGATATGAATATTGCGGTGGACATTGCGGGGTTAAAGCTTAAAAATCCGGTTATTGCCGCTTCCGGTACTTTCGGCTTTGGCCGTGAATACTCACAATATATAGATTTGAATCAGCTTGGAGGAATATCTGTAAAAGGGCTTACGTTAGAGCCCAGGCAGGGGAACAAGCCACCGCGCATTGCAGAAACTCCTGCAGGGATATTAAACAGCGTGGGGCTGCAAAATCCGGGGGTACATTCATTTATAGAAAATGAAATACCTTATATAAGGCAGTTCGATACCGCAATAATTGCCAATATAGCGGGTAATACTGTTGAAGATTATTGCAAGATGGCTGAAATTTTGGATGATGAAGATATTGATGCAATAGAGCTAAATGTATCATGCCCGAATGTAAAAGCGGGATGCGTGGCTTTTGGAAACAACCCGTCAGGGATATACGAGATTACTTCACAAGTAAGGAAGTTCTGCAGCAAGCCTCTTATAGTAAAACTTACACCCAATGTGGGCGATATTAGGGAAACGGCAAAAGCAGCGGAGGAAGCAGGAGCGGATGCACTGTCATTAATAAATACGATACTGGGAATGGCTATTGATATTCACAAAAGAAGACCAATTCTTGCCAATAATATGGGCGGCCTTTCTGGTCCTGCTGTAAAGCCTGTTGCAGTAAGAATGGTATATGAGGTTTGCCAGACTGTTAAAATTCCTGTCATAGGAATGGGAGGAATATCAAACGGTGATGATGCTGTTGAATTTTTGCTTGCGGGTGCAAGTGCCGTAATGGTCGGAACTGCGAATTTTGTAAATCCCAGAGCATGTATAGATGTATTGGACGGTATAAAATCCTATATGTTGAAACATAAATATAAGAGTATATATGATATAATAGGAGCGTTGGAACTGAACCAATAAAAATATAAATTTTCGGGGGAAGACATGAAAACCAGATTAATTTTTGTACGTCATGCTGAAGCCGAAGGCAATATTAACAGGCATTTTCACGGCTGGACAGATTCTAATATTACAGAAAAAGGACATATTCAGGCTGCAAAGCTTGGAGAGAGGTTTAAAAATATTGATGTTGATGTTATATATTCCAGCAGCTTGAAAAGAACACTTCAGACAGCATCATATATTGCAAAAGTGAAAAATCTTCCTATTATAAGAACTGATAAGCTAAAGGAGATAAACGGCGGGGATTGGGAAAACGAACTGTGGGATGAGCTTCCAATCAAATGGCCTGAGGAGTACGACACCTGGGAGAACATGCCTCATGCACACAGAATGCCCAACGGTGAGACCATGGAAGAGTTTAACCAGCGTTTGGTGAAAGAGATTATATATATAGCTGAAAACAATAAAGGGAAAAATGTATGTATTGTTACCCACGGTACGGCAATAAGGGCATTAACATGCTTATTTTATGGTTGCAGCCTGGAGAACATGGCAAAAATACAGTGGCAGGACAATACGGCGATTACCATTGTTGACTATGAAGACGGCAAATTCACAATGGTTTTGGAAGGCGATGTTTCACATCTCGACAAAGAAACAAGAACCATCGAGAATCAGGAATGGTGGAAGAAATTGAAAGAAAGCAATTTCAATGGAAATGAATAAAATTTCAGGGGGAATGAATTAAAAGTGATGTCAAGTGGCAGAAATTCAAATGAAAAACTTGTATCATGGCTGTTTGAAACAAATGCAGTCAGAGTATGTCCAAAGGATGAACCTTTCTGGTATACATCAGGAACAATCGGACCGTACTATATCAATACCCATTTTCTATACGGAAGCGAGGAAAAGGCTAACAGCCTTTTGAAAATAATTGATGAGGTAAAAGATGATAAAATTGGGTGCCCTCAGAAGATACTGGAACTTGTTACGGAGAATTATAATAACACCGCTGTTTATAAAGCCCTCATAGATGAGCTTTGCGCTTTCTTGCTGGAGAAGTTTGATATGAATGAAGTTGATTGTATATCCGGTGGCGAAAGAAGAGACTGGTTCTTTTCGCTGATTACCGCAAAAATGCTGAAAAAACCCCACCTCACAATATACAAAGACCTGTCTGCGGTAATATCCGATGAAAATGGAACGAGGTTTATCGACAATCTCAATGGTATGAAAGTATTACATATAGCCGATCTTATAACGGAAGCATCAAGTTATGAAAGGGCATGGATTCCGGCTATAAAGAATTTAAATGGGGAAATGAAATGGAGTGTCTCAATTGTAGACAGAAACCAGGGCGGCGCACAACTGCTTGAGAGAAACGGTGTAAAGCCGCATTCCATGATATATGTGGACTACAATTTGTTTGATACTGCATTAATAATGGGACTTATTGACCTTGATCAGCATGACATGTTGTTAAGATATATCGACAACCCAAAGGAGTCCATGAGGCAGTTTTTAATAGATCACCCGGAATTTCTGGAAAACTCCCTTGCTGCTGATGAAAGAACCAGCCAGAGAGCAAAGCTGTGCATTGAGAAGGATGTGTATCAATTAAGGTAGATAGACAGAGGTATAGACAGAGGGACGGTTCTGTGTCAGGAATGAACGAGACGGGGTTCTTCCGTCTGAGGCGAGACGGGGGACGGTTCTGTGTCGTAGACAGTACCTAGAAAGGGAAAGGTTTTTTGTTCCGTCTGAACGAGACACAAGACGGTTCTGTGTCAGGAAGATAGAGCAAGGTGAGACAGATTCCTTGCTCTTTTGAAATTTAATTACGATAGTTTATCGGATTTTCACAAAAGCAAATATCCATGGAAAATAATTCGCTTCTTAATCATATTGCGCTAATTTGGTTTAACAGTAAATTTAATGAATATGGTTTAATTATACATGATGGTGGAGGATCTTACATTAGAATCAATTACTATCCATGGTGTGGTTGTAGGCTCCCAGAGTCAAAAAGAGATTTATGTACATTAGAAAAACTTGGCTATGATGATTCAATTATTCGGGATATACCAGAAGAATTTAAGACTGATAAATGAATATAGACAAGATGTGTAGCATGATTGTAATACCTTAACAGCTAATAATGAACTGTTTCATGTCAAGTAGATAGTAGAAATATTCTAATTTTTGATGAATTCAATTATGGTTGACGTTAATTTTTTTGCACATCACGTATTCCGCGAAGCTTGGGAATAAAAGTCCGCTGTGAGGGCTAGCAGTTGCCAACCACTAGCCGAAGGCAAGAGTGCCTATTGCGAGGTGTAATCTGAAGGAAGCCGTAGGCAAAGTTACGATCCGAGGAACATAAAATGTATGCAAAGAAGCAATTTAATATACATAATAAAGTGCTGATGACATTTTATAACCTTGCTGAAAATAAAGGTACGTATTATTTGAAAAACAGGCCGGAATCACTTTGACAACATGAACATTTTATCTATAACGACGAATGATAGGCAATATGTGCATTTGAATTTTATCTATGGGTATTTGGCATAAGTGATATGATACTAGTAAAAGCAGCAGGTTTTGAACAACAAAGAGCAAGAACATCTAAAGTTGAATGGCTTGGTTTGGAGGGATTTGGTGATGACCCTCGAGATACAGATAGAATAAAACAAGGTATACACATTTATAAGGATTCACATAAAAAATTTCTATGGTGGAGGTACTTAGAAATGAGCAAAAAGGGTTTAGTAATTCCATTAATAATTTTGACTTTTTTATTAGTGACTTTAACGCTTGTTATAACGGGATGCAGTGCTTCAAACAATGAGGTCATTAAGAGTATAGAGTCTCCTACTGGAACCTATGTTGCTTATCTTTTCATAAGAGATATGGGTGCTACCACCAGAGAGAGCTATCAACTGTCGATACTCAAAAAAGGAGAAAAACTTGGAAATAGACCCGGTAATGTTTCTATAGCATATGGGCAGTTCGATATTGAATGGACTGGTGATAAAGAGTTAGCTATAAAGAACAAAACGATAGAAGAAGTATTCAAGAATGAAGAAAAATATGGTGAAGTAACAATAGTGCACTATCCAAGTAAAAGTCAGTAATAAAGATGCCTTGATAAATCATAAGATTCTGTCAGAGCTTTTTTTTGGCTTTTCTGCTCCATCTCAAATGCATGAATAATAGGGCAAAACTTACATTGACATTGACTCAAGCCTTGTATTTAGTATCCTAAAGGTTTTAATGGCTTCAGCGTTATCAAATTCTTTATTCATACCTATAGGATGTATGATTCTAGCAGTATACACAAAAATTCATGCATTAAAATATAACTAGAGACAGTTGGGCTAATGTAATAATTAATACCCTAGGGGATAAGACAATTATTTATGTATATAGTGATATCTTTTCAATGAATATGGTACTGAAACGTATGGAAATATTACCAAAGTTTATGATTACGATGCCTTTGGAAATGAAAAGAACCCAGATCCAAGCGATACCAATCAGTTCAGATACTGTGGCGAGTACTTTGACAAGGAAACCGGGACAATATACTTAAGGGCAAGGTATTATGACCCTGCGACTTCACGCATGTTATCGGAAGACCCCTACTGGAGAATGCAGAGGATTTATGAGTATAACTCACAAGGCTTAAATCTCTATGTTTACTGTGGAAATAATCCACTTATGTTTATTGATCCTTCGGGATTGGATTATATAATTGGTTGGTCTTACAGTAATGCCGATATTAAATATTTTAATGATTGGCTATATAAGAATGGATATTCAGATACATTGATGTCTGGCACAGATAATTGGACTGATGCTCACTGGGCTGAATTTGAAAGCAGAGATGCCTTTTCAAGAGCAGCACAAACAAGGCGAGACGAACTTATCGCAATGGGAATACCAGCAGATGAAATTCATTTGCGGCGAACAGATAGTAAGGCTGACTTAGAAAGCGCTTGGGCTGATTGGGCAAAAATCGGTATTGTTGAAAGTCTGGATTTTTATTCTCACGTGGCAGATGTGCGTGGTGGAAGCGAGAATTTTTGGGATAATGCCGCAAAATTAAATTGGGGATCAACTTTGCGCGAGTTGACAATCAACGGTAAGAAAACAGGGTATATAAGTTCTCCATATGCGTGTGCCACGCATGGCACGTAGCTAGGCGGTGAAAGTCCGCTGTGGGGGCAGGCAGTTGCCAACCACTAGCAGACGGCAAGGGTGTCCATCGCGAGGTGGAATCTGAAGGAAGCCGGAAGCAAA
>DUMB01000018.1 GCA_012840085.1 Clostridiaceae bacterium
AGTGGCCCGGAGCGTGGAAGATGTGGAGCATTTAAGAGGACAAACTTGCCAGAATTGTGTAGACAGGAAAAGGTAAGTTGATTAAAGGGGGATGTAATATGACGCCAGAACAATTTGAAAACCTACGAGAAGAATTCATGGAACATGAAGCTAAAATACTTGACTGGAAACGAGGCGAGTATTCTCCTAACGAGGACAGATTGCAGAATTTCCGTGAGGTAGCGGATTTCCTTGACAGGAGACCGTCAGAAGTGGCTTTGACATATCTATTGAAACACATCCAGAGCATTGCGCTTGCGGTGAGAAGCGGAAAGTATTCCTGGAGTTGGAATACAGAAGGTGGAGAAGGCCTAAAACAGAGAATAGCCGATGCTAGGAACTATCTATTATTGCTTGCAGCATGCTTGGATGAAGAAAAGCAATAAAATAAGGGCTCTCGCCCACCAATCACCAGTTCCATTATAGCAAAAATGGAACAAATTACAAGAGTAGAAGGGCGGGGTTAATATGGGGACAAATACAACTATATCACCTGAGGTTTTGAAAATAATAAAAAAGTCAATAGATGAGGCTGTAAAAAAATCAGTAGCAGCTATTAAAGCAGCGAATGAGGAAATTGAAGCAGAACAAAGGAATTACTTCAAGGAGACGGAAAGATTATTGTATAATTTTCCGGCGCTGAAGCTGAAAGTGGCCCAAGATGAAGAGGACATAAAGAACGGCCAGTTGGTGCTAAAGCGGAGGTCAAAGGACATAGTAATCATTTCAAGTACTAGCGGAAGCAATTATGATCCAGAAATTGATTATATCGAACGTAGAAAGGCCAGTATGGAGAGAACCAAGAGGGAGATTCAGCGGATAGAGCGGGCTTTGGAGACTATCCAAAATGACGAATACTATGACATTATACCATTAAAGTATTGGGATCTGCTGCCACCAGCTGAAATTGCGGAGAGGTTAAACTGCGATGAGCGGACTTTCTACCGGCATAAAAACCGTTTGATAAATAAGCTGAAAGTTGTGCTGTTTGGGGCGGATGCGCTGTAATGAGTATATTAAAAAATGGCACGCAGCACGATAGCTGCAGAAGGAGGACTTATGGAATATAAGGGGACTTATTTATCAGTACACTGTAAAAATAAATGCTTTGAAAAAATGATTGACGAAATTATATCTCAAAATATTGTTGAAGGAATTGAGCCGAAAGTAAGGAGTGATGGGCATATAGGCTATTCAGGGTTCACTGCATTACGTTATTCAAAAGCTTTAAAAAGACATGTTTCAAAGTCAACAGGACATTATTTATCCAAAAGGTGGAAATATTGTCCTATGTGTGGAGAAAAGCTTTAATTCACAAAAAAGAATATGCAAATTAAGGATCATGAGATTCGAATGTCACTTTTCTGTCAGTTTTTTGTCAGTGACGTGTCAGTTTGGGTGTGTTATTATAATTATGATGGAATTTCTATGAAAACCGCTCGGGAGACCGAGGCGGTTTTTATTTTGGGGAGATTCAGAAATGGAAATCAGATTTGTCCATACTCCTGATTGCAGGGAGTGTGTTAAGGAGATGAAGAATGCTTCGAAAGAAGAGAGAAAAGCAATAATCAAAGAGCGTGAACGCCTTGCAAAATGTAAGTTTTGCCCACGACTTCAGACAAAGGATGAGGTCAGATGAAACGTAAAGCAATAATGCTGCCGGAATTGATCCTGGCAGTTTTGTTGATTATACCGTTGTTTGTTATTACTTTGATGGAAATTGCTATATGCTGGGTCAACAAAAAAATACATTTGTAGAAGGATTTTCTCCTCTCATGGCGAATTGTGGAAATGAAAGGGGATGAAGAAATGAGTAAGGGAGAGTTATTTCAAAGATTATTGACCATAGCTGGTGATAGCAGCAAATTTCATATCAAGAGTAAAATGCCTTCAGAATATGCAGAACAACAAAGAATTAAGTTTGCAAAAGAGTTAGAGAAAGATGGCTTTATTAGTCTTACTTGTGTTGATATTATAGAGACCAAAACAGAAGGGAGAGTTTTGGTCTTAGAAGGTGAAATTTTAAAGCGGCCATAAGATACCGAAAAAATATGAGCCTTCGGGGTTTTTTATCCCCGAAAAGGGAGGGAGGGTGATGCCGAGAAGAGCAGAACCGGACAGGGAGAGAGCGTTTGAGATATACAAAGAGCATCAAGGCGAGATTGACCTTATTGAAATAGCAAAGCAGTTGAACCGGCCTCCGGGAACTGTCCGAGGATGGAAGAATAAAGACCAATGGGACGCAAAATTAAACGGAACGCTCCAAAAGGAAACAAAAAAGAATACGGAACGTTCCAAACAAAAAGAGAGGAACGCTCCTCTGAAGAGCGACAAGAAAATACTGAAGGAATTAGAAGACGCTGAACTTACCGAAAAACAGCGTCTTTTTTGTTTGTATTATATTAAAAGCTTTAATGCAACACAGGCAGCAATTAAGGCAGGATATTCTCCGGATACAGCTCATGTAATCGGCCATGAAAACTTAAGAAAACCTAACATTGCAAAAGAAATTCGCCGCTTAAAAAGCCAACTCCAAGAAGAACTCTTTATTGACGCAATGGACGTGCTCAATCGCTATATCAAAATAGCTTTCGCTGATATGACAGACTTTGTAGAATTCGGACAAGAAGAAGTTCCAGTCATAGGTATGTATGGACCGATTGAGATTGAGGATCCTGAGACTGGGGAGAAAAAACCGCTCACCAAAAAAGTAAATGTCATCAAATTTAAAGACTCTGCACATGTGGACGGCGGACTGATATGCCAGATTAAGCAGGGCAAAGATGGAACCAGCATAAAACTGGAGGATCGACAGAAAGCCCTCGATAAACTTGCTCAATACTTTGACCTGTTCCCGGATAAGTTCCAGCGGAAGATTGAGGAAGCAAAACTCAAAATAGCACAGCAGAAGCTTGAGCTCGAAAAACTAAAAGCTGACACAGGAGAAGACGAAGAAGACGCGGACGATGGTTTCATGGAAGCTTTGAGAGGGAAAGCGAAAGAGGTGTGGACTGATGAAGAATAAGCGCACACCTTTTCGATGGGTTCCATTTAGCAAAAAACAGCTTCAGGTTCTCACCTGGTGGATGCCAGAATCGCCGGTTCACGATAAAGACGGCATAATATGCGATGGTTCGGTTAGAGCAGGCAAAACGATCGTTATGTCATTCTCCTATGTCCTTTGGGCAATGGAGAATTTCAACTTCCAAAACTTCATAATGGCTGGAAAGACAATTGGAGCTTTCCGCAGGAATGTTCTTTTTCTCTTAAAAATTGTACTCAGGCTCCGAGGATTTAAGGTAAAGGATAAGAGAGCAGATAATTTGCTTATTGTCCGCAGCAGGAAAACTGGGACGATGAACTATTTTTACATCTTTGGAGGTAGGGACGAACGGAGCCAAGACTTGGTGCAAGGTATTACAGCGGCTGGCGCATTCTTCGATGAAGTAGCGCTGATGCCTGAAAGCTTCGTCAACCAGGCAATAGCCCGTTGCAGTGTTGATGGCGCAAAACTGTGGTTCAACTGTAACCCGGAAGGCCCTTATCACTGGTTCAAGCTGGAATTCCTTGACAAGCTTGAAGAAAAGAACTTGCTTCATCTTCATTTTACTATGGATGATAATCCGGCATTAACAGAGGAAACCAAAGCTAGATATAAGCGTATGTTTGTCGGGGTGTTTTACAAGAGATACATTCTCGGACTTTGGGTTTTGGCCGAGGGAATTATCTATGATATGTGGGATGAAGCCAAGCATCTGTTTGACTATAAGGGCGAGGTATACGATGAATACGGTGTGGCTATTGACTATGCTACAGCAACGGTGATGACCTTTGGACTATACGGGATAAAAAGGCAACCTGCCGGGGATAAAGTATACCTAATCAAAGAGTATTACTACGATGCAAAGAAGAGGGGAAGACAAAAAACTGATGCTGAATTCGTGGATGATTTTGTAGTATTCCTGGGTGGAATACATCCTAAAGTGATATATGTTGACCCTTCTGCCGCAAGCCTAAAAGCTGAACTCAAAAAACGAGGATTCCTCCAAGTGCGAGATGCAGACAATGATGTTATTAACGGAATAAGATTAGTCGCGACGTTCCTTTCATCGGGACGTTTTCTTGTAGAGCGGAATTGTAAAGATACGATTAAAGAATTTGGATCCTATGTTTGGGATCCGAAAGCCCAGGAACGTGGCGAGGATAAACCGCTGAAACAAAACGACCATGCGATGGATAGAAATAGGTATTACATCTACACGAAATACAAGAGATTACAGGTTGGGATTGCTGCAAAACCTTCAGGATGGTAAGGATGGTGATAAAATTTGCTTACAAGTTTGAATTTTCTTGCTCCCGGAAATCCCTGGCCGCCGCCCACAGAAGCAGAGCGGCTTGAAAAATATGCACAGAACAGACTGCTCTTTGAGGGCAAACATGAGCAGGTATACAAGGACTGGATCCGACTATTGCGTGAGGATCAGCAAGCAACCTTGGAAATGGTCTTGAACTGGCATAAGAGACTTACAACACTCTTTGCTGACCTACTGTTGGGAGAACCGCCACGAATAAAAGCAGGTGACCAAGGCAGCCAAGAACAGCAGACTGTTGAGCGTATTATCGACGACAACGGTCTTTTTAATGTAGCTTACGAGGTGGCTCTGGATGTGAGCCGGTATGGCACCGGAGTATTCAAGGTTCGCTATGATGGTCGAGCTATAATCGAGGGGCAGCAGCCGGCAATCTGGTTCCCAGTAGTGAAACCTGACAATGTGAAGGAAATACAGGCTCACGTGTTAGCTTGGACTTATGAACAGGATACCCAGGAGAGAGGGCGGACTGTTACCAAGAAGTACCTCAAGGCTGAGATACATGAAAAAGGGAAAATCACAACGGTAACATATCCAGTTGAGAATGGTATCATTGATCAAGCGATAGAACGAAAAGAAACGGAAACCGGAGTTAATGAATTCCTAGTGGTACCCGTCAACAATATCCTTACTACCGATAGGGTAACAGGCCTGGACGACTACTCGGATCTGGACACCATCATCCAGGAGCTTGAGGTTCGCGTAGCGCAGATTAGCCGCATCCTGGACAAACATGCCGACCCGAATATGTATGGTCCTGAAATAGCCCTTGAACAGGACACGACAACCGGGCAATGGGGATACCGAGCTGGAGGCAAATACTTCCCTGTTGGACCAGAGGAACAACCTCCAGGATATGTTACATGGGACGGAAAGCTTGATGCAGCATTTAAACAGATCGAATTGCTCATGGAACAGCTCTATATTCTTTCGGAAACCAGTGCAGCGGCATTTGGACAACTTAAATCCGGGCTGGCTGAAAGTGGTACCGCACTAAGGCGACTGATGATGGCTCCGTTGGCAAAGGTAAATCGCATCCGCATGAGATTTGATCCAGCATTGAAAGAGGTGCTCTGGCTGGCATCTCTATTGGAAAAAGCTCAGGGCATGGCCGGAGCTGTGGTTTTAGAAAACATTCATATCGACTGGAAAGATGGCCTGCCAGATGACGACAAAGAGCTCACTCAAAACGAGACACAAAGATACACAGCTGGATTAACCAGCCTTGAAAGTTCATTGAGACGTCTGTACGGTCTTGAAGGTCAGGCACTGCAGGAGGAAATTAATCGTATCAGAGCTGAGCAAGCAGGTCAAGGCACAACTGAATTGCCATCAATTACCTTACCGCCGGCAGAGGGTGAGGAAGAAGGCGAAGGTGAAGAATAATGGCCAGAGATGTAAGACAATTCAGTGATGCCGAAATAGAGCGGCTTGTCAAGTTTTATGAGCAAGCAGAGCGAGAGATCCTTGACCGCATAAACCGGGCGTTACTCAGAGCAAACAAGACGGAATACCTGGTTCAGATGAAGCGCAACATCGAAGCCATCCTGCAGCAGCTCAGGGAAGGGAACCGGACTTGGTGCACTGACTCGATCCCCAGGGTGTATAGCGAAGGACTTAAAAATGCAGACGCCATGCTGAAAGATGCAGGCTTTTCTGTTTCAGCAGGTTTTGGTGCAATTCATCAGCAAGCGGTACAGGTATTAGCTGAGAATACATTTCAACGCTTACAGGATGTAACACAGGTTATTGGCAGGCAGGCAGAAGGTATATATAGAGATTTAGCATTGGAAAATGTGCGTGGTGCAGTTGCAGGTTATGAAACTTGGAAGCAGGCTGCTAAAAGATACAGGCAACAGCTTGCTGAACATGGAGTAACAGGGTTCAAAGACAAAGCTGGCCGCAACTGGAACATGCGCAGTTATACAGAAATGGTTGCAAGGACAACCACAATGGAGGCACACCTGCAAGGTACAGCAAACCGCCTTGTGGAACAGGGGCATGACCTGGTGAAAGTGAGCACTCACAGGGGAGCTTGTGAGAAATGTGCTCCATGGCAGGGAAAGATTCTCAGTATTACCGGAAAGACGCCTGGCTATCCAACGCTGGAGGAGGCAAAGGCAGCTGGACTCTTTCACCCCCGCTGTAGGCATGCCTACGGCTTGCATATTGACTTGGATAAGGAGATTGAGGAGCTTGAAGCTGAACTTGACATGCAGCTAGAAACAGATGAAAACTATACAAACAAACAAGAATATGGTACAATAAAAATACCGATTGATAAAATTCTTGAGGAAGCAGCAAAGAATGAGCCCCAAATAACTCAGGATATGCAGAGAATAGTCACGCAGAACGGCGGCAGGCTGGAAGGGCTGGAATTTAGGCTCAAATCAAGAAGCTCTCTTGAAGAAAAAGCAACGACGATGGTTGCTGGCGGTGTTGATGAAGAAAATGTGCTGAGCGGTATATATGATGTTGTAAGATATACTGATATTATAGATAAGCAGAATTTCACTTCGCATTATTTTTCTGTTATTGATAGCTTGAAGCGTAATGGTTACAAGGTCAAGAGGGTAAAAAATACGTGGACGAACAAGAGAAGCGCTTACAAAGGTGTTAATGTGGTATTAGAGGCTCCGAATGGTCAAATGTTTGAGTTACAGTTCCATACTCCTGAAAGTTTCGATGTGAAGCAAAACAAAATGCATAAATTATACGAGGAGCACAGGAAGAATACAACATCAGAAAATAGGAAGCTGGAACTGGAAAACGAAATGTTTGAGATTTCAAAAGCGCTTGAAATGCCGGCAGGTATAGAAAGAATAAAAAATATCGACTTGTTAAGAGGTGATTAACATGGATGATTTCTATTTCGCATATGACTATAATCCGGAAAATAACACTTGTAGTTTGCTTTGCCGGCATATTAACCATTCATTTGAAGTTTACAATAAAAAAGAGAAAAGGTGGGTGCCTGATAATAGTTTGGCAAGAATTTTTATTGGAGAGGACATTTATTACGACGAAATCACCGAGGAACAGGCGCAGAAAATAATTGAAAACCTCAATTAAAGAACAAAGAAAGCACAGGATCATGTGCTTTTCTTTTTGGATTTTTTCGGTTTTTCTGGTTTTGGTACACCTTCCACAACAATGCCATATATTTTGGGATCATTAAACTTCATAGGAATCAGGTATTTCCGACTTGGATAGCAGTAGCAGTTTAACTCAGGATTCCATCGTGCATTGCCAAACCTTATTTTAGTACCTGGCCGTGGATTGTAATATGTAAAACCGCATTCTTTCCAAAATAGCCGGGTATGCTTCTTGCCAAGCCGGATAAGTGAGGGTACCATGCCTTGCTTGTAAATCAGACCGATTCGGTGATTGATACCGACATGGACAGATAACTCATCCTGTGGCATGTACCATTCAAAATCGCTCATGCAAAACACCTCTGGATATGATTATATTCCAGGGGTTTTGTTTTGTACATGAAGGGAGGTTGCAGATTGCCAACTCAAAAGCGAATAATCCAAACATCGGTTACACGTAACGGTAAGAAATACAATGTCAGAATAGCTAAGGACAAGAATGGCTATTATGCCTGCGCTTTACGGGTCAGAACAAGAAGTTATCCGAGCATCGATGATATACCCGTTAGCGCACTCAAACGTGTTGAAAAGATAGGTTAATAAGCGCCTTCGGGCGTTTTTATTTTGCCCTGGGTTAGTATTTGCTGGGCATAAATGCAAAGAACCTGGAACTGGGACTAACCAGTATAAAAAAGTATGAAAGGGGATTCGATATGGATTGGTTAAGAGAAATCTTGAAAAAAGCCGGAATTGAAGAAGGAAAATTGGACAGCGTGATTGCAGACATCAATAAGGAATTGCCGAAGTACTTCATTCCAAAGGATAAGTACAATGAAGTGGCCGAGAGCAAAAAGAAACTGGAGTCTGATATCCAGGAGCGAAATAAGCAACTTGAGGATCTGAAAAAGGCCGCAGGATCCAATGAGGAGCTTAAAAAGCAGATTGAGGAGCTGCAAGAAGCAAACAAAAAGGCAGCAAAAGAATGGGAAGAAAAATATTCCCAGATGCAGCTTGATTTTGCTATCGAGAGAGCTCTCACAACGGCTAAAGCAAAAAACATCAAAGCTGTAAAGGCTCTACTTGATATGAGCAAGGTTAAGCTTGACGGCGAAAAGCTTCTTGGTCTGGATGACCAGTTAAAAGCTATCCAGCAGTCCGATCCGTACCTCTTCGGTGAGACCAAAATCGGTGACGGCACAAACCCGCCCGGTGCCGGAAACCCTGAAGTGAACCCATGGAAGCCGGAAACGTTTAATCTTACTTTGCAGGGGAAAATCCTGCGTGAGGATCCGGTTAAAGCAGCAAGAATGAGAGCAGAGGCGGGAATAAAATAATTTAATAACGAGGTGATAAAAATATGCCTATTACTAGAATAGCAGATGTAATTCAGCCAGAAGTGTTTAATCCTTATGTGATTCAGCGGACGATGGAATTATCCGCACTAATTCAGTCGGGTATCGTGCAAAATCTAACAGAGTTTGATAATCTGGCCAGCGGACCTAATACGCTGGTGAATATGCCTTTTTGGAACGACTTAACAGGCGATTCCGAGGTTATGAAGGATGATGGGGCTCTCACTCCCGGAAAAATCGGCAGCGATAAGGATGTAGCCCGCAAGCACGGACGCGCTAGGGCTTGGGGGGCTAATGGCCTGTCTGCTCTTTTATCTGGAGATGATCCGATGAGGGCTATTGGCGATCTGGTTGCCTCTTATTGGCAGCGTGAAATGCAGAAGATACTCTTAGTTACCCTTGACGGTATTTTTAAATCCGCAAGCATGGCCGACTTGGTGCATGATATTAGTGGCCTTGAAGGGGACGAGGCACTGATCACAGGAGAGAGCTTTATTGACGCTGCTCAGAAACTTGGAGATGCGAAGGAACTGCTCACCGGTGTCATGATGCACTCTGCTGTAGAGGCGTATCTCGCCAAGCGTCAGCTCATCGAGTATGTACAGGAAGCTGACCAGAGCGATCGTGTTCCTTACTTCCTCAACAAGCGTGTTATTGTGGATGACAGCACTCCCTATGACACTGGTACAAAAACAGGCACTGCGTACCTGTTTGGTGCTGGTGCAATTGCTTTAGGAAATGGTTCTCATCCCAGGATAATCCCGACTGAGATTGACAGGGACAGTTTAGCGTCCAGCGGTGAGGATTACTTGATCAACAGGCGCATCTTTATCCTTCATCCCAGGGGAGTCAAGTGGACAGAGGCCAATGTGGCGGATGCATTCCCTACCAACGCAGAAATTGCAAACGGTGCCAACTGGGAGAGAGTGTACGAACCCAAGGCCATTCGCATTGTGAAGTTTAAATTTAAGATTGCATAGTAGAAGGGGAGGTAAAGCCTCCCTTTCTACTTTAAAGAGGTGAGATATTATGAGCTTATCAGCATTTCAGCGCATGAGGAGACTCAAAGCACAAAAAGAAGCTGAAGAGAAAGCAAGGTCGGAAGCTGAAGAAAAAGCCAGATTGGAAGCAGAAAAACAGGCTGAACTTGAGCGCTTGAAAGCAGAACGAGAGTCAGCAGAACAAGAAGAAGCAGCAGAAGAAGAACAGCAGGAAGATGAACAGAAGGAGGAGGCGGAGGCCAAATGTCAGGAAGCTATTGTACAATCGAATTTGCAAATGAATACTTCGCTGGACGCCTCCATGCAGAAAGCTGGGCAGGGGCAGACGACAGCACAAAAGAAAAAGCCCTCCGACAAGCAACAAAAGTAATAGATCGGCAGGCGTTTCGGGGGAGAAAGACTGATCCTTCGCAGGCCTTGGCTTTCCCCAGATACCCGGACACGGAAGTGCCTGTAGAAGTCAAGGAAGCCTGCTGCGAGGAAGCGCTTGCGCTTCTGGAACGAGGCAACAGTCAGAGACGAAAACTGCAGCAGGAAGGGGTGCAGTCATTTAGCCTAGGAAATATGAGCGAGACTTATGTCACTGGCGCTGGTAAGGGGCTATTAAGCCAAGAGGCAAAGGAATTGCTCCGGCCTTGGCTGTTAGGGAGCGTGTTCATAACATGAAGAAAAGAAAAGTCAACATAAGATGGACGTGTTCTGACTATTGTCATCATGCGCACAGGTTCAAAATGACAGCCTGGCTATGTGGTAAACTGCAGCAAGCGGTTAGGTGGTGGCGCAGATGATACAAGATTATCTTAACCAAATTGCAACATGGAAGCGCGTTGTCGGCCAGAATATGTATGGTGAGCCAGAAACAGAAGAAAAGGAAATTAAAGTTTGCTGGGAGGGCAAACGTCGATTGGTTCGTGACAAAGAAGGCCGGGAAGTAGTATCAGAGGCACGAGTGTTTTGCACTGAACCGATACAACCTGGAGACTTGCTTGAATATGGCGGCATGGAGTGGCCAGTTTTGGCAGTGTCAACTATACCCGACTTGAACGGCAAAGAAAGCCATAGAGAGGTGGCAGTGTAATGGCAAAGAGTAAATGGCACATAAAAGAGGCTGTCAGGATTGTGGAGGAGGCAGCTCTGGAAGGATTGAGAACCGGTGCAGAAAAAATCCTCACTGAAGCCATTGACGAGGCACCCGTCGAATCTGGTACATTGCGCAGGAGTGGTACTGTAACTATTGGCAGTATACCGGATGGGACACAGGTATATGAAGCTGCAGAATCAGGAACCGATATGAGTGATGCTTACCCGAAACCAGTGGGCAAGGAAAAAGCAGTATATATTAGTTTCAATACACCTTATGCGCGACGTCAACATGAAGAGATTGGATATAACCATCCTCTTGGTGGCAAAGCAAAGTATTTAGAGGACCCGTTTAACAGGAACAAAGAAAAAGCATTGAAATATGCTGCTCTAAAGGTCAAAAAGGCCATTAAGGATACAAAGTGAGGTGATGCCGGCATGATGTTGAACGAAATAGGTGCATATCTACAGTCGCAAGGTATAGGAACACTTGCGACTGATTTGTTTTTGGGTCAGATGCCGGAAGAACCCGACAACTGCATAGCACTTTTTGAGTATGCAGGTAATCCTCCTGACCTCCACTGGAATGGAGAATATCCCGGCCTGCAGGTAAGGGTCCGGAATAAAAGTTATGCTGCTGGCAGGGCAAAGATACAGCAAATCTATGGCTTGCTGCATGGACTACATGGACAGGTGCTGTCCGGTACACGGTACTTGCTTATCAAAGCGCGCGGAAACCCGGAAGTATTGCAGCGTGACGAAAATAACAGGATAGAGTTTTTTGTGAATTTTGAAGTAATAAAGGAGCGTGATTAATATATGGCAATTGAAGGATATGGCGGCAGCGTTAAAGTTGGTAGCTCAAAGGTTGCCGAAATAGCAAATTGGAGTCTGGACCTGTCGGCGGATGACATTGATATCACCAGTTTTGACTCCAACGGCTGGCGTGAGAGAATTCAGGGTATCAAAGAATGGTCAGGTTCCTTTGAAGGCAACTTTGACCCAACCGATACAACCGGACAAGGTGAACTGATTGATGCTTGGCTGAGTGGTGATGCCGTAACCCTAGAGCTTAACGTTAACAGCACAGTGAAGTTCTCTGGAGATGCATTTGTGACTCTCAGTATTGAAACTCCTGTTGATGACAAGGTAAATTTCTCTTGTGATTTCCAAGGAACCGGAGCTCTGACTCCATCTGGGGTTGGCGGTAGTTAATGGCTCTTAAAGGAGTAGTTGGGGCGGTATATGAAAATGAATCCGCCCCTATTTATGAAAATGTTGCATTATTATTTGACTGGACTCTTAGTGTTGAATATAAAAAAGAATACACTTACGGTCCGGAATTACATGCTATTCCCATTGGTTGGCATGTAAAAGCAAGGGCATACTGGACAGTTAAGAATATTTCAAAAGGGCAGTTTTTTTTCCGGTTGTTTATTGGAAAAGGTAACGATAAACGTTGTTTAGCCGGGCAGGTGGAGATGCCGGTGTTAAAAAAAACTAAAGATATAAATGAATCTGAAATCTTATTGGAAGGCATTAGCCAAATAAAACAGGAGGGTTAGCATGAGGAATAAAATCGTTGAATTCGCAGGTAAAAACATAAACGTGCAGGAAAAACGCATCGGTGAACTTGAGATACTAGTGCGTGATCTGTTTCCCAGCACGAAGGGAAAGCTGAAAAATCTCAACAAGGCTCTGGAGGATTTGGAAATTGATTGGGACTTACTTTACGATAAGTTGCCCGTTATATTCCCGGATATTACTCCAGATGATATCAAGAACGCTTACATGAGCGATTTGGAAAATCTGATTGGAGCATTTATCGAAGTAAATTTTTTCGCGCTCAAGAAACTTATACCGAAACTGATGCTTTTGATTCAGACTGGCTCACGCCAGAAGTAGTCGTATTGCTTGGGCGTGAATTTGGCTGGACACCGGATGAGATGCGGCAGCTTTATCCAAGTGAACTTAAAGTTATACTAAAAGAATTACGAAGACAAATCATGTTAGATGGATACGCAGAACAAAGAAACAGATGGGCTTTCTTAGCCGCGGTGATAACGAATGGATTTGCTGTTTTAGCTAGTGTATTTAGCAGTAAAAAGAGAAAGCCCAAATTGGTTGAAGCAGATGATTTTTTGAATAAAGACTATAAGAAAACCATTCAACAGGTTATAGGTTTACAAAAGGCAGATAAAAACTTTGATAAACATATACAGGACGCAAAGCAGAAAGGACTAAAGGGGCCGTGGTGAAAGGCTCTTTTTTATCGCTCAAAAGGCAGGTGAGACAGGATGACGGTTGGTCAGGTAGTGGCTAAGCTGGGCTTGGACAATAAAGAGTACGAGAAAGGCTTAAAGAAAGCAGAAGTGCAAGGAGAAAAAGCAGGCTCCAAGATAGGCAGCTTGTTTAAAAATGTCTTTTCCGTAACACTGGGCATGGGCGTGTTTGAGGCACTAAAAAAAGGTTTTAAATCCACGGTAGGAGCAGCGATAGATTTTAACTCCATGCTGCAGACCGCACAAATTGGCTTTACTACCATGCTTGGTAGTGCCGAAAAAGCACAAGCCTTTTTGGATAATATGGCCGACTTTGCGGCAAAGACACCTTTCGAGTATGAAGACTTACTCGAAGCATCAAAGCGTATGCTTGCCTATGGTTATTCTGCAGAAAATGTTTTACCAACACTACAAGCTGTTGGAGATGCTGCGGCAGCTCTTGGAACAGGCGGTGAAGGTATAGACAGAATTGTATTGGCCTTAGGTCAGATGCAGGCCAAGGGCAAGGTATCTGCAGAAGAAATGTTACAGCTCACCGAAGTCGGAATACCTGCATGGCAGATGTTAGCTGAGGCAATGGGAACAACTGTGCCTGAGCTGCAGAAAATGGTGTCTAAGGGGCTGATCCCCGGATATAAGGCTGTAGAAATGCTGACAGCGGGTATGAATAAAAGGTTTGGCGGCATGATGGCGTCAATGGAAAACACCTGGCAAGGCGTAACGTCATCCATAAAAGACATCTGGCGTATGACCGTTGGTACTCTGACACAAAGCTTGTTCGGTGGACTTAACGCCATTCTTATTAAAGTCCGTGATTTTCTGCAACAATTCTATAACATGTTGCAATCCGTCATGGGTAAAAAAGCAACACAGGCTACGAGTGGATTTGTACAGAGCACAGAAGAACAGGCCACTGCCATGACATCTGTAGGAGATGCTGCAGAAGAAGGGTTTGGAACTGTAGGTAAAGCAGGAAAGAAGGCCGCAAAAGATTTAAAGAAGTCTGTGGCAGGCTTTGATGAAATAAATGCATTAGCAGAAAAAACAGCAGATTCTATGGATGATATGGGCGATGAGTTGGGAAATATCGGAGGAGTAGGCTCTGTTAATTTAGGTACAATGGCTGGAGTTGAAATGGACCTTGACACATCGCCGATAGAAAATAGATTCAAAGGATTGACTGATACAATTAAAGAGTTTTATAACAACTGGGGCGCAAAAGATATTTTTGATGGCATTAAACAGGGTGCGGCAAAAATCAACTTTAGCAATATAAAAGAAAATCTTAGATCATCCGTGTCTAATCTGGGTGAAATTGCACAGACAGCGTTACTCTCATTACAGCCCATATTTCAGTCAGCTGGTGGAGTTTTAGGTACACAGTTTAAATATGGCCTTGCAATAGTTGGGAATTATTTCGAGGCAATAACTCAAGGGTGGGCTGAATTCGCCGTTAATATGAGTGGCCCAATTCAAGCGTGGATATTAGAGACTTCCGGGAAAATATCAAGCGGATTCAATAACATACGTGGATCGTTTGAAAATATAGGGCAATCTTGGCTAAATAGTATTGTGGGGTATAAGGATGTTATAGCCAGTACTGTTGAGTCAATGCTTACTAACTATACGGGAACATTCACACTCATTGGTACTATGGCTACAGATACCTTTAATATTGTTACAGGAAAGATTTTAGAGTTTACTGAAAATAACAAGGGTAGTATACAGGAATTTACGGATGGCATAGTAGACATATTCACAGGCGGCTTAAATTTAATAAATTCTGTATGGGCAGACACCTTGGGTAGTATCAGGACCTTCTGGGATGACTGGGGCAAAGGAATTGTTGAGGGTGCTGCAGGTATTGTAACTGACATTGGGGGATGGTTCCTATATCTCTGGAATGATTTAATAAAACCAGTCTGGGATAGATTGGTTAACTGGTTAAGAAAGATATGGGATGACAATCTAAAGGGTCTAGTTGATAGTTTGTTAGGCTTTATAGGAAGAGTTGGCGATGCCCTCATAACCTTCTGGAACTGGCTAAAACCTCGCATTGAGGCACAGCTAAAAGTACTAGTATTTGTATTCAGAGAAGCATTCAATTTTATCATTGACCTTGTAGGTTCAGTTATAAATGGAATTATCGGGCTCGTTAGAGGCTTGATTGATATATTAAACGGGATAATTGACTTCTTGCTGGGCGTATTCACTGGCGACTGGGAGCGTGCCTGGGAAGGTGTTAAGTTAATATTTAAAGGTATCGTAGATTCTCTCGTGGAAATTTTCAAAATACCTCTAAACTGGATTATCTCGGGCATCAACTTATTCATCCGTGGTCTTAATAATATCAAGGTACCCGACTGGGTGCCTGGTATTGGAGGGTACGGATTTAGCATAAAAGAAATTCCGCACCTGGCCAAAGGTGGCATAACCAATGGTCCTATGGTGGCGGTTGTGGGAGATAATCCAGGCGGCAGAGAGGTTATATCTCCATTGGACGATTTAGTCAACATTATAGCCAGCGCTGTTGGTAGTGCTGTGTTAGCTGCTAACCAAGTCAGCAGTGCAAATAGCAGCGATGGTTCAGAGATAATCCTGGAGATGGATGGCACGAGAGTTGGACGAGTACTGCTAAACAGATTGAATGAAGAAGCAATAAGGTTAGGTTACAAGCCTATCCTTAGAACAACGTAAAGGAGGGGCGGGAATATGCTCAAAATTAATGGGGCAGACATACCTGCCCCTAGTGATTTTATTGTGGGGATAATGGACATAAGTAAAGCTGAGCGAAATGCCGCAGGTACAATGGTAATTGACCGAATAGCGACAAAGCGAAAATTAGAACTTAGTTGGAAGTATTTATCTAAGGAAGATGTAAGCTGGGTCCTGAATTTAGTCAGCCCGGTTTTTTTTGAGGTTGAATACATAGACCCGCAGGACAACGCAAAAAGGACAGGTGTATTTTATTGCGGGGATAGGTCCATTGGTACCCTAGACTATAAAAATGGAGTTATCCGGTACAAAGATATCAAATTCAATTTAATCGAGAGGTAGGTGATGTCATGATACCAACTTCTCAAAAATTTCAGGACGAAATCAGGGCACCAATCCGGGACGTTTATGCAAAGATACAGATAGATTACTCTGACCCGGAACTTGACCAAAGTATAGAAATCACAACAAGTGATAATGCGAGAATAAGTTACCCAAAACAGGTGGCCGATGGCGTGGAAAATGTAATAGGGAAAATAGCAAGCTTAGACGGAAGCTGGGAGCTTGGAGAATACATACTGGCTCCTACGACAGAATTAGAAGGTCAGATGGGTTGGTGGGGAACGCAGCTATCTAACAGCAATGGAAATTTTTCATCACCATATCCAACTCTAATTGCAACCTTTATTTCAAGACCAATATGGCAGCTTAAGGTTGTAGGGGATAACCAGAGGGGGGAATACCCGGTTAACTTTACAATAAGATTGTACGATGCCTCAAATAACTTAAAATATACCGAAACAGTTAATGGGAATACCAAGGTTAGATGGACCAAAGCTCTTAATCCAACTATAACCGATGTAGCAAAAATGGTGCTAACCATTACCAAGTGGAGTCATGCTGGCAGACAAGCAAAAATCGCAGAATTTATTACATCTATTCAGGAGACATATGAGGGTGAGGATATTATATCAATAAATCTAATCGAAGAAAAGGAAGTCTCTCATGGGTCTTTGCCAGTCGGGAATATCAGTAGTAATGAAATAGAAATAAAGTTAAATAACGAAAGTCGAAAATTTGATACAGGGAACAGGCAAAGTCCTTTATATGGACTTGTGAAAGCAAATAGAAAAATAAGAGCTTGGATAGGAACAGAAAGTGAGTTAGTGCCTCTGGGGGTATTTTGGTCCAGGGATTGGACTGTGCCAGAAGATGGAGTCATAGCCAGTACCAAAGGCAGAGATAGATTAGACAGATTAAACAGCACAACTTATACTACATCAACTGTACAAATCAATAAAAGTATGTATGACTTAGCAAAAATAGTGCTTGAAGATGCACAAGTACCAACTGATTATTATTGGCTTGATGATGAACTGAAAGATTATATAGTACCATATGCTTATTTTGAACAACAGTCACACCGAGAGGCTCTTAGAAAAATTGCGGAGGCTTGCCTTGGTCAAGTATACTGTGACCGCAATGGAATAATACGATTTGAGGGTCCAAGTTATACACTGAACAGAATCTTGGAAAAAACAACTACAGCGTTTTTGCAGTCAGAACATCCTGCAGAATTTGAAGTAATTGATGCCTATGGAATATCACCAACTGACTACTTTAAAAAGGATAATCCAAGTCGCCAATCAGACATTGCGAATAGAGTTATTGTTGAAGTTCAGCCATTAACGGTCGGGGCTGTTGAGGAAGTCTATAGTAGTAGCGAAGCAATAAGCATTGCAGCAGGAGAGACAAAAACAGTAAACATCCAATTTAACAATGTGCCTTGTATGGATGTGACAATAAGTTTATCTGGTACTGGGACAATAACCGACAGCAAAATATATGCTTGGGGCGCTGAGGTAACTGTAAGTAGTGCTATTGCTGGAAGTTTTACCCTTTCAGCCTATGGTAAACCCTTAAAGACAACAAAATATACCGTTATAAAGCAGGACGATATAAGCATAGCCGATAACGGTGTAATTGAATTTACCATGTCCTCAAACCCTCTTATACAGACCCAGACAATAGCTGAAACCATTGCAGATAAACTCTTACAATATTACAAAAATCCGAGGCGAGATTTAGAGCTGGAATGGAGGGGAAACCCTGCTCTAACTTTGGGAGACATCATCATGGTTGATGACTATACAAGAGGAAATGGAGATGAGGCTAATAAAGGCTATTACTATATTACAAAACAGGAGTTGGAGTATGCTGGATATTTGAGGGCTAAGCTATCCGGGAGGAGGGCGTTATAAATGTGGCAGGAACCTAAGACTGATTGGGAAGATAGTGACGTAGTTACAAGATATGATTTTCAAAGGATAGAGAGCAATATTGAATATCTCAAATACTTACTGAGGTGATATTATGGCATGGCAAACACCCAAAACCGACTGGCTGACAAACCCAATTAAACCGCGAAGCCGGGACTTCAACAGAATCGAAGGCAATATAGCATTTTTGAAGGATGAGATAGAGACCAAAAAAAGTGCAATTGTTGACGCCCTTAATACAATGAATCAGTCGGCTACTATTGAAAATAGCTATCAGGAGCTTGCAAATAAGATAAAAGATATCTCTAAAGATGCAAATGCAAGTGTAAGCCAAGTCTTAACTGGAAGGACCTTTTACCAGGGGGGTGTGAAACGAACAGGCACAATGCCTAATATAGGTGCTCTTGTAATCACTCCTGGTAAAACAGATCAAAGTATTCCTATGGGGTATCACAATGGCTTGGGCAAGGTTTTAGGGGTGGACTGGAAGAAATGGGCAAGTGGGGTAATAAGCAATAACCCAAACTCAGGCTTAGTTGTTACGGGACTTCCGTTTAAACCTTCGGCCGTTATGATTTATAATTCGTACTTTAGCAATCCATATTACTATGTTAGACAGATATTACTACAAGCAGGGGCAGGTGTATCACATTACAAGATTGTGCACACATATCGACTTAATGTGAACACACAAACGATAGATCAAATTGGCGGTTCTGTGCTGTCCAACGGCATAGTAGTCACAGATGATGGTTTTTCTGTTGACGAGGGCGCGCTTATGACAGGCACCAGTCGGACCCTTGAGTGGATTGCGTTTGAATAAAGGGAGGGAGTTAAATGGCGTACAATACTACAGCAATAAAAAAGGACGTGGATGGTAAGCCCATACCGCAATATTACAATCCTATACAGGATACTTACGAAGCGCTTCAGGGCCGAAATGGTGCAAGCAGGGTTGAGCTTTACGACGCAGATGGTAATCCCATAGACCTAGAAGCTCTGTTAACTGCTATTGTAACTGCCCTGGGTAATGTAACAGTATCTAATTCTGCATTACCCACAGGTGCGGCAACAGCAACAAATCAAACTACAATAAGGAACATAATTGATACCATCCATACAACACTCACTCAAATAAAAAATACCGATGGAATTAAAAAGATTACTGACCCCCTGCCCGAGGGAAGTAACAATATAGGAAAGGTCACTATTGCTAAAAGCGACATGGAATACTATGGCAAGTCATTAAGCGATAGACCCGCGGCGAGCAGCGTACCAGTAGGCGCAACATTCATGATTGTGGGCAACCTTGATGTAATTTACCAGTCTGATGGTAGCCAGTGGGTGGTGATTTCATGAGTTTTGCTTTATTTGCGTTTCTACAGAACAAACTTAAAAAGCTGCAATTGGCGACTGAAAAAAGATTATCACCACTAGAGGAGCAATTTCACGCATTAACTCAGGCAAATATAAACATGGAGCCAACGGTATTGGAAAGCACATTTACCGATATTGCAAGCCTGCCTAAGAATGCTGCAAATGGCCCATTTGGTAAGTTTGTTTTGAAGGGTAATACTCGACTTAATGTGGTAGAAAATATTCTTAAAGGCGGTAATTTCCATGATATGTCCGCCTGGGAGATATTGAATATTGACCCTTTGCAAATTTATCCATACAGTGGTATACTGACAATTAACTTTACGGGTGAAGAATATTACTTTTATATGGCCCAGACATTGGCACCTAAACCTGGACATAGGTATTATGTCCAAGGTGAAATTCAGTGTGTAAATTGCGGCATTGAGATTACTGCTGGGTCCCAATTTCGGGGAGTTTATGATAATCAGCAGTATGAATTAATATCCATGATATCCGATAGTCCCACAACATTGACCTTTAGTATAAGTGGATTTTATGACATCAACCCAAAAGCTTATTTAAGAAATTGGATGGTTATTGATTTAGGAGATTCAAGCAGCCCACTATATAATAAAACTGAAGAAGAATTGAAGGAAATATTTACTGAGTATTTTGACGGAACGTATGCCTATAGGGAAAATGTGGTGGAACATGCGCAAGGTTCGTACCGAATTAGGCGTGTGGGGAAGAATATCTTTGGAGGAGAATTTGCCGAAAAAGAGATTATTAAAACCGTCACTCCCACTTATGCCTACCGAACAGTAGTTGATGAAAGGAATGTCATAGCAATAGTAGGTCATTCAAGTTATTTAAATAAACCCTTTTTGGAGGGTTATTTTAAGCCGAATACAAGATATACTTTTCAACTAGCATATAAGAGGTCGATTGCATCTTCGAACGGAGGCTATTTAGTAATACGATTTACGGATGGCAGCACTTATGGACTTTCTACAGTGATTCAGAATACATCTTGGCATAATATTATATATACCACACCGGCAGGAAAGAGCATAAAATGTTTAGAATTGACTTATGGGAATACAACAGCAACCAGCTATATAGATATAGATACGTTACAAGTAGAAGAAGGCACAACTGCAACAGAATACGAACCCTATACTGAACAATCCGTTTACGTCAACTGTGGCGAACTGCGGAGACTGCCGAATGGGGTTTGTGATGAGTATGATGTGTTAAGTGGGATTAAGACACAGAGAGTTAGTGATGAGTGGAGATTATGGGAATATGATTGGCAATATAATGATTTGGGTGATACAAGTAATTTTTGGATGATGCAGCTTCTTACATATCCAAAAACACCTAATTATATCATTAATAATGCAGACAGTTTTTATACGATTAATTATCCTAATAATAGATACATTTTAAATTCACAGTTTAATGTGTTGGATGATTATGCAATTTGTTTTAGAGCTGATGGAAGGATTTTTATAAAAATTCCAAAATCCGAAATTTCTGGTGCTATTGATAATACAAAAGCAAAAGCATGGTTGCAATCAAAGGGAACAAAACTAATCTACCAACTAGCCGAACAAATTATTACCAAATATTATCCGCAGACTCTTACATCAAAGCCGAGTGGAACAATATACTGCGAACCTGTCCTTGGTGATGCCGATTTTTATGGACAGGGCATTACTCTGGAAGGGTTTACTTTTACGAGCATAGACAAAGTTACAAAAGTCGACCTTGAAAGTGGCATTGAAATCGATGTAACTAACACATGTACACTAAACGAAGCTAAGAACGGCTTTACGTCATCAAGCCTACAGGCGGGAGATATCTGCTGGTATGAGCTGCGCATTGACCCCGAAACAACATTAATTCCAGAGATGGAATATGCCTACTACGACAGTAGATATGTTGTAATAGATGATTCAAATGGGAAGTATTACAAATGGAAGATAGCTTCAACAAATGGAACCCCACGAATTGAGCTGGAGGAGGTGTAGGTATGGCCGATGTTATCCCGATGGGCGAAGAAAGAAAAAAACAGATACTTTTAATACTATCTACGAAGTATCCTGAGCAGTTTGAATTACCTGAAGAAACAAGGGAACCTGAATAAGGCTCTTTTTTAATACTTATTTTGGAGGTGGAATTATGACAGAAAATGCTACCACAAAAGGTCTTGTTGGTGCAGTCATTGGCCTTGGGGCGTACTTGGCGAATAGAATTGATGCCGTGCTTATGGTATTGGCAATATTTCTTATGCTGGATTATATTGCTGGCATAACGCTGGCCCTGATGCAAGGTGCTTTTGATAGAAAAAAAGGTGTGCAAGGGGTTGTTAAAAAACTATTTTACATTGTACTTGTGTTGATTGGCTTTCTACTGGACTTTGTAATTTCAACAGTTGCTCAGGACGCCGGTCTTGCTTTTAGTACTGGAGGAGTGCTAGGCTTGGCAGTTACGCTGTATCTTATAGGCAACGAGGGTTTATCTATTCTTGAATCTCTTGTAGGCATAGGGTTACCGGTGCCGCCATTTCTACAAAAAGCATTCGGATACGTCAAGGATAGCAGCGGAAAGATGGTAAAAATACCGAAGGAAGACGGTGGTGATAAATGAACTGGGGAAAAGTAGGCTTTGATCCAGGACATTATGCGGGGGCGAATGCAGGTCCTAATGGATATTACGAAGGAAATGCAATGCTTAAGCTCGGGCTTTTGCTGAAGCAAAAAGGGTTCTACATCACCAGAGAAGATGGCCGGGATATAACATTAATGGAGCGTGTCAGACGTGCAAAGGCTGCAGGGTGTGATACATTGGTATCCTTACATACGGATTGGATACCACCGGATAATCCAAAGAGCACAGAAGGTACCATGGTGATATATAGCTTTAACAAGCCTGAGGACAGAGAACCGGCCGAGTATATCGGGAAAGAAATTGCAAAAGCTTTGGGAATAAAATTCAGGGGATTATACACGCGGAGATCCACAACGGATCCAAGCCAAGACTATTATGGAATTCTGCGTCACGGTGTCAACTATGGATTGAAGCATGTATTTATTGTGGAGCATTGTAATCATGCTCAACTGGCGTATAACACAGATGCAAAGATACAGGAGATTGCAAATTGCTATGAGCGCATATTTAAGGGGGGAAGTAAAGTGTTTAACGATTTCGATAAAGTTTCATCCTGGGCGAAGGATGCAGTAAGAAAAGTTAAAGAAGCAGGTATAATGATGGGTGATGAAAAAGGAAACTTCAATCCACAGAAGCCTGTCACAAGAGAAGAACTGGCAGTAGTAATATCAAGAATACTGAAGTTATAACATAGCCCTGGTTTCCTAGGGGCTTTATTTTTATACCTTATGTTGATAATCGTTGGCAACTTGTGTATAATGTGGATAAAACTATATTGAGGGGGTATTGTCCATGAAAAAGTTTTTATCCGGCTTACTTATTGGAGCTATACTTATGCTCACTATAACGACTTTTGCAGCAGGTAAAATTAAAGAAGCATTCTTTAATGACACCATTAAACTTGAAGTTGACGGAAAAACAGTCAACACCGATATGGTAACAGTTATCCTGGAGGGCTCTGTTGATGGAACGAACTATGTTTCGGCGCGAGCATTAGCAGAAGCCTTGGGGGCAAAAGTAGAATGGGACGGAAAGAATAAAAAAATACTGGTTACATCGAAAGATAAAGATACCACACCTGTAACAACAGGATATAGTTATTCGAATCCAGCTCCGTTGAACACAACGCAAGTAATCGAGGTAGAAGACCTTCTGCAGAAATATAAAGTTGAAATGTCCGTAAAAGAGATTGTTAGAGGAGAAGAAGCATGGAAAATGGTGCAGGAAGCAAATATGTTCAACGATCCTGCCCCTGAAGGATGCGAATATTTATTAGCTAAAATCTATTTTAAACTCCTAGATATTGACGAAGGCAAACAATTTAATTTGACAGGCGAGGTAGATATTGATCTAGTATCGTCTGACGGCAAAGATTATGATTTCACTTTTGCAGTAGCGCCTGAGCCGCAATTAAGAGCAAGCTTATATAAAGGAGCGTCGCACGAAGGTTGGGCAGTGTATGAAGTTAGAAAAGATGATGCCAAACCTAAACTTGTATTTGGTAGGAAATACGATGGCAGCGGTGGCATCTGGTTTAAGGCATATAAAGATTAAGTATAAAAACGGCCCCATTACGGGGCTATATTTTGCAGGAAATACCCGGCCACAGTGTCGGTAAAATTTTGTCATCTCTTGTGAAGTCGGGTTTTGTGTCTATAGTTTCGGATTGATATTGTGGATTTAAACTGGTACGGTTTAGCTCCACCATCAAAAGTCACAATCGTGTCGATGTCAGCTTTGTCATCGTACACGATTTTTTTTTAAACATAAGATTGGATGATGTGTCTTTGCCCTTCCGAAAATAAAATTGCTACTTCTTTCAATATCTGCTTCTATAAAAAGGTTATATCTTCCGGTAAAGAAAGAGATAATGCTGCATTGAGTTATGCTTTTGCTGAAAGTGAGGCAAAAAGTGAAGAAGAGATGATGGCAGAGGCAAAACAGATGTTTACAGATTTATTAAAAAGAGATTACAACGAAATAAAAACATCGGCTATTGACATCAAACTATCCAGGCATGAAAACAGCTGGAAAATAGATGCCAATGATGAGTTCAAGAATGCAGTGCTTGGCGGATTGGTTAGTGCTTCAGGAGAGATAGCAAATAGTTTTGGGGGCAGCGATTCATCCTAAAGTGAATAAAGCATATAATTAGAGCCATAAAAAAAGCCCTGTTCAGGGCTTTTTTATTATGGGCTTTAGCCTGTTGGGCATTAGGCGGACTTCACGAAAGAAAAATGAACTTTAATTTTTTACTGTATTATGGTTATTTTGCCTTTTTAACTGTCCTGCCTGTGACTACACCACTTTCATTCTTTAAGAATTGTATGACTGTCTTTTCATTTTCATCCCCGTTTACGCATACTATTTTCCATATACCAGTTTCTCCTTCCTTAAACAGGAAGTTAAGATCAGTTTTAACCTTACTACCGTTGTATTCATAGCATGCAAATCCATTTTCATCATAAGTAACTTCTTTTATGGATTCAGGGATTACAATACCATCGGCAAATTCATCATCCCAGTCGGTGAAATACTCATTATTTGTTGTGGATTGAGGTGCAGGGTTTAATAATTCTTCAGGATTTAATAATTCTTTGAGATATTTTTCAGCTTTTTCATGGTCCGCTTTCTTTACGTCAAGAGGCAAATCAAAAAGCACTCCGGCTTCTTTACTGTTTGTATTAATTGTTATTTCACCGGTTTTTTCATTGTAACTAACTTTTTGATTGTCAATGAAACTTCCGGTGCCGGCGTAAAGATACACACCTCTGTCGGCAAACATTTCAATGCTGTCGCATTCAATAATTCTGTATATTATCCCGTCGACGATGCATTCACTGTAACCGCCATTCATGGTGAATATATTTACCTGCCAGGGTTTTTGTCCCTTAATAAGGGGAGAGACTATAAAAGTAGTCTGACCGTAACTTTCATCACTGATTTCAGGCATTGGACTTCCGTCTTTTCTCGTGATTGAGACAACTGCATATGTCCTGTCAGGATGGATATCCTGTGCGGAATTTGTTAGATCGCTTAAGTTTTTGCCGGAGGTGATTCCCATTAATGTAAAGGTAAAATCGCCTGAAGTCATGGATTTATTGATTTGGATTGCATCTTCGCTGTCAAAAGCCTTCGCAAGAGTCTCATCTCCAAGGTTTTCGGCAACCTGTTTCGGGCTGAGAAGCCGCCAGAATGCAAATACTGAGCCTGACATTATAAGGACAACGACAGCAATTAAGGCAACTGCTATTCTTTTACGGACTGGCTTTATTATGGATTTATTCTCTATTAGCCTACACTTTAGTTTATGGTTCAGAGCTTCACTGGGTTCATCTGTTGAGGAAAGAGCTTGTGACAGCAATTGTTCCAGTTGTTCATACTTTTCCATACTAATAAACCTCCAAAACATTTTTTAAAATTTTTCGAGCCTTGTGGAGCCTGCTTTTTACTGTACCTTGCGGAATTCTTAGAGCTGATGCTATATCCTTTACGGACATTTCCGCAGTGTAATACATGTACAGGGGTATTCTAAGCTTGTCATTGAGTTTATCCGCCTCATTCCGTATTACAGCACATCGCTCTCTAAATATGACAATTTCTTCCGGTGTTGATGAATCGCACACAAATCCGCTTGCGCTATCTTCATTCAGCTCTCCTTCGGGAGCTAACCTTTGACGTCTGGCATATTTACGGCAATTGTTCTTCCATAATCCAACTGCAATAGAAATGAGGAATCCTTTCGGATTATTGCTTTTATCAATTTTTCTACTCAATTCCAGCGCTTTTAAGAAGGTTTCCTGATATAGGTCATCTGCAATATCTTTGTTTTTTGCCAGTCTAAGGCAGAACCCATAAACAGCTTTACCATACATCACCACAAGGCTATCAATTTCCATATTGTCCAAGACCATTCTCCTTTCCGCATGGTACAATCTCTTTGATGATTTTCTGATACAGTTACCGGTAATGTAATGAAATACAGATGAATACTAAGATATAAATACAATCCATCATATTCACCCGGAATAGCTATTCAATTATATATTGTCTTATAGAGGTGATTTGGTTCATTATGCACACATAAATCTAAGATGGAATGTAAAGGTTTATCAATAGTTGAATGCTATCATGTGCTTCAAGTTTACAAAGAACGTGGGTTATCACTATTGTCATTATTGTCAGGATAAATTTAAAGAGGACAAAGTATGTCCTCTTTAAATAAATATGAAAAATATCCGGTTTTATATTTAATATCCGGTTTTATATCTAAAATAAATATAAATTAAATATCCGGAATACCCAGTTCTATATTAAACATCCAGCTTCATATCTCCGTACTTAATCCATCCTTTTTTGCGCATAAACTCCGAGAAGATTAGGGTCAAAACTGCAGGAGCTATAAAATGCAGAAGAATTATAGCAGGCAGGGAACTTAAGCCCATAGTTTCTATTGTGGCAAACTGCCCTACCAACCCGCTGGTACCCATACCGGCTCCGGTAGGAATGCTTCTCATTTTAAAAACAGCAGATGCAATAGGCCCTAAAATTGCACTGGTCAGTGTAGGCGGAATCCATATCAAAGGGTTTTTAATAATGTTGGGAACCTGCAGCATGGAAGTTCCAAGACCTTGAGAGATCAGTCCGCCGAATTTGTTTTCTCTGAAACTTGCAACTGCAAACCCGATCATCTGGGCGCAGCACCCTACAGTGGCAGCTCCGGCTGCAAGACCACTCAGCTTTAGTGCTATGGCTATAGCAGCACTGCTGATGGGGGCAGTCAGTATCATTCCCATAAGAGTAGACACAATTATGCCCATTGGAACAGGATGGAGTTCTGTAGCATAATTGATCATCTGTCCAAGAGCTGTCATTACTGAGGACATAACAGGGCTGACAAAGGTACCTGCAAGTCCTCCCGCAATTATTGTAGAGGCAGGAACCAATATAATATTGAGCTTGGTTTTTCCGTTGACAAGTCTGCCTATTTCAGCACCTATAAGCGCAGCAATTAATGCACCTGCAGGTTCGCCAATCTGAATTGAATATGTACCTGCTTCGGTAAGAATCAAAGATTGAGCACCTATTGCTCCTGTAATAAGTGAAGAAAATATGGCCAGAGCTGGTGCTTTTACTCCGTAAGCAACTGCCGCTCCTATGGCAGGCCCCATCAAAAGTTGGGCAATTTTCCCAAATTGCGACAACAGAGAAATTCCCGAATAATCCCCAATCTGTTTTAAGATAAGGCCAATTATAAGTGAGGAGAAAAGGCCTTGAGCCATATAATTCAGAGCATTAATCGAGTAATCTTTTACAGAAAACTTCTTATTGCCTTCTTTCTTTTTCATGTTATTCATTACCCCCGCTATGATTATTAGTAGTTTGTAATAATAATACTAAACAGTAAATGCATCAACTGAACATCTATTGCCAGAAGTCAGCGTCTTAATCCTTAAAAACAAACTTTTTTCAAATATGCTCGTTTTCAGTACACATTATAGTTTAATCAATTACTTGTAATTGTATAAATTAACTTGTTATGCTATGAAATTGCATTGTGGAGAGCACCGGAACTGGTTTTTATCAGCTCTTAAGCACGAAAGCCCGGCTATAGGAATGATTGCACAACAAGTTAAATTATCTTATATTATGATAACATTTTCAAAATAATACAAGAGGGAATGTTGCTTTTTGTAACAGAATAATTAATGAATAATATCAATTCATTTTAAAATCTGTAAAAGGAATAGATATAAAAGGAAAAAATAGTATTGACACTACAGGCAGTTTCATAGTAACATTACTAATAAAATGTATAATTATAAAATTTATTAAATGTTTTTGATTCTTGATATACATAATGCAACAGTATAAAAAGTATATATAGGAAAAATGATGAAGGGGAATAGTAGTCAGGGCAATAGCCTTAAGAGAGCTGACGGCTGGTGAAAGTCAGCGGCTATTCTGATGAAGCTCGCCCACTGAGTTTTCAGGCTGAAGAATATTGATTCATTCTATGGTGATTTATTAGTTTATGATTTAGTAAGCCTGAACGGTTTCCCCCGTTAAAGGGTTGAACAATGAGTGAATACATCACGTTAAATTAGCGTGCTATGTATTAACTGGAGTGGTACCGCGGAAGATAAACCTTTCGTCTCCTCAAGAGGAGATGAAAGGTTTTTAATTATGGGCTTTAGCCTGTTGAGCATGAGCGAGTTTCTCAGGCGAGAAATGAGCCATGCGAAACAAAAAACCACCCGCTATGCGGGTGCGCGACAGGCGTTATACAAAAAAATCACCTTTCCATTAT
>DUMB01000019.1 GCA_012840085.1 Clostridiaceae bacterium
GGTTTTACCACCAACTCTGGCTAAAACGCCGTCAGCATGTGTTATTACAGTTTCGGGGCACCCCCATTGCTCAAAAATAACCGCAGCTTTTTCCAGGTCGTCTGTACCTGTCAGAACTTTTGCTTCCACAATATCCAGCTTGATTTTGCTCATCAGCCTGGCTATTTCCTTTTTATCCGGAACATCTCCGAAAGAGATTTCTTTTGTAACCGGGTCTACCTGCCTGACAAAGCTCTGCATATCTATTGACAGATCGTATCCTTTCGCTTTTAAACCCCTGATAAGGTTCATATCAAATTCAGTGTCGGATATACCTGCAAGATGCATAAATTTTGTTTTAAGTACCGGAATTTCATCTATTTTAATAATCCCGGCGCTTTTTTTAATTATCAGCTTTCTCTCATCAACATTTTCAGAAGGGTGGATAACCACCGAAAATGTGGTTTCATCCGAAGGGATGAGAAAAACATCTATTCCCAAATCCTCCATAGGCTTTAGGATGTCTTTATCTTTTTCAGACATTTTTGTTACTACAGCTACTTTTTTTCCCACTCTTGCCGAAACCGAAGCTCCGCATAGTACTGCGCTTCCCGGAGCTGTCTTTGTTTCGCCCATGTATGGGGTTATTTCGTCATAGCACATGTGCCCTACAAAGGTAATGTCATAGAAACTCATTTTGTGACCTCCAAACAAGTTATTCTTTAAAAACATCAGTTATTTAAATACCTCAATATTTCAGTTGAACTTTAAAGGTCTGTCCTTGTTTTTATCTTTATGATATAATTATAATGCTTTATATTCAGTAAAATCTTGCTTGTTTTTGCTGATGAATAACACATTATTGCTATTAGTATGTCAATACCTATTACTATTGTGAAAAATGGAAGTGTGATTTGCTTTGAGTGATAAAAGACTTCTGAAAGAAAATGTCAGTCACGGAAACAGCTCTTTTCCGCTGTGTGTATACAACAATGACCTTGGATACAAGGAGCATTTGCTCGATTACCACTGGCATGATGAAATTGAATTCTTATACATGAGTAAGGGCAAAGCTGTCTTTCAAATTGATTCCGTACCGGTAGAACTTCATGAGAATGAAGCAATTTTAATAAACAGCGGAGAAATACATTCAGGATATTCTCTTGATCATTCTTATTGTGTATACCACGCAGTAGTATTTTCACTGGAATTACTGTGCAGCAGTCCGCAGGATATCTGCTATGACCGCTATTTCGCACCTTTGGCCGGCGGCAGGCATAAACTTCCGCAAAAAATTACTGAAAAAAACAGCTGGGGAAAGGCAATCCTGGAGCATATAAGAAATATAATCAACTCTTTTACCTCAAAAGCCGAAGGCTATGAGATGGATATCAAATCCTCAATTTTTAAGATTTTTTCTCTGCTCTTTGCAAACAATGCCATAATCTGCCTGCCACAAAAAAGTACAGTAAAGCAGTATAAAACCGAAAGACTGAAAAAAGTATTGAATTTTATAAAAGAAAACTACCAGGATAAAATTAGCATTGATGACCTTGCCAAGGAAGCAAACTTAACCCGTTATCACTTTTGCCGGCTTTTTAAATCCCTCACAGGGCAAACACCGGTTGAATATATTAATTGTTTTCGTATAAATCAGGCAATAAGGCTTCTGGAGGATGAAAATCTTAAAATCATGGATATAGCTCTTGAAGTTGGTTTTGATAATTTCAGCTATTTTATTAAAAAATTCAGAGAATATAAGAATTGCACTCCATCTGAATACAGAAGGTTAATGCTGTAGGAGAAATTATCTTCTGCTTTATTTTAATTACATAATCAATACATAATGAATAGTTTTACAACTACATATAATCTTGCAGTAATGTAAAATGTATATATTATGAGTATATCATTGATCGTGGCTAGTATATTTATGAAATCAATACCTTTTGTGGCCAGCCGCTTTATAAAGTATGCTATATACTTCCATCAATTGTGCAAAAAATGGTTGTAAACAAAGGACACTGCTATATTTTATTCAATTTATAGTTTATTATAGCAGTGTCCTTATGCTGAGCATGCTTTAAATCGTTCAGCAATTTACTATCTTGTTGTGATCTCTCCGTTTATATCCCACAGGTCTTCCCATCCTTTTGCACCATCCCACAGGAATACCTGTCCTTTAATAAGCCTGCAATTCTTATCGACCGTAGCAAGCTCTTTCATTTCTTCCTCAGTGAGAGGATCTTCTGTCACGCACCTGATGTTGCTGGCATATTCATTGCAGTAAATAGAGAATGGAATAGGAATCTGTCCGCGCTGAACTGCCCACTTGATGCAAATAATTGCCGGGTGAACATTATGCGCTTTTGCAATTTTAACAACTACAGGATCTTCAATATCTACTGCATCATCTGGCGTCTTATCACGGTCAGGACGTGTTGGTGACCCAATAGGACAAAATCCGATAGGCTGTATACCATGGTCAAGGCAGAACTGGAACAACTCCGGCTGCTGGAAGCATGGATGCAGTTCCATCTCATTGGCTGCAGGCATGATAGTGCAATCACGCAGTAACAGTTTCAGCTTTGGAATGGTCATATTGGATGTTCCAATATACCTTACATAACCGGCCTTTTGGAGGCGTTCCATCTGGTACCAGGTTTCCATGTATTCTTCGTGGTTGTATGGTTTTGCGTCAGGATTATGGTAATCCGGTGGTGCCCCCTTGGGATGGAAGTTGCGGAACGGCCAGTGGATAAAGTACAAATCAATGTAGTCAAGTTTCAGGTCCTTAAGTGATTTTGCGCAGGAAAGCAGGACATCTCCTTTTCCATGCATGTCATTCCATACCTTGGATGTTATAAACAGCTCTTCTCTCTTTATCCCGGATTTCATAATGTCCTGAAAAACTTCACCGATTAAATCTTCATTTCCATAAACCGATGCACAGTCAAAAAGCCTGAAACCAACCTCAGCCGCACCCCTCACAGCTTCAGCTATCTGCTCGGCTGTAAAGCGGTCCGAACCAAATGTGCCCATACCAATGGCAGGTATTTTTTCACCACCGCGCAAAGTTCTCGTTGGCACTAATTTAGGATCAATTCTGTCATTTACATTTGTCATAACAACCTCTCCTTTACATTTTAAATTAAAATTCAAATTAAAATATCCTAATTCAAATTTGTCTTTTCGCATCCCAGTTAAAATTTCTTGTGAGCATTTTAAATTCAAGAACTTAATCTGCTATTCTACTACGACACCTTTTTTCAAAATTATATTTGCATACAGTGCCTTTTCTCCTGTAGCTACGATAGCGTATGCTTTTTTGGCCCTTTCATAAAAGGCAAACCTTTCAATATGCTCAAACTTGTTGTTAACAGCTTCATGCTTCGTGACGATTTGTTTGTAAACATCCCATATGGGTGTTTCCACTTTATCCCCCGGGACAACCTGCATAAGTGCTACAGGTGCATCAACATAGGCGTCCAGCGGGAAAAACTTTAAAATGGCGTCCAGAAGCTCGGGTACATTATGTCCGTCACAGCGAATTAATCTTTGCGCGTAGTTGGCAGCAGGGAAATTGCCGTCTGAAATTACAATTTCATCTCCGTGTCCCATTTCCATTAATACTTTTAAAAGTTCCGGCGATAGAATTGAAGGTATTCCTTTTAACATTGTTCATTCAGTCCTTTCTTTTTTTATCTATTTACTTTCTTACTACTTTCTTATTACTTCCTTTTTACTTTCTTTTACCTTCTTACTACTTTCTTATTACTTTCTTCTCTATTTACTTACTGACTTTTTACACTATCATTTTTACTTCTGCATTTGCTAATTATTTGCATCTCGCATTTTCCAGAGTAATATCAGGAGTTACTGCATATATATAGTCATCTATACAGTCCACGATTCGGTCCTTCAAAAGTGCCTCCGGATCGTTTTTCAGAAGCCCGTTTCTAATCTTTCTGTACTGGAGGGGCATAAATGCACTTATCAATGTGAGCGGTATGGTTGTGCTTCTAAGATTGCTAATCATAAGTTCAAGGGATTCCCTAACTTCCTTTATTGGAAGGTAATAACGGCACCGGTCGGAAAGACTGTATTTTCTGGCTATTCTTATTTTACTTCCGTTTCCGTGATAGTGGTTCTTCCAATACTCTGGATTTTTGCCCATGCAGTCATCAAGTACGTTTATAAAGTTGGATAATTGTATGTCAGGATTATACCTGAAAAGCTCGTTTTCAATATGATTAAGGGCAAACAAGCCTTCCCTCAATGCAAAAGTCAATGCAGGCCCTACCTTTAAAATGGCGATGCCGTCTTCCACCATCTGCTTTAAAGCCTCTGCTGTCTGGTAGTCTGTTGAATGGCCCTCAAATACAAGATTTGGATACTTCCTGAGCGCATTACAAAGCTCCCTGGCTGATTCACGGTTGTACTCGTGAATTGTTTCATCCCCGAATTCAACTCCGGGCTGGACAACAATGGCAACTACGTTTTCCCATGCACTATGAAGATTATGTTTTAAGAAGGCTTTTTTGAAAGTCTCTACCGTATCCTCAAAGTCTTCAACCTTTGTAACCTGTATTCCTTCATCCTCTTCCTGGCTGCCTCCCGGTATAGGGACTTCACTTCCGACAACATATACAGGCTGTACCGCATTAGGGTTTGCTTCTTTAAGCTGGGCAAAGGCTTTCTCAGCTTCACTGCACAACACTGCCCCTCTTTCTGCGATGATCTCAGTATCAAGCCGTTTTCCCTTGTCATCATCACCAAGGTGCATGCTTGTATCGATATGTATCTTTGTAAATCCTGCAAGGACATACTGTCTTACCAGCTCTACCGCCTTTTCCATAGCTTCGGCAGATTTCTCATTCTTCCACGTTAACGGCCCTAAATGGTCACCCCCGAGAATGATCATATCGACAGGAAAATCCACCTTTTTTGCGATAGTGTATACAAATTCCTTAAAGTCTTCGGGGGTCATGCCTGTATACCCGCCAAACTGGTTTACCTGATTTGCAGTAGCTTCAATAAGTACATATTCATTGCGTTTAAGAGCACGTTCCATCACTGCTTCGATAACATAATCGTTGGCGGTACAAGCTGAATAAATCCCTCTTGCAATGCCACTTTTCTGCATTCTTACAATTTCCCTCAAAGGATGTTTCCTATCCATTTTCTCTCTCCTTTTTCAATCATTAATAATCATAATCTTTCCCTTAACAAAGCCCGGTTTTTTGTACATTTCAAAACCTTCCTTTATTCTGCTTAAGGGCAGCTTCCTGAATATCAGACTTTCATCAAACTTTAGTTCACCTGTTGAGAAATAATGTGCCGTCAATTTCCACTCCTGTCCCGGAAACGGTGCGCTGTAGGACATCCAGGAGCCTGTCAGGTTAAATTCTTTACGGTTCATGTTTTCGAAAAGACCGGGGGTAAACACAAGATCTCTGGTCGGAGTCCCTATAAAACAAATTTCCGCTTTGTTTCCTGCAAGTTCAAACGCAAGCTTCATTGTCACATCTACACCTGCAGTTTCATAAACATAAGCAAAACCCCTGTTATTTGTCATGTCTTTTACAATTTCTTTGAAATCCTTGTCAAGGGTGTTAATTGTGACATCTGCACCAAATTTTCTGGCAATGTCAAGCCTGTCATTATCTATATCAAATACAAAAACTCTTTTTGCTCCAAATATTTTTGCCCACTGAGCAGTGAAAAGTCCAATTGTTCCTCCGCCAAGAATTGCCACATCTTGTCCGCCTTTATAATTAAGCCGGTTAAGACCGTGCAGGGCTACGGTAGAAGGTTCAAAGAATGCTCCTTGTTCAAAAGATACACTTGGATCAAACTTTACGACGTTTCTTTCAGGAACTTTAACATATTCTGCAAAACTCCCCTGAATTCTTGAACCTATAAACGTATAATTCTTACACAGGGAGTAGTCCCCCTTCTGGCAGTCTTCACATCTTAAGCATGGAACCAGCGGAACGCCTGCAACCCGGTCACCACATTTTACAGAGGATACTCCTTCTCCCACTTCTACTACTTCACCTGAAAATTCATGTCCAAGAATGATGGGAAAGTAATGAACCATACCAAGGTTGACTCTTGGCACATCCGACCCGCAAATACCCGTTGCTTTTACCTTTACAAGAACTTCACCCGCGCCTGCCTGCGGATCCTGATAATCTTCATATCTTAAATCTTCTTTTGCATATAAAACTGCGGCTTTCATTTCTGTCACCTCACAAATAATTTGATCTATTTAATTCCATCTACTTTGGCCATTGTGTCTTTCAACTTGTCATACAATTCAAGGTAAATTTCATAATATTTCTTATATATCCCGTTATTTTGCATATCCGGTTCATGTGTCCTGGTAATGCTCACAGTCCTTTTTACAGCCTCATCAAAGCTTTTGTATTCACCTATTCCAACTCCTGCAAGGATGGCTGAACCCAGGGTTGTAGCCGTATCTGAGGTGGGTACTTTTATCTTTTTACCTGTCACATCAGCTTTTATTTGAGTCCAGACCCTGCTGTTGGCTGCCCCGCCCATTGAAATAAGCTCATCAACTGTAACGCCAACTTCTTCAGCAGTCTGAAGATTGTGATGCAATGCATATGCACAGCCTTCAAGCACTGACCGGATCATGTGTTTCCTTGTTTTGTCATACCCAAGTCCGAAAAATACTCCCTTTGCGTGTTTATCCCAGATTGGAGATCTTTCACCTGCCATATACGGGAGAAAAATCACCCCATCAGAACCAGGGCTTATTGAGCTCGCCTCTTCATCCATAATCTGGAATACATTGGCTTTACCGGTTTCCTTTGCCAGGTTCTCTTCATATGCCCCCAACTGTTCTTTGAACCATTTAATGCTGCCTCCTCCTCCGACGGTTCCCCCTTGAAGGAGCCAGAGATTTGGTATTACATGAAAACTTAGAATTAGTTTGGGATGCGCTATTGCCTCATCAAGACATATGCTCATACCACCTGCCTGGCCGCCTTGTTCCTGAGTCTGTCCTTTCTGAAACACGCCGGCTCCCAAGGTGCCACAGCAGGCATCCAACCCGCCTGCAACAACAGGTATTCCTTTTGGAAGACCGGTTTCTTCAGATGCTTTATCCGTAACTTCTCCGACAACTTCATGACACTCGTATATTTCAGGCAGTTTTTCTCTTTCTATGCCTAACTCATCACAGAATTGCTCTTCCCATTTGCCTGTTTTCATATTGAAGCAATGAAGACCATAGCCTTGTGAAATGTCCTGGCTCATTATTCCTGTAAGTCTATATATTATGTAACTGTTGCTCTGAAGGAATTTGAATGTGTTTCTGTAGACATCAGGTTTATTTTTCTTAAACCATAGAATTTTTGGGGTTGAATATGTAGGTTCAAAAGAATTGCCGCTTATTTGAAATATTTTCTCAAAGCCAACTTTTTCTGTAACCTCAGTACAGATATCCGATGATCTGGAATCCATCCATATGGGTGTCCTGTGAAGGATTTCGCCATTTTTGTCGACAGGAATTGCAGACCAGCTTTGACCATCTACTCCTATGCCTGCAATACATTTCGCATCAACTCTTCCTGTTTGTATTGCTTCTTTGATAGCTTCACAAACTGCGTCCCACCACATATAGGGATCCTGCTCTGCATAACCGGGTGCCGGATAATAAACAGGATATGACTTTGTTGATTGTGCCACAACTTTTCCGTCAAGATCAAAAACAGCCACTTTGCACCCGGAAGTACCAATGTCAATTCCCAGCAATAATTTACTCATATGCGTATATCCCCTTTTCAATTAACATAATTTAAATAATGCATTTGGATGGTATATAAAGCGCATTACATATTATGTCATATTTTGTTGCAACGTTATGTTTATCTATTAATAATTAGAGCTAAACGTTTCGTTTTTTGTGATAAAAAGTATCTGCTTCTACTTGAAATGCAGAAGCAAACGGTATATTTAATTGTCACTCAGCTTGTCAGACAATGCTGGTTATCGAGTCTCTAATCAATACCTCTGTCTTTAGCCTGAACATAGATGGATAATTGCTCATGTCGCCCTTTAGCCTTTTTAACATAATGTTTGCCGCAGTCTCCCCAATTTGCTGCATTGGCTGTACTACTATTGAAAGTGTGGGCTTTACAATCTTCGCCATTTGAATATTGTCAAATCCAATAATTGAAAGTTCGTCCGGTATGCTTACGCCTCTTTCATTTATTGCCATTATTGCGCCTAAAGTCATTTCATAATTGGTCACATATATAGCTGTAGGCCTTGATTCCATATCAAGCAATTCGTTCAGCAATCTGTAACCGCTGTCAATCTGGTAATCTCCATACTTTATCAGTTCAGGATCTATTTCTATCGAATAGTCCTCATGAACCCTTAAATATCCTTTAAGCCTTTCCTGGGATGTATATACGTCTTTTGAACCGCAAATTATGCCAATTCTCTTATGTCCTCGGATTATAAGCTGCTCTATTGCATTGTATGAAGCATTCAGGTTATCAACCAACACAACATCGCAATTTACATCTTTTAGCGGTCTGTCCAGCAAAACCACCGGAATATTCTTTTCAAGTACTCTTTTTATATGCTCTCCGTTATTTGAATATGGCATGGTTATTATGCCATCCACCATTTTGCTTAACAGAAATTCAGTTTTCTCCTGTTCCAATTTTCTATTTTCTTTACAATCACAAATAATGGTACTGTATCCGCTTTGTATAAGTATGCTTTCTATATGTGAAATTATGCTGGTGATAAAAATATTCTCCAAACTTGGAATAAGGACTCCTATTGTCATTGACTTGTTTGTCTTAAGTCCTCTTGCAATTTCATTCACTTTAAAATCAAGTACCTTTATTGCTTCTTCTATTAAAATTTTATTCTTCTCAAGAACATTGCCACCGTTAATATATTTTGAAATTGTTGCTATTGAAAGTCCGGTATATTTTGCAACATCTTTTATAGTTGCTGCTATGTCAATCACCTTCTATCGCTAAACGTTTCACTCTTTAATTACATTCTAGCAGAGTGGTATATTTATTGTCAATAGTATAGATTACTCCGGGATAGTTTATTTATATATTGAAAAGTAAAATAACTTCGTAAAATTAACAGCGGACTAAACTTTCCCTTAGTTCGTTTGGAGCCATTTTGAAGCGTTTTTTAAAGCAATAACTAAAGTATTGCGGGTCAGAGTATCCTACTGCTTCAGCAATCTCATATATTTTCATACTGGTACTGCAGATAAGGGCTTTCGCCTTTTGCATCCTCAATTCGGTAAGGTAATTTACAAAAGTGGTTCCCGTCTCTTTTTTGAAAAGTGCCCTGAAATAGCTGGAACTTAAGTGCAGATGTTGGCTTACCGCATCCACTGAAATGTTAAAGTCCGCATAGTGCTCATGTATATAGCATTTGGCCTCCTCAATAGATGCCGAACAATTATTCCTGCGATTTTGCGAGATGTTTTCCATTAAACTGAAGCACACATTTAATACCGTATCCTTCAACTGCTTGACTGTCTTTAAGTCCAAAATCTTACGAATATCTCCAAGACGCAGCAGCTCCTGGGTATCCAGTCCAATGCTTTCAGCTTCGCGGACAATGCAGATTATGATACTGATAACATAACTTCTCAACTGATCTATATTGGTTCGACACGCCACATCTTTTATCAAGGTATCTATCATTTGGATAATCTCATCCCTGTTATTTGCCTTAATACAGGCAAGTAATTGAAGTTCTTTCTCTTTATTAAATACTGGCGTATTATGTCTTTGCGGTTCAATATCATTGATAAAAATAACGCGGTTTGTACCAATTGCATAGCGGTATCCCAATGCAGAAATTGCTTCATTATAGGACCTGTGAATGCTGTTATAGCTATGGCAAATGTTACCCACACCTATTGATACGGTAAAATCCAGGTACTTTTCAATATAAGCCCGGATTTCTTCGAGCACAGTTACAACTTTATCCTTCCAGTACCTTTCACTGGCATTTTTTGCATTCGTTAACAGTGCAACAACACGACCATCGCCTAAAATTGCCGAGCCTATCTTCCTGTCTTCCAATATCTCTTTCGTGATGCTATACACCGCAAAGTTCATCAGACTTGCTGATTCATCCGACCAATCCCCGCTATAATTACCGTCTTCCATTATGACGGCTACCTGGAACTGTTTGCTTGCAAGATAATCAAGTCTCAAAAGCTCTACTTTTTTTGCGGCCTCGGCATTATTCACCTCGGTGGTAAGAAGACTGTTCAAAAATGCATTCTGCAGCATTGATTTATTCTGATAATAGAAATTTTCCAACAATGTCATGTTGCGATTTTGCAAACGCTCCTTGTCCAGAATTTCCTTCATTTCCTTCAGACAAGTTAACATATTTTGTGCGGTGACAGGCTTTAAAATATACTTTGCCACTTTTAGATCAATCGCCTGCTGTGCATAGTTGAAATCATCATATCCCGTTAAGAAAATTATCTTTACTGTCGGAAAATCATTTTTCATTTGACGCGCCGCATCAATGCCACTTATAAAAGGCATATCAATATCGGTAATAACAAGATCAGGCGGGTCTTTCTCTACCATCTCCAGCAATTCATGTCCATTGGCACAGCAGCCCACCATTTCAAATCCGTATTTTTCCCATTGAACCAGCTTTGTGATATTATTTCGTACCAATGCCTCATCATCCGCAAAGATCAGCTTGTACATCTGCACACCTCCACTGTCTCTATTCCATTGTATCTATGTCGTATTATACAATCTAATTAGATTTTACAAACTTTTCTAGAGTATTATAAATTTTACTATTAATATAAATTTTACTATAGAAATTAATATATATAAATATTTTTAAGTTTTATTTCCTCCATATTTCAAAGCCAATGCCCTCGGTACCATGTTAATCTAAGTTTTTTATAGCAGAGGAATCTGTAAACATTCGGAAGGACGTGGAATCATCTGCAAAAACCACACAGGTAAAAGCCATAAATATAAGAATGGTAGTTAACAACAAAATACATATTGATTTTTTATTTTTCATAATGGCCACCCCTAAAATTGATTTTCTGGGAGCAGAATTTCTGCTCCCAGATTTTATAACATTTTGTTCATTTATCTTTATCTAATTATCTTATTAACCTGCGGGCAATAAATGCTAATTCATATAATCCTATTTCTCCGTCTCCGTTTATGTCAGCCTTCTTCATTACATCCCAGCCAGAATCTCCTTCTTTTATTCCATAGTAATATGCAATAAGTCCCATGTCCCCTATATCATATCCTGGTATATTGTTTATATCACCAGTTGTAGAAGTGATTACAAGACTCCGGAATTTATTTATCGCATCATTCAATTCAGCTATTGCCTGTGCCACCTCTTCTGATGTGACAACCGACTCTAGAACAACCTGTGCATTGGTAATCGCAGCTTTTAGTATTCTATCCTTTGTTCCCGCAGGATATTGCCCGTTTTCAAGTCCTTCCTCCGACTCAAGATAAAGTCTTAGTGCTTCGTTGATTGCTGCTTGCAGATATGTCTTATCTGCATCCACTACAACGGTGGCATTAGCGTTATCGGCATAAATTACATTTCCAAGTGCATTACCCAATACAGCACTTACTTCAATAATTCCAACTCCGGCTCCCTTGGCTTTGAACTGAATATTGAGAATATTTGCCGTATCGTTGATTACATTTTCATTTCCCAGATTTGCTATGACAAAATCTACCGTTCCTCTATCATTATCAGCATATACTTCCTGGATAACTGACCTTTCATCTATAGAATATGCATCAACATAATCAAACAAATTTTCGTCATAGTTTATTGTTACCTTTTGAGCTGATATATTTTGTACTCCTGTCAACCCATAAGTCAGGCTGAAAGCTTCCCCATTCCTCACCGAAACAGGTCCTGTCAGTGTAGCAGCAGCAGTGTTGGTCACTGTTACGTTCGCTATTGCTTTTATTGAAGTTCCATAAACAGTGCCCTCTACTGTGAAGTTACCTTCCCGGGCATATAACAGCGGATTAATGTCATCCCAGATAACACCCTCATTTCTGATAGTTCCGTCATCAGTTACAACTGATACAAACTGTGGTAATTCAGGAGTTATTCCAGCAGGAGTTATGACATCAACCGGATTGACACTCTCTATGCGCGGTGACAGCACTTCAACGTACTCACAATACGTATCAATGACAGGATTACTTGAGTTTTTGGTTGCAAACAGACCAATTTGCGTATTAATTAGTTCTATATCAACTTTACCTAAACTTATATAATTTATACCATCTAATGAATATAAGCCCTCATAGCTGTTACCTGTTTTCTTAATCCTGTGGTAGACCGTCAGAGGAAGACCCAGCGTAACATATGATAATTGGGTTGACCCGACAGAAGTAAATGATCCGTTCCTTTCATAGCCAAATTGAACACGTATTCCTCCGTTATACTCAGTGTCTACTTTAATATAATTATCTGCATCCTGCCATACCAGCATTGCCTGTTGCTGATAGGTTGCAGACGGTGCTTCAGGATAATAAACTTTTGATACAATATCCCAGTCACCTGCTGCCGGGCGTACAAAAACGTTCTTCCACGCGTCACCTGAGCCATATATATCATTGGTCAGGGTAGGAAGCCGCAAGCCTTTGCCCTCGTGTACTGAGTAGTTTTCCGGATCGGGATTGAGAATCGTCCAGTCACTATCTATGTTGCCATCCATAAAGTTTGAGCTTATCGGAGCATACCCTAAGGTAATATTATAAGTTTTGGATGATCCTTTAGAATATACAGTCACTCTTGTGACCCCGGGAATCGATACTGCATCTGTAATTGATACAGTCATTTCCGGGCTGCTCGGCGTAGCCTCCACAACCGGAACAGTTGTCATGCCTCTTGGTAAAGCAACAGAGTAAGTTACAACATCTGGAGAGAATCCTCTCAACGGTTCTCCATTTATTTTGATTTCCGATAATGAACCAAATGCATCTTTCTCATCGAAGATATTAAGATATGAGAATGTCGCGTTGAAAGACGGCGCAGATGATCCCCTTCCGTTGCAGGCAAAAGGTCCGAGCCTTGGGTTATATATATTCGCCGTTGTAGAACCCAGTGAATTAAAGTTTACTCCATCTGTGGAATAATAAGCTGTATATTTTGTCCCCGATTTTATAAGCATGAAGTAGAAATTGCTCCCGGCTCCTACAGATACCTGTACCCGTCCAATTCTTTCACTTCCACCGTTGGCTACGTTATAAAAGCTGAAATAGTTGTTGTTTGATACCCGCTCATAAACTAGTCTTAAATAATTACTATTGTCCTCATATACTATTAGCCCGACCTGCTGGTTGTTTGCACTTAAATTATTAGACAATGACAAGCGAGTCTTTGCAGCCCAATCTCCGCCTGCCGATTGCAAGAACAAATTCTTAATCGAACCATCAGATACATCTCCTGCCTGGCTCGAAATAGTCAATCCCTCAGAATCTAATCTATAATTTTCTTCGTTCTCATTTAAAATCGTCCAATTACTGCCCAAGCTGCCTGTTGTAAAGTCGGTATCAAGTGGTTTTCGCGTAAGAAATACAGTATATACCGCCTTTGCACTTCCAATTGAAACCTCAACAATAGCCTTACCTGGTACGTCTGTTGCCTGGGTAATGCTGACAGTTGCATTGGGATCATTGGATGTAGCCGTTACGTTGTACTCTGCCCCATAAGGAACAACCACGCTGTAGGTGTAAACGTCCGGATTGAATCCGCTGACTGGTTCCCCGCCAACCTCTAAACTGCTTAGTGTTGTATCCGCCAGTTCAAAATCAATCGTTACAGTGTTATTTTTTCTTAATGTTAAATCAATGTACTGATTACCCATTTCATCAATTTTAATATCCTGCAAGACACCATCAACTCTGGCACTGATCCATGGTAATCCGCACTGTAACCTAATAGTGTTATTATCCTTATCGGATGTTAATTTAACGCTTGCCGACTTGGCATGTTTATCCCATACAATTTCATCTATTAACGTATTACATCTTGCTCTTAAACCGGTTATACTACCCTTAGGGGCATTTGAAAGCAGTGCCGGCAGAATCTCAATTCTGTCATCAAAGGAATATGCAAGAGCTTCATTTATAATGCCCGGGAAAGTGCAAGTCCAGTCAGTGCAGTAACACGAACTGCGGTTACTGTTGTGTGAGGTAATAAAAGAGCTGTAATGATAGTTGCTCTTTACTAAAGTCTTTATCGAAGTTTCCATTCCACTCACACGTTTCAGCCTGGCCTCGATTAACGCCCTGTGCAGATGGGCATGAGACTCAGGAGCATTCCTGTTATATGCAAACCTCATGTCCAGGGCAGCTGCAATGCCGTCCAGCAATTCAGGATTATTCTTTGCTTCATGTCCAGGCCATGCAGGATAAGCGTGACTGGTATGCCTGTGACTGTAATTATCCGGCAGGGACTCATGTGCCCATTCCTGTAATGCTCCGTCGCTGTTATAGAGATATTCGGGTATCTTGCTTTCGAAGTCCTCCCAGTTGGACAGTATTTTTCTTTTTTCTTCATCGTTGGGGTATACCGCATTAAGAATTTTCCTTGCCATATACACTGAATTCTTTGCAGCCGCAATATCCATTGTCGTATTAAACGCAAGCTGGTTGACACCACTTGGGTTGTTTTCGGGAGAGTAACCCGGTGTGAAAATATATTTTGCATTAGTATCCCCTGCCGCTATCGCATCTGAAAGTGTCGTACCATCGTCAAGGTGTAATACGCCATTTCCGTCCTCGTAGAATCTTTCGTCAACATACTGCATCCAGAAATTCATATTTTTATACAGGATAGGGTATAGTATGTCTTTTTCCAGGTCAAAATAACCGTTATCTTTAATTCTCTCGACATCATCATCAGTATAGTCCATCACTTCTTTAAGATTTTCGACATAAATATCCTTGCCTATAGGAACTTGACGGTTTCCGAAACACTGCCAATATTCAAATATCGGAATAATTAACCAGTCGGCTATCCCGTTTACATACAAATGCGGATAGTTGCTTAAGAAATGATAGCTTCCCGCCTGACCGGTTCCATCCACTCTCGGAGGTGCCTTGATGGCGTTTGTCATACCATAAATGTTTTTGGCGTCGGTTACCCAATCCGGAAGCATACGTAAAATCAAATTAATATAGCCCCAACTTGCAGCTTCCATGTTCCCGGTATTAGCCCCTGCTATCTGCAGATTTACGTTAGCGTCCAAAGTAAAATCTCCGCTCCAATCCGGGAACCAGGTACCTGTCCATATTCCTCCCAAACGCGCTGTATGGTAGCCGCTTGAGCATATCAGGGCAAAACGTCCGGTGTAGTAGGCTCTTTCAACAAAGGCTTTGTTAATAGTATCCTGTGAGTTTTGCTTATTGATAAGCTCTGTATTTGTCAGCTGCCTGTCGGCTTTTTCTTCATCGGTGGAACAAAGATCTATACGAACAGTATTAAATATGTCACCATGTATTTTCGCATGGGGGGCAAGCATTTCCTCATATGTTAACTTACCATCCTCTTTATATTTTGATATTACATCGTCAATTTCACTGAGCAACCTATAATATAATATCCTTTTAACGTCATCTACATCATTGCATCCATTGTCTTGACGATCAACCTTTGTTATAAGCATTATCGATTTTGTACCGGTTATAGTGAGGGCAGGCCTGCCACCTACCGTAGTTTCTTCAAAATTCGCCCCGTCAGCAATTATTCTGGTAGCCGTACCCCAACCGCCTCGTGCAAACATTGTTTCTTCAGGGTTTTTGTTTCCTCTTCGGTTTATGACTGGATATTTCCCCACCATTCCCATTGCGTAACCATTGCTGTCCGATTCCACGAAATAGCTTGAAGTAAATTCAGCTCCAGGGTTTCCCTGCATTTGACTTATATGATCTATGCTTATTGTAATGTTGAGATCTTCATCAGCTTCCATGTGTGTTACAATTATATTGTCACTCCTTGATGCAAACGAGCGCCTGTTCCATTCGACGGTTCTATCCTCATTTTTCCATTGTACACCGACTTCACCTGTCTCATAGTTCGTATACCTGTTGTATATTTGTGTATTTGCAGTAGTAAAACTGTTATTCTTTATGCGATACTGCGCAGCCGGCTGATATGGGCGAGGCCATGTAGTGCCCCAACTGCTCACGCCAAATTGTTCCTGGGCATACTCATTTACGGCATTCATCCATGGATAGTCATTTTTCAGTACTGCTCCCTTTCTTTGCCTGTCTAAAATATGAGATATATCAGGCGTAGTATAAAGCGAATCCCTATCGGTTACAATTTTTGTGTTATTAAATATGAAAACATCTTCATTTGGGTCACAGCTTTCTATAAAGGCTATTTCGCCGTTACCGCTTACGGAACCGTCTCTCCAGTTATTGCTTCCGGAAGTTCCGATAGACTTGTAGGTATTTTCGTTAAAGCCTATAGCATCTCCTAAGCCGTATTTCCACGTTTCACCTTTAACTACATACTTCCCGTCAGCCTTATTGATTACATCAGCCTCATTGATTACATTAGACTCAACCGGCACCGCATAAGCCGGCAATATTGAAATAGTAAATATCAAGCTTATAATAAGTGCTATTAAACTCTTCTTTTTCATAATAGGTACAATCCCCCTTTTCTTTTTTATTAAAGTGAATACTTTGCAAGTACCTTAAGTTAAACTTTTCATTTTTACATCCTGTTCCTTTAAGCTGCTGCCTGACACCCTGCCACCTACAAAGAACTTTTGGCATTCGCGTTTACTATTACTTACAATGCTCTGGTGTTGCATCCTTGATTCTTATTACAGTTAAACACTTGTATAAAATCTGTGTCCAAGGAATTCAATGTGTTAATCATAGAGAAACTGTGCGATGTCAAATTAGTCCATATTGGATTTGTCGCAGAAGTAACAATTAATGTTGAGTAATCAGCAAGTGTATCGACATATTGTTGTTTATAGAGCGGTTGTTCCTTAGGAATATAGAAGTCGAAACTTATTTTGGAAGTTGTCTTGTGTTCTAAGAAGACAAATTTGATTCAACTGTCAGGTTAGTAACGATAGGATAACTTATTGTCATAATTTCAGAAATTATTGTGCCTAATACTCAAGTTATTGCCATAGTGGCTATAAAAACGATAATTACATCTTTGTCACCATGATGCTGTTAAAGGAACTAAATGATGCTGTGATAATTAGTTATCAGAACAATTGCAAAAGATATGGGCAAGTGCCAGACATTATGAGCATCACCTCCAATATGAGCATTACTTTCAGTATTGGCATCACCTCAATCAATGCTCCGCACATCATAGTTGTGCAGGAGACAAATGAGTTCCTCCTGTGAGGATAATAAAAGTGACGCCAATTTCCAAAGTGCTTATATAGTTGATGAGTTATAATGTCCCCCATTGTCATGAGAAGTTTTTAAAATTTCAGGTTAGATTCTCATTTTCCATGATGTATATACATTTATACTTGATGAATATTAGTTTGGAATGTCAAGGGTGAATGGTTTTTCTCGTTCATCGGAAGCAAAGCCAGATACCCTTGACACCCAAAGAAATCCATTCCATTGTTTACAGGTATTTCAAAAAGCCATCCACTTTCCAGCGAAGAGCGAGTATGTGACATGGTAACCCTTTCAGTAAATTTTCCATCTAAATTTATAGTATTATTGCTTAATAGTACATCACATATAAAGTACCAAAAACATAATAGATTATATATTACTGATATTATTGATTCAGAATTGCCTGTATTTTAGGATCATTCATATTTTCGGTGGTAACCATGGTAACACCGGTATCAACATCTTTATTTGCAGGTGCTTTGCCGTTAATAATGTCAACGACTATCCGGACACCTTCAGAACCCATTACAGTAGGCATTTGAACAGCTGTACCCTTGATGACACCTGATTTCAATCCGGACTTAATGTCGTCGGAATTATCAAATCCTACTACCATAATGCTGTCACTCTTACCCTGCTCGGTAACTGCCTGAGCAACACCAATTGCGGACTGGTCGTTGGCACCCCATATACCTTTAAGGTCAGGATAGGCTGATATAAAGTCAGTTGCCTGATTTGCTGCTACTGTAGGGTCGGAGTTACAGTACTGGACACCTACAATCTCAATATTCTTGTAGTTCTTTTTGATTTCTTCCGTGAAACCGGTTTCCCTGTCAACAGCAGTTTGCGTACCTGCTGCAAAGTTTATGATTGCAACCTGTCCTTCACCGCCAATCAGTTCAGCCATCAATTTGGCACACTCTGCTCCGGCCTGAACATTATTGGTAGCCAGGAATGCATCGTATACAGGCTCTGAGATACCGGAGTCAATCATGACAACAGGAATACCGGCCTGTTTTGCTTTCCTTACAGGTTCAACCAGTGCGTCCTTGTCACAGGCTGCAAGAATTATTCCGTCATAATCGTCGTTAATGCAAGTTTCTATTATCTGTACCTGTTTATCAATATCTGCTTCTGTCGGAGGACCAAGGTGGGTAATTTCCACGTTGCCAAGTTCTTTTGCCTTTTCCTCAGCCGCACGTTTTACTGTCTGCCAATAAGGGGAATCTACCATCTTAGTGACCAGTGCTATTTTTATTGTCTTGTTCCCCCCACCGCCGGTATTGTCAGATGCGGTACTGCCGGTTGAGGTGTTGCCCTTATCAGCTCCGGTCCCTGTTTCAGACTCTTTGCCCCTGCCACCACAACCTGCAAGCATAGAAGCAATAAGAATACAAACCAGAAGAATACTTAATACCTTTTTCATAAAATCATCTCCTTTTTAATATTTTAAATTTACCGCCTTAAGCGGTTAATAGCAGCTTTAGATGGATTGTCTCTTTCTTCTTGCCGTGTCGTACCAGACGCCTATAACAATAATGGTACCAATAATAACCATCTGGACAAATGCATCTACTTTCAAGAGATTTAACCCGTTACGCAAAACGCCCATTACGAATGCACCGATGACTGTACCTAAGATGCCGCCTTCACCACCCATTACAGATGTACCTCCAATTACCGCCGCTGCAATACCCTCAAGCTCATAACCCTGACCTGCATTAGACTGCGCTGATGCAAGGCGGGCTGCCAGTAGAATGCCGGCCATGGAGGCTGTTGCGCCACAAATAATGTAAGCAGTAAGCTTTGTTTTGATAACATTTATACCGGAAAGTCTTGCAGTTTCTTCATTTGAACCAACTGCATAGAGCCGTCTGCCAAAGCCGGTTTTTGAAAGGACAATTCCAAGCACAATAGCTGTTATAATCATGATAATTGTTGGAAATGGAACCCTGCCAAATACTGTTCCACCACCAATAAACCTGAATACCGAAATAATTTTTTCGTCACCTAATGCCTGTATTGATACGGGTTTTCCCTGCCCAACCAATTGAGTAAGTCCTCGAAATGCAAACTGTGTGCCTAGAGTTGCAATAAATGGTGTAACACTGAGTTTTGTAACAAACAAACCATTTATAAGCCCCGCAATTATTCCGGCCAAAATCCCGATAATGATTGCAACAGGTATGCTGACACCCATAGTTACAGCCTTTGCGCATACAATACCGCCAAAACCTATAACAGAACCTGCAGACAGATCAGTTCCTCCGGTGATAAGTACAAAAGTAAGGCCAAAACCAAGAATTGCATACGGAGTAACCTGCAGTGCGATAGTAAGCAGGTTATCAATTTTTAAGAAACTGCCTCCTGTAAGCACTCCAAATAAAATACACAGCATTATCAGAACGCCGAAAGCCAAAAATTTTTGCAGTGCCTCATCTTTACTCTTCATAATACTTATCCTAGTCTTCTTAGTGGAAGTTACTAATTCACCAGACATTATCAAGCACCCTTTCCTTCTTCATTGCTCAGCCCTGCGGCATAACGCAGAATCTTTTCTTGCGTCGCATCCTCACGATTGAGTTCACCACTGATCATTCCGTTGTGCATTACCAGTATCCGGTCACTCATACCAAGAATCTCAGGTAAATCGGAGGAGATCATAATTATGGCGACACCATTATCACTGAGCCTATTCATCAACTCATAGATCTCATACTTTGCACCCACATCAATTCCACGTGTAGGCTCATCAAAGATTAGAACCTTTACATCATTGCACAGCCATTTTGCAAGTACGGTCTTTTGTTGGTTACCACCGGAAAGATTTTGCATTTTCTGGTACATGCTTGGTGTTTTGATACGCAGGTTGTTTATATATTTAGCAGCGTTTTCTTTTGCAGCATTTTCGTCAACGAATCCTTTTTTACAAATACTGGGGATATATGCCATATTGATATTGCGTTCCACCGTCATATTCAGTGCCAGGCCATCCTTTTTACGATCCTCGGTAATGTAGCCTATCCCGTTTTTGATAGCTGAGGTGGTGCTGTTAATATTAACCGGCTTGCCATCAATAAAAATCTCCTTATGATAAGTCTTGTCTGCTCCGAAAATCGCTCTTGCAAGCTCTGTGCGCCCTGCCCCCATCAAGCCTGCAATACCGACTATCTCACCTGAACGAACCTGAATATTATGCACATTTAACTTATTGCTCCTAATATTTCGCGCTTCAAACAACACTCTGCCGATTTTTCTCCTGTGGGAAGGAAATTTATTATTCAACTCACGTCCAACCATCATACTTACAAGTTTGTCAATTGTGACATCCTTATAATTGTATGTGCCTATATACTGGCCATCACGGATAACAGATACACGATCAGCTATGCGCGCAAGTTCTTCCAAGCGGTGAGATATATAAATCATTCCGACTCCTTTTGTTTTTAATTTGTGAATTATGTTAAACAACCTGTCAATTTCTGATTCGGTAAGCGCAGCTGTTGGTTCGTCCAGTACCAGAATCCTGGAGTTGAAAGAGATAGCCTTTGCAATTTCCACCATCTGCTGTTCTGCAACACTTAATGTGCGTACCAGCGCCTTTGGGCTGATGGAAAGGCCAAGGTCATCAAGAATTGCCAGTGTCTGTTCAATCAACTTTTTGTCGTCTATAAACAAACCTTTTTTTGGCTGACGGTCAAGCCAAATATTGTTTGCTACAGAAAGGTGCGGACACAGGTTGAACTCTTGAAAAATGATGCTTATACCAAGTTGCTGTGCTTTTTTTGTGTTTTCAATAGTAACTTTTTCACCATTTATGAATATCTCTCCCTCATCTGCCTGATAGACGCCAGAGAGAATCTTCATCAATGTGGATTTTCCAGCACCATTTTCCCCGCACAGAGCGTGGACCTCCCCGGCGTTGAGTGTCAGACTTACATTGCTTAATGCCTTAACGCCCGGAAATGATTTGGAGATTCCACACATTTTGAGCAGTTCGGCCATAAATTTACCTCCTAGTATTTTCCAAGTGAAACGTTTCGTTCTATGCCCGTATCATAACAAAAGAAGTGTGGCATTTGAATAGAAAAATCGACTGTGAATATGGGAAAAACGATTATGAATGCGGAAAAAACGACTGTGAATATGGGAAAAATGATTGTGAATAAAAAAGAGACAACAATAATTAAAGCATTCAATAACGCCTGCTCTACTCAATATAGGTTTAAGTGATACCTGAGGTGTGATATTAGATTATTAATAATATTAGGATTTGTGATTTCTTTTGATTAATAATATATTAATTTTACATAATCAATAGAATGGAAAAATCAGTCTCTGTATTTCCTCAGAAAACATATTATCCTTGTCTACTACATAAACAGCAGTACGAATATTTCTCTCAACCTTTTTCCCCTTTAACACTTTATAGGCGGTTTCTACACTGAAATAACCCATCAGGTAAGGATTTTGCAATACCGCTACATCCAAAATCCCCAGCTCCATATATTCCGCTTCCTCCACAGTGCAGTCAATCCCCGCTAAAAATATATCACTGCGCTGGAGATTTGCAAGCGCACGTGCTGCACCGGTTGCCGACTGTGCATTTAAACCTGCAATCACCCGTATGGTGGGATGGTTTTTCAACAATTCCCTGGTAAGTTGTTCGGCTTTATCAATATAGGAGTCACAGTACACTGTCTCCACAATCTTCATATCAGTATATTCATTGATATATTCACTAAAGCCGGTAGTTCGTTCTAATGAAGGAGAAGCATTTTTTACAAAACTAATCACACCAATTTCAGCATTCCCTCCAACACGCTTTTCTATTTCTTGTGCAAGGACTCTTCCAGCCTCATAATTATCAGTCGATATAAAGGAAATCCATTGATCACTGTCCACAGCAGAGTCTACCAGTATTACAGGTATTTTTGCGTCCGCTGCCATCTTAATAGGCTCCGCCATCATATAGTAATCTCCTGCTGCCAGTATTATTGCATCTGTTTTTTGCTGTATGCTCTGTTTAATTATATTAACCTGATTACGGTAATATTTTTCCATCGTCGGTCCTAAGAAGCGCAGGTTTATATTATAGGTGGCACCGGCTGCCTTTGCACCATCATATACACTGTTCCAAAATTCCGAATTAGTGGATTTAACAATTAGATCTACATTGTAAATCTTTTTGGAGGAAGTACAGGAAGAAAAATTTAATATCATTGTTACAATTAACAATATATAAAAAATTCTGTTTTTCATTTTCTCCCTCCTATGCTTTTATCAAAGGTAAAACTATTCGCACCGTTGTACCTATGTCAAGCTCGCTTTCAAATTGCAGGCCATATTCTGTACCATACATAAGCTGAATACGCTGATTCACATTATATACACCTATACCGGATTTGGTGGATGGTTTCACCTCTAAAATATGTTCAAGTTTTTTAGGATTGATTCCAAAACCGTTATCCTTTACTTCAAACACCAGCTTATTTTCATAGATACCTGCATAAATAGTGATTTTACCCTTATACGGAAGATTGCCCACGCCATGTATTATAGCATTTTCCACTATGGGTTGAAGTAAAATCTTGAGAGTCTTGTAGTTTAACACTGCATCATCGAAAACTATTTCATAGTCAAACTGATCACCGTAGCGCATTTTTTGTATTACCAGATAGTTTTCTGCATGCTTTAGTTCGTCTTTCACTAAAACAGTTTCGTTGCCGCCACTGAGAGACAGACGGAAAAACTGCGAAAGAGCCGCAATCATTTTCACTACATTCTCCTGGTCTCCATTCTCAGCCATCCACGCAATAGAATCCAGAGTATTGTATAAAAAATGCGGGTTAATCTGTGCATGCAGGGTTTTCAACTCACTTTTCCGAAGCATCTTCTGTTCCTCAATCACCTGTTCCATCAACTGCTTAATCTTATATACCATCTGATTGAACGAAGTAGACAATTCATTAACTTCATAAACACCGCGTATAGTTGAAAACGTGTCCAGCTTTCCGGCCTCAACCTGACCCATCAGACGCATCAGGCGATGCAAGGGACTGGTAATAAGAAATGATACTGTTATCGACAAAACAATGATAATTAACGCGACACCGATAACAACAAGCATAATAAAGTTGCGTATTTCCTCATCATAAGCAAACAAGCCATTCAGCGGACTAACTCCTACTATGCGCCAGTTTGCGTTTTTTAATGTCTTTATGCTAATCATCATCCTGCCACCATCTTGCAAAAAAATCTTACTGCCGTCCTCAAGCGCACAGGCTATGGAAACTGTCTTATCTTCGATGCCGGCAAAAATCATCTGCTGACGAGGGTGATAAATAAGCTTGCCATTTGTGTCTACAATATAAAGATAGCCGTTTTCCCCAAGTTCCTTGGAACACAACTCTTTAATATTATTGAAATTCAAATCAACTAACACAATACCTTGATAAGTCTTATTCCCATCTACCCATTCAATACCTTTGCTTAAAGAAATAACCCAGCGATATTCACCTTTATATAAGCGCTGAACATGTGGCTCGGTAAACACATATATACAGCTGCCTGGCGCAACACTACGAAACCAGTCCTGCTGTTTAATGTTGACATTTTCCTTTAGTGGACGTGAGTCTGTTTTCATCACCAGCCTGCCCTGTGCATCAAACACTGCAATAGTATCTATATCATCACGCAAAACAAAATGATAGGTCTTAATCACTTTGTCTACCCCATAATCAATAAGCAATTCCGAAATGGTGTCAGAGACTGAAATCATCTCTTCAAGGTAGCTGTCAATACTGTCAGACACATTATCTACGATCTGTGTATTATTCTGCTCTGTAGTACGGTCAATGGAATCATTAAAACGTCTGTTCATAGCAAAAGTAATCATCAGTACCGCTACTACAGCAATAATTGTAGTGGCAGAAGCCATCATCATCAAAAGGCTGTTCCATTTCAGTTTGGAGGGCAGTGTGGCTTTTATTCTGTACAGTAACCTTCTCATACATTCCCCCGTCTCAAATTAACACATTATCAAAATTCTATACAAATTTCAGCTTAATGCACTTAGCCCACTAGACTTTACAGGTTATTTTTATGTTCAAGTCCAGTGGAGATTGTAACAGCCTTGGATTGTAGGAGAAAAAGTAATAAGTCACATAGAATGCAGTAGGTCTTATTTGTAAGAAATTAGCTTATCTACATTATAATAAATAAGCATAAAAATGACCATATATAATAACCAAAAATTATAAAAACTAGTATTTGCTTTCCATAAGGCGCACAGTATCATATATTTTTTGATTTACGGGCGTTGAAATTCCATGCTTTTTGGCCAATGCCAAAACAGTGCCGGCAAACAATTCAACTTCCGACTTTCTGCGTGCCAGCCCGTCTTGCCTCATGGATGGCATGCCATTGGGATTCATTCTGTCTATCAGGTTTACGTATTCGTCCAAATCCTTTTCAGTAATTTTTACATTTTCCTTCTCTGCCAGCATCATAACTTCCCGCATTGCTGCTATCATTAATTCCCTGGCTTCGCCGGGCCGCTGAACAGTAGCATAGGTACCCTCGTATATCATAACAGCCTGGTTGACACCAACGTTCACCATAAACTTGCTCCAAAGCCTGTGCTTAATATCAGTTTCCAGTGTATAGGGAAGCCCTGTCCTGTCAAACAGGTCCACAACTGCCTGCAACTTCTTCTTCCTGTCTTCATCTTCATCCATGATTCCTATACAAATCTTCCCCATTTGGGTATATTTAAGCTCATTCCCGATCTTTACTGCATCCATTCCCTGGGCTACACAATATAGCATTTTATCCATTCCATAAACCTGCCCTATTATCTCTTCACTGGATATTCCATTTAATAGGGACAAAATGATTGTATCCTTTGAAACCTTGTTTCTTGCTGTCTTAATTGCACTATCAAGGGCAGTTGACTTTACTGCGAAGACTAGCAAGTCAGCAGGTTTTCCCATTTCCTCCTCATTTACTACGTTGAAATCACACTGAACTCCGTTGCAAAAAACCCCTTCTCTTTTATATTTTTCAATTCTTTTTTCATCCGCTACAAACTCAACATGCTGCTTTCCTAGTTTTTGTGTAAAAAAATCACCGTATAAAACTCCTAATGCTCCCATTCCGATAATGCTGATTCTCTTAATTTCCATATACCTTTTCCCATTCCTTCCAATATTCCTTTTTTTCAGATGTCCTAAAAATTGATAAACTCCAAAAAAGTTGAGAAACGTCCCCAATATTATTATCTGTAATACAGGCCGGCAAGCTTCATCTGCTTGGTAAATGAAATTGTAAAGGTAAAAGTTTTTATTTCATACCTTGCTTTCGCAACAACAACGGCAAATTCTTCTTCACTTTCTTTGTCAGTATGCCCCCCTACACTCATATCCTCTATTTTTTCAAACTTACCGCCCTCACCAATGCTTTCAAATACTTTACTCAGCACATCATCAGTAAGTGCCTCTTTCATTCGAACAGTGCAAATCTCCTTAAGTCCATCTGCATCCTGATTGTTAATAAGATTAATAACATTCTCCGCAGCTTTTCTGACTTCATCCTCGCTGAAATCGCTTGACAGCTTCCGGCTGCTGCAGCCATTCAGCACTGTCAAAAATATTAAAGCCGCGAGTACCAAACAGCTTAATGCCTTAATTCTTGATTTCTTCATGACTATTCCTCCCTTGGACATAATATTTGCTTGAATAGTAAGAATAACCGGTCATTATAATATCTGTAACTGCCAAAGCCCCTTCAATCAACGCTATTGAATTTGGAAATGACGAAAAAACAGGAATCAAAGAGTTTACAAATCCGTGAATTGCAATAGCAATAAGTAAGTATAAAAACTTTTTATTCTTTTGAAAGCCATTCCAGACAACGATTGTCAAATTTATATGCAGAATAATTGCCAGGACTCTTTCAAGAAACGCCAATCCCAACTGTGAAACAGGTGCTAATGATAAAGCCGGAATTAAAACAATTAAGGCTTCGGCAATCCCATGCCCCAAACCGAAAATTATCGGCTGCAAGATGCTGCATTCACCGGGTTTTATCAAAAATTGCCTGAACAAAAACCGGAAACCCTCCTCGAAAATTCCTGCAGACACAGCAATCAGGATACCTATTGTTAAAGGATCCAGGGCATAAGCCAGCATAAAATCCGTTGAATTTTGGATATGCTGGAGAACAGGCATTCTCAACAATGGCTGTGATATTATAAAACAAGCCGCGCCTGATAAAAACCAAAGAACTCTTTTCCCAATTGATAATCACCACCTCTGATAAAGGCATTAAACTTGCCATACTAAAACTTCGATAACTGGAGTGCGAAATTAAGGAGTAATAAAAACCAGCTCTGAAGCTCTCCAAAATGCTGTCCTATTAACCGGCACAACAAGCTGATTTTAGCATATCAGATAATATCCGGATGTACATACCTTCCTTTCCTGACAGTCGCCTTCCCATATTGAATGGCGCGTACAGGACAGCGGTGTATGCATGCAAGACATTGCGTGCAGGACTTGCCCCAAACAGGCTTACCTTTAATTGTAATGGTGTGCAGAGGGCAAACCGTGGCACAAGTACCACAGCCGGTACATTCCCCGGTTGCATAAAACCTTTTGGTACTTCTGCCGAAGCGGTTAAACAACGGGTTCACAATGGCAGACTTAAGGCCGGACAACCTGCCGGGGATTAAGTCAAATACTCCCCTTTCCCTGTCCGAAATAACAGTATTTATTGTCTGAAGTTTTTCTTCCGCCCTCCTGAGCTTTTCTGACGCCACATCTTTACTGTCAACGTCAAAGCCGATTATATAAGTGTTGGGCATTATTACTGTAAAGGCACTGTCCAGTGAAAGACCTGCTTTTGCAAAGGCTTTCTGCAGCATGCGTGTAGCATATCCCTCATCATCGCCGCAAGTGCACACCGAAAACACATACGGCTTTCCGCCGGACACTCTCAGCTTCGAAATAAAATCAATGACTATTCTAGGAGGCCCCCAGGCGTATACAGGGAATACAAAACCCAAAAGCTCCTTTTCACTGAATTCATATTCAAACACTGTATCCTTCCGCTCCATCTCACCAGCGACAGAAATAAGCCTTTCCCCCTGAATTTCTGATATTTTCTTTGCAACATATAAAGAATTGCCGGTTCCGGAAAAATAAAATATCAAAGAAATCACTTCCACTCCATTATTTTTTCATTATTATCCTTATACCAGATGAGCTGTTATTTTTAGTTCCATCAATTATTCCTATATACTTATCAAGCAAAACTCATTATCTTACTTATTCTACTTATCTTACTTATTTTACTTATTCTGCTTATTCTACTTATCTTATTTTATCTTATGTACTATTGTTTATCTAACTTTATTTCGCCTTATATTAATTTAATACTGCCGTCTTTCAGGCCCAGAATCTGTTCAATTAACGTAGCGTGCACATAGGGCTCGGTAATTCCTTCTATATATATGTCAGCTAATCCTCTGATTATTATTTTCAGCAAATAATCAGGATACTTTATGTGCAGGATGCCAAGCTGTATACCAAGACTTATCAAATCCTTTGCGTGATGCATTGCTAAATCAGACAGCCTGTTTCTTACAAGGGAAAACATTTCAGGGTCGCCAGGCAAGTAGGACAGTATTGCCTGATTGGCTTGAATGGATTTGAAATAAATATTAAGAATTGTAGAGAGTTTCTGGTAAAAATCCAGATTGTTATTTACTGCATTTTTTAATGCTTCATCAACGTCCCCGATAAATTCGTCCAAAACAGCTTTCAATAGTTCTTCCTTGGATGAAAAATAGTAATATATCAGCCCTTTGGCAACACCTATATTTTCCGCTATATCATTCATGGACGTGCTTTTGATTCCCTTGTTTTGAAACAGCTCTCTTGCCGAATCAATAATTTCTTTTCTTCTTAAATCCGGATCTTTGGTAATTCGCATGATGACCTCCTGAACAATTGCTTACTTCCAATAGACAGTACCACCCGTCAAACTCCAACCATTACCTGCAATCCACACTATTCAACTGATTTTAATGCCTCTACCATATTAACATTTTTTAACTTGTTATGCACGAAAAAATTCACAAATATTGAAAATACTAACGTAAGTATAATTGAAAGCAGGTAACTTTTCAAATGAGCATATTGCCCAAACATCATTGAATCAATTTCCATTGTTTGTATCACATACCTGTGAAGCCAGAAACCAAGAATTAATCCAGTCATGGTTCCTATTAACGTAAGAACCATGTTCTCCCTGTATACATAGGCAGACACTTCCCGGTCTCTAAAGCCAAGCACTTTAATTGTTGCAATTTCCCTTACCCTTTCGGTAATATTAATATTCGTAAGATTATACAGTACGACAAAGGCAAGGGCGCCTGCTGACATAATAAGAATCATGACTACATAGTCAAGGCTTTCCATGGTATCCTTTATTTTGTCAGCAATGCTTCTTGTCATTATGACACCTAAAACTGCATCCTCACTCATCAGCTCTTCTGCAATAGTATCTCCATCTATATTTGCTGATTCAGTAGCATTAAACACAACAGAATTGTATGCCGGACTTTTTTCTGAAATGGTTCTGAAGTATTCCGGAGTCATAAATATATAGTGGGTGATATAGTTTTCTGCTATACCTGTAATGTTAATGTCATAAGTTACATTATTTGTGTCCCTGTATTTAATAGTATCACCCACCCCCACACGAAGAAGCTTTGAAAGCTTTTCCGTAATAACAGCGCCGTCATTTGTCAATTCGATTTTATTTCTGCTTTGTCTCTCATGCAGGTTTATGAAGTTCTCCAACAATCCGGTATCTTCAGGTATGTACAAATTGACTTCATAGCTCCTGCCGGATTTTGCGGATACAGCCTTGCCGCTTTCATAAAATACCTGAAGATATGAGTCAATATATTTGTTTTCCCCCATAATCTTATTCACATCTCTTTCATGGGCTTCTTTATCCGTATCAATAATTACCTGGCCATCATATATAAATATCTCGGCAAACTGTTTGTCCAGTACATCATTTATAGAGTCCTTCAGCCCGAAGCCTGTTAACAAAAGGGCAGTACAGCCTGAAATGCCAATAACCGTCATCAAAAACCTGCGTTTATAACGGAATATATTCCGGGCGGTAACCTTGTGCAGGAAAGTCAACCTGTTCCACAGGATAGTAATTCTTTCCAGGAAGATCCTTTTCCCTGGCTTCGGTGCCCTGGGCTGAATCAATACTGCCGGTGTCGAGCGAAGTTCCTGCAATGTTGCAAGTAATGACGCAGAAACTGTTGTAATAACAGCGAGCAATGTGGAGATTAATGCATAATTCATATGAAAAGGTGTTACCCTCCCATGTATATTATACATTATTTCATAAGCGTTTATAATGGCATTTGGAAATAGTTTAAATCCTATACTAAAGCCCAGTATAGAACCGAAAAGGCTGGAAATCAGCGCATAAACCAAATACTTGGAGGATATGGTGATTGTACTGTATCCTAAGGCTTTGAACGTGCCAATCTCTCTTCGTTCCTCCTCAACCATTCTGGTCATTGTAGTCAAACACACCAATGCTGCAACAAGAAAGAAAAACAACGGGAAAACCTTTGCTACAGCTCCAATTCTTTTTGCATCATCTCCATAACCGGAATAACCCGGGTTGTCTTCCCTGTTATATACAAACCACTCTCCAGGTATTTTTTTAATCAGTTTTTCCGCCTCAATTATTTCATTTTCGGCATCCTCTATTTTTTGAAGTGCTTCAGCTCTTTCCTTGTTATAGCTTTCCCAGCCGTCAGCCAGTTCTTTTTTTGCTTGTTCCAGCTGCTCCCGCCCTTCCTTCAAACGCTTGTCAAGATCCTGTGAAGCTTTAATTAAAGCTTTTTCTCCTTCAAGAATATCGGCTTCGTTTTTCTGTATTTCTTCCTTTGCCTTGTCAAGTTCAATCTTGCTGTTATCAAGGGCAGATTTGGCTGCCTTCAGCTTTTCCCGTTCAGTTTCATATGCCGCCATTCCTTCATTATATTCTTCTATGGCTTTAATTCCTTTCCCATATTGTGATAATCCCTCCTGGTATTTCTTTTGCCCGTCTGAATGTTTCTTTCTCATATTAGAAATAATGCTATCCAAGCTCCCTCTTAATTTCAGCACAAAATTATCGTCGGAATATTTTACATTACCGCCAATAAAACCGGCAGCTTCCGGTGAATATGCCTTGATATTGTCAAGAAGCTTTTTATATTCTTCTTCGCTGGCAGGAGGATTGGAAGATAAATTTTTATTTATTCCTTCAAGCCCTTGAATTGACTGCTGAAGCGCATTCAGCTGGACCATGCTGCTGTCCAGCTGCTTTTTTATTTCAGGCAGCTCCGCTTCCAATTGTTTTACTGAAGTTCTTGCTTCATCCAGTTGTGCCTTGGCGCTGTCTAATTTCTCCACGCCTTTTTGATATTCTTTATATCCTTCCAGCCACTTATTATAGTTTTCTTCATACAGGGCTTTCCCCTTTTCAAGTTCTTCTTTGCCTTTCTGCAACTGTTCCCTTTTTTCTTCAATTTCCCGGGTATATTTTTGTTCATTCAGACGGAGCTCTCTTTCATTTGTCTCAATCTCTTTTTCCGCATCCAACAGCTTCTTTTCCGCATCAGCCAATTCACTTTCTGCTTTTTTTCTGTTGTCCTCCAGCTCCCTGCGGCCGTCCTCCAACTCTTTTTCAGACTGTCGTATCTCCTCCTCCATTGCTTCTATACCCAATTCTTCAAGAGAACTCTGTACGGGTGCCAAATGTTCTTTATATTCATCTGAATATGCTATAAAATTATCTGATTCCGCAGTGCTTAAAAAAAGGTCAGTATATCTGTCCATCGCAAAATCATCTTCCCACAGATATGCAAAAAAATCTATAGAGCCGTCACCTATATTGGTTTGGCCCCTTTCGAAATCTATGTACAAAGGGGATTCAACAGTACCTACAACCACAAAAGTGTCAGTTTTAAGAAAATCATCCAATTCTTCTCCATTAGGAACTGAGAGCACAACTTCACTGCCAATCTTGATATCGTGGGAGATGCGCACCCCATGGTCCACGGCAATTTCACCGGACTTTTCAGGCATTCTGCCTTCTATAACCACAGGTACATTTAAACCCTCGCCGTCTTCATAGTATTTGCTGTTATAGCTGAAAACTCTTACAACTGACGTATTTTCGTCATCAGCGGTAAAAAAAAGATCCTTGGAGTATCCTTCCTGGACCTTGCCTACTCCGTCAGTTTTTCTTACATTCAGGATATCTTCTTCCCTAAATCCCAGAGGGGATACAATCCTGAAATCAGAGAGCTTGTTCTGCTTGTAATATTTGTCGGCAGAAAGTATCATGTCAGGTTCGGTTGCATTAATACCTGCATAAAATCCTACGCCTATGGCAATTATAACCATTATGGAAAGAAACCTTGCCTTGCTTTTATAAATTGTCCTTAAGAGGTCCTTGTAAAAGGATTTTTTTCTCATCACCATTCAATCCTTTCAACAGGAAGTGGTTTCTCATTTATTCTTATATCTGTCACCCGGCCGTTTTTCATTTTTATAACCTTATCAGCCATGTCTGCCAATGCCGAATTGTGAGTGATCATGACCACCGTCATTCCGGTAGATTTGCAAGTGTCCTGCAATAACTTCAGAACTGATTTTCCTGTCTGATAATCAAGGGCGCCTGTCGGTTCGTCGCATAACAAAAGCTTTGGCCTTTTTGCCAGTGCTCTGGCTATCGCTACCCTCTGCTGCTCTCCACCGGAAAGCTGTGAAGGGAAATTGTTCATCCTTTCCTTCAGCCCCACCATTTCAAGTACCTCTTCAGCATCAAGAGGGTCGTTGCAAATTTGAGAAGAAAGTTCCACATTTTCCTTCGCTGTAAGGTTTTGTATCAGATTATAAAATTGGAAAACAAAACCAATATCATATCTGCGGTATTCAGTCAGCATCTTGTCTGTATATTCACTTATGTTCCTGTCCCCTACAATAACAGTTCCCTCATCAAGGGAATCCATACCTCCAAGTATATTAAGCACCGTTGTCTTCCCTGCTCCGGATGGGCCTACAACCACCGCGAATTCACCCTTCTCTATGGAAAAGCTTACTCCATTTAAAGCATTAATTATGACTTCACCCATTCTATATCTTTTATGGACATTGTGCAATTGAATATAGCTCATAATCACCTTCACCTTATAAATGATTACCATAATTCTTACAAAATCTCTAAAATTTATCAAACTCAATAATTTTTATCTTAATTATATTTATTGACTGACCGTAAGTCAATAATACAATAAAAAAGTTTTTATTTTAAAAATTTAAATGATAGCTATGGCAATAAGCTTAAGCACCATAACCATTATAATAAAGAAGAACAGTTCCCTGGCTGCTAAGCAAGTGTTTCTTGTGGAGAACTGTTCTCTTTACACCTTGAGGCAAGCAAAGATCAAAAACAAACTTAAAAGCCGTAATATGAGAGCCAATAGGATAATTTATAAATGACGATTTACAGACATTGTTATGGTACGTAATGCCCCAATATAATTTTTAATTGCCCGTCATTTCCTATGATAAAATCGTAATAGAAATCCTTGTAATTTTCATATTTCTTTATGTAGTTTTCATCCAATAATGGCATTTCGTACATCCCATAGGAATTGTAATCCGGTGGCACAAGGGGTGCAATGCTTACTCCAAAATCCAATGGATAGCTTTCAATTCGATTTAAATCTTCTATGTTGAAACCATTAGGGTATTCATTGTTCTCATCATCGGATAAAAATTTCATTACATTTACATGCACAACTACAGGCTTTCCATCTTGAACTTCAAAGTCTTGTATAGTTCCAAAAACTTTCTTGCCGCCTTCCGCAAGATATTGCAACGCATTAGACTGCAGGTCAATTATATTAAATGGCCCTTCAACAAACTTAAAACTATTCTTGATTTTTTCCATTGTACCTCCATCTGCATTCCTCGAGTTAAGAGTGATTCTAAATTCACGACATGTTTCATTATTAAATAAATACTCCCGTATCACATTATCGTTATCTTTACTTTCTTTTCCATTCCCTTCACTCCTATATGGTATCAAATCAAATGTGCCCACTAAATTATCTCCATCATATATACCCCAACGAGGTGACGGCACATCTATTGCCTCAATCCTCCAATCGCTCGGTATCTCTACAGTAAAGAAACTTGAGCCCGCTACCTTAAATCCTTCATTCAATGCTGCAGGTTTTTCATCTCCCAATAAAGATATCCAATGAGGAACATTAATAATCTGTTCAGACATAGTTTCATAATCACTGCTAACTTCTTCATCATCCGGGGGATACTGTATATCTGATGGCCTCCTCGTAAAATAGGTATACCCATTGCCCTGCAGAACGATTTGCTGCATGACAGGCGCCTGCTGCATATCGGCCTCCGTTATTAATTCTCCTACAGCCCTCTGCATAGTAAAAAGCAGACCTGCGCCTTTATATTTATCGTATACTTTCTTGCAAAAAACAGATATGTTGTCATCTGATTCCTCAATTATGTACCTATCTTTCCATTCCACCGGGAAATTCAATGAAAATCCAAGCTTTTCATTTATATATAAAGCAACTTTACCCGTCTCTCTATTATCCGCCTCTTTGTCATTTTTATCCGTTTTTTCAGCACTTTTGCCCGTTCCCCCAGTACTTTTATCCATTTCCGAACCTGTATTCTGAGTACAACTGATACACAATCCCATGATGCTGATAATTAGCACTACCATAATCAAAGATATTATACCTTTTCTTTTTTTGCGCAAATCAAAGAGACTTGCAAATCTCTTTTTCAAGACCCTTTTTCCTCCGTCAAAATTGGTGGAAAATACAGCTTTTGGCGCCTTTCCTTTATGAATAACCGACAGTATTGCCTCACTATAATCCTTTCGGTATTTTATATTTTGATTTTCCACCACTGCGGCATCACAAGATAGTTCCACATCTTTATTGGCTTCTATGGCCATAAGGTGTACCAAAGGATTAAACCAATGGGTTGCTCTGGTAAGTAGAATCAATGCTTTATATAAAACATCCCTTCGTTTAACATGAATTAGTTCGTGACGGAGAATCATTTTCATATGATAAGGAGGGATAGTCATATCAGGTAACAAAAGTACCGGCTTCCAGAACCCCAGAACCATTGGGCTTTTGATTATTCCGCACATCATAATTGGAATTGTCTTATTTATTTTTATTTCCTCGCAAACATCCTTATATGTTTTCAATATGTCCTGCTCCTCGATAGCTTTACACCAGGCTTTAATATTCTTGCGGTATGAAAAATATATAATCAGGTGATACATCAAGAATAAAGCCGCACCTGTAATCCACAGAGCAGTTAAAATATTTGTAATTTTAAAATCGTTGATTGTGGATAACTGATTATTGGTTGTTGATTTTTGGCTATGTTCAGATTCAATCCTGGACGGTATAAAACTCTCATTTTCAGGTTTCTTAACAGTAGTTTCATCCATTGTTTGTACATTGCGCTGGTCACCGGCCAGGCCTTCATGTACTGCCTTTTCAGGTGCAGATAAGTTTATTGGAGGATCCGGCAATGTGATATTGACAGGTATAATTAAACGTATGGCTAAAATCAGCCATACCCAATATCTCCATTTGGCAGTATAATTTTTGTCCAGCACTTTTGAAAGCACTATTAACAACGCAATGACAACAGATACAGATAAACTGATCTCTATTATATTTTCAAAAATGTTTTTAACCATAACACTATTCCTCTCTGGATTTCTCTTCAATAAATTTTTTTAGCTCTTCCAAGTCTTCATCAGAAATTATGTTGTTTTGGTATAGTTCTGCTACCATGTTTTTGATAGAGTTGTTATAAAATCTTTCCAAGAAGCTTTTATTTTTAATTTTCAAATACTCTTCTTCTTTTATCAAAGGAACGTAAACATTGTTTTTTCCCTGACTCTCACATTTTAAAAATCCTTTTTTTACCAAGCGGGCAAGAAAATTTAAAACTGTAGTCTTAGCCCAATTTTTTTCTTTCATGCTTTCTGCTACATATGAAGAATTTACCGGGCCTTTGGCCTTCCATATTGCAAGCATAATTTCCAATTCACTTTCGGACAGTCTTTTCATTCCTAACCTCCTTTTGTTCTACATATGTAGAATATCATTGACAATTGTATTCTACATGTGTAGAATACAATTGTCAATATAAAAATAAAATTTATACTGCATGATCTCAGGTATAAAATTGTCCACCTGTAGAATCAAACCTGAATTTTTCGCCTGTCAATAACTCTTTTTGCCTTACCTTCACTTCTTTCAATAGTCTTGGGTTCTACCAGTTTAACCTTTGCATTGATACCTAATACGCTGCTTATTTCCTTTTTGATTTTTCTTTCGAGGTCTTCCATTTTCTTGACTTCGTCTTTAAACAAATCCCGGGAGACTTCAACCCATATCTCAAGAGTATCCAGGTTATCAACCCTGTCTACTATCAACAAATAATGAGGAGCTGTTTCACCTATCTCTAAAAGTATACTTTCTATCTGCGACGGGAACACATTTACACCTCTTATAATGAGCATGTCGTCACTTCTTCCTGTAACTTTGCTCATTCTTACAAGAGTCCTGCCGCATTCGCATTTTTCATAATTCAACGAGGATATATCATGTGTTCTGTATCTGATCAGTGGCAGCCCTTCCTTGGTAATTGTCGTGAAAACAAGTTCTCCCTTAGTACCTGGAGGCAGTACTTCTCCTGTATCAGGATCTATTATTTCAGGTATGAAATGATCCTCCTGGATATGCAAACCACATTTGCAATAACAATCGACCGACACACCCGGTCCTATTATTTCGCTGAGCCCGTATATATCCAATGCCATAATTCCCAAGCGTTCCTCTATTTCCTTTCTCATGTTTTCAGACCAAGATTCGGCTCCGAAGATACCTGCCTCAAGTTTTAAATCACTTCTTTTGATACCCATTTCCTCCATTTCTTCAGCCAAATAAAGCGCATATGACGGAGTACATGCCAAAATAGTCGTACCAAAGTCCTTCATAATCTGCAACTGCCTTTTGGTGTTGCCTCCTGAAACAGGTATCACAGTAGCCCCTATCTTTTCAGCACCGTAGTGTATGCCAAGCCCGCCTGTAAACAAACCATATCCATAGGCAACCTGCACTATGGATTTTTTATTGGCGCCTGCACTATATAATGACCTTGCCACCACCTCAACCCAGGTTTCCAAATCCTTACGAGTATAACCTACAACCGTCGGTTTTCCTGTTGTCCCGGAAGAAGCATGTATTCTTACTATCTCACTCATTGGTACAGTAAACATACCGAAGGGATATGTGTATCTTAAATCCTGTTTATCTGTAAACGGCAGTTTCTTCAAATCATCCAACGATTTTATATCTCCGGGTTCAATGCCGGCTTTCTGCATTTTATCCCGGTAAATGGGTACATTTTGATAAACCTTCTCAATAGTTCTTTTAAGCCTTTCTGTCTGAATGCTGGTCATTTCGTCTCGCGACATACACTCGTATGTCGAATTCCAGTATTGCATATTTTCCCCTCCAAAATTTTCTTATTCTCAAGCTAAACATTCTGCTTTATACAATTTTTTTATTTGCAGACCTGCGTTTCATAAACCTGACAGGCAATTCCCTGTCGAAACTTCTACTTAATTAATAACTTGATTTTTCATATTAACTGCTATGCTGCAGCTGCCATTACCATTTGTTTGCTCTACAAACAGGCAGTAGCGCATAAATATTCAAGCTATACTAAAGCTGAGCTTGAATACTTAAACTCGATATAAAATTTATACTCTTAGGAATAATATATTTACATAATCCAGAAAAAGTGTAACTATTATTGAAAAATTGTTAACATAATTCGTTTTTCTTTTAAACTACAAACATATTCTTTACTTGTAACAACTAAACGAAGGATTACATAATATAGTATTGCTTAGGTAAACTAATTATAGATTATATTATGTAAACATCATTGTCGTAAAATACTATCATTTTAAAATCTGATATGTATGGAGCGGTTGACATGAAAGATAAATTAGATATTGCTAATTATTATAAAAATTTTTATAAGGCATTTTCAAAATGCGGCACATCATATAAAACTAAACGTGAGAATGCAGCAGACGACCCGGATATTATTCCTGCCGATGCACATGATATTTTCAATTATGTTGCCCGCTATGATATGGCAAATTTTCAGATTCAGGCCATAATGAAGCTGGATGGAAAACTTGATTTCAACAAATTAAAAAGAGCGGTAAGATTATTAGCTGATGCAGAACCGGTTTTCGGTTGCAGATTTGTAAAGAGAAGCACACCCTATTGGAAGCGTTGTGATGATATTGACAATATAGAGTTTTGTTCCTTTGTGGAGACCGGTGATCCTGATGAAGCTGTCCGGAGATTTCTTGAAAGTCCCCTGGATATGGATAACGATCCGGTGCATAAAGTAATACTTATAAGGTCAGGAGCAACTGATACCTTAGGTGTGAAAATTAGTCACGTTTGCTGCGATGCAGCCGGTGCCAGAGAATATATTCATCTTCTTTCAGACATTTACTGTCGTATTGATAACAGAGATGGCGATTTTGTTCCAAATCCGAGTAAAAGAGATAAAAATGATCACTACAGATTATTAAGTGCTCTTATGGAAAATCCTGCGCCATCGTGGGATCCTCTTGCACAAACAGCAATGCCCACATGGAAATTCCCATGGAAAAACGGCAGGATTGGCTCTACCGGATTTGCGGTATGCAGGCTTCCCGAGGGTCATCTGGACATAATGAAAAGTTATGGAAAAGCCAGAGGTGCAACAATCAATGATTTGATTCTGACTGCAGTTTTCAGAGCTATGTTTGAAATATCCAATCCCCCATATGGTATACCAATGGATATCCCACTTACAATTGATTTACGAAAATTTCTTCCTGATAAAAAGGCTGAGGCAATAAGGAATTTATCCGACGGGGTTGTAATAAGACTGGACAGGAAACCAAAAGAAACCTTTGAGGAGACCCTGTCCAGGGTTGTAGCATTGACAACGGTGGTGAAAAAGGGACGTCCAAGCATTAGAAGTCTTAAATGGGCGGAATTTATCGAATCAATGAACTTCCATCAGATCTGCGCTTTCTTTAAAGCTGAATCACAATTAATTAATATGATATCGCAAAGCCCTGTTAATATCTTTGATAAGTGCTGTCCCATATTGTCCAATTTTGGCTTTATTTCGAAATCCCTGATTAAATTTGGTGAGAATGTTGTAACTTACGCTTACATCATTCCTCCGGTTGTGCGTGCACCCGGCATTCTGCTTGTTGCCAGCACCTATAATGGTGTAATTACACTGGGAGTCGGTTATTACAAACCTTCAGTCAATAAGTCTCATATGGAAGGACTTCTTGGTAAAATCAGAGATGAGTTAGTGGAAGGATGCAGGGCTCAGGAATGAGCCAACTTTGCCTTGGAGCTCTTACTCCTCCCATTTGTTTGCTGTGCAAACAGACAGTTGTGCATTATATTAAAGCTGGGCTGAATATAAAACAAATAAGATTATGCAAACCACAAACAAAAGCTAAAGTTATGTAATATAGACATAATCGCTGTTATAAAAATTCTCACACTTACTACTTAAGCAACATATCTTATTATGTAAACATTTTTAAATTATCTTCTGGCAGAAAGGGGATTTTTTTATGACCGTTAAAGAAAAGCTGAATATTCTAGAGGAACTGCTGTCCATCCAAAAAGATACATTGGATGAAAACAGCTTACTTGAAGATATAGAAGAATGGGACTCCATGGCTGTTATATCCTTAATCGCTATGTTTGACAGTCTCTTCGGCAAGGAAATTAAATCTGAAGAAATAAAACGGTTTAGGACAGTAAAAGACATTATAGATATAATGGAATGAGGTGCAGATAATTGGCTACCGGGATATTAAAAAACGTGGAAATAAAAGGTATAGCGTGTGCAGTACCCGACCACATTGTAAATAACGAAGATTATTTTGATGTATTCGGGGAAGAAAACGTACGCAGGTTTATTAAAATGACAGGCGTTAAAACAAGACACGTTGCTTTTGACGAGCAATGTACTTCAGATTTATGCTATGTTGCTGCCAAAAGCCTTATGAAAAAGCTGAACTGGGAACCTTCTTCCATTGATGCACTGATTCTTGTCACCCAGACACCAGATTATGCAATACCTGCAACGGCATGCGTCCTGCAATACAGACTCGGACTTAGCGATGATTGCATAGCCTTTGATATAAATCTCGGCTGCTCTGCATATGTTTACGGCTTATGGCAGGCTGCTACAATGATTTCTACACAAAATATCAACAGGGTTCTGCTCCTTGTCGGAGATACCAGTAATTTCGGCATTAATCAAAATGACAGTTCTACAGCAATGATATTTGGCGACGGTGGAACGGCAACTGCTCTGGAAAAGACTGAAGGCAAGGATTTAAAGTACTTCTTAAAAACCAAAGGCAGCGGATACAAATCCATAATTGTTCCTGCCGGCCACGCCAGAAGCAGAAGTCAAATCATCACAGATTCTTCAGAATATGAACTGTACATGAATGGCGCAGATGTTTTTTCATTTACTATTACCGACGTTCCAAATGCCTTGAACAGCTTTATGAAGGAGTATTCTATTGACAAAAATGAAGTAGATATGTTTGTGTTCCACCAGGCCAATCTTTTTATTCTTAAACACCTGGCTAAAAAGTTAGGCATTCCTATGGAGAAAGTGCCTATATCCATTGACAGATATGGAAACACCAGCGGTGAATCAATTCCACTTACACTGGTTGATGTTCTTGGCGGAGAGCAATCAGACGATACATTGAAGCTGATACTGTGCGGCTTTGGTGTAGGTCTATCCTATGGAGGGATTTATCTCGAACTGAAAAAATCAGCATGCCTGCCTATGATATACACCAATTATTACTTTAAAGGAGATGTAAGCAAAGAAAGGGAGGAAGACAAATGATAAACCCTATGGATCTGAGTGGAAAAAATATATTGGTTACGGGTGCTTCCTCAGGGATCGGAAAAGGTATTGCCGTTTTCTTAAGTAAACTCGGTGCAAATATTATTATGGTTGCAAGAAATGAAGAAAAACTGAAGGAAACAAGCAAAGAGCTGGAATCTGGAAACCATTCCTACTACCCGTTTGACTTAAGCAATTTAAATGAAATAGAAGGTTTGATAGACAATATATGCAGCGATGGCAAAAAACTTAACGGAATTGTGCATTCAGCCGGCATATCCCGCACAGTTCCCGTTCAATACTTAAAATTAGACGATTTGAACAGTATTATGTCAGTAAATTTTTATTCCTTTATAGAGCTGGTAAAGCATTTTTCCAAGAGAAAGTATAATGATAATGGCGGCAGTGTCGTAGCAATATCGTCAATTTCAAGCAAAGTTGGAGCCAGGGGCTTATCTGCATATTGTGCAAGCAAGGGAGCTCTTGAAAGTGCTATCAGACCTATAGCATTGGAAATGGCATCAAGGAACATAAGAGTTAATTCTGTTGCTCCAGGCATGATCAAAACTCAAATATATGATGGCTTGACTGAGATTGTCAACAACAAAGATTTTGAAAAAGACCTGAAAAAAAGACAAATACTTGGGTTAGGAATGCCTGATGATGTCGCTTATGCAGTAGCTTTTCTGCTGAGTGATGCAGCCAGGTTTATTACAGGCACAACTATTATAGTCGATGGAGGCTATTCGGCACATTAGTGAATGTGACAGGGTGAATGTGACGGGGGTAAGTGTGACAGGGGACGGTTCCATGGCTTAAGCCATGGAAC
>DUMB01000020.1 GCA_012840085.1 Clostridiaceae bacterium
ATGCCCTGGCTGCCGGAACAACGACCATAACAGTAGTCATGGACATCAATGGTTTTGAGTATACATGCAGTCAGGAACTGGTTGTTACAGAGAAAGATAAAATTCCTCCAGCAGATGTAACAAACGTTGCTGTTGTGGCAGAAAACGGACAGGTCACCATTACGTGGACTGATCCTGAGGATAGTGATCTTGACAAGATAAAGATAGCGGACGTGGATGAAGCTTCTTCTGTACAGCCTGTATATGTAGAACCGGGTGTTGAGACTGTTACAATAACAGGACTGACAAACGGCAAAAATTACACGTTCAGGATAACAGCCACAGATAAAGCAGGAAATGAATCTGCCGGAGTGCTTGTCAATGCTACACCTACAGAGAGCGGTACATTTACCGTAGAAACAACATTCAGAGTAGGTTCAACACCAAATGCTACAAAACTGGAAGCTGACAAGATGCTTGATGCGTCTGCAGTTATAACAAACAATGGTACGGAGAATAAGCAGGTATTGCTGATTGTAGCCCTTTATGACAGCAATAACAGGATGGTTAATATATCCTACCTGTCCAAGGAAGTGGCAGGAGGAGCAACTGTAAACTTCCATGCAGGATTCAAACTTCCTACAGATATAACAGGTTACAGAGCAAGAGTCTTCGTATGGGACGGCAGGGACATTGAATCATCCAACATGATTCCATTGTCAAATGTAGTAGAAATTGCTGGCTAAAAAAGATAAGCTAAATTTGATATGTCAGGGCGGTGTGCTCCTATCACCGCCCTGATATTAGTAAAATAAAGTTAATTAATGATTATATGATATGCAACGTGTCTTTTACTTTAATGTTCCCGTAGATATTCCGCAGTGTTATATCATTGTGGACAGTCTATGGGAATAACCTTATCTGTCAACTTGTCAGTCTGGGGGTGAACCTGTTGAAAATTAACAGATGGTTTTATAAAAATGAGCTGCTGGAATTGTTAAATAAACTTCAGAATTGGGATTTCTCATTTCTTTCTGATCAGGATGATATTAAATATCATGAAAGACGAAAAGAAATCAAACAGCTGTACCTTTTTTCCAAAGAGCTTTACGACCTTTTGTCTGATATCAAAAATGATATCAATGAAATAGGTGAGCAATCAGAAGTTATTTGCCAATCTTACCTTGAAAGAGCAGACTCTGCAAAAAGGATAATGGATTCCAATGATGCTATTGCAAAAGGAGCGGTACATCAGGCAGAATCTGCTGAGGAGTGTGCTGTTCTTGCAGCCCGTTTCCAGGAAAAATTTGAGGTAATGAGGACAGCTTCGGTAGAGTTGGCACAAAAGGCCGACATCACCAGCAAGATAAGTCAGGAAGGTGAAAAATCCATTCAGGAGCTTTTAGCCAGAAGCCGGGAATCGCAAGAAATTTTACTTCATATTGTAAATAAAGTATCTGCTCTTGGGAATGCGGTAAAAAGCATTGAAAATGTAACTTCAATTATTGTTGAAATATCTGATCAAACCAATCTGCTGGCGTTGAATGCTTCCATTGAAGCAGCCAGAGCAGGAAGTGCAGGAAAGGGCTTTGCTGTTGTAGCCCAGGAAGTTACCAAACTTGCAGATAAGACAAAAGAAGCAGTCAAAGATATTGTAATAAATATTAATAATATCATGGATGAAATTGCTTCTGCAAAAACATTATCTGAAAAAGCGAAAGAAGATTTTGTCAGGCAGAATCAATCTATAGAAAGCGCAAGTGGTGCTATTTCAAATATACACACTGCCCTGGATGATTTTGTGAATCAACAGATGCAGGTGTACAATCATATTGAAGAAATAATGACACATAAAGATAGATTGGTTAATTCTATTGCAGATATTGCAGCGGTAACTGAGCAATCTGCAGCAACATGCCAGATGGTAGCTTCCCTGTCTATGGAGCAAACCAGCAGGGATGAACTTATTTTAGATATGATCAAATCGTTGCAAAAGCTTACATTTAATACAAATAGCCGTCTTAAAGGTATCAAAACTATAAAGAAAGAAAAGGAAAAAAAGCAGGTAGCGTTTATTTCCTTAGAACAGCAGGAGTTCTATAATGAGGTAGAGAAAGCTGCGATAGATACCGGTAAAAAGCTCAATATCGAAGTCATCTGCAAGGCACCGGAAAGGTACAATGTGGATGAACAGGAAAGCATCTTTAAGGAGTTTGTAAATCAGAATGTTGACGGTATTGTATTTGTTCCGAGTGATACTGAGAGATTCAGAGGCCTGATTAATGAAGCTGTCGACAAGGGCATTAAGGTTGCTTGCGTTGATGTAGATGTACCTGGGAGCAAGAGGAATATTTTTATTACTTCCGACAGTTACGCGGGTGGCAAACTTGCAGGAGAAGCGGCGGTCAGACATCTTAAGGGAAAAGGGAATGTAATGGTGTTGCTCTGTGCTTCGGAAGTTGATACAGTTCAAAAACGTTATCAGGGCTTTGCAGATGTATTGAGTAAGTATCCTGATATTAAAATTATCTGTGAAAAGGAACAAAAGGACACCGATATTGCGAAAACTCAAAGAATTATCGAAGAAATGATCAGAAATAATCCCCAGTTTGACCTTTTGTATCTGGTAACAAGTGAATCCGGAGAAACAGCAATAGAGATATGGAAAGCACAACGCTTAGATAAAAAACTTGTTATACTCAGTAAAAGTGCAAAAATAACAGAAGGAGTCAAAAACGGTATTGTATCAAGCCAGATTGCTCAGAGAAATGCATTGTGGGGAGAAATGGCAGTCAAGTTGATAGACAAGCTGATTAAAGGCAATACAGTTCCAAAAGAGGTAGATACAGGTTTGTACGAAATTAATCAGTCGAATTATAAAATTTTTGAAGGCAGCCAATGATTTGGAAAAACCTTTTTTTTTGAAGTTTTTAAAAATAGATACAAGCATTTAAATTTTAGACATTGAGAAATGAATTAAGGGGTTGGTATAATCACAATTGAACAGTATATATGTTAATGGACATTTTTGAGTAAAAGTTAAGGTAGCTGATTTCTATTAATACTCATTGATTATAATTGATTATAAAAGTATTAATAGGCTGAAAAATTTCAAATATATATTTCATTTGTTGAATCAATAGATAGAACACAAAGGGCAACATTATTTGCAAAAATATTATGAACAAGTGATTTGCCTGCGTATCTGAACAATATTTATTAAACTAATATGAAGTAGGAAGTTTATCTAATTATTTTATCATTATTAGACTAATATGAACAAAAGGTCTATCCGGATATCTAATCAATGTTGGCTTTAGCGGCTGTTGCAATGTCTAAACATAAAAGGAAGGGATATTGATGGCCTATATAGAACTTAGAAACATCACCAAGAGCTTTTTCGGAGTTAAGGCATTATCCGATGTAAGCCTGTCTTTTGAAAAAGGGGAAGTTCATGCGGTTGTCGGAGAAA
>DUMB01000001.1 GCA_012840085.1 Clostridiaceae bacterium
TAGCGTAAGCGATAGTCTGCCAGCCTAAGATGCTATATGCACTGTCTTGGGAGGGGTGATGGCACACCCTAAACTTTGGGGAACTACGGATACCAGAAATGGACTTCCGACTACCACCAAAGAATCCCCTGACTTCAGTCATGGGGAGTGTCAACGGTGGAATGACAGGAGTGTACTATGGATATGATGCTGTTCCTGACAGGTGGAAGGAAAAGATACTGGTAAAAGAACAGTTAATTTCTATTGCGAAAAGGATAATAAAGGGTAATGGAATAGACAATTCACATTAACAGGCTTACCCGTATTTCTTGATGCAAAATTGAGAATCTACTATAAAAAATTCAAGGCAAATGATGATATATAAGAGTAGATGTTCTTATAGGTCATGGTGTAAAATAAAGGTATGCGGCACACTTTTGCAGTAAATTGCAAAGTGAAGCTTATTTACATTTTGGGAAGGATGGACTCGTTATGAAGAAATTATCTTTGTTGTTGGTTATCATTTTAATGATGTCTTTTTTTTCTTCTTGTTCTGCCAAGGAGTATGAAAGTTTTCAAGAACTTGATAACGGCTCAAAGTTAAAGCGGGGTAATATAATTTATTCTTTTTATAGTGCGTTGCCAAAAGATTCGCTTAGAGGTGAGCAAATAGGAATAATTGATGGTGACAAAAAGCATAAGGTGTTTGAGGTTAATGGCTATTCATCCGATGAATGGATTATAGAATATTATGATGTAATAATGTCAGTTTATAATTTATACAAAGCAGATTCAGTAACCGAAATTCCTGATGAATTGAAATAATATAACTATACATTTCAAGGCTTCATTGGCCAATTACGGAACTTAATCTGGGTAAATAATATTGCATTGCATGACTTTTTATGCAGCAATAAAGATGAAGCTTAGAAAGGATGTTATCGAAAGATATGGATTTCTTTGACGATATTTTTGCATGGGGGGAAAAACCAACATTTGAAAAGGCATATGCAGTAGCAAATGATGCTCATAAGGGCCAGTTAAGAGACGAAGGGTCTCCTTATATAACTCACATTGACGGTGTTATTGACATTTTAAAAATGAATTAAGAATAAGGGGTGATATGGTTTTAACTGTTGCTGCACTTCATGATGTACTTGAAGGTTGTGACAAATATAGCTATGATAATATAAAAGAATATTTTGGTGAAGACATTGCAAATGCAGTAAATTTATTAACAAAATCCGACGGCCAGGATGTAGGAGAATATTTGAAGCGTATAGATGACAGCGAATACTCGTCTTGGTTAATGATAGTAAAGCTTGCAGACCGGCTGCACAATTTGAGGTGCTTAAAGAGCACAAATAATAAGGATAAAATTCAAAGAAAGAGCTTGGAAACCCGTAAATACTTTATTGATTATGCTAAACGGTATAATGAGTATCTCTATAATCAAATTAGTAAAGAGCTTGAAAAACTTGAAATAGAAGATTAGAAATGCGAAGGTTTTCTGATAAAGAAAAAAGGCAAAAGTAGAATATTGCAAAATAAGGACTATTAGCACAGAACTGAAAGGAAGAAACAATATGGAACTAATATTGGAGAGATTATCAAAGAACTGTATGGAAAAAGCTCTTAACCTATTAGAAGAAGTTTTTGCTTATGAGCAGAACATTCCTGTAGAGTTACATAATTTAGAAGAAGAATTAAAACCAATTTGGTGGTGCGCAAAAATTGGTTCAGAAATTGTCGGCGTAGTAGCTAGCTGGATTGATAATGACGAATGGCATTGGGGGAGATTTGCAGTTAAAAAAACACTGCGAGGTCAAGGTATTGGTAAAAAATTAGCCATATTTTCACTTAATGATATTTTTAATCTTGGTGCTGAGAAAATTTATATTGAAGCGAGAGATGTTACTGTAGGCATATTAAAAAAACTTGGAGGTAAAGTGGTCGGAGAGCCAATGATTTTCTATGGGGAACCAGTCACTCCTATGACGTTGGAAAGACATGAGTTTACCTGTAAATGATGCTGCTGTTCAAATTTTCCAGCAGTGTCTATTTGACATTGACAATACTTCCTTTTGTTATTTCCACCAGAATTTTAGGAGTAAGTTTAAAAACGGCATTAGGAGTTCCAGCGGCAGCCCATATTTCATCATACTGCATTAAATCTTCATCGATAAATGTGGTTATTGGTTTTGTATGCCCTACAGGTGGAATGCCGCCTATTGCAAAGCCTGTATGCTCCAAAACAAATTCTGCATCTGCTTTTTCTAATTTCTCGCCAATATATTCTTTTATTGCCTTTTCGTTAATTCTATTAATGCCGCTTGCAATAATTAATATAGGTTTTTGAGATGTTTTACCCTTAAATATTAAAGATTTTGCTATTTGACCTACTGTACAACCTATAGCATTTGCAGCTTCCTGTGCAGTACGGGTGGAATCTGAAAACTCCACTACATTAAGATCAAAACCGAATTGATTAAGAACAGCTTGTACCCTTTCTGCACTTTTCTTTAAGTTAGATGACATAAATTTTCCCCCTGTACGAAATTTATAGTTTTATAATTAGAATATTATAGTCAGCATCAGCTTGCAAAAGTATAATATATTATACATATGTGTGATATAACATTCAATGCCTTGAAGAAAAAAAGACTTAATTCAGTTTTCATTGAAAGAGAAATTTTCATGTTAATCAGTTCAAAACTTAAGAGATAGATGATAAAAAGAGATAAGAGGATAAAATGAAAGATAAATATTATAAAGAAGATAAATATTATATTGAAAATTACGATAATAGAATTTATTATACTCTGCTCAGGACTAAACGGAAAACAATAGGAATAACTATTGACAGGAATGGCGAAGTAAAGGTACACGCCCCTTTCTATGCCAGTGACAGGCAAGTTTTTGAAGTGGTCCGGAAAGAGGCGGATTGGATTATAAAAAAAGTAAAAGAAGTAACAGAAAGAAATTCAAAGTTAATATGCAGGCAGTTTGTAAATGGAGAAAAATTCCTGTACATTGGAAAAGAATATTCACTTGAAATAGTGGAAAAGGATTCAGGCAGGTCTGGAGTACTTATTCAGGAAGATACCTTGGCAGTGTACATATCTCAGGGCTTATCCGGGGAAATCAGGAAACAGGCAATAAAAGAAGCGTTAATAAAATGGTACAGACAACGTTTTGCAGATATTATTAAAGAAAGATTTGAAAAGTATTCTTCGCAGCTCAAAGTGTCTCCCTGCAAAGTGGTGATTAAGGACCAGAAAACCAGGTGGGGCAGTTGTAGCAAAAAGGGAAATATAAATATGAACTGGAGATTGATTATGGCTCCTGTTGAAATAATTGATTATGTAGTTGTACATGAACTGTGCCATCTAAAGGTTATGAACCATTCAAAGGACTTCTGGAATCTTGTTGCATCAATCCTGCCAAACTACAATGAAAGACGGAAGTGGCTGAAAGTGAATGGTAATAGGTTGGTTATATAGGTTGGTTATATAGGGGAATTTTCCGATAATATGCAATTACAAAATACGTGCAACTACAAAATACATGCATTTACAAAGTACGTGCAATTACATAATACGTACAATTACATAATAAGAGCAATTACATAATATGTGCAATTACTAATAAAAGCAATTATTTAGCGTATGAAGGCGGCGTGCTAATGGAAAATAATAAAAAAATTCACATTGAGAAACAAAATCCTGAATGGGTCAGACAATATGGACAAGAAAAAGAACAACTTTGCAGAGCTCTAAGTGACACGGTTTCAAGCATTTCCTCTTATAAATTGCTTTGCATAATTGGATAATTGCCAAGCAAACATCGTTTTAATAACAGGTCAAGCTTGTTTTCTGAAATCCCGGGGGGTTTTCCCCGTAACTTTCTTGAAAACCGTGTTGAAATATTTTATATCTTTATATCCAACCTCTGCTGCAATGTCAACAACTTTTTTATCAGTATCACTCAGCATCCGGCAGGCTTCCTCAATCCTGATTTTCTGAGCATATTCAAAGACTGTCATTCCGGTGCAGTCTTTAAAGAGCTTACAAAAATAGTTCCGGCTGAGAAAGGCCATCATGGACAATTCCTCAAGACTAAGTTTCTGAGCGTAGTTCGTCTTCATATATTGAATTACAGTATCAATGATTTGCCTTCTGCCGGCTTCAATTCCGCTGTCCAGCCGGTCTTTTTTTTGATACAGGCGGAATATTTTAATCAGCAGTTCTATGACATTGGAACGCAGTACCTCAATGTAGCCAGGCTCTTTAATCTGATACTCCTTGTACATTTTTTCATAGATATCCTCAATGTCTGAGCTGCTGGTGTCTGACAAATGTACATCCACACCCCAGTCAACCTCTTCAGGGAAAAAAGACCTGAAAAGAAAATGGTTTGTAATGCTTGAAAAATCCTTGCAATTCACTAAAGAATAGTCTATAAACTCAGGTTTGAAAATGCAGTTGCAGACCCACAGCGGAGCATGGGAAGAATCCGCATGAGACCTGAATTCATGCGGTATATCGTAGTTTATAATACACAGACTTCCTTTCGATACAGGATACTCTTGATCGCCAATCCGGTGAATACCTTGACCGGATATTACATATGCAATTTCTATAAAGTCATGGGCATGCAGATGGGGCGAAGCCTGTTCAAAAGCCTTGTTTATATAGACAGATTCTCCTGGCCTGAACAGACTTTCTCCTGTATCATAATAAGCCAGCTGTCTTTTCAATAATATCCCCCCCTAAACATATTACTATAACCCCGCGAAAAATAAAATGGGTTTTATTAATATGAAACCGTGGATAAAAAGCACCAGAATAAAAGGCACCAATAGGGTCTTATTATCTCAACAATAAGCCGGAGGTATGGAAATGTTGAAAGCAGTGAAACTGAAGTGTGAATACTTAGTGAATCCCGTAGGTATTGGTGAAACCAGACCTAGATTCTCATGGATACTTGAATCCGACCTACGAAATGTCAGGCAGGAAACATATAGAATTCAGCTTGCTGTTGATGATTGTTTTAACACAATTTTGTGGGATACGGGAACAATTCATTCGTCTGAATCGGCCCATGTCGAATATAATGGACCTGCTCTTGCATCATCCACAAGATATTTTTATAGGGTTAAAATAACTGACAACCATGGGCAGGAAAGCTCCTGGAGTGATGTGGCATATTTTGAAACTGCCATGCTGGACAATTCGCAATGGAAAGCCCGATTTATCACACCTGAGAAAATGGGTGCAGGCAACTCTTCCAGAGGTTATCTGCTGCGAAAAGAGTTTGTATTGGACGGAGAGATAGAATTTGCCCGTATCTATTCTACTGCTCTTGGTTTATATGAACTTTCCCTGAATGGTTGCCGTGTTGGCGATGAACTTCTGACTCCAGGGTGGACAGCTTATAAAAAAAGATTGCAGTATCAGACCTATGATGTTACGAATATGCTTAAGAATGGAATTAATGCAATCGGAGCTACGATAGGGTGCGGATGGTACAAGGGAGATCTTGCAGGATGGCTGGGAAGGCGCAATTTATATGGTGACAGGAATGCATTACTGCTTCAGATGCTTATTCGTTACAAGGATGGCCGGGAACAGCTTATATTGTCGGACGAAAGCTGGAAGGCTATCGAAGGGCCTATCCTTTATTCAGAGATTTATCATGGCGAGATCTATGATGCCCGCCTTGAGCAAAATGGATGGGATTCTCCCGGCTTTGATGACTCAAACTGGCGTTCTGTAGAAACTATAGATTATGATATGTCTGTACTTACACCTCAGGACGGGTTACCGGTTAAAAGACAGGAGTTTTTCAAGCCTATATCGTTGATAACAACACCAAAAGGCGAACGTGTTCTTGATTTTGGACAAAACCTGGTCGGCTGGGTCAGATTTACGGTAAAGGGCAAGGCCGGTGACCGTGTGGTACTTAGGCATGCAGAGGTACTTGATGCCGACGGAAATTTTTATACTGAAAATCTGAGAAGTGCAAAGGCCCGCATAGAATATATCCTCAAAGGCGGCACAGCAGAAACTTTTGAACCCAGCTTTACATTTCAAGGCTTTCGCTATGTAATGGTGGAAGAGTACCCGGGTGAATTGTTGCCGGAAGCTTTTACTGCTGTTGTCATACATTCCGATATGGAACCAACCGGAAGTTTTTCTTGCTCCAACGAATTGCTTAATCAACTGCAGCACAATATCCTATGGGGTTTAAAAGGAAATTTTGTGGATGTACCGACGGACTGCCCACAACGGGATGAACGCCTTGGCTGGACAGGAGATGCTCAGGTATTTATCCGTACTGCCTGCTACTTGATGGGAACAGTACCCTTCTTTAAAAAATGGCTTAGGGATATGAAGGCTGAACAGCTTGAAAATGGAGGCATTCCCTATGTAATTCCTAATGTGCTGGCAAAGATAGCAGAGAATGATAAGCTGATACAGGATGACCATTCATCTTGCGGTTGGGGAGATGCAGCAGTTATCTGCCCATGGACGATATACCAATGCTATGGTGACCGCAGAATTCTGGAAGAACAGTATGAGAGTATGAAGGGATGGGTGGAATACATACGTTCACAAGCCCAGGATGGAGTGCTTTGGAACACCGGCTTTCACTTCGGAGACTGGTTGGCATTGGATGCCAAGGAAGGCAGCTATTTTGGAGCTACTCCAAACGATTTTGTAGCTACAGCATTTTATGCCTATTCTACCGAACTGCTTGCAAAATCCGCTGAAGTGCTAGGCCTGATAAATGATGCGCAAAATTATAAACAGCTTCATAAAGATATTGTTAATGCCTTCCGGAGAGAATTCTTCACACCTGCCGGCCGTTTGGCAGTGATGACTCAAACGGCGCATATCCTGGCACTCATGTTTGGCCTTGTTCCGGAAGAACACCGCAAACGTACGGTGGATACGCTGATAGCCCTCCTGGATGAAAATGAAGGTCATCTTACAACAGGCTTTCTTGGTACACCTTATATTTGTCATGTGCTGAGCAGCAACGGAAAACTTGATGCAGCGTATAACTTGTTATTGAAGGAAGACTATCCATCATGGCTTTACCAGGTTAAAATGGGTGCTACAACAATATGGGAGCACTGGGATGGAATAAAGCCTGACGGTTCCATGTGGGATCCGGCTATGAACTCATTTAACCATTATGCCTATGGAGCTATCGGTGATTGGATGTACAGGGTGGTAGCGGGACTTGACACTGACCCGGATGCCCCAGGCTACAAGCGTATTCTTATACGGCCCCAGCCAGGAGGCGGATTGACTCATGTAAAAGCCGGGTATTTAAGTGTATACGGCAAGATATCCATACAGTGGCGCATTTGTAACAATGAGCTCTTTATTGATGTTGTTGTACCTCATAATACCACAGCACATATAATTCTTCCGGATGCATCACCTGAGTGTATAAAAGGCGATGATGTGACTTTTACGTCCTGCGCCGGAGGAGCAGAAGCGGAGTTGGGATCAGGAACCTATCACTTCAATTATGTTTGCAATAAATAACTATGATGAATCGAGGCCAAATGCCCATAGCTTCAGTGATATGGATGAAGGCATAAATCTTAGCCACTTGGAGTGTCAAAGAACGATAGCACAAAATTAATATCAAAAATGTGCTATCTTTTTTTCTTTTTTAAAATTAATAGCACATAAAAGCAATTATTTGCTGATATGGCAAAGGAATGGTATAATAGAAACAACTTCTTGTTCGCACATGCTTTTTTATTGCTTAACAGAATTTTTAGTTATAAAGATGAAGGTGAATATTATATGCTGATATTGTTTAGTATTTTTATTTTAATTATTGGGCTAATCATGTTGTTTAGTCCGGATACATGGTGGCTAATTACAGAATCATGGAAATCCAATTCTGCCGCAGAGCCTTCCGATTTTTATATAAAATTAACCCGCATTGGGGGCGGTTTATTTTCGACTGTTGGAGTCGGTGGAATAATAGCTTTTTTTATATTACCGTAAATAATATAAAAGTCGGGAGCATTACATTCATTTAAAATTAAAAAGCAGCATTATAAGGGCATTTTAATAAGCACATTTTATCAGCGCATTGAGGGTGCATTATTATGCATTGAGGAGGCATAAATGAATAACGATAAAAGCATTAATTCCTATAAAAGATTTTACGAGGATCTAAATTTTGACAGGGCAGGGCTGTTTGAAACAATAAAAAAGGAATATGGCTGCAACACGGTTATATATCCAGGTTGCTCTATACATATAACACCTTCTTTTTATTTTCAACATGTAGTGTATGTGGACATTAGCAAGACAGCAAAGGAATTTTTCAATGATACTCAGAATGTTGTAGATTATATTAACAGTAATAGAAAATATAAGCAGTTTGCCTATATACAGTTCATTCATGGAGATTATACCAAAGCACTTCCCATAAGAAATGAAAATTATGATTTACTGATTGCATTGTATGCCGGAGAGATTACTAAATCGTGCAAGAAGTACGTTAGAACTGGCGGAATTATACTGACCAATAATCACCACAAAGATGCAGAAGATTTGTTAAAGGATTCTTCCATTACTTTAGACGGGATGATTTGCAAAAAAAGGAACAAATATGTAATTGATAAAAATATCAATGGTGATTTAAAAGATATTCTTAAAAATCATAGTAATACGAAAAAAGATATGAAAAACACTAACAATGGATTGGAATATGCAGATAATCAATGCTATTTTGTATTGAAGAAGAATAAGTAGAAATTTCGCAGAGTTTTCTGAAAAAATAGAGGAATGGAATGTAAAATACATAATATTTTGATGTATAATTGTATGTGAGGCTTATTATTGTAGAGTATTGCTGGCAATATTCAAGGGGGTACTTGGTACAGTGATAAAGAATGATGATCCAAAGCGGTCGGCCGAAATTTGTTCCGAAAGTATGTCGGCAATGTTTTCTAAAGGAATGGAGATATTTGATGATGCAATTATAGGACTTACAAAAGACTTTAAAATATCAGTCTGGAGTAAAGGTGCAGAGAAGAAATTCGGTTATCATAAGAGTGAGATAATAGGTAAAAATGCTAAAATATTGGTTCCTGAAGATAGGTTAAAAGAGATAGAAGAAGAAGTACAAACTGTTATGGCGGGTAATATTGTTGAAGGCTATGAAAACGTCATATTTCATAAAAACGGCAACCCAATAGATGTATCCATATCTGTAGCCCCGATTTATGGCTCCAATGGGACTGTTAACGAAGTAGTTGCAATTTATAAAGATGTTTCTGAAAAGAAAGCATTGGTAAAAAAACTGAATGATTATGAAAAAAAATGCAAGCTTGCTCTTGAAGGAGGGCAATTCGGAGTATGGGAGCTTAATATTAAAAATAGAAAGCTGTTTCATCTTAACAACTGGAAAAAAAACCTCGGATATGAAGAAAATGATTTAGATGATGCACTTGATACATGGTTGTCATTGATTCACCCTGATGACATACCGGAAGTTTATAATACGTACAATAAACATTGCAAATATAGAGAAGAATATGTTGTGGAATACCGAATAAAGTGCAAAAATAATTCTTATAAATGGATAAGGTCCAAAGGAAGGATTATTGAGTGGGATGAAGATGGCGAATCCTTAAGGATGATTGGAACACATGAAGACATATCCAAAGAAAGGCTAATACAAGAAGAGCTTAAAGAGAGATATGAACAATTGGAATTGCTCAAACAGGAAGCAGAAAGTGCCAATAAGGCAAAGTCACAATTCTTAGCAAACATGAGTCATGAAATAAGAACGCCAATGAATGGTGTGATTGCAACTTTACAGTTGCTTCAATCAAGCAATCTTACAGATGAACAAAGGAAATATGTTGATTTGTTAAAAAATTCTGCAGATAATCTTATCGCAATCATTGACAGCATTCTGGATATTGCCAAATTAGAATCAGGAAAGATAGAGTTAAATAACGAACCATTTAATCTCAGAGAAACAATAAACAACTTATACCAGACTCATTTATTGTCTGCTAACGCTAAAGGGTTAGAAGCAGGTTGCTTATTTGATCCTAATATTGATGATGAAGTTATTGGGGATGAATTAAGATTAAGACAAATATTAACAAATTTACTCAGTAATGCAGTTAAGTTTACCGATAAAGGGTATATTTCATTCAGAGCAAGGCTGATATCATCTGATGATAATTGGCAAAAGATTGAGTTTAGTGTCAAGGATACAGGAATTGGGATAGACGAAAGTTATAAGCCAAAAATATTTGAAAACTTTAGCCAAGGTGATTTGTCAAAAAAGAAAAAATATATGGGTGCAGGTTTAGGTCTTGCAATTTCAAAACAGCTTGCTGAGTTGATGAATGGAGATATACGTTTTGAAAGTGAAGTTGGTAAGGGAAGTACTTTTTACTTTACATGCACTCTTAAGAAAAAAGGAGATCCCCGGGAACCCGTTAATGAAAAAAATATTCCGGATAAAAAAGAAACACACAATCAACCGGCAAATGAAAAGGTTATTTTATGTATAGAAGATAATTTAATTAATCAGGAAATTATGGAAAGTATAATAAACAAGCGTGGATATAAGTATTTGGCAGCATACGACGGTAATGAGGCATTGGAAAAATTAAAAGAGCACGAAGTAGATTTAATTCTGATGGATATACAAATGCCCGGGCTAAATGGGTATGAAGTTACTAACATTATTAGAAACATGGAGGATAATGGGAGATATATACCAATAATTGCAATGACGGCGTATGCCATGCATGAAGATAGAGATAAATGCATACAAGCGGGAATGAACGAGTATATTTCTAAACCTATTGATATAGATAAGCTATATAATATTCTCAATACTATTTTGGAAAAATAAATAATAAACGCAAAATATAAGTATTATCATGTCTAACTATTTCGCTTTTTTTCATATTACGTATATTGTGTAGCCTATTGCGCAATGGTATAATATACCTAACAAATGTTCGGTAGATAAATCTGGTATATAAATTTATTGATGGTTAGTATATCATGATACTGTTTGACCTAATCGTAAGCAGTTATTGTGGTAGGTTAGGGGGCTGGCTGGTTTGATTAGCAGTACCAAAGAAAAAATAAGATATGCTGCATTCAAACTGTTTTTGGAAAAGGGTTATGAGGCTACAAATATAAGGGATGTTTGCCAGGAAGTTGGGATAAAAGCATCTTCTTTATATTTTTACTACAAATCTAAGCAGGAATTGTTTCTTAGTATTTATGATGAGATATGGAGCGATATGATAAGATTTATTGAAAGCATTGAAGAATTAAAGCAAGATATCTCACCGGATATAAAATTATATACCCTGTTTAAAAGTACAATTGAATATTGCTCTAAAGATATGGCAAAGCTAAAATTCTTACTTAGATATCATTTGTTCCCGCCTGAAGATATAATCAAAATGTTACGAGATAAATATAAGTTCTGGACGGAAAAGGAAAACAACATTGTTTCAGATTTGGTGAAAGATTGTATAGATAAAAAGATATTAAGAAGTGAAAGAAATATTACTGATTATCTAAAAGAATATTTTAAATTTATTAACTTTCATATTATTGAGATGATTATTTCCAGCATCAAAATAAGTAACGCGGAAATCTACAGCTTGTGGCTGAAATTTTGGAACTGTAATTTTTTGAATCAATAAATATTTGGATGAGCAGAGTTTTTTCCAGATTGTTTGCTTTATTGGAAACATATTTTTTTTTAAAATAAGAAAGGTTTAGTGTTATAAAAAAATGAAAAAGAAACCTATAGCAGTAGAGCCCAATAAAGAATTGAGTATATTGAGCAGAATAGAAGAAAGCAGGAAGAAAATACACGACATGATCAACCTTAATAAGTGTATTCTATTCAGTGATGAGACAGTTAAAATGAGCCAGTACTTGGACAAGTTGATTGTAGAGTATATAAAGGGCTCAGAGGGAGAGCAAAGTAGTGAGAAATAATAATTGTCATGAACCCAATTACGAAAATTTAATAGACATGTTTCCATGTGCCCTCTATGTAATAAGAGATTCAATAATAATCGATTGTAATAGTACTGCTGTAAAAATGTTTGGTTATACAAGCAAAGAAGAAATTTTAGGACGTAAATTTTATGAGTTCTCACCTGAGAAACAGCCAGACGGGAGTTGTTCTGTAGAAAAAGGTGAAGAGATATTAAGAAATGCGCTAAACAGTGATAAAGAAACAGTTTTTAAATGGATGCTCAAAAGGAAAAACGGAGATATTTTTGTTGCTGATATTATTATTTACAATAGAAATGGAGATATTTACACAGTTATGACAGACATTGATGAGATAGAGAAATTAAAAGAAGAACTGGAAGAGAAGAATTATCTTCACCGCATGTTGTTTGAAAACCATAGGACTGCAATGCTGCTGATTGACCCGAATACCGGCCGTATTATGGAGGCAAACCAGGCAGCTGTTAATTATTATGGATACACAAAAGATGAACTGTTAAATATGAATATAAAGAATATTAATACTTTTTCTCAGGAGCAGATTGACCAAGAATTGGATAAGACCAAGTCCGGAGAAAGAAACTACTTTGAGTTTATTCATCGTTTGGCCAATGGAGAAGAAAGAGAAGTAGAAGTATATACTTTTCCTGTGACGATAGATGAGAAGGTATTGCTTTTTTCCATTATTAATGACGTATCTGATAAGCATTATACAGAATTAATGTTTAATACATTATTTCTTAATTCACCTTATGCTGTAGTTATTTTAAACAAAGAACAGAAAATTGTTAATATCAGTAAAAAATTTACTGATCTATTTCAATATGAACCGGATGAAGTAAAATGGAAATACATTAACCAATTAATTTCATCTGAAGAAATTAAGGATCAGATAGATAATAATATTCAATTGATTTCTCAGGGAGAAATTATCAGGCAGGAAGGCATAAGAAGGCGCAAAGACGGTAAACTGATTTATGTGGAGATAATCGGATATCCTGTAATAGACCGCCGGTCCATAATTGGTGCGTATGTAATATATAACGATATTTCAGATAGAAAGGCTCATGAAGAGCAGTTGGAATTATTCAAAAAGATACTGGAGAATAATTCTGAAGGTGTGGTAATTACTGATATTTCCGGGAATATTGAGTGGATAAATGCTGCCTTTGAGAAGATAACAGGGTATTTACTGTCAGAAGTAAAGGGCATGAATATGAATATCTTGAAATCAGGAATTCAGGATCAATCATTTTACACTAATATGTGGGATCAGTTGCTAAGTAAAGGAACTTGGAGCGGTGAAATCTGGAATAAAACCAAGAAAGGTGAAATCTATTCTGAGTGGCTGACAATAAGCAGCATTAAGGATAATTTTGATAAGACAACTCATTATGTAGGAATTTTTAAGGACCTTACAGAAAAGAAAAGAATCGACAGGCGTATGGCTGAACTGCAGCAAAGAGATACTTTAACAGGACTGTATAACAGAGATTATTTTGTTAAACTTGTAGATACTTACATTAAAAGCTGTAAAGACGATGAACAATTTTCAATTATTTTTATAGATATTGAAGGCCTTAAAGAAGTCAACAGTTCCCTTGGGCATCGTATCGGAGATAAATTGCTGGTTGAGCTGTCCAAAAGACTGCAGATTTTGATGAACGTTAAATATATACTTTCAAGATATAGCGGAGATGAATTTGCGATTCTTTGCAATGAAAAAGACATAAAGAATATTGCAGAAATACTTTTGGAAAGAATTCAATCTCCATTTATGTTAGAAAACACAGTACTAAATGTGTTGGCCAATATTGGAATCAGCAGGTTTCCTGATGACGGAAAAGATGCGGAGACTTTGATTAGATATGCAGAGATTGCCATGTATAAATCAAAAGGACAGTTAGAGGGAAAAATATTCTTTTATTCCAGGGAGATGTCCGAGGAAATTGAGAAAAGATTTTATATAGCAAATTTGTTAACACAGGCAATAACTAATGAGGAATTGAAAGTTTATTACCAGCCGATATTTAATATTATGAACCCAAAAAATATTGTCGGGTTAGAGGCACTACTGCGATGGGAAAATCATGTCTTGGGAAATGTGGTACCAAATAAATTTATTCCTCTGGCAGAAAAAACCGGATATATAATAAATATTGGAGAATGGGTACTGAGACAGGTGTGCAAACAAATCAAAACATGGGAGAAAGAGTGGAACTACACTTTACCTGTGGCAGTTAATGTGTCTGTCAAACAATTAGAGCAGATTGGTTTTTCTGATAAAGTTATAGAGATTGCACAAGAGTATGACGTTAAACCGGATAATGTTGAATTGGAGATAACTGAAAGTGTATCTTCCGGAGATTTATCCACTATTGTAAAAAACCTCAAGGAACTTAAAAAATGTGGATTTAAAATTTCTATGGATGACTTTGGAACAGGATTTTCGTCCCTTGGACAGATAGACCGTTTTGAGCTGGACAAGCTAAAAATAGACAAGGTTTTCATAGATGACTTATTAAAAATTTCAAAGAAACAAAACCTGGTAAAATCAATTATTGCAATGGCAAGAAGTCTGAATCTGACAGTAGTGGCAGAAGGAATAGAAACAAAGGAGCAATTGGTATATCTGAAGGAATTTGGGTGTCATTTGGGACAGGGGTATTTATTGAGCAAGCCTTTACCGGTAAAAGAAATCGAAATTCTACTTGGCATATGTAAAAACGGTAAGTAATGCAAATTTTGAAACTGTATTGCAATGGTCCAGGATAAATTCTTAGTAAATGCAAACATTCAGGCGTGCAATAAAAAGATAATTTCAATATTTCCCTATTTCCTGCGATATCATTGACATTTGACAAAAACCGCCGGCAGAAAAAAGGTGCGGTATAATCAATTATACAGCTTTTTATAGTATGATAAGAAATACAAAAATTCTGTGAAAGCCCGATTAAATAAATTTCGCATATAAGAATATTTCACTTCATATATTTATTTAGAAAAATTATAGATTAAAACTTAATTTCATAGGCAAATGAAAATTTTGCATGATAATTTCAAATGTAGAATTAAGTAAAATTAGCATTAAATCAGGTTAAGAGACATCTTGGTCATGTAAAAAAAGTGAAAAAATGTGATAAAATTACATAACTTGACGTGGAAATTTTATAATTTTTTTTGCAAATTATAAAAAGCTGAAACCTGCATATAAAGCCTGATTAAGGAATGTTAAGTACTAAAATTTGATTAAATTTAGACAATTTTTAATTTTACTTAAGCTCAAATATAATATTGCTAAAAAAAATAAGCCATTAATTATGTAAAACAATTTAATTAATTATAGTTACTTTTCACATTTTATATTTGGTTATTATAGGGGGTGTTTCTGGTAGAAATTTTCAGAAGAAAAAGCGTTACCATGCCTGGGCTCATAATTATAAACCAATTGTATGTGGAATGTGCCATGATAAGCGTATAGAAACAAAATATATCAGAACTTTTATCAATGATGGAATTAAATCATTCAATACCCTCTGTAATAACTGATAACAGTGGTGTAATGCGCCGTTTGGTTGCTATGTTGGCAAAAGCTGGGTATACAAAGATTGGATTTATTACTGAGAGTCTTGAAATGTCCAATATAAATCAACAAACAGCTGCAGCTCATACATATCCATCTCTCACAACTGTGGCACAAAATATGAAACTGCTTGGAAAAAGTTGTTTTATAAAACTTCTTGATAGTATTGAAGGAAGGGATATTGCCAACAGTCAAATTGCTATTAAAGCCAAAATAATCATACGAAAGTCAGTAAAAATATAGATTTCGGTAATAAAAATAAAATTCAGCAAAAATATTTCAAAAGTAAATAAAAGGGGTGTAAATATGGGCAAATACAGTATAATTTTGGGTAATGTGGGAAATTTTTCTGACCGTTACATGGGCTGCAGCTATGGCAGGGATTATACCCTTGAAGAAATGTTTGACCGTGTAGCGTCAGTAAAAGGCGTAACTGGTGTGGAGCTTGTCAGCAACTGGCACGTATCCGTAAAGAATGTAGAGCAGGTTAAGAGCAATCTGGAACGTACCGGTCTTAAGTTGGTATCCATTATACCGGATCATTTCGGTGTAAAGAAATACGGCAAGGGTGCATTTACATCAAAGGATCCTTCTATAAGAAGACAGGCTGTAGAAGAAACGAAAGAGATGATAGATATTGCTCACTATCTCGGATGTGATCTCATAAGCTTATGGCCTGGCCAGGATGGCTATGACTATCCATTCCAGGGCGACTATATCAGGGAAAGGACATGGTTCGAAGAAGGGGTAAAGGAATGTTGCCAATACCGGTCTGATATGAAGATTTCCATTGAATACAAGCTAAAAGAACCGCGCAATTTCAGCTATCCTTCATCCGTTACCAGTGCGCTTCTTATGGTCAAAGAAATTAACGAGCCCAACTGCGGTGTTACCATTGATTATGGTCATGGCGCAGTCGCTTATGAAAACTTGGCAGAAAGTGTAGCATTGCTTAAAAAATATGGTGATAAACTGTTCCATGTTCATATGAACGATAACTATGGTTTCTGGGACGACGATATGATTACAGGTTCAATTCATACCATTCCGTATATTGAATTTTTCTATTGGCTCAAACGTACCGGCTACACGGGTTATATTTCAACTGATCAATATCCATACCGTGAAGACGGACGAGACGCTTGTAATGAAAGCATTCGCTGGTTTGAAGTGTTTGAAGACCTCGCTGACAAAATCGATGAAAAGCGCATTGAAGCTATTTATGAAACAGGTAATGCATGTGAAATCAGTGCGTATATGCGTGAGCTAATGTTTAACAGGTAAAAGGAAATAATCTCCGAAACTAGGGGATTAAAATAAAAAAATAAAAATTAAGGAGGAAATGGTTATGAAAATGAAAAGGATACTTGCATTTATCCTAGCTCTTTCCATGGTATTTGTCCTTGTTGCCTGTGGAGGAACCAAGGAAACAAAAGACAACACTGGCGGAAAAACCGACACAAAAAACAAGGATTGGGAAATAGTTGTAGTTCCTAAAGATGCTACTAACCCTTGGTTTGTTCGTATGGAAACCGGTGTTAAAGAGTACAGGGAAGAAACAGGACTGAATGTTTATCAGAAGGGTCCCTCCGAAACTGATGCAACTATGCAGGCTCAGGTAATACAGGACCTCATCGCAGCAAAAGTTGATGCTATTTGTGTTGTACCGGTTGACCCTCCAGCGCTGGAACCTGTTTTGAAAGAAGCTATGGATGCCGGTATTGTAGTTATCGCTCACGAAGGTGCTTCTCTCCAAAACTGCCATTATGACATTGAAGCATTCAATAATGAACAGTATGGTGCATTCATAATGGATAACCTTGCAGAAGCTATGGGCGGAGAAGGTCTGTATACTACAATGGTTGGACACGTAACCAATGCTTCTCACAACGAGTGGGCAGATGGTGGTATAGCTCATCAGAAAGAAAAATATCCAAATATGAAGTTACTTGAAGAAGAACCCAGGGTTGAATCTGAAGACAACGGCGACGTTGCTTATCAGAGAGCAAAAGAGCTCTTGAAGAAATATCCTGACTTAAAAGGTATCATGGGTACTTCATCCTTTGATGCTCCAGGTGTTGCAAGGGCAATCCAGGAACTTGGTCTGGTTGGTAAAGTGTTCACAGCCGGAACAGGTATGCCTTCAGCAAATGCTGAAATTTTAAAGAGCGGTGTTGTTAAATCATTGACTCTTTGGGATCCTGCATTGGCAGGCAAAGCTATGATCGCTCTGGCCGTTAAAGTTCTTAATGGTGAAAAGATTGAAAACGGTCTGGATCTCGGTATCGAAGGATATCAAAATTTGAAGTTTAAAGAAGGCAGTGATAAAGTTCTCGAAGGTCAAGGCTGGATAGTTATAAACGCTGAAAATGTAGACAGCTTTGGTTTCTAAAATTACGAATACAAATGAATCTGCTGCCGTTCCGTTCAGTTAGGGGCAGCAGATTCAAATTTTTAATTCAGACTTTTTAATTCAAGCTATATAGACTATATATATTACGCATTAAGAGTTTGGCTTCATTAGACTTTTGAAAGGAGTGTTATACTCTATGGCGCAGAGCGTAATAAAAGTTGTAGATGTAAAAAAGTCCTTTGGAGCTGTTAAAGCATTAAAAGGGGTGTCTTTGGAAATCGCGCCCGGTGAGATTCATTGTCTAGCAGGTGAAAATGGGTGCGGAAAATCCACATTGATAAAAATCATCTCTGGCGTTCATGCACCTGATTCCGGTCACATTGAATTCGGTGACAAGATTTATACAAAGATTTCTCCTATTGAAGCAATCATGAATGGTGTGCAGGTTATTTATCAGGATTTTTCAATATTTCCGAACCTCACAGTTATGGAAAACATAGTGTTTAACAGCGAATTAAAAGATAGGCGAAAACTTGTGAATTGGAAGCGTTTCCGCAGAATTGCAGAGCAAGCAGTAGACAGAATTGGTTTTAAAGTGGATTTGAATGCAAGAGTAGGTGACCTTCCGGTTGCCGATAAACAGCTTGTAGCAATCTGCCGTGCGCTGATGTTCAATGCAAAGCTGATTATAATGGACGAACCAACCACAGCTTTAACAAAGAAGGAAGTTAATGCTCTCTTTAAAATTATTATGTCCTTAAAGGAACAGGGTATTGCAATATTATTTGTCAGCCATAAGCTGAACGAGGTATTTGAAATTTCCGAACGTTTCACAATTTTAAGAAACGGCGAAAAAATAATAACTGGAAATACGTCTGAACTGGATGACAAAAAATTCACCTATTATATGACCGGCAGGGAGTTTGAAGATTTAAGATTTAAGCCTAAGAATGTCAGTGATGAACCTTTGCTTGAAGTTGAGAACCTTGGACTTACCGGGTATTTTCATGATGTCAGTTTCTCTCTTAAGAGAGGTGAAATCCTAGGTATTACCGGTCTATTGGGATCAGGAAGAACAGAGCTTGCGCTTTCCCTCTTTGGAATCAGTCCGGCAGATCAGGGAAAAATTCGTATTAAGGGACAGGAAGTTGTTATTGATTCTGTTGCATCCGCTATGAAACACAATATTGGTTACGTTCCGGAGGACAGACTAAGCGAAGGATTATTCCTTCCCCAGAGCATTGCCGATAACATCGTTATTTCAGAGCTTGAAAACATTTCAAGCAAAAGCGGTGTAATAGACAAGAAAAAAAGAAGATCTGAAATTGAAAAATGGGTAAAAGAGTTAGGGGTTGCAACAAACAATCCCAATAACGCATGCAACACTCTTTCAGGTGGAAACCAGCAGAAAGTAGTTTTGGCAAAATGGCTTTCCCGTAATCTTGATATCTTGATTCTCAATGGCCCCACCGTCGGTGTTGACATCGGAGCAAAGCATGACATTCACGCGATTCTGCAAAATCTTGCCCATGAAGGTCTGGGCATTATCATTATTTCAGATGACTTGCCTGAAATATTGCAGAATAGCAGTAAGATAATTATTATGAAGAACGGTACTGTCGTTGCTGAGCTAAATCCTGAAGAAATCGTTGAAAATCAGCTTTCAGAGTACATGATGGGGGGGAATGAATGATGGGGAAAAAAATGAAGGGTCTTCTTTCGAAACATGAGTTTTATATATCCCTCGTAATTGTGCTGCTTTGTATTATGATTGAAATACGTTCAGGACAATTCTTTACTCCAAATAATCTGGTTGACTTGTCCTCAGCACTTATTGTTCCCGGATTGTTTGCAATCGGAGCTTTTATGGTTATTGTAAGTGGGGGTATCGATGTCTCATTTCCTGCACTAGCTTCACTTAGTGTTTATGCAACAACAAGAATATTGACGGATATCAATTATAAAGGCGGAATCCTTCTTCCGATTGTCATGGTTCTGGTATTTGGCGCACTGTTAGGCGCTTTCAATGGATTCTTTATAGCAAAACTGAAGTTGCCTACCATGATTATCACATTAGGAACTTCCAGCGTATTTAAAGGTATTATGCAGGGTGTATTAAATTCCACGCAGATACCAAATATTCCTGAGGGAATGAAGAATTTCGGAACTGCGGCATTGTTTGTTGCAAAAAATGAGCAACTGGGCCTGACATCCAGAATGCCGGTTGCTGTGCTGGTTTTAATAGTTGCAATTGGCTTAGCCTTTTTTGTACTTCGCTATACCATGTTCGGCAGAGCGATTTATGCAATAGGCGGTAATGAAACAAGCGCCTATAGAGCAGGGTTTAATGTGGGGAGAACAAAATTCATTCTATATGTAATAGTTGGTGCAGTTTCCAGTCTTGCCGGTCTGATCCGGACTTGCATGATGGGACAGATGCATCCTACCAATATGCTGGGTATGGAAATGATGATTATTGCAGGAGTAGTTCTCGGCGGTGTTGCAATCACCGGTGGTGATGGGACATTGACAGGCTGCATGTTAGGTACAATACTCATTGTTATGGTTCAGAACTCATTGATCTTGCTTGGCGTTCCGACATACTGGCAGGAGTTTTTCCTTGGAGCTTTAATCATCGTTGGAACGGGAATTTCTGCCATGCAGGTATTACGTAACAGGAAACGCCTGGTTAGCAAGAAGTTAGGGGAGGAATCATCATGAATGAAAACAAAATGAGTATTCGCAGGAAACTAAATGATTTTTACGGTAGGGATGTATATACCAGCAGACTGATTATCATGTTGCTTGTGGTGCTTATCAGCATGCTGATTCTCAAACCGGCAAAGTTCTTTTCCTTTATTAACTTCCAGACTATGGTTGCTCAGTTTCCGGAATTTGGACTTATGTCCCTGGGAATCATGCTGTGTATGATAACCGGCGGTATAGACCTCTCAGTAGTTGGTGTTGCCAATCTTGTCTCCATTTCTTCAGGTATTATACTTAAAGCATTGGTGGCAGCCGATGGTTCTTTGCCGTGGTACGGCATACTGGTGAGCATGATTTGTGGCATTGTTATAGGATTAGTTGCGGGTGTTTTGAATGGTATACTTGTTGCTAAATTTAGCATTCCACCCATTTTGGCAACCCTCGGAAGCTATGAGCTGTTTTTAGGAATTGGTATTATCCTTACCAAAGGTAAGGCAATAAGCAAGCTTCCAATGGAATATTCATCTGTAATTGCCGGTAAGTTGTTTGGTATTATACCTGTACAATTGATCATTTTCGTTATAATGGCTGGTATTATATCTTTCCTTTTGTCCCGTACCACATATGGTACCAGAATTTATATGCTCGGAACCAATATGAAAGCGGCAGAATTCAGCGGGCTCGATACAACGGGTCTTCTGATCAAGACTTATGCTTTATCAGGAATATGCTCTGCCCTTGGCGGACTTGTGATGCTGGCCAATTATAACTCTGCAAGAGCAGATTATGGAGCGGTTTACACTCTCCAATGCATATTAATTGTCGTACTTGGCGGGGTTAATCCTAATGGCGGTAAAGGCCGTATCAGTGGAGTTGTATTTTCAATCCTTGTATTGCAGATGCTTTCTTCAGGCCTTAATATGTTCCCGCAGATAAGCAATTTCTATAAATCTTTAATATGGGGTTGTGTACTTCTCATCGCAATGACCCTCAACTATTTCTCTGAAAACAGAAATAGAAATAATTAAAGGAGAAAGAGCTATGAATAAAAAAATAAATGTATTGCTTATTGGTGAGTCCTGGTTTATTCAGACCATAGAGACAAAGGGTTTTGATTCCTTCAGTGTTGGAGGGTATGGTACAGGAATAGAATACATTCAAAGAGTGCTTGACGGTGATACCACAACCTTTACTCATATGCCTTCCCATCTGGTGGACTCTCAGTTTCCGGATACTGTTGAAGGACTTTTAAAGTATGATGTAATCATTATTAGCGATGTGGGAGCCAATACTTTCCTGCTTCCGGCAGAAACCTTTTTTAACTTAAGAGCGAAGCCCAACCGGTTAGAGCTTTTAAGAGATTATGTGGCAGAAGGTGGCGGACTTTGCATGTGCGGCGGCTATATGTCCTTTATGGGCATAGAGGGAAAAGCGAGATATCACGGTACCGTTATAGAAGAAATTTTGCCTGTAACTTTTGCGAACTGTGATGACCGTGTAGAGTGTCCTCAAGGTATTCATTTTTCCCAGAAGCCTGAGAGACATCCCATTCTCACTGGAATGCCTGAAATCTGGCCAATGGTGTTAGGCTATAACAAAGCTTATGAAAAGCCTGACGCTGAGGTTGTAGTAAGTTATAACGGGGACCCCATACTGGCTCTCGGAACATATAAGAAAGGACGAACGATTGCATTTGCAACAGACATAGCTCCTCACTGGTGCTCGAAAGAGTTCTGTGAAGACCCTTGCTATGAAGTCCTTTGGAAAAACATGGTATATTACCTGGCTGGAAAACTTGAATAAAGAGGAGGTATACGTCATGTTAAAAGGAGTACCCCATATACTTTCACCGGAGTTGTTAAAGATACTGAGTGAAATGGGCCATAACGATGTTATTGTTATAGGAGATGCCAATTTTCCAGGGACAGCACTTGCCCGGTCCGGTGGTGCACAAATAGTCCGGGCTGATGGCATAGGTGCGGTTGAAATGCTGGATGCAATTCTTACCGTGATTCCTACAGATGCATACGTAGATACACCTGTAATTCTTATGGAAAAAGAGCCCCAGGATAAGGACCTGGAAATAGCGATCTGGAAGGAATTCGAGGCTGTAGTTGAAAAGCATGACCCGCGTGGAAAGAATGCCATTGGATTTATAAACAGATTTGATTTTTATGATCAGACTAAAAATGCATATGCAGTTGTTCAAACAGGCGAGCAGGCAATATATGCATGTGTAATGATAAGAAAAGGCGTAATAAAATAGCTTTCGGAATAGATGGGCATCAGAAATAAAAAATCATATGATAATAGGCTTTCGATGCCCTATTTTAGTTTATAAATATATTTTTATTTAATAAACACATTTTAATTTAAAATACATTTTAATTCATAATAGATTTTAATTTAATAAATATCGGATGATAACAATTTCAATCGCTTGAAAAATGTCGGTATTCCAGTTATATAATTTCGGAATCTGCTTTTCAGAAATAGTATTCTTTTCAATTCTTTTTATAAGATAAAAGTTCATTTCATTGTAATGATTTCATTTCAGAGCAATAATAAAGTTCATTTCAAAATTTCAGGTTTCTAATTCATTATATATTTTCATTTATATTCTCATTATATAAGAGATTCGATAAAAAATTATCAATCTTGCCATTGACACACAGGCAAACAGAGAATATAATATAAATGTACATATGAATAAATGTTCATATGTTAAAATAAATTGCTAAAAGTAATGATTTGATTTGGGGGTTACTGATATGAAAAGAAGATTTATACTAGAAGGTTTAGGTTGCGCAAATTGTGCAGCAAAAATTGAGATGGCTATTAATAAACTTGATGGTGTTAAGGAGGCCACCGTTAACTTTATGACCCAAAGACTGGTTGTTGAGGGTGAAGATGAAAAGATGCCTGCAATTATTCAGGCAGCAGAAAAGATAGTTAAAAGTATTGAGCCTGATACAATTATGAAAAGGGCATAAAGGAAGGGTGGACATGAAAAAACGACTTTGGCGCATAATCATTGGTGCGGTATTCTTTGCTGCAGCAATGGCTATTAATATAGATATTGGATGGCTAAAAACTGAATGGTATAAAACTGCCCTGTATTTAATCAGCTACATCGTTGTTGGCGGAGATGTAGCTGTGAGAGCTTTAAAGAATATTTTCAAAGGCAAGGTGTTTGATGAAAACTTTTTAATGACTGTCGCCACCATTGGTGCCATGATAATTGCCGAGTATCCTGAAGGCGTTGCCGTTATGCTGTTTTATCAGGTGGGCGAGCTGTTTCAGAGCTATGCAGTTGATAAATCAAGAAAGTCAATTGCCAGCCTTATGGATATCAGACCCGATTATGCCAACGTAAAAAGAGGTAATGAACTTATTAAAGTCGATCCCTATGACGTGCGGGTTGGAGATATTATTGTAATTAAAGCGGGTGAAAAAATCCCGCTTGACGGCAGAGTTATTGAAGGCAGTTCAATGATTGATACGTCGTCACTTACCGGAGAGTCTATTCCCCGTGAAGTTGAAGCAGGAAGTGAAATCTTAAGTGGATGTATTAACATAAACGGGGTTATTACAGCAGAGGTTACAAAGGAATTTGAAGAATCCACCGTAAGCAAGATTCTTGATTTGGTCGAAAATGCCGGCAGCAGAAAATCACATTCGGAGAAATTTATTACCAAGTTCGCAATGTATTATATGCCGATTGTGGTAGGAATTGCTGTTTTACTGGCTATCATTCCGCCTCTTGTTATTAAAGGCGCAACCTTAAGTGACTGGGTGTACAGAGCCTTGTCATTCCTTGTCGTTTCTTGCCCGTGTGCACTTGTTATTTCAATTCCATTAAGTTTCTTTGGAGGAATTGGCGGTGCATCGAAAAAGGGTATTTTGGTAAAAGGCAGTAATTATTTAGAAGCTTTGGCCAAAGCCGAGATTATGGTATTTGATAAAACCGGAACACTTACAAAAGGAGTGTTTAATGTTCAGGAAATTCATCCCGAAGGAGTTTCCAGGGAGGAACTAATAGAGTTGGCTGCATATGCAGAAAGCTATTCAAACCATCCAATTTCTAATTCTTTAAAAAAAGCCTATGGCAGGGAAATTGACAGTGGGCGTGTTAAAAATATAGAGGAGATATCCGGTCATGGAGTTATTGCAACGATTGATGAAAGAAAAATTGCGGCAGGAAATGTCAAGCTAATGAGAAAGCTGAATATTCTCTGCCCCAGTGTTGAAGTGGATGGGACTGTTATACACATTGCAGTTGACAGCTTATATGCCGGTTATATTGTTATTGCGGATGAAATAAAGGCAGATTCGGTACAGGCGATTAAAGAGCTAAAGAAAGCCAGTATTAAGCAAACTGTTATGCTGACAGGCGATACAAAAAATGTTGCTTCAAAAGTTGCCAGGGTGCTTGGTATTGATAAAGTATATTCCGAGCTGCTTCCTGGAGATAAAGTGGAAAAGGTGGAAGAATTATTCTTACAGAAATCTGCAAAGGGTAAGCTTGCCTTTGTAGGTGACGGTATTAATGACGCACCCGTTTTAGCCCGTGCAGACATTGGAATAGCAATGGGAGGCCTGGGTTCTGATGCTGCAATAGAAGCTGCAGATATTGTAATTATGACCGATGAGCCTTCAAAAATTCCTACTGCAATGAGGATTTCCAAAAGGACACTGGGGATTGCGAATCAGAATATAATGTTTGCAATTGGAATAAAATTTCTTGTTCTTGCATTGAGTGCTTTAGGTATTACTAACATGTGGATGGCCATATTTGCCGATGTAGGTGTAACCATCATCGCTATATTAAACTCTTTTAGAGCACTGAATGTCAGAAATTTGTGAGTGTGAAAGGTGACGGTTTTCAACAGGATTCACTTTTTCGTGGACAGAGAACCGTTAATTTTTTTATCTGCTTTATCCAAATTAAAATTCTATGAAATTCAATTTCTTTAAATTCATTAAATCCTTCTAACTTGAAATTCATTAAAATTCTATTAATGCGTTTATTAAATATTGCCATAAGAATAACATTGTTGTAAAAAATGATAATGTGGCTTCAAAAAATTAGAATTGCTATAAAGATGAAAAAGTATACGAAATTGATATAAAGGTAAATAAAAGTTTGCCGGATGTGATAAATAGTAATATAATTTCTAAGGCATATTAATTATATACACTAAGAGAAGGAGCAGAAAAATGAGCAACGATAATCATCAACAGAAAAGGGACAGTTTTACTTCGCAGCTGGGAGTTATTCTGGCTGCATCTGGTAGTGCCATTGGAATTGGCAATGTATGGCGTTTTAGCTATGTTGTGGGTGTGAATGGCGGAGGAGCTTTTTTACTGGTATATCTTATATGTGTTGTATTGGTTGGGCTTCCGCTTATTATGGCTGAATTGTCTATAGGACGCAATACTGGAAAAAGTGCATTTACTGCTTTTAAGCAGATAGCACCCAGGTCTTTTTGGTGGATAGCCGGCGCAACGGGAGTGCTTGCGGCATTCTTGATAATGACATACTATCCTCTTGTTGCAGGATGGTCTTTGGGTTATATGTTTGAGAGTATCGTTAACTGGAAACCCATGATTGCAGACACTACAACATTTTTTAATAATTATGTATCCGGAAATATCAAGCCTTTAATTATGCTTGCCATTGTTTTAATAATGACAGCCCTTACACTGGTTGGAGGCGTAGCAAAAGGCATTGAAAAGTGGAATAAGATTCTTATGCCCACACTTGTTATAATTATTATAGTGCTTATTATACGTTCACTGACATTACCAGGATCCATAGAAGGAGTTAAATTTTTATTCTATCCGGATTTTTCGAAAATTACAATAATGACATTTTTGGATGCTTTGGGACATGGTTTTTATTCACTGAGCGTTGGTATGGCAATTATGATTACATATGGAAGTTATATCCGCAAGAATGACGATCTTGTTGAGTCTTCAGTGACTGTTTGCGCACTGGATACTGTTACTGCACTGATGGCAGGGCTTGCAATTTTTCCTGCAGTATTCGCATTGGGACTTGAGCCGGATTCAGGTGCAGGGCTCGCTTTTATAACATTGCCTAAGGCTTTTGCAACTTTGCCGGGTGGCCAGATTTTTGCAATATTATTCTTTTTATTGCTTACGGTTGCCGCCCTGGCATCGATGATGAGTTTATTGGAAGTATTGGTCGCATTCCTTGTAGATGAATTTGGACTTAATAAGAAAAAAGTACTTATTATATTGGTCGTTCTCTTGTTTTTGCTGGGTATACCTTCCAATTTATCTTTTAACCTCATGGCTGACTTTAAGATATTTGGACTTACCTATTTTGATTTAATGGACAAGTTTTCTGCAAATGTTTTGGTACCGATTACCGGACTGCTTACAGCGGCATTTGTGATTTTCCGGTTTGGAGTTAAAAACTCCCGGGAGGAACTGCTGGATAGCTGTAAACATCCAAAGGGATTTCTCATACGCTCTTACCCTGTCCTAATCAAGTACATTGTACCTATTTCGGTAATTTTTATACTGCTTAATGCGACAGGGGTATTTTCAAAACTTTTTAGTTAAAAAAGGGGCATTAAGCCCCTTCCATATTAAGGAGGCATCATGTCAATAAGAGATTATTACTACAATCTGGTAAGTGAGCAGATGATAAAAGCTTGCCCTCAAAGAATTATTTCTCTGGTTCCGTCTGTAACAGAGACTTTGTTTTCGCTTGGCCTTGAGGGCAGAATAGCAGGAAGAACAGATTTTTGTGTGCACCCTGCGGGACAGGTAGACAGCATAAAGTCTGTCGGCGGTCCGAAGAATGTTGACTATTCCGTGATAGACAGCCTTAAACCTGATCTTATAATTGCAGACAAGGAAGAGAATACAAAGAAGATAGTTGAAGAGCTTTCGTCCCGGTATCCTGTTTACCTGTCAGTTGTGGAAAGCTTTGATGATGCATTAAGAACGGTTAAGGAGATTGGAATAATTACGGGTACTATGGACAAAGCTGAAGAGATAATCAATAATATAAAGCAAAAATTTGAAGGCCTGAATACATTCAAGGGTCTTAAAGCGGCATATTTGATTTGGAAGAATCCATACATGGCTGCCGGAAGAAGAACATTTATAAATTCTATTTTGGAGAAACTGGGCTTTATCAATCCTTTTACCGGATTTGAAGGCAGATATCCTATGATAGAGGTAGAGGACATCAAAAGGTTAAATACCGATGTGATTTTCCTTGCATCAGAACCCTTCACGTTTGGGGAAGAAGACAAAAGAGAGCTGGAGGAGCATAAAGCAGCCAGAAAAGTAATCCTTGTTGACGGTGAAATGTTTTGCTGGCCGGGCTCGCATATGCTTAAGGCACCGGATTATTTCAGATTATTACAGGCCAAGATAGAGGAAATAATTGTTTGATTATTGGCCTATTCATTTGTTAACTTTGATATCTGCTGTATGGATATCTTTGTCAACTTCAGTCCTTGGTTAATATCCAAAGATCGAATATAGTTTTGATGGGTAGACTTTGGATAATCGTTTCATGCAAACCTATACTTATCCGGATTTAACTCTATTCTTTATATAAATATTTTACGTTATGGTGTCAGTTAAAATTATATATTAACTACAATTATATTTTTATGCATTCAGGAAAATTTCGTAATTTATACAAGTTATTCACAATTACCCCGACAATAAATCTAAAATCTTTAATAACAAGTATCTGTAAGGCAAAATCAAAATTTTGCTATAAAAAAATCCAGTTTTATATTAAGGAAAAAAACAAGTTAAGATTTTACTAATGGTGAACATAATCCTCAATTGTGGATATTTAAATGTTTTTCTATATTTTAATTAATAATACAGCTTCCTGAAGTGAGGTGATCGCCATGTTAGTTTAGATAAATTCACCAGTAATAGCAAATTAATTTAGAGGAGGTTGTAAAATGAAAGGTATAGTAAAAATTTTAATCTTAGTGCTTGCAATAATGATGTGTATATCATTATTTGCAGGATGTAACACGAAAAAGGAAAACGATAGGGATGATGCAAAACCTATAACAGCAGAAGGAGATAAGACAGGAAAAGATAAAGAAGTTGGAACTGAAGAAGAGATTTTTATAGGTATCTCGCTACCTACTCAGAGAGAACAAAGATGGGTATGGGATAAGGAAAATTTTGAAAAAGTAGCTAAAGAACTAAACGTCAAAATAGCAATTCAAATTGCTGATAATGATGCTGCAAAGCAGCAATCACAGTGTGAAAATCTTCTTTCGCAGGGAATAGATGCACTAATTATTGCTCCACATGATGGAAAGGCCGCGGCTAATATTGTTTCTATGGCGCATGAAACAGGTGTTAAGGTTATATCATATGACAGACTTATTCTTGATTCAGATGTAGATCTTTACTTGACTTTTGACCAAGAAAAGATCGGAGAGTTGCAAGGCGAATGGCTAACAAATAAAGTTGAAAAAGGTAATATAGTTCTTCTGTCAGGAGATCCCGCTGATAGTACATCGGTACCATTAAGAAAAGGTGCACTCAATAAACTTCAACCGAAGATTGATAGTGGAGATTATAAAATAGTACTTGATCAGGCTGTTAAGGATTGGCAACCCGCCGAAGCGTTAAAGCATATGGAAAATGCTCTTACTGCTACCAATAATGATATACAAGGTGTAATTGCTCCAAATGACGGCACAGCAGGAGCATGTATACAAGCCCTTGCTGCACAAGGATTAGCTGGTAAGGTTCCAATAACTGGTATGGATGCTGAAATTGATGCTTTAAAGAGAATAATAGAAGGAACTCAAGGAATGACTGTTTTCACTGATATAAGAGATCTCGGAAGGTCTGCTATAGAAGCTGCAATTAAGCTTGTAAAAGGAGAGAAACCAGATGTCAATAATGTAATGAATAATGGGAAAATAGATGTTCCTTCAATATTTATTGAAGCCAGATTAGTTGAAAAAGATGACATAAAACCACTTCTTATTGACGGAGGCTTTATTAAAGAAGAAGATCTCAAATAAAAATAATCCAAGTCACTTTATTAGTCAGTTTTTAATTGTTATGGCTTTGAGGAACGACTTAAAAACCGTTCCTCAAGAACTTCGCTAAGGATGGTTGATATGAACGAGTATATTCTTGAAATGGTGAATATTTCAAAGGAATTTCCCGGTGTTAAAGCATTAGATAATGTTAACTTCAAGGTAAAAAAAGGAGAAATTCACGCTCTGGTTGGAGAAAACGGAGCCGGAAAATCAACATTGATGAAAATACTATCTGGTGTTTATCCTTATGGTACATATAGTGGTGATATAATTTTTAAAGGAAAAATTAGACAGTTCAATACAATAAAAGATAGTGAACATGCAGGTATTGCGATAATCTATCAGGAGTTGGCACTTATAAAGCAACTAAGTGTTTGTGAGAACATTTTTTTAGGCAACGAAATTAATGATAGGGGAGTTATTAATTGGGAAAAGTCATATGTTGAGACTGAAAAGTTTTTGAGGGAAGTTAGATTAAATATAAAGCCAACAACATTGGTTATGAATCTGGGTATTGGACAACAGCAACTGGTTGAGATTGCTAAAGCAATGTCTAAACAATCTGATTTATTAATTCTTGATGAACCTACTTCAGCTTTAACAGAAGATGAAATAGATAATCTTTTCGATCTGTTGAGAGGATTTAAAGAAAAAGGGATAACCTGTATATATATATCACATAAGCTTGATGAGATATTTAAAATTGCAGATAGAATTACCGTGCTCAGGGATGGAATTACTGTAGCTACTCACAACACAGCTGATTTAGATGAAAGCAAGCTTATCTCCTTGATGGTTGGAAGAAAACTAACAGAAAGGTTTCCGAAAGTAAGGTATGAACCAGGTGAAGTTGTACTCGAATTAAAAAACTGGACTGTATTTGATCCCGAAATTCCGGAAAGAAAGGTAATAAACAATGTCAGTTTTACTGCCAGAAAAGGTGAAGTTTTAGGAATTGCAGGCCTGATGGGTGCAGGTAGGACTGAACTGTGTATGAGTATTTTCGGGTGTTATGGCAGTAAAGTTTTAGGACAGCTATTTGTAAATGGAAAAGAGATTAAAGCAAGAGATCCAGGATCAATTATAAAGGCTGGAGTGAGCTATTTGTCCGAAGATAGAAAGGGTAACGGACTTGTTCTTATCCAAAGCATCAAGAAAAACATCTCTATGGCCAGTCTTGATTATATTTCTAAAGCAACTGTTATTAATGAAAATGAAGAAATAAGAATGGTTGAAAAATATGTCACTAAACTTCGTATAAAAACCCCTTCAATTGAACAATTAGTAGGTAACTTAAGTGGTGGAAACCAACAAAAGGTTGTTCTTGGGAAATGGCTTATGACAAATCCTAAAGTTTTAATACTTGATGAACCCACTAGAGGTATAGATGTCGGTGCAAAGTTTGAGATATATAACATTATAAACAGCCTAGTGGAAAGTGGAGTTTGTATAATAATGATCTCTTCTGAACTTCCAGAGATTCTCGGAATGAGCGATAGGATATTGATTATGCATGAAGGAGAAATAAGGGGTGAGCTTCATTGGAAAGAAGCAACGCAAGAAAAAATTATGTCTTATGCTACAGGAGGTAAATAAAAAAATATGAATTTAAGAACATCGTTAAAAGGGAGCGTAAATGATTCAATTAAACTTAATATTAAACTTAATGTAAGGCAGTATACAATGTTTGTCGCTCTATTATTTATATGGCTGATATTTACAGTGGTCACCAAAGGTTTATTCATTACTTCAAGAAATCTTTCCAACCTCTTCATTCAGATGTGCACAACAGGAATAATGGCTTGCGGTATGGTACTTGTTATGGTTGCCGGTCATATCGATCTTTCCGTTGGGTCTGTAGCCGGTACGTTGGGTGCAATAGCAGCCGCTCTGATGGCTAAATGTGGAGTAAGTCCTATACTTGCAATTGCGATAACACTTATAGCTGGATTATTAATTGGTACCTGGCATGGGTTCTGGATCGCATACCGGGGAGTTCCGGCATTTATAGTAACTCTATCCAGCATGACTGCATTTAAAGGTGTCACCTTAGCAGTCACAAATGGTGCTACAATTGGAGAATTCAGCAATCTTTTTAAATCCCTTGGGCAAGGCTATATACCTAAACTAATACCAAATGCAGAATTTAATGATACAAGCGCTTTAATAGGAATAATATCCATTATTTTATTTATAATTTTCGATTTCAGGAAAAGAAACACCAGGAAGAAATATGGTTTTGAAGTAGCAACTATCCCTATACAAATTCTAAGAATAGTTTTCGTATCAGTGGCGATTGCTCTTGCTTCTTCCATAATGGTGAGCTATAGAGGAATTCCTATTGCTGTACTTATTCTGATTGGAATTATCCTGATATACACTTTTATTACTAACAGAACAACTTTTGGAAGGCATGTCTATGCTATAGGTGGTAACAAAGAAGCAGCTAAGCTATCAGGCATTAATGTAAAGAAAACAGAATTGCTTATATACGCATCTATGGGATTATTGACTGCTTTAGCAGCTATTGTATTCACTGCAAGGTTAAATGCCGCTACACCTGGCGCAGGAAATCTTTTCGAACTTGACGCTATTGCTTCATGCATTATAGGCGGTACAAGTACTATGGGTGGTAAAGGTACGATCATTGGTGCCATAATTGGAGCTCTTGTTATGGCAAGTATAGATAACGGTATGAGTCTAATGAATGTTAATATCATGTATCAATACATGATAAAAGGCTTAATACTTTTGCTAGCTGTATGGGTAGATTTTGCGACAAAAAAAAGGGCTTAAAACTGTAATCAGAATAAAATTTACTAACTTATGTAAACCAATTATTAATTTGTTCTCATGATAAAAGGCTGGTTTACGAGGAGGTGAAATTTAGTAATGTAATTATTAAATTTAGCATCTTCAAGGTGTATTTAAAACTACAACATAAAGGCCAGGGCATAAATACTAAAAAATAAAAAATAAAAACTTAGGAGGTAAGAAAATCATGTTGAAAAGAATCCTCTGCAGCATGTTGATTATTTTGGTATTGTTTGCTTATTTATCAGTGACACCTTCTTTTGCATCCAGTACTAATCCTATCATTGATGCAAATTCAATCTATAAGCTGATTGACGGTTGGGAAATTCAGTCTTCGGATCTGGTTGGTACAGATGGCAAACTAATTTCGACTAATCGATATATTCCTCAAGGTTGGTATAGTACATCTGTTCCTAATACTGTTCTTGGAGCGCTAATTAATGCGGGTGAATATGGAGATGTGTTTTTTGGAGATAACGTAGCAAAAATTGGGAGAGATAGGTTTGAGTCTCCCTGGTGGTATCGCAAAGCATTTATATTATCTGAAAAGGAACAAGGTAAAAGGATTTTGCTGAACTTCAATGGTATTAATTATCAAGCCGATGTCTGGGTTAACGGTAATTTAGTAGCGAACAAAGATGAGGTTGTAGGAACGTTCAGAACGTTTGAATTTGACATTACAGACTATGTTATTTGTGATGGAGTAACCCAAAATGTTGTTGCAGTATGTGTAACAAAACCTGAATATGGAAAAGACTTAGCAATTTATTGGGTAGACTGGTGTCCACAGCCGGCTGATAGCAATATGGGCCTTTGGCGTGATGTTTATATTGCTACATGTTCTTCTGTAAGCGTTCGGAATCCCTTTGTTACTGCGAAGGTAGATAAAGACCTTTCAACAGCTCATCTCAATGCATATGTAGAATTAAGCAATCATACCAACGATAACATTTCTGGTAAATTAGAAGCAACTATTAAAAGCCCAGCCGGAACAGAAATTGCAACTATATCACAACCAGTTGCAATTCGCGCTGGAGTGAAGGATATGGAAGTTGCTTTCAAAGCAGAAGATTTTGATGCACTTAATATTAGCAATCCTGAGTTATGGTGGCCACTATACATGGGTAGCCAACCAATGTATAGCATTGAATTTAAGTTTATGGTAAATGATAAGGTTTCTGATAAAATAACGCAGAAATTCGGTATCAGAGAAATCTATACTGAATTTAACATTTCTCCGTCTTCCAAACAAAGTCTTAAGGACATGGTACAGTTCTATATTAATCATAAACCTCTTCTTGTGAGGGCTGGAGGTTACTGCCCTACAGACTTGTTCCTTCGTCATTCTTCGGAGGCCAACCGTTCAGTTATAGAATACTGTAAAGAGATGGGATTAAACGCAATAAGAGATGAAGGAAAGTTCTGGAGTGATGAATTGTTAGATCTGCTTGATGAGAATGGGATTATGCTTATATCCGGTTGGTGTTGCTGTGACAGGTGGCAGCAATCTCATCAATGGGATGAAAGAGAAATGTGGATCGGCACAGAATCCTTGAAGTCACAGCTTCGTCTCTTAAGAGTTCATCCTAGCATGCTAGCATGGATGAATGGAAGTGACAATCCACCGTCCTATGACACTAACCCGGCAACTAAACAACGCGGTATAGAAGTTGAGCAACGTTTCTTTGATATAGAACATGAAGCTCACTGGGAGGATTTTGCAGCAATTATCTCCAGCGGCTCTGCAAAAATAGCTCAAATTAATGGTACTTATAGTGGAATGCATATGGATGCTACGTATGATTATGCGCCTCCGGCTTATTTCTTTGAAGATATGAATGATGGTGGAGCATTCGGATTTACTTCTGAAGCTGGTCCTGGACCAAACATACCAGTAATAGAGACTCTAAAGAAAATTATTCCTGAAGAAAATTTATGGCCATATAATATCGGTGGTGAAAATTATTCATTATGGAATTACCACGCAGCAAGGGGTAGTTTTGCAAATCTTAAAGTATTTAACATGGCTCTGGATAACCACTTTGGGAAGCAAAGCAGCCTTGAAGAATATGTCATGAAAGCTCATGTTCAGATGTATGATGCACAGCGTGCACAGTTTGAGGCACTCAATGCAAATAAGTACGTAAAGGCGTCGGGTTGGGTTCAGTGGATGCTTAATAATGCTTGGCCAAGTATTTACTGGAATCTCTTTGACTATTACATGAATCCTCATGGTGGATATTTTGGAGCAAAAAAAGCGAATGAACCACTACATATTATGTACGATTACGCATCTAAAGAGGTAAAGGTTATAAACAATACTTTCAATGAATATGAAGGCTTAAAGGCTAAGATTGGAGTATTTTGCCTTGACAGTACATGTGTATATAGTAAAGAAATTGATGATATTAATATAGAAGCAGACGGTGCAAGTTCTTCTGTAGGCGGCAGTCCGAAAACAATTGGTTATCAGGAAATTAATTTTAATGGAAGGATAGAAGAAGCATATGGTGTTAAAATAATAGATGAACTTGATGTGGATAATTCATTAGCTGATATATTAACTTCAACATATTTTATAAGACTCGAATTATTAGATTCAGAAAATAATCTTGTAAGCGTTAACTCATATGCGTATTCAAAGAAAAAAGACATGCCGAGATATCAGAATCATTCATGGAATGTTACTTTGCAAGATCAATATGCAGACTTTACTGATTTGCAGTTACTGGAGCCGGTTGATTTAGAAATTGTTGGAACACCAACTGTGAAGAATCAGGGGAAAGAGCAAATCCTCACTTATACCATCAAAAACAACGGTGATTCAATAGCGTACTCAGTATTTGCCAAAGTCAGGAAGGGTTACAATGGCGACTTAATAGCTCCTATTAAAATGGAAGATAACTACTTTATGCTTCTACCGGGAGAAGAGAGAACCATACAGGCGAAATACTATCTGTCTGATTTAGATGGAGCAACACCTGTAATAGAAGTTAACTGCTATAATAATATTTGCACTACCAAGCAGAATCCAGCTCCAAGTACCTTGGATCTGGCAAGAGGAGCGACAGCAAAGGCATCATCATACCAAGGGTCAAATAGAGCAGATAGAGCCATTGATGGCAGTGATTATACGAAGTGGCAAAGTTCAACAAGTCCTTCTACTGGAGCTGATCCACAGTGGTTCCAGGTTGATTTCGATGAGCCAACGACTTTTAACAGAGTTATTATCAGATGGGATTACCTTTTCTATGCCAAAAATATTGAAATTCAAGTATCTGATGACGAAATAAACTGGGAAACTGTATATAAGGGATCGAATGACACTGGATTTAGTGTAGATGATGTGATGTTTGCACCTGTAACAAAGCAGCATGTCAGGTTGACTATGTCTGGAAAACGGCCTGCCGCCCCTGCAATTGGTGGAGGAAGAAATCTTGGTGGCATTGATGCCGTAGCAGAAGCTAATAGTTTCAGTATCTGTTCATTTGAAGTATATAATGAGAATATTGATAATGTTGATATACCTGATAAGCCTGCCGCACCACAGGTAATAGGTACAACTGCTACAACAGCACTTTTGCACTGGGATGGTGCAATAGGGTCATATTATGAGCTTTATAGAAGAGAAGGAAACCCAATAGGTGAGTATGATTTGATTTATACTGGTAACAGTATTAATTATACTGATATCGGCTTAAATCCTGAGTCAGTTTACTGGTATAAATTAAAAGTAGTAAATGCTGCCGGTTCATCAAACTTTTCTGATGTATCAAATGCAGCATTTACGAAAGAGCTGAAAGGAATAACAACTGCAGTTGCTTTGCCTGCAGATGGAGAGGTAAAAATATCCTGGATTGATCCTAAAGGTAATGACGTTAAAACGATAAAGATTATTTGGAATGAAATGGATGAACCTGTTTTAATTAACAGAGGCGTTCAATCCGCGACTATCTCTGGATTAGAAAATGGGAAAATTTATACCTTTAAGCTGATTGCCCTAGATGGTAATGGCAACGAATCGAAAGAGGTATTTGAAGTTAGTGCCAGACCTTTAGCTGATTCTATAGCACAATTAAGCGGACCAATGTTTATAAGGAGCGGAGATAACTGTATACTTGAGTTGGATTTGGTCAACGTCAATCCCAAAACTAATGCAGCGGACATAACGATTAAGTATGATAGTGAACTTTACTCGTTGTTGAACGTAGAGCCCAAAGATAATGTCGGTTCAACCTTTATTGATTTTAAAGATGATCGGGCTAAAGGTACAGTAAAGATAATTGCGGTAAATTTGGGTGAAAACGGTATGCCAAAGGATCTTCCTTTTGTAAAATTAATATTCATGACAGATAATGTTAATAAAGACTTTTCAACAGAATTTGCAGTAATTGATGCAAAAATGAGTGGAGTGGATGAAGATGATAATGTTTTCAAATATGACGTAATTGGTGGAAGATGGACTGTTGAAATAAGAACCAAAGTACCAGGAGATGTCAATGGCGATGACCTTATAAACATCGAAGACTTATCACTAATAGCTAAGTATTATGGAACAAGACAAAGTGATGCAAATTGGAATATTGCTAAATTTGCAGATATTAATGAAGATGGCGTAATTGATATTGCAGATATAGCATTTGTTGCAAGAAAGATATTAAATCAGTAATCTTATGGCCATCAGAATATAATCTGAAGTGAAGGTGGTGAGGGTTGGAGTTTCAACCCTCACCTAAATAATGAACCTAAAAAAGAAAGGAAGACATTTATGAAAAAAAAACTTGAAAACAAGGTTTTTTCTATCCTGATTATTGTGATGATGGCATTTGTATTTATGACTGTTACAGTTTTTGCAGATAATACGTCAAATGTCACATTTACATTAAAATCAGATAAACAAGTGTATTATGTAAATGATGAAATAACAATTACTCTGCAAGGACAAGGAATACAGGATATGTATGCTTTCGATACAGAGTTTGAATTTAATCCAAATTTACTTGAGTATGTAAAGTCCAGTAGCAGAATAAATGTTTATGGTTTTCCTGTTGAAAAAATAAGAGATAATAACATCCTTTTATTTGGCTTTAGCAGAATAGGATCTGAAGATGGTTTAAGCGGGAATATGGATCTTTGCACAGTTACATTTAAAGCAAAGACTGAGGGAACAACGATGATAAAGCTTAACAAAATAAAAACTGTTGATACTAATGAATTGGTTTCAGTATTCGAAGGTCAAGAATTGAATATTACGATTAAAAATAAACCAGATTCAAAACCGGTGACAAGACCAGTGATACAACCAGAGCCAGAGCCAGAACCGGAACCAGAGCCGGAGCCAGAACCAGAGCCGGAGCCAGAACCAGAGCCGGAACCAGATAGAAAGACCTTTTGTGACATTGGAAATTATATGTGGGCAAAAGATGCAATAGAAATACTTGCTTCAAAAGGTATAATTAATGGTACTTCAGAGACAACTTTTGAACCAGGGAAAAATATAACAAGAGCTGATTTCGTAGTCTTGTTAGTAAGAACGCTTGGACTTAAAGCTGAGTTTGACTCTAACTTTGATGATGTGGAAAAGAATGCCTATTATTATGAGGCACTTGGAATAGCAAAAAAGTTAGGAATTGCTAGAGGAATAGGCGATAATAAATTCAATCCAAATGGAGAAATAATCAGACAAGATATGATGTGTTTAATTGCTAGAGCATTAAATATTGCAAAAAATTTAGCGATAAATGGAACTTATTCAGATATAGAAATGTTTGCTGATTCATCCCAAGTTTCGGATTATGCAATAGAAAGTGTAGCTACATTGATAAAAGAAGATATCATTAAAGGCGACGGTGTCAATATTAATCCACATGGAAAAACAATAAGAGCTGAAGCCGCAGTTGTTATGTATAGGATATATACAAGATTCGTATTATTAGCCTAAATAAACGTGCAGATAAAATTTGAAACAAGGAGTTTGTCTGCCTATGAAAAAGATAAGATTATTAACATCTATGTTTATTGCAATGTTTATAATAATGCAGAATGTTTCATTATCTTCGGCATCTGGCAATTCATTTCCTGATTTAGATAATCACTGGTCTAAGGTATATGTTGATTCTCTAATTGAAAAAGGTGGAATTCATGGGTTGCCGGATGGTAATTTTATGCCAGAAAAAGATATCACATTAGGGGAACTTCTAAAAATAATAATATGTGTTACTTTGGGGGAACAGCCTATTGGCAAGTCTCATTGGGCAGAGAATTACTTTGAGGCTGCTATATCACAAGGTATAATACTTAAAGAAGACTATAGAGTTGATGAATTGGATGAAACTGTAACCAGATATGATGTTTCAAAAATAATTCACAATACAATGTTAGGTGTTTTAAAAGAAGAAGATATTATTAATGTGCAAGACTATACAACGCATATTACTGACTGGGGAATATCATGCAGACAATGCATGGTACATGTTGAGCAATGCTATGCTAAGGGAATAATTGCAGGTATGCCTGATGGTACATTCAGTGGTGATAAAAATATGACTCGGGGTGAGGCATGTGCAGTAATCATGAGAATGTTGGACAAGTCAATTAGATTAACGCAAGAATGCGGGAAAAATGAATCCAATCAAGAACAAATGGTTTCAGATGAAGTGAAAATTACTGCTAAAGAAGCAAAGGAAATTTTACAAAAAGAAACTGAAGCCTATTTAGTTGATGTACGTACGCCTGCTGAATATTCTATAAAACACATTAACGGTAGCATTCTTATCCCTGTAGATTCTATTGCCGATACGATTAAATCAATCATACCAAATGAGTCATCCATAATAATTGTATTTTGTTCAAGTGGGAAGCGTAGCTCTATAGCTGCCAAAACATTGATGGAACTAGGATATACCAATGTATACGATATGGGAAGTATAAATGATTGGCAAGATTAAATATACATAAAAAAACAAGCAAAGATGTGGATAATACATGATAAAGCATTGGCAACAGAAAGCGTGTTGCCAACGCTTTATCATATTTTACAAAATTCTCAAAACGAAACGATAACTTAAGTCCCCATATGTAGTATCATAGGGGAAACACTTGGGGAAATAATATGGGGGCTAAATAGCACTAAAGCTCTTGTACGATTCATTGGTAGAGGGTATATTCATGCTTTTGCCGGATACTTTGCCACTGCTTATATTGAGCTTTTCAGGGTAATATGGTAGTATGTATTTACATAAATTTCAAAAAATATATATAATGCGCGAGGGATACATTATATGGCAAGATATGCAAAAAGCCTGGCATATATAGCATCTATATTGATTTTAATACTGTTGTCTATACCTTTTCGATTAGTTAACATATCTTCTAATAGTAAAAATGGAAATATTAATAATTTCAATTCACCATATAGATTATTTTGTGTTTATTCGGGAAGTAGTGATTATTATAAGTATTTGTTAAAAGAGGGTTTGGATGATGCTGCTAGTGAATTGAATGCTTGGGTTAAATTCTATAAATTTAACTCTTCTGAGGTCGATAAGCATTGTGAAGCACTTGATAAAGCAATAACTGCAAAAGTAGACGGTATTATCACAAACGTTCCTTTAAAAAATGAAATTTTCAATTATATTGAACTCGCATATAATAGAAACATTCCTGTTATAACTATTGAAGATGATTTATCAAATAGTAAAAGGATTTCATCTATAGTGACTAATAGTTATGCTTATGGTAAAAATGCCGGAAGATTAATGATCTTAGCAACTGAAGGAGAAGCTACAACTGCAATATTTGATAGCAATAGTAACTTTAGTAAAAATGAAATAAAAAATAAAGGTTTCATTGATGCAATAAAAAATTATCAGGGAATGAATGTAGAGAAATATAATGTTAAAGAGCCTAGTATTATAGAGTATATAAATCTTGCTCAGTCAATCTTCATCAATAATCCAGATGTCAATTCCTTCTTTTGCCCCGATATAGAAAGTACGCTAGGCGTTGTAAGAGCTATGGTCGAGTTTAATAAGACTAATTGTATTGTAATTGGTTCAGGAGATTCTCAAGAGATATTAAATTATATAAAAAATGGGATAATATATGCTTCCCTCGTAGAAGACCCATATTCAATCGGATACTTTTCAGTAGAATGTATGATAAAACATTTAAATGGAGGTAGTATATCAGAATCAATCAATTCCGATGTCATTATCGTAACCAGGAATAATGTAGATAATGTACTTGCTGAAAGGAAGGATAAAGATTAGCATGAGGTTGCATATTTGGGAAATAGTGCCTCTAAAGAAAAGAATAATAATGGGTTTTTCCATAGTAATTATTCTTATAGGTCTATTAAGCGGCATACTTTATTATAACATGCTTAAGACATTCCATAAGGTTGATGATGCGTATTTAAATTTTAATATATTGAAGAACTATTACTATAAAATTGAAAAGGTGAGTGTGGCTTTAAATGGGTATCTAAATGAAAATGACCGAAGTTATATAAGCGCATTTTATCAAGAGTATGATCAATTACTTGATGAAATGAACAATACGCAACTGCTTTTTGTCAATAGGGATACTGCCATGCTTTTCAAAAATATTAAGCATATGTTTGAGTCATATGGAGAAGAGGCCGAAGCAGCAATTAATGAATATAGAAAGAGAAATCTGAGCGGGCTATCGAGCAGCTTTTCCCGCACATTGAAAATAAAATCTTATATGCAAGAAGGTATATATGAATTAATGATAAATTTCATATCTCAAAGTGAAATTTTTCAAAAGAATTTATATAGCCAGCTAATAGTTTTAAGAACATTTATTGTTCTGTTAATAATTATATCAATTGTACTTAATGTACTTATAGCAGTTTATTTAAATAGACTGCTTATACAACCTATAAATATTTTGACTAAATTGGCTAACGAGATTTTCCATGGAGAATTTGAATTTAAAAAAATTGAATTTAGTCTCCATGGTGAATTAAAAATACTTTCAGATACTTTGTATAGAATTGGAGACCAAATAAAAGAATATGTTGAAGAAATAAGAAAAAAAGCTGAGATAGAAAAACAATTACAAATTAAGGAAAAGGAGAATTATAAAATTAAAGCACTTTTACAGGAAGCAGAACTTAAAAGGCTTCAAGCACAGATTAACCCTCACTTTTTATTTAATACTCTATCAACACTACATCACACTGCATTTTTGGAATGTGCGAATGAGACATGTGAGATGGTGTCAGCAATTTCAAAAATACTAAGATACAACTTGAGAAATTCTAATGCAGTATCAGTACTCAAAGATGAAATTGAAAATATCAAATACTATTTCTATATTCAAGAGAAAAGATTTGGTCATAGGGTAAAAATACATTTTGAAATTGATGAGGACCTATTAGACACGCCTATTCCAAGTATGACAATACAACCTATAGTAGAAAATTCTTTTATACATGGTTTAGAGAAAAATGAAAACCAGGGTGAGATAAGTTTAAAGGTATATAAAGAAGCGAATACCGTTATAATCGAAGTAAGGGATAATGGAGTAGGTATTAAAGAAGATAGATTAAATCATATTAAGAAGGCTATTGAATGCGACTCGGAATACAGTGGCCATACTTCAAATTTAGGAATAAACAATGTTGTAAAGAGGCTTCAGGCTTTCTATAATACAAAAAATGTATTTAGCATTGAGAGTGTTCCTTATAAAGAGACAATAATAAAACTATTTTTACCTTACAAATTCCAATATAAAAATAATGAGACCAGTTTAGAATTTGTACTTTGAAAGTAAAAAAGTCATGTTGCTGGATAAGCAATAGCAATGTGACTGAACAGCAGACATATATCTCAAAGTAAAATCTATCATAACCATATAAAAATTCGAAAAGCTTTTAAATGTTCGAGAAAAAATAAGATTGTTGGGTGGTTAAACATGATAAGAGCGATTATTGCTGATGATGAGTTCCTTGAAAGAAAAGTATTCAAAGTGCTTATAAGTAGATACTTCAAAGAAATAGAATTAGTTGCTGAAGCCGAAAATGGCAGGCAAGCGATTGAACTATTTGATATTCATAGGCCTGAATTAATCATTATGGACGTGAAGATGCCTGGAATAGATGGTATTGAGGCTATCGAAGAAATAAGAAAGAGAAGTAGCAGGACCAAGTTTATTATAGTTTCAGCTTATAACTTTTTTGATTATGCTAAAAGAGCGCTAAAATACGGAATTGAGGATTATCTTTTGAAACCAGTAACAAACGAAGAATATATTACGGTAATAGGTAAGGTTATTGAGAAAATTAAGAATGAGAGAGAAGTAAATAGAGAGAATCTTGAAATTAAAGAAAAGTTTAAAAGTATGTTACCTATTCTTGAAATGGAAGTAGCAGTTGCGATTATGCTAGGTGATATTAAAAAAATAAAACAGTATACTTCCTTAATGAATATTGACATAAACTCAGGTTTTATAGCTATTGGTGTAATAAATGAAAAAAGTTTCATTTCTGATAATGAAATAACCCAAAATTTAACAGTTAATAAAATACAAGAATATATTAAAGGTGTTATGACTGAATTTAAACCATGCTTTATTAGTAACTTTGTTTCAAATAAAATGATATTTGTTTTTCCTTGTAATACAGAAGATAAGGTATATGAAACTAAAAAATACATATGTGAAAAATTGTATAAAATAAAGAATTCGATAGAAAACAATTTTAAGGTTAAAATGCATTTTGGAATTGGTGATACCTATAGTAGTCTTCCTGAAATAAAAAATTCATACAATCAGGCACTTACTATTGTAAACAATATAGACTCGTTTGGAATAGATATTGTTGATTATGGGGACATAAAAGTCGAGGTAATAAATAAATTTGAATATCCCTATGATATGGAAAAACAAATTATTGAAAAAGTTCGCTTAGGTATTACTGAAGAGGCAATAAAGGCATTTATCAAAATTTTTGATTATACGTCTGAACGCTTAGAAGGCAACGTAAAAAAAGTAAAGTTTGAACTACTTGCATTGTATTTTGCTTTATCAAGAATGATTTATGAGCTAGACAAAGAAGATGAAGAGCTAAAAGATTTTATAATGAGTAAAGAAGCATATTATAATGCAAATACTCTTCAAGAGATATATTACATATTTGAGAAAGACATCAGAACTATTTCCGGTAAATTTCGGGAAGAGAGAAACAGTATATCAAAAAGAACCTTATCTTATGCAGTTCAATATATTAACGAAAACTATATGAAGGAAATTAAATTAGAAGATGTCGCAAGGCAGGTACATGTTAGCCCAAACTATTTTAGTAGAACATTTAAAACCGAATATAAACAAAGTTTCGTTGAGTATTTGACACGCATCAGAATTGAAGCAGCTAAAAAAATGATATTAAAAGCAGATAAGAGCATTAGTGATATTTGTTGGGAAGTAGGTTATAATGATCCAAATTATTTTACAAAAGTCTTCAAGAAAGTAACCGGACAAACACCAAGTGAGTACAGGGAAGCTAAAACTAATTAGTGATTATTCTCCAACATAAATAGCTAAAGTTATGAAACTCGTTTAATATGGTATTATTTGCAAAGACAAGCTCAGAATTTTTGGTATAAAAGCTATTATTGGGGAGGGGAAGAAAATGAAGCTGATCAGAATTGTTTTTACATTAATAATATGCTTGGCTGTTATTATGCTTGTATTTTCTGGAAATAATAAAAGAGGCTATGTTGAACTAAATAGCGTTCCGGAACACTCAAAGAAAAAAGAAATCTCATCTTTAAATAATAATAAAATTACAGTTGGTTTTTCTATAGCTAGCCTTCAGGAGGAAAGGTGGTTAATTGATCGAGATATATTTGTCACAAAATGTAACGAACTGGGAGCAGATGTTATTGTACAGTCAGCTAATGGTGATGCAAGGCTACAGATAGAACAATGCAGTAAATTACTTACTCAAGGTATTGATGTACTTGTAATTATATCCCAAGACTGTAAAAAGTCTTCTCTTATTGTTAATGAGGCAAATAAATTAAATATCCCCGTAGTAGCTTATGATAGACTTATTCTAGACTCATATGTTGATGCATATATATCATACGACAATGAAGAAATAGGGAAATTACAAGCAAAGTACTTGGTTGAAAGGGCACCTAAAGGAAATTATATTGTTTTAGGGGGAGATAGTGCAGATTATTGCTCAATTCAGATAGAAAAAGGAAACATGGAGATTTTACAACCTTATATTGATAGAGGTGATATAAATATTATTGAAAAGCAGTGGGTGAAAGACTGGAATCCATCTGTAGCTAAAACAATAGTTGAGAATGTTTTAATGGTTAATAAAGATATTAAAGCAATTCTTGCACCAAATGATGGCACTGCGGGGGGGGGCTATACAGGCATTAGCTGAATATAAGCTTGCCGGTGAAGTTTTAGTTACTGGTCAGGATGCTGATTTGGCAGGCTGCCAGAGAATTGTTGAAGGGACACAGAGTATGACCGTATATGTACCAATAAGGGCTGAAGCTGAGGCTAATGCAGAGGCAGCAATTAAACTTGCCAAAGGTGAAAAATTTGTTGGTAATAATAAAGTTTATAATGGAAAGACGTATGTCCCGGCGTTAATTTTGGCTCCTATTTTAGTAGATAAAGAGAATATTATTGATACTGTAATAATGGATGGATATCGAAAATTTGAGGAAGTATTCAATAATATTCCAAGAGATAAATGGCCAAATTACCAAAAGACAAAAAGAAAAATACAATGATTACATTAGTTGAGAAAAAGCCATACAAAGCACCACATTAAATCAGTGGTGCTCTTCAGCCTCTTGTTTTGTTTTATGGACCGTACCGTGCGGATGTTCCGGTGGTGCATAAATGGAGTACAATTTAAGGGGTGTACGCCCTGTATTGATTATATTATGCCATTTGCCGGCAGGTATAAATATTGCATAGTCATCTTCAACTCTCTGCCGGAAATTCAGGTTATCCTTGCTGTTTCCCATCATTACAAGTCCCTGACCACGTTCAATGCGTATGAATTGGTCGACATTAGGATGTACTTCCAAACCTATATCCTCTCCTACATTGATGCTCATCAGAGTCAGCTGCAAGTGCTTTCCTGTCCACAAAGCAGTACGGAAAGTATTATTCTGTATGGCGGCTTCTTCAATATCAACTACAAAGGGGTCAGGCCCATAGTCTTTTAATCTGATAGTTTGCGTCGGATGGTTTGGGTAGTGCACCGGTTGGTTTGCCCAGTCAGGATAAGGATAACCTTGCTGGTTATACATGTACGGGTTGTGCATTTGAGTGCTAAAGTACTGTGAATAGGGACATAAATTGTAGTCATTATAATATGGATTATAATTGTTATACATGTTGTTCATCCTTTCTTATATGTAATCTTCGCTTTCATATTAACTGCCGGGTTGCGGCTTCCGGAAGTAAATCCCGGAAGACCGCAACTTAAGAGTTCATGAAAGCAGGGCAATGGCAGCTACTCTTTTTTCATGAAAGCGGTGTAATGGCAGTTAATTCGTTTAAATGAGCTTGCCGGTTGATTGTTGTACAAACAGGCAATGCAGCATAACACTTATGATCCGCTTTCTATTAATATAATATGATTTATGTCGAGTAGATGTGAGCAGGTTGATGTTATTCATACCGAAGATACACATTCTCTTTACCTGAATGTCCTTTTGCATTAACTTGTTGCGCCAGGCAATGATACAGCATTATGCAGAGACGCAGAGCCGGTTTTTATCAGCTCTTGAGCTCGTAACTCCTGCTATCAAAATTCTGCTATCGAAAAGTTTGTGCAACAAGTTAAAACACTATTGACAAAATCGTAAATACTGTATATACTGTATATATACAGTATACTTGAATTATATGCACAGTATAAACAGTAGCAAATATAAGAATAAATACAAGCAAATATAAGGAGAGGGAGGCAATTGAATATCATAATATCCAATTCATCCGATAAGCCAATTTATGATCAGATTGTTGAGCAAATCAAAACCTATATCATAAATGGCGAATTAAAAGAGGCTGAGATGCTGCCTTCCATAAGAAATCTCGCAAAAGAACTTCAAATAAGTGTCATTACTACGAAAAGAGCTTATGAAGAACTTGAGAGGGAAGGCTACATTGTAAGTGTGCCGGGTAAAGGTTCATTTGTATCGGCAAAAAACAAGGAACTGCTTAAAGAAGCGAGGGTAAGAATTGTAGAGGAAAAATTGTCAGAAGCAATATCTACTGCAAAGACAATAGACATTCCACTGAGTGAATTACAGAAGATGCTTGAAATTTTATATGAGGAGGTATAATATGGCACCGGTTTTGGAAATAAAAGGTCTTAGCAAAAGATTTAAAGATTTCAGTCTTAAAGATATAAATTTATCTTTGTGCAGCGGATATATAATGGGTTTTATAGGTCCGAACGGCGCAGGTAAAAGTACAACAATAAAACTTATAATGAACCTTATTAAGAAGGATGAAGGGGAAATTAAAATTTTTGGCATGGATAATATTAAAAATGAGCAGGAGGTAAAAAACAGAATAGGATTTGTGCTGGATGAAAACTATTTTTATGAAGAGTTGACAGTTGAAGAGATGAGATGGGTGCTTGCACCTGCTTATAAGGACTGGAATGAAAATACTTTTCAGAAATATTTGAAGGAATTCCAATTGCCACCTAAAAAGAAAATTAAGGAATTGTCGAAAGGGATGAAAATGAAATTTTCACTGGCAATTGCATTATCCCATAATGCAGACTTGCTGATAATGGATGAACCGACTTCAGGTCTTGACCCTCTTGTAAGAAGCGAGCTTTTAGATATTTTGTCTGAAGTTATACAGGATGAAAACAAAGCGGTTTTCTTTTCCACTCATATCACATCTGATCTTGATAAGATTGCAGATTTTATAACAATGATAAATCAGGGTGAAATTATATTGAGCATGCCAAAAGATGATATATTAAATAATTATGGAATTGTAAAAGGTGGAAGGGAACTTTTGAATAGCGACAGCAGGAACAGTTTTATCGGTATAAAAGAGAATAAATTCGGTTTTGAAGGCTTGACTAAAGACAGAAAACAGGCAAAAAAGATTTTCGGAGATAAAGTTGTAATTGAAAAACCTACACTTGAGGATGTAATGCTATATTATGTGAGGGGGAATCATAATGTATAACCTGGTTATAAAAGATATACTCGTTCAAAAGAAACAGTTCGTTTTTGCTTTTGCATATATTTTGCTTATTATATTTGCTTTTCAAGGCTTGGGAGAAGCTAAGTTTGCGGCAGGTATTGTGGCATTCACCTATATGCTTGTGATGACTTCCTGTGCATATGAGGATAAAAATAAAGCTGATGTTATGCTTAACTGTCTGCCATTGAAAAAATCAACTATTGTATTGGCAAAATATATATCCGTATTTTTGTATTTTGTTTTAGGAACAGCAGCATATTTGATATTCCAATATATAATTGGCAGCATGGGATTTTCGATAGAAATTTATCCTTTAACTTTGGAAAACTTTGTAGGTGGACTGGTAGCGGTAAGTTTATTGTCCGGAATATATCTCCCGGTTTTCTTCAAGGTAGGATATATGAAGACAAAAATATTAAACTTCATATTGTTCTTTGGATTTTTCTTTGGGATTTCATTTTTGATTGGCATTCTTAAAGATTATCAAGACGGTGCCTTATTGAAAAATATTACTGAATTTTTACAATATAAAAGTGGTGCTTTTATTGCGGCAATAATTCTTGCTTTAGTGTTTGTCTTTCTGTCTATATCTTATTATATATCCTTGAAGTTATATAAAAGCAGGGAGTTTTAGTCACAAAAAGTTCACCGGCCAGGCAGAGGCTAACCGGTGAGCTTTTTTCATATTTGCCAGGTTGCGGCTTAAATTAATAGCTTTGTACTACTTCCATAGCGATTTCAGCCCATTTTGTCAGACGTTCCGGTTGGAATTTGACAGTGGAGATGTCCTTTAAAATAAACTCAAGGTTAACGTTGTTTGCCTTTGCTACATCCAGTGTGTATTTCAGGTCAGCTCTGACAGCATCCCAGTCAACATTAGTCTCCGCAATAAATGCCGGTGAAGGTTTATTTGACATAATCAGCTTGTCACCGATGTTTTCGGCAAAATTCTTTCTGTCACTCCATGGGCTGCATGATACTTTTCTCACATTGGGTATTCTTTTAACTACATCCAGTCTGTCATCCAGACGGTCGCAACATCCATAGTAAATCATTCCGAAGTATTCAGCCATTTTTGAGATATATGGAAGTTCAAATTCCTCAGTTACCTTTGGTGAAACAGATGTGAAAAGCTGTGCAAGACCAAATGCCCAGGAGTTTTGTGATACAGGGCCTTTGCCCTTTCCGCAGTCGGGAAGCAGTTCATCTGTATACACATATGAGCAGTGGCAGGTGTTTGAAATATCATTATGGACCTTCAGCTCATTTGCAGCTTTAATGCCGGCAATAGTAGCATCTGTTATCCTTTCCATGCAGGCATGTATAAATTCAGGACGGTCCATAATTTCAAAATAGGCGTCTTCAACCCCCATAAGCGTAGTCAGGTAGTCCCATACTCCAAGGTGGAATTGAATGCCATGTCCCTGAATGACAGGTGCTACGCCGTCAAAAATTTCTTTTGCCTGTTGAAAATGCAGTTCACTTAACTCATTATCAACAGTTATCTTAATATCAGTAATCTTTTCAATATCTTCATAATCATTTAATACCCTTTTAAAGTGCCTTGCGGGTGCGGTGGAATCTTTGTTTAACTCCAGTTTTTCCGAGTCTTCGGTTAATCCGTAACCGGAATTTACAATTTCCTTAGGTATTGTTATAAAGGGTTCAATAACCATATCAACAGGGAAGTGTTTCCACATGTAAATTTTTTTGCGCAACTCCAATTCTATTTCCCTGAAAAACGGGTCTTCAACAAGGCAAGTCAATTCATCATTGATATTCAGTTCGTTCCAGGGCAGTTGGTCAATGCAAACCATTGGACGTTGCATTTTGCTCCGGTTAAGGGCTTTCCATAACTCAATTTTTTCCTTTTGTACAGGCAATGTTGCAATTTCCATATATTCTTGACCAAGTTTACGGAGAACTTCTTTGTCCTTTATAGAAATTGACATATCAAAATCACTCCTTGAACTTTAATATAATAAATTGTACTGCACAAAAAATATATAAATAAACTTCATAATTTGTCTTATATTACGCAAAAATTGACTTTTTAATTAAATTAGACTAATATGAATATGTTGTAATATGAGAATGATGTTATTTTCCGGAATGTATCCGGCTTGGAGTTGATTATTATGCTGTTGGAATATGGAAATGTAATTTGCGGACCTGATTGGGAAATAGACGAAAAAATTCCCTTGGGATTTTCCAGAGTGTATTATGTGTATGACGGAGAAGTACACTATACTGATGAACAATGCAGCACATACCTTAAGAAAGGATACCTGTATATATTCCCATCTGCCTCAATATACAGTATGAAGCAAAACATTCACAATCCGCTGCAATGTACATTTATGCATATCGACTTTTTCCCATCCATCCTGACAGAACTTGTGGAGGTGCAGGTGGATAATCTCCCGGCTTTAAAGCATTTTCTTCTTTCAATTGCAGAGAGCATAAATGCTGATGATATAAAGTTGCTTCATGCAATGGTGGATGTTTTTAAAATCTACTGCAGAGAGCATCAATTAATCACTTCGCCTGAAAGCAGGATATCCAGATTGCTGTTATATATAGCCGACCACATTGAAGAGAAACTAACTGTTGAAGAATTGAGCAGAATAGCAGGATATAATGTGCAGTACTTTGTCCGGCTTTTCAAGCGTAACATAGGATGCAGCCCTTACCAGTATATAACAAGTTACAGACTAAAGGAAGCAAGAAAAATGCTCAGGACTGATGCTCCCATTACTGAAATTGCAAAAAAGACAGGTTTTAATGACATTAAATCCTTTAGCAGGAGCTTTAAGAAGAAATTTGGTGTGTCTCCCTCCAGGTTCAGAAATGTCTACGTCAGTCAGCCATAAACCTGTTTGAATTATTGACGTTTTTAAAAACAGGAAAACATGCTATACTATAGAAAAACAGGTAAAACAGGTTTAAGCTGCAACAAGTTGAATCAAGAATGGATGAGATGTGATTTATGTCCAATAATGGAAAATACCCGGATAGTGGAGACAAACAGTATATTACAACAGCAAAAATAAAGATTAAGGAAAACATCAGTATATTTAAATGCCCTGTTTGCGGTGGCAGGATGGAGCTTGACAGCTTTAAAAGCCTTATCTGCTTAAAAAGGCATTGTTTTGATATATCCAGGAACGGTTACGTGAATCTGCTGCTTAATGCAGGCAAGTCACAGTATGATAAGGAAATGTTTGAATCAAGAAACGTTATATGCAACATGGGTTTTTTTGATCCTATGATTGACGCTGTCGCGGGCATAATCAGCCAAAATATGTCCGGTTTTGATTCAAACAATATAAAAGTATTGGATGCAGGATGTGGTGAAGGCTTTCATTTATCCGGAATAATAAACGCCTTGCATAAAGAGGGCGAAATAAACTTGCAGGGAGTGGGGATTGACATATCCAAGGGAGGCATACAAATCGCTGCAAAAAAATATAAGGAGATTATTTGGTGTGTAGCTGATTTATCAAGGATTCCCTTTATGGATAAACAGTTTGATGTAATCCTGAACATTCTTTCACCGTCAAATTACGGTGAGTTTAAAAGAATTATAAATAATGGAGGAATTCTGATTAAAGTAGTTCCTGGCAACGATTATCTCAGAGAACTGAGGAAGGTATTTTATAAGGAAACTGAAAAAGAAACATATTCAAGCAACAGAGTAATGGAACATTTCAGAAACAACTTTAATCTGACAGATATACAGAGTGTGCGGTACAGTGTAGAATTAAGCAAAGATGAACTTGGGCACTTAATAAAAATGACACCCTTATCGTGGGGCGCAACAGAGGATAAAGTTCAAAAAGTATTAAACGAAGGTATCGATTGTATAACTGCAGATTTCAATATAATGACAGGAAGAGGCTGACTTATTTATATAACTAATATTTTATAATGGAGGGTTTTATGAAAAAAGATTCTGTTAAACCTGATAGAATATTATACGTTATTTCGGTATTAATTTTTTTATGCGGAATGGCTCTGTTTGCCTACTTGCTGATGACAGGAATTTCTTCAACTGTAAGTAAAATAGATACCAGGGTGGTTATGCCCGGGACGGAAACGATTGAATTTACAGAAACAGGCAAATATACTATTTATTTTGAGCAACGCAGCAATATGTATGGAAAGATTTATGAAACTAATGATATAAACGGACTGACACTTTCACTGAGGAATATTGAGACAGGAGAGGAATTAGAGCTAATCAATACGGCATTTGAATCAAGTTACAATGTAGGCAGCCGCAAGGGAAAAAGCATATTTAATTTTAAAGTGGAAAAAGCCGGGAAGTATGAAATAAGAGGATGGTATGAGTCGGATAAAGATCAAAAGGTTGTGCTTGCTATAGGAAAAGGTTTTGTTACTGCATTGGTCCGGACCATTTTATTATGTATTGTAACGTTTTTTGCATCCGTTGGAGTTTCTGTAATAATTTTTATCTACACCTTTAATAAACGAAAGCGCAACAGAATATTAAATGAAATGCACAATAGCATATTAAATACACAACAGAGTGTTGAGGGGGACAAGAACCAATGAGTATTCTTCACAGTGTAAAGTTGGAACCATGCAGCAATGAAGACTATCTTCAACTATTGAATGCCCTGGATAATGCATTCGGTTTTAAAGAGAAATTCTGGTTTTCCAGGAATATGGCGCATATATATCCATCTCCGGACAATATTGATTCAGACAGAATACGAAACAACTTAATTGTAAAACATTCCGGAGAGATTATAGGCTGTATTGGAATATTTCCCTTTGAAATTGAAACCGTTATTAATAATAAGCGCTTAGTCCTGTCTGTAGGAGGAGTAGGTTCAGTATTTACTGCCGAAAAGTATCGCAAGCAGGGCATCATGTCCTTTATGCTGATACAGGCAATAGATAAAATGAAAGAGGACGGTTATGATATATCCTGGCTGGCAGGTGACAGACAAAGGTATAGAAACTATGGATGGGATTTTGCCGGGAGGCAATATAAATATGTCATCAGGCTGAGGGATATAGAAAGGTATTTTCCTCAAGACCTCAATATTGATACCGCGAAGCCTGCTGAGCATGACCTGCACATTATTGAAAACCTGTATTCAAGATATAAATCGAAAGTAATAAGGAATAGAACAGTGTGGAAGGAGCATTTTAAGAGGGAAAAACTGAGCTGGGTGATGGGTGAAACAGACGGAAAGTATGCTTATATGGCATATTACAAGGAAAAACCCGGTCTTATACATGAAATACAGGGGGACACCATAGCGGTTGTTTCACTTATGAAAAAACACATGAAGGATAACAATATATCTTTCATGGAAATAATATGCCCTTGTGAAGAGAGCATACTGGCCGGTTTGCTCAACAATATTTCGAGCAACTATTCAATAGTACACAACTACCAGATCAGAATTGTTAATGAAGAAAAGCTGTGGAACAAGCTGCTTCCGGTAATTAGGTCGAACGAATTAATACGCCGGTCTGAGAGCACTTTAAGATATTTGGAAAATATACAAGAAAAGGAATTAAAGAGACAGATGCTTAGGGATGTTTTGGGCTTCAACTGCAAGTGGGAATCTTTTAATTGTGAACCCTCTGGTTGCGAATCCTCTGCTTGTGAGCTTTCCGGCAGCGAATTTATCCCGGAGCAGGTAAAAAGGATAAAAGACATCCTGCCGGTAAACTGGTGGATGTCCTATATCGATGCTGTTTAATTTTTTATAAAGGAAGCCTGACTTCTAAAAGAGGTTTTATGGACTTTTAGGGGGACCATGTTGAAAAACTGACAACAAATAAAAAAAGACCTTTAATATTGACTGCCATGTTACGGCTTCCGGAAGTGAATACCGCAAGGCCGCAATGCGCCTGCCATTTGTTTGCTGCGCAAGCAGGCAGTTGTGCATAATATGTAAGCTACGCTTCCATATTAATATCCAAGTGCTGGCAAATCAATGTACATAGCTGCATCTATATGACAAATAAATAAAAGTAGTAGCCAGTTTTCCTGCAGTTTTGATATACCTGAGATTTTCTGGAAATAGCTTTCATTGATCCGTATTTTCTGTATAATAGAAATCAGAAAATAATCTGGGAGGAAGCCTTAGGTGGGTTTTAACGCTGTAACTGTGCTGCTTGCCGCAGTATTTCTAATTCCTCTTGCCGCCGGAGCTGCAAGAGGGCCTTCAAGAAGGAAAATGCTTGATTCAATGGGCTCGCTGCTCGACAATGTTGAGTTGCTTGCGGGCTTTCTATTGTCTGTTTATCTTACAAAAAAAATTTTTTTTGAAAATAACAGCGGAGTATTCGCACTGATATATAAATGGATTCCCGGCCGGCTTAAAGACTTTCTTTATGGCCGGGACGTTCTTACCTATATTCTTATTGTACCTATTATTCTCCTGTTTGTACTTTTGATATTGAGAATTTTTACCACACCGTTTTACAGGCACGTTATTGAGCCTCTTTCTGAAGCTATTTACAGAAAAACATGTGAGGCGGGGAGATTTATAAGGAGTTTGACAGGCGCTCTGTGGCAGCTGCCAAAAGCAATTCTTGGTGTACTTGTCTGCACACTGATTCTTAATTTTTCCGGTTACTATTTTTACATGCCTAAAATGGCAAAATGGATGAGTGAGTCCGGACTTTATCAGCTGATATACCAGAATGCTCTTCATCCAATTCTGAATTCAAATATTGCAAAGCAAATACCGGTTATAGTAAATGATTCCTTCAGAAATCTGACAGGTGGTGCTGATCAAAATGGCGAAACAATTGTAGAACAAATCGGAAAAAGAATTATTGGAGATGCTGTAATAATTGAGTATTTCAACGGAGTAACGATAGATGAGGCTATTAAGTCCACTCCGGAGATTGACCGCACTGCCGCAGAAATTGTCGGGGATGAGGAAAGCGATACAAAAAAGGCCTATTTGATATATAAATGGGTCAGCAAAAATATTGAATATGATTTTGAGAAAGCTGAAAACATTGTTTATAATACCTGGAAGTATAAATCCGGATCAATAGAGGCGTTCAATACAAGAAAAGGAATCTGCTTTGATTATTCATGCCTGTACATATCAATGTGCCGGGCTGTTGGACTAAAGGTACGGCTGATAACCGGACTTGGTTACAGTGGAACGTCATGGGGAGACCATGCGTGGAACCAGGTGTGGTCAGAAGAGGAGCAAAGATGGATTAACCTGGACACCACTTTTGGCAGCTCCGGTAAAAACTATTTTGACAAGCCGGACTTTTTTGTAGATCACAGGGACGGACAAATACAAGGCGAATGGTAGAGCACCACTTAAAATGGCAGTGAATCAATTAAAATACAGCAATGCTCATATTTTAAGTGACTACCTGGCTTTGTGTATTATCCGATATATATGAAACTTCCTCAAAAGTATAACCTTCATATTCGTGCTCATGCATGTCATTCAACTCAAGGACTCCTTGCATCCGGTGTATATGACCGTTTTCCGTCTTAACCGGAAGTCCTGTTATACCAGAGAAATAGTGAGTATGATTCGTATAAGAGGAAGTACCATAGAAATAGTGCAGATGGAGACTGCCTATACCTATTGTATTTTCTGTATAGCCCAGGATATTATGAATGTGGCCTTTTTCCATTTTGCAATCAAATTTATATTTATGTGCATGATTTTTTATCATAATATTAACCACCGTTTCTGCCAATTAAATGCAGGCTATTTTTCGAACCAACCATAAAAAATCAGAAACATATAAAATTCATTTTGTATCATATTAATAACCTGTGCAGAAAAAAATAAATTATAATATTAATATTTGCCAGAACCGATATATTTTTTATATTAAGAATTATAATACTTAAAATATATTAGTTGAATAGGTATAATTTAAATGTTAAAATGTACTTTGAACGATTTTTTACGGTGTATTGCCATAATTTTGCTATAAAACCTTTCAGCCAAAGGGTGGTGATTAAGTGTCTTCTGTAGAAATATTACAGTTTATAAGAAAAGCGGAAGAGGAAGCTGAAGATATTATAAAAAAATCAGCAGCTGATTCCCGCCGGATTGTGTCTCAGGCAGAAAGCCAGTCACGTCAGCTTCTTGAAAAGTTGGATTCAGATATAGAGAATAATCGCAAAAAAATAATTTCAGAAGCTGAAGACGCTGCAAATGCTGAAATTAAAATCAAAATGCAGGAAATTGCCAAGCAATGTGAAGATATCAAGAGAAAGGCCGGAGAAAAAATTGATGATGCAGTCAATATAATTGTGGGAAGGATTGTGAAATTGAATGGCAATAGTTAAAATGGACAAGATTTCACTTATAGGCCTTCAAAGAGACAGAAATGCGATTATTGACAGTTTAATGAGAATGGGAGTTGTCCAGATAGAAGACATTGATGCCGACAACAGTGAAAATGGATTGTCCGACCTCATAACAAAGTCCGGAGACGAAGAGAAAGTTATTCAGCTTGATACGCAAATCGAAAAAATCAAAGCTGCTATCGACTATTTATCAGGATTTGGCACTAAAAAGAAAGGTTTTTTTGAAGCTAAAAGAGTAGTTGAAAAAAATGAGCTCAACGAAATAATAAAAAATGAATCAGATTTGTGGGATATAGTTGAAAATATTGACAGATTAAATGAGCAATTGGCTCTGTTGAGGTCTGATGAGAACAGACTGTCAAATCTTATTGCTTCTCTGGAACCGTGGGAAAACCTGAGAATACCTGTTGAAGTCACTTCAACCAAATATACAATAGTGGCTCAAGGTGTAGTTCCTGTAACTGCGGATACTGAGGCTTTAGAAAATGAATTGGCCGAATCAGCCCCACAGAGTTATTTTGAAAGAGTGAACAGGGATAAGGATCAAAGCTATATATCAATCATATATCACATTTCTTGCGAAAGTGCCGTGTCAGAAATTCTGAAAAAGTATGGCTTTTCAAAGGTTTCATTTTCAGGGCTTACCGGAACTCCGGCGGCCAATATAGCCAATGCCAGAAGGCAAATAGCCGAAATAAAAGAGAAAAGAAAAGATATACAACAAAAAATAAGAGAGTTTGCAGGCAGCAAGGATAAGCTTGAAGTGCTTCATGACTATCTCGAGATACAAAGGGATAAAGTGAAAGTGCTAAGTAAAATGGCAAAGACAGATAAGACTTTTATTCTTGAAGGATGGCTGCCGGCTGAAAAAAGTTCTGAAGTAAAAAGCGTAATATCTCAAAACTGGGAATGCGTATTGGAAATCAGGCCTTCGCAGGAAGGTGAGGATCATCCTATTTTACTGAGGAATAATCCCCTGGTTCGTCCTTTTGAGATTATAACAGAAATGTATAGTCTCCCCAACTCCAGAGAAGTCGACCCTAACGCTGTCATGGCACCGTTTTATTTCCTGTTTTTCGGCATGATGGTGAGCGATGCGGGGTACGGACTGGTAATAGCTCTTGCAACAGGGATCATCCTGAAGAAGTTCAAGCTTCAGGGAATGGCACATAAGATGATAAGCTTATTGTTCTTTGGTGGAATATCCACTTTTATCTGGGGTGCATTGTTTGGAGGCTGGTTTGGAGATGTTGTGAGTGCAGTGACAAGCGGTAAGTATACAATTCCGCCAATATGGTTCAACCCCCTTGATGATCCTATAAGGCTGCTCATATGGTCATTTATTTTCGGAGCTCTTCACATCTTTGCCGGTATGGGATTGAAAGCATATATGCTTATCAAGGACGGAAAGCTTTTGGATGTACTTTTCGATATAATACCATGGTATCTGGTATTAATCGGACTGGGTATGCTTGCTGCAGGAGGCTTCATAGCTGTTATAGGAAAATACATGGCAATTATCGGTGCGGGTGTGCTTGTTCTCACTCAGGGAAGGCCGGAGAAAAATATTATTAAACGGCTGTTTAAAGGCATTTTAAGCCTGTATGGTGTAACTGGATACCTGAGTGATATTCTCTCTTATTCAAGATTACTTGCTCTTGGCTTGTCCACAGGAGTTGTAGCTACCGTAATAAATACCATGGGTACACTGTTCGGGTTCAACATCGCGGGAATAATAATATTTTTAGTTGTGTTTATTATAGGTACTGTTTTCAATATTGCAATAAATGCCCTTGGAGCATATGTACACACAAGCCGTCTTCAATATGTGGAGTTCTTTGGCAAGTTTTATGAAGGTGGAGGAAAGGGCTATGAGCCCTTCAAAATAAAAACAAAATATACTAACATCAATATTAATGACGGGAGGCAAAGCAAATGAACATATTAAATGCATTATTTAGTGGTAACGTACTTGCTTTAACAGGAGCTGCTCTTGCAGTTATACTTGCTGGAGTAGGTTCAGCAAAAGGTGTAGGACTTGTTGGTGAAACTGCCGCAGGGCTTGTATCTGAAGAACCGGAAAGCTTCGGAAAGGTACTCCTTTTGCAGGCGCTGCCCGGAACTCAGGGAATTTATGGGCTGCTGACTGCGTTTGTCATTTTAAATAAGATTGGTATTGTAGGTGGTACTGCCGTAGAGCTTACAACACAACAGGGATTCCTTTTCTTTATGGCTTCACTTCCTATTGCAATTGTAGGTTATCTTTCTGCTATTGCTCAGGCCAGAGCTGCTGCTGCTGGTATCGGAATTGTTGCAAAGCGTCCTGAAGAGCTTGCAAAAGCCATAACTTTTGCTGCAATGGTTGAGACATATGCAGTGCTTGCGCTGTTGGCTTCCATACTTATGGTATTTGGTATTAGAGTATAATTTAGCTTAAAGGAGTGGCTTTTGAATGGCAGAAGCGGACAAGTTAAGAGAAAAAATACTGGAGGATGCCCGCCAGCAGGCTAAAGCAATGCTAGAGCGCGCTGAGCGTGAGGCTGCAGCCATTTTAAATGCGGCAAAGACTGAAGCTGAAGAAAAAGAGCGGGCGGCTGCCGAGAAAGCAAGCAGGGAAGCGGAAGAGAGGAAAAAGAGACTTCTCGCTTCTGCCGACCTTGAAGGCAGAAAGAAGATACTCCAGGCCAAACAGGATATAGTAGATGAAGCCTTTTCCAGGGCTATAGATAAATTGAGTTCCCTGCCCGCAAAGCAGTATGTTGACATAATTGCTTCAATGGCAGTTGAGGCTGTAAGCAGTGGAAATGAGGAAATAATCCTTTCCCCAAAAGACAGGGATGTATATGGAACAGAAATAGTTAATACTGTGAACAGCAAACTTTCAGCAAAAGGTATGAATGGCGCCGTTAGGTTATCTGATACAACCAGAGACATTAAAGGCGGATTCATACTAAGGTCTGGAGACGTTGAGATCAACAACTCATTTGAGGTAATAGTCAAAATGAAGCGTGATGAACTTGAGGCTGAAGTTGTAAAAGTGCTATTTGGATGAAACTTGATTAAACTGAAATTTATTAAGACAAAATTTATTATACAAAAGTTCATTAAACAGAAGTTTATTAAACAGAATGTTTTATGCTGATTGGTTCCCTACAGAAGGGAGGTAGAGTTTTGGCGGTCGATACGCAATATGCATATGCAGTTGGGAAAATTCGAGCTCTAGAGAAAAGGTTGCTGGACAGAGCCAGAATGGATAGGATGATTGATGCCAGATCGCCTGAAGAGGCTCTAAAAGTGCTTTTTGAAGCAGGATATGAGAGCGGCTCGGATGATTATGCAGATGTTTATGAATATGAAAACCTTTTGAAAAATGAACAGGTGAAAGTGTACAAGCTTCTTAAAAGTATCGCACCGGAGCCGGAGGCTTTTGACATATTTCTGTTTCAGAATGATTACCATAACATTAAGGTATTGTTAAAAGCTGAATTTCTCGGCCAGGATAATGATTATATGCTTATAGACACAGGCACTGTTCCTGTTGCCGAATTGAAAAAAATGATAGCTGAAAGGAACCTGGCACAAATGCCGGACACAATGCGAAATGCTGTGGAAGAGTGCATTGATGTTTTCAACAGGACGAATGATCCACAAGCTATAGATATAATACTTGACAGGGCAACTTTTCAGCAAATGCAGGAATATGCAGCCAAGTCAGGCTATAAGTTTGTTTCCGGACTGGTTCAGCTGATTACCGACCTGACAAATATAAAGATATTTTTGAGAGGGAGAAGCACCGGGAAGAAGTGGGATACTCTGCAGAAAATACTGCTTCCTGGTGGAAGTATAGACAAAAAGGTGTTTATAGAGTATCTTGATGATACTCTTGAAAGCTTTGTCAATTTTATAAAAAGCAAACCATACGGAAGCATTTGTGAAGAGGGTATTGAGAATTTCAATAACACAGGAAGTCTTTCGAAGTTTGAAAGACTTACCGATAATTTTGTAATGTCTTATATAAAGAAGGCAAAGTATGTTGCTTTGGGCATAGAACCTCTTATAGCCTACTTATGGGCTAAGGAGAATGAGATAAAAAATGCAAGAATCATTATGGTTGGGAAAATAAATAATATTTCCAGTGAAGTTATCAGGGAAAGGCTGAGGGAAACCTATGTATAAAATTGGAGTAATTGGTGATAAGGATAGTATTCTGGGATTTAAAGCGGTTGGTTTTGATGTATATCCGATCACAGGACCTAAGGAGGCCGAGACCGTACTTCATCAGCTTGCAGGTGATAACTATGCGGTTATATATATTACTGAACAAATCGCGAAAGAAATAGTAGAAGATATTGATAAATATAAAGATGAAATGTTTCCTGCCATCGTACCTATACCTGGCAACCAGGGTTCACTGGGAATCGGAATGCAGGGAGTGAAGAAATCTGTTGAACGTGCTATAGGAGCTGATATTTTGTTCAATGATGATGAGGTATAGGCTTTATAAAGTAATTATTTTGGAAAGAAGGGATGTAGTATGATCCGGGGAACGATTGCCAAGGTTTCAGGACCTCTTGTTATTGCTGAGGGAATGAGACAGGCTAATATGTTCGATGTTGTTCGTGTCAGTGAGCACCGTCTGATCGGTGAAATAATAGAAATGCACGAAGACAGGGCCTCTATCCAGGTTTATGAGGAAACCGCAGGACTTGGTCCGGGTGAACCTGTTGTGTCTACAGGAACCCCGTTAAGTGTTGAACTTGGGCCTGGGCTTATCAGTACAATATATGACGGTATACAGAGGCCTCTGACGAAAATAAGGGAAATGGTTGGAAGCAATATAACGAGAGGTATTGATGTACCTTCTCTTGACAGAGATAAAAAGTGGCTTTTCGAACCGACAGTAGCAAAGGGTACGAGAGTAAGTTCCGGAGATATTATCGGTAAGGTTCAGGAAACTGCTGTTGTTGAGCACCGCATCATGATACCGTACGGCATAAGCGGAGTAGTGGAAGAAATAAAGAGCGGTGAATTTACCGTTGAAGAGACAATTGCCGTAGTCAGGAAGGATGACGGGCAGACTGTTAATATTCAAATGATGCAAAAATGGCCTGTAAGAAAGGGGAGACCTTATAGGGAAAAGCTCGCTCCTTCTGAACCATTGGTCACCGGACAGAGGGTAATAGATACACTGTTTCCGTTGGCAAAAGGCGGAGTTGCAGCAGTTCCGGGGCCTTTTGGAAGCGGTAAGACAGTAGTTCAGCATCAGCTCGCAAAATGGGCCGATGCCGATATCGTGGTATATATCGGATGTGGAGAACGTGGAAATGAGATGACTGACGTTCTTATGGAGTTTCCCGAGCTTAAGGATCCAAGAACCGGGGAATCCCTTATGCAAAGGACTGTGCTTATTGCAAATACTTCCGATATGCCTGTTGCAGCCCGTGAAGCTTCAATATATACAGGAATAACTATCGCTGAATACTTCAGAGATATGGGTTATAGTGTTGCGCTCATGGCTGACTCAACTTCAAGATGGGCAGAGGCATTGAGAGAAATGTCAGGAAGACTTGAAGAGATGCCCGGTGAAGAGGGGTATCCTGCATATCTGGGTTCAAGACTTGCCCAGTTCTATGAAAGGGCAGGAAGGGTTATTACTCTTGGAACTGAAGGAAGAGAAGGTTCTATTACAGCTATTGGCGCAGTATCACCTCCCGGAGGAGATATTTCCGAGCCTGTCACCCAGGCTACTCTGAGAATAGTAAAAGTGTTCTGGGGACTTGATGCGTCCCTTGCATACCGAAGACATTTCCCGGCTATCAACTGGCTGCTTAGTTATTCACTTTACCTTGACAGGCTTGATGAATGGATAAGCGAGCATGTTTCAAAGGATTGGAGTTCGTTGAGAGCTGATGCAATGAGACTTCTTCAGGAAGAATCGGAACTGGAGGAAATAGTAAGGCTTGTCGGTATAGATGCTCTTTCAGCGAATGAAAGACTCGTGTTGGAGGCTGCAAAGTCCATACGTGAAGACTATCTGCATCAGAATGCATTTCATGATGTTGATACTTATACATCAATGCATAAGCAATATAGAATGCTTAAGCTTATAATGTCATTCTATTATAAAGGCAAAAAGGCAATCGAACAGGGAGCAAGCATCAATGAATTGTTCAACCTTCCTGTGCGTTACAGAATAGGCAGGGCTAAGTATACTAATGAAAATGAAGTAGACGTTGCATTTGACAGTATAGAAAAAGACCTTGACCAGCAGATGGAATCACTGGTGTCAAAGGAGGTTGGTTAATATGCTGAAGGAATATAAGACTATATCGGAAGTTGCAGGACCTTTGATGCTTGTTCGGCAGGTCGAGGGTGTAAAGTTTGGCGAGCTGGGAGAAATTGAGCTTGCAAACGGTGAAACAAGAAGATGCAGAGTTCTTGAAGTGGATAAAGACAGCGCTCTCGTACAGCTGTTTGAAAGTTCTGCCGGAATAAATGTTGCAGAGAGCAAAGTGAGATTTCTCGGAAGGGGAATTGAGCTGCCTGTATCCATTGACATGCTGGGAAGGGTGTTTGACGGACTTGGAAGACCTATAGACAATGGTCCTAATATTATACCCGAAGCAAGACTTGATATAAACGGTATGCCAATGAACCCTGCTGCCAGGGATTATCCCTCTGAGTTTATACAGACAGGTATTTCTGCAATAGACGGTCTGAATACTCTTGTAAGAGGACAAAAGCTGCCGATATTTTCAGGTTCAGGACTTCCCCATGCCCAGCTTGCAGCGCAAATCGCAAGGCAGGCAAAAGTACTTGGTACTGACAGCCGTTTTGCGGTTGTATTTGCTGCTATAGGTATAACCTTTGAGGAAGCTGACTTCTTTATTTCAGACTTTAAAAGAACCGGAGCCATAGACCGTACGGTAATGTTTATGAATCTGGCAAATGACCCGGCTATTGAACGCATATCTACACCTCGTATGGCGCTGACTGCAGCAGAATACCTCGCTTTTGAAAAGGACATGCACGTGCTTGTAATACTTACAGATATAACAAATTACGCGGAAGCTCTTCGTGAAGTATCCGCTGCAAGAAAGGAAGTTCCGGGAAGAAGAGGCTATCCGGGATACCTTTATACCGACCTGGCGACAATGTATGAAAGGGCAGGAAGAAAGTTAGATAAGAATGGAAGTATAACATTGATACCCATTCTTACAATGCCTGAAGATGACAAGACCCACCCCATACCCGACCTGACAGGATATATTACCGAGGGGCAGATTATACTGAGCAGGGAACTTTTCAGGAAGGGAGTTACTCCTCCAATTGATGTTCTTCCTTCCCTGTCACGTCTGAAAGATAAAGGTATTGGAAGGGGAAAAACAAGGGAAGACCACGCAGATACAATGAACCAGCTCTTTGCAGCATATGCCAGAGGTAAGGAAGCCAAGGAACTGGCAGTAATACTTGGTGAAGCTGCATTGTCAGATGTAGACAAGCTGTATGCCAAGTTTGCCGATGCTTTTGAGAAAGAATATGTATCTCAGGGTTTTGATACTGAAAGAACGATAGAGGAAACTCTGGATCTGGGATGGAAGCTTCTTTCCATACTGCCTGTCGGAGAATTGAAGAGAATACGTGACGAATATATTGAAAAATACCTGCCTAAAAATGAGGGTTAAACTATAAGTATAATTAGGGCAAATGTGTACAATGGGGACATTGCTTAATGCGAAAGGAATACTTTTTGTCAGAAAGGTGTGTCCCCTGTATAAAAAATAGGGATTTGAAAGGGAGAATACATTATGGCAGTTATGCGTGTAAACCCTACACGAATGGAACTGACAAGATTAAAGAAGAGGCTGCAGGTAGCACGCAGGGGACATAAGCTCTTGAAAGACAAAAGAGATGAATTGATGAAAAAATTCCTGGAATTGGTAAGAAGGAACAAAGAACTGCGTGAGAAGGTAGAAGAGTCGATGATGAAAGTTCACTCGAGCTTTCTTATTGCACGGGCCGTAATGTCTTCAGAGGTTTTGGATGAAGCACTCATGTTTCCCAAGCAGAATGTATCAATTTCTGTTTCCACAAAGAATATTATGAGCGTTGATGTACCTGTTATGAATTTTGAGACATCAAGTGACAATGAGGACGATATATATCCATATGGTTACGCAACAACGTCAAGTGAACTGGATACGGCTATCAGTACTCTGTCCCGGGTACTGCCGGATTTGCTGGAACTTTCGCAAATGGAAAAAAGCGCCCAGCTTCTTGCTCAGGAAATAGAGAGAACCAGAAGAAGGGTAAATGCCCTTGAATATGTTCTTATACCACAGCTTGAAGAGACAATAAGATATATTACTATGAAGCTTGATGAAAATGAGAGAGGAAACCTTACAAGGCTTATGAAGGTTAAGGATATGATGCTTGAGCAGGCAAGACAGGCTGCAGCGAACAGGTGACAGGTCTCGAAGCATGACAGGAGACAGGCCTCGAATAGAGAAAATCAACAGCGGAGAACTGTCTCTCTTCTATTGCATGTTGCCATAGGAGTAAATAATTCATAGGAGCAAGGAGCAAATAATTAATGAGCTCTTTCTGCACAAAAGTTTCAAAGTGCAGGAGGAGCTTTTTAGTTTCCGTAAAACTACCTGTTAGTTTCCCATAATGTTTATTTGCATTCAGATTCAATTGAAAGTTGAAAACGCTTTTTGAGCTGTGTGCAGCATAAATTATTGTATTTTTCTTCACAATTCTTATAAAAAAGATTGACAATATCTTCATCCAAAAGTTATAATAAATTAAAAGATTTAATAATTAGCTATGTTTTGCTTGACATAATTCTTAGATCTGATAATAACTTATCTGACAGTAAAGATATTTCGAGTTGTAAGAATATTTTAATAAAAGGTGATGAATTAAGAATTAAAAATATACTGTAGGAGCAGCTTTTAATATCTTGACGGATCTTGCATTATCTTAAGCCACATTAAGAGCACCTATAAGGTTAATTTGCATCTATTCAGAATAAGACTGCATAATAAATTAAAAGTTTTAATAATTATTTTTTGCATAATTTACATATTTTACCCACTAAATAAACAGTTCTGTCGAATGATGTTTTATTTTGTTTGCAAGACTAAGCATAAGAATTTACATGAGTTATGGCAGTGAATATTGATGAACAAGGAGGTGAAGGCAAAGGTTTTCCGCATTTTTCGAATCGCTTGGTTTGCAGCAGAATAAGACTGAAGTACAACAGGATGAAGACTGAAGTTAAAGTAACATAACTATGCAAAAATTAAATTAAGTAATCGGGAGGTAATTATAATATGAGAAAAGTAATAACAACTGCCCTGGTTTTATTGCTCGTACTTACATATGCTTTGGCTACACCGTTAAACACCTCTGCTGCTTCAGACGATGCAAGCAAATATGTTACTTTGGATGGAGAATGGAACTTTAAACTTTACAGAAAATACGGACGCATGTTCCAATATTTTGCTTACACCGGGGTTAATATTGTATGGGAGGATAACGATGCTGCAATATTACCGGATTATGAGACCTGGAGCAAATGGGAAAAAGTATCTGTTCCATATGACAGTGCAGACACCGGAGGGCTTTTACCGATTACCAGGGAAGATGGTTCTGATTTTTTCCCAAGTTGGTCTGAAGCTTGGTTTTGCAGGAAATTTGAACTGCCTGCTGACTTTACCTCCAAAGAGACAATAACATTATTATTGGGAATCATTGATGATAACGATGTTGTCTATATAAACGGACATTTGGTTGCAGCCAGCGGATTTATAGATGGGAACGGAAATCCGACGTTAAAAATTAAAGAAACCGGAGGATTTGATTATACAAACGCAGATTCTTCAGCACAGGTGAAATTTGAAAAATCTTACTGGGAGGTTCAAAGGGAATATACTATTCCGGCAAATGTTCTTAATTTTGAGGGAGAAAATGAAATAGCAATCAGAATATATAATAACAACAGTTTCGGAGGGTTTTATTCAGGAAGACCTATAGCCATTTGTGGAAATGATTTGGCTGTTCGTAAGGTAAAGGGACTTCCGAGCACACCGGTTAGCTCAGCCCTATTTGAGGCCGTTGTAGCAAAACAAAAGGAAGCAATTGAAAGTGGGAATATAGAGCTATTTGCCGAGACTGTTTATGATGGCTACAACAATAATGGTATGGATAAAGAAGGAAGAGTTGCTGAAATACAGGAATATTTCGATAAATATACTTCTATTAACGTGACTGACACCAATGCAGGTTATTATATAGATGATGAAGGTGGTTACTGGTACTCTGCAAAAAGAACTATTACCGGTACTAATAAAGAAACAGGAACAGAAGAGACAATAATGGATGGCGACATTGAAGTTTGCTATATTCTTGTAGGGGATGCTATGTATGAGCGTGGCAACTGGAGTCGTTGCTATTCTGTCAGTTACTATTCAGGATTATTTGACAGAGAACTTACTTATAGCATTTATTTGCCGATAGGATACTGGGAAAACACATCTAAAGAATACCCTGTAGTATATTTATTGCATGGCATAAATTCCTCAAGCAGTTCTTTTGTCAATGTTGACCGTATTCAGGATCATATGGATCAGTGGATATCCGATGATTTAATTGTGGAAATGATAGTTGTCATGCCGGATTCAGGAAAACAGAGTTTTTACAGAGATACTGCTTATAATCCCCAGAACCATGATGGAACCGGACCATGGCAAACACATATAACTTCTGAAATAAGAGAAGAGATTGAATCCAAATACCGTGCATTAAAAGACAGGAAGTTCAGAGGAATTACGGGGATATCAATGGGCGGTTACGGTGCAATGAAGATAGGAACTTCCTTCCCTGATTTGTATTCTTCCGTTGCAAGCCACATGGGAGCTCTTTCAGAAGATTCGCTTAACTCTTTGAAGTCATTATCAGAAGAACTGTTAAAAGAATATAGTTTCTATTTAGACTGCGGCCTTCAGGATGGAATGGTTGATTACCAGGGAACGGTCAAGACTCACGAATACCTTTTATCTAAAGGAATTGAGCATGTCTATAGTTTAAGGAACGGAGGACATAATAGTGCCTTTTACATGGAAGGCATGCCATACTCTATGAAAATGCACAGCGACCATTTCATCGCAAATGGCCTGGAAAACTACGGAGAAGGACAGTTTATTGTCCGAGAACCTGTGTTTAAAGACGCAGCAGGCAATACACTTACCAAACTGGTTCCTTCTGCTGATTTGAGGGCAAGTGTAAGCATAACCAACAATGGTGAAGCTGAAAGGGATGCCTGCCTGATCGTAGCTCTTTATTCAGCTGACAACTCGGTAAAGAACATCTCGTATATTGAAGGTAAAGTTGGAGCAGGCCAGACATACAACTTCAACGCAGGATTTAAACTACCGGCAGATGTGACAGGTCATTACGTAAAAGTTTTCGTATGGGATAGCATCTCAGGAATGAGACCTCTGTCAAATGCAGTTACATTTGAGTAATTTATAATAATGAAACCAGAGCGGTATGGCTATATACCGCTCCGGTACTTAAATTGGAGGTTGTTATGAAAAGAATAATCAGTATGACTGTAACAATACTATTGCTTCTAATGGTGGCTACATCTGTTTCATACGCCGATGATACTCCTTTTGTAACTGCATCTGCCTCTGTGAATAATGCTAATAAGTTGGTGACAATAAGAGGGATTATATCATCAGGTTCGGGACAGCAGGTTACAGTGCTTGTTGTAAATCCGTCGGGAGGAACGGATTATATAGATCAGGCCACCAGCGGAGCAAATGGAAGCTATGAGTTCAACTATACCCTTGATGAGGATGTGGGTGGAGTATATACTGTAACCGTAGGCGGCACGGGTATAATTGCTACGGCAAGTACTACATTTACTTATACACCGAATGAATATGAAGTTCGCATTGATGTTTCAGCATCTGTAAATAATATTACCAGGGTGGTAACCATAAGCGGAAATATATCATCGGGTTCAGGGCAGCAGGTTACGGTACTTGTTGTAAATCCGTTGGGAGGAACGGATTATATTGATCAGACTACCAGCGGAGAAAACGGGAGTTATCGGTTTACTTATGTTCTGGATGAAGATATTGGAGGGGTATACACTGTAACTGTAGGTGGCACAAATGTAACGGCTCCTGTAAGCACTACATTTACCTATACACCGGATAAAGGCAATTCAGGATCGCCCGGTGGAAGCATACCAATAGCCGTACCTGATGGTGAACCAGGGGAAGTACAAGTAAATAAACCTGTGCTTAACACTCAGACTGGTGAAGCAGTAACATCTGTAACGGAATCTGCCATTACTCA
>DUMB01000002.1 GCA_012840085.1 Clostridiaceae bacterium
ACTTCTAAACAAAAAACATGGCCTACTGGGCTTTTCTTCTCCCTAATAAACCATGTTTCCTAAAAGTACTTTATTTACTCCTTCTCAAACATTTGAAAAATGAAAGGAGTTTATTTGATGTAGACATGAAAAAAGCAGGCTTTATATTTCACGCCTGCCTTCAAGTGCTTTTGCCAGTGTAACTTCATCTGCATATTCCAAATCCCCGCCTACGGGTATACCGTGGGCTATTCTTGTTGTCTTTATACCGAGAGGCTTCAACAGCTTTGATATATACATTGCGGTAGCCTCACCTTCAATGTTGGGATTTGTAGCAAGAATAACCTCTCTTATATTTCCTTCTTTGACTCTTGCAAGAAGCTCCTTTATTTTAATGTCTTCAGGGCCTATTCCTTCCATTGGGGAAATAGAGCCGTGAAGGACATGGTAAAGTCCTTTAAATTCTCTTGTCCGTTCCATAGCAACTACGTCCTTGGGGTCTTCAACCACGCATATGGAAGAATGATCCCTTGAGGTGCTGCTGCATATGCCACAGGGATCTGAGTCGGTTAAATTGCTGCATATAGAACAGTATTTTGTTTTGCTTTTGGCGTCTACTATGGCTGCGGCAAGGCTTTGAGCTTTCTCAAGCGGTAAATTGAGCACGTGAAATGCAAGCCGCTGAGCTGTCTTATGACCTATGCCGGGAAGCTTTTCAAATTCCTCAATAAGTCTAGCGACCGGAGCAGCATAAAAGCTCATTATCGACCATTCCTTCTATATAATATGTAATATGAAAATGAAGCCTGAATGTCATACACAAGCTGCCTGTTTGAACAGCAAACAAATGACTTAATAAACAAATGACCTAATACAGTTCTTTTTAGAACAGGCCAGGTATTCCTCCTAAACCGCCTGTTATTTTTCCCATTTCCTCATTAACCATGTCATCGGCTTTTCTCAGAGCTTCATTAACTGCTGCCAAAATCAAATCCTGAAGCATTTCAACGTCATCCGGATCTACGACTTCCGGGCTCAGTTTGATTTCCTTCAATTCCTTTTTACCGGAAACTACAACAGTTATGGCACCTCCGCCAGCAGAGGCTTCAACTGTTCTATTCTGAAGCTCTTCCTGCAATTTTGCCATTTCCTTCTGCATTTTTTGTGCCTGTTTCATCAGATTGTTTAAATTTCCCCCGCCAAATCCTCCGGGAAATCCACCTCTTGCCATCCTAATACCTCCGATTTTATAAGATTTTTGCCATTTGGAATTTATATACTAATTTATATACTATTGTAATAGTACCATAAATAGTATAACTATTATATAGTAATATGCAAATATTATACAAGAAAATACAAGCTTATTCATCAATTATATTAAAGGGTACATTCAGCTTTTGAGCAATATCCCTGGCTTTTTCCACCAGTTCATCCTTTTGGGTTGCTTTTTCTTCGTCGCGGTTTTCTGCAAAGGCATTATCATCAATACACTTAACCCTTACTTCGCGACCAAGTACTTTAGCAACTGCTTTTTCTATAATCTCAATATTTTCTGCTTTTGAGCAGAGCATTTTGTTAAAACCTTTTCCTTCTCCAAAAACTATACAGATTCTTTTATCGTCCAATTCCACTGCCTTTGTGTCCAACAAATTTGTATAGAGAACTATTCTGCCGCAGCTTTTCAATTCATCCAACACACTATCCCAGCTGTCAAAATACTTGCGTGAGGACTGCCCGTCTGTATGTCCTGAGGATTCAGCGCAGTTTGGCTTGCCGGATGCACTGCTGCCGGAATTATTGTCCTGATTTTCGTTGCCCGGGTCCTCATTTTCAGACGACCGTGAAGACGAATCAGCATCCATATTTATATTTGTATTTCGTGTACCGGGTTTTGCTGATTTTCCGGAACCAGGGAGCATATTTCCGGGGACAGCTCCTACTATGCCATTATTTATCGAGTCCAGCTTTTTTTCCAAAAGGGACAGCCTTGCTTTTATGTCATCTCCAGGAATTGAAGTTCCGCTGTCGCATAATTTAATAAGTGAAACCTCCAGGAGAATTCTTGGGTTTGATGCCCATTTCATACTTTGTATAAGAGCTGAAAGCTCTTTTATTGTATAGATGAGTTCATCACTGAGAAAACCCTCTGCCTGGGATTTCATCAATTCTAATGAACTTTTGTAAGTATCTATGACATCTTCAGGATTCTTAACTATTTTGCACAGTAAGAGATTTCTATAATAAACCACGAGGTCCGATACAAACTGTACAATGTCTTTTCCATCCATTATAAGCGTGTCAACAAGTTCAAGTATCTTTTCAACATTTTTGTGTTTTACAGCATCGACGATTTCGGCCATAAACGCCTCGTTTACAATACCTACAACAGAAAGGACATCCTCATAGGATATTTTTTCATTTCCGGTAGCTATGCACTGATCGAGAAGGCTGATGGCGTCCCTGAGTGCCCCGTCTGACATTTTGGCCATTAACTTGAGAGCTTCATGTTCAATAAAAATGTTGTTGGCTGATGCGATTGTTTCCAGCCTCTTCATTATGCTTTTTACCGAGATTCGCCTAAAGTCGAACCTCTGACACCTGGACAGAATGGTAGCCGGAATTTTATGGGGTTCTGTTGTTGCCAATATAAATACTACGTGGGCAGGCGGCTCTTCAAGCGTTTTAAGAAGAGCGTTAAATGCTCCGGAAGAAAGCATGTGAACTTCGTCTATAATGTATACCTTGTACTTTGCCTGTGTAGGTGAATAAGCTACTTCATCCCTTATATCCCTTATATTGTCAACACTGTTATTGGATGCAGCATCTATCTCGAGAACATCCAGTATACTTCCTGACAATATGCCCTTGCATATTTCACATTCATTGCAGGGATTACCATCCTGGGGATTAAGACAGTTTATAGCTCTTGAGAGAATATGTGCCATAGTAGTCTTGCCGGTACCCCTGGTACCGCAAAACAGATATGCGTGAGCAATGCGTCCTGTGCTGACGCTGTGCTTTAAGGTTTTAACAACATGTTCCTGTTCAACAACATCTTCGAAGATTAATGGTCTCCATTCTCTGTAAAGTGCTATATATGACATAAAATCCCCTCTGTTTGAATTCCACATAGTATTTTTACGGCTTTTTAAGGCTAAAAAGCCTGTTGCAAAAAGCAGGTAAACACAATTCTGTTGCAAAATGCAAGTAAATTACAACTTTTATCTAACTAGCATGTACAATTGAGCTTATAGCTATTAAGCTTGTATATTATCAGGCTTATATATTATAAGCTTGTACATAAAATGTCTAAAGTAAGTATAACAAAACAAAACATATAAAAAAAGGTCCTGTTGGACCGTTATTTTCAATATATGCAATTAATGCAATTGAATATATTTAATATATTAATTGGCCGTGCACCTGTCTTCGACGTTTCCTTACAGGCGTAACCACCACAGTTAACTCTAACCAGGCGACCTTGCGGCACACGAAAGTGTCTGCTTACCGCTGCTTTCTTCCGAACCTGACGGGGTTCACAGATTTCCGTTGCGCAAGACCCAGTTTTCATTGCCACTTATGGCGGGCAGACCCTACAAGAAAAAGCCTATGACAGGAATTCAACCCTGCTCTAGCGGATTGCAGGTACAGGGCACCGCTACCTCCCCGCCTAGCACGACCAAAATCTAGCTTATTAAAATTAAGAGTTACTAACTCATTATACTCAAAAATTAATTATATATCAAGGGATATAAAAAATTATAGGCTGGAATATTTAGCAAAAAAAAAATAAAGCACTTAATTTATTAATTAAAAATGATTCCAATTTATACAAGCGCTTTATAAGATGATATCAACTAAACTCAACTCATACGTTCTATATTAAAAGGAGGAACAAAAATGAAAAAATAGTATTATTGGCTGTGGCAATTATATTATACCACATTTTTCATATATTGTATATTAAAATTCCGTAACAAATATTAACAATCCGTGAACAAAATGATTCTGTTCAAACGTAACCTGACAGAATGGATTATATGGAAAAACATGAACCTTCACAGGCTGACTAAAACTATTTTTTCGGAACGTACCGTGAATTCTCAAGGGCATCGTTTTTTGCAGCGTTGCTCTCTATAAAGTTGGTATAATACTTGGCGTATTTATCCAAAATTATTTTGTCATATGCTGTGAGGCTTGTCTTTTTATCTGCTTTCTTATTATACATCATAATCATCCACACTTTCAAATAAAATTTTTGTGTATTTAAGTTAATTAAATGCTTAGCACAACAAGTTAATTAATATATTATTGTTCGTACACGTTTTACTCTTTTATGATTATATGATTAGAATGTGAAAAGGGATAAAAGAATATTCAATAAGCTCCGAATTTCTCTGAAAAGCGGAAAAAGAAGGAGGAGAAATACTTCAAAAAGCAACAGCTTGTTTTCAGCATTGTTATAGCTCAGCGAAGAGTAGGTTTTAATGATTTTTTGAAGCTCGTCGCATTTATTCTTTATATTCTCAAAACGTTCACCCAGCTCAAAGTGGTCAGCCAGAATGTCATAAATAGACCTTGCTTCTATTGACTGGTCAATCAGACTTGATCTTTCAAGTACTTTTATATTTCCTATGCTGTCATACTCAAAACGCATTATTTTCGCAGTTATTGAAGCAAGTCTTTTTGTACTTGCCCGCAGTTTCCCTTTCTGTAAAAAAGTTATAATGTTTTCCGACTCATCGAGAAGCCGGCCGGCATCGGCTTCGATTTTACTGAGGGCCACTGATCTGGACAAAACAGTACTCACTATTGGTATAATATAATCATTATATTCCACAAAGTCGGCATTACCTTTCCAAAGTTTGCATTCACCGTTATTGTAGACTTTTATCGTATGAGTTTCATAGTATTTTGCAAAATATTCACTGTTCAATATGCCTGTTATAGATTCCAGATGTTCAAGAAAAACTCTGATTTCATCACCTTCAAAGTTCACAAAGGTTACACACCCAAACTCAAAAAGATAAACCTGTTTGGAAGATGCTCTGTACTTTAGTATCATATCAAGATGCTTTCCCTTGACAACAATATAATCCTTCCATCTTATTGGAAAGCTCATTTCAAGATATGCAGCTATTTTTTGCAGCGGCAATCTGCCACTTATTTTATAACAATTAAAGTGTATTGTCCGCATAATTGATTCCTCTTACTTGAACATGTCTACAACCATCAGCAGAACTTCAATTATTATAAGAATTACTATCACCCATTCGACAAATAGGCCTCTTATGGAATGGCTGATGGAAGAGAATCCTCCTACTATATTATTTAAAATATTTGTCTTGCTTTTCATAATTTCAAATCTGTCATTCAATTCAAAGAACTCAGCCATCTTATTGTAGAATTCCTCAGCATCACTGTTAACCCAGGTGATGTCCGGCTTATCGAGAATCATTATATAATTTATCGTGTTATATTCATGTCTGGTCACCCGGGCAATGGTTCTTGCAAGTTGTTTATTGCCTATTCTTAAACTCCCTTTTTCAAGGTTGTCTATCATTGTTTCAAGCTTATCCAGTATTCCACCAAGCTGCTCCTCGGTTTTTTCAAGGGCGACGGATTTTGCCAGGACGGTGGAAATGAGCTCGGGATAGAACATTTCGAAGCGAGGTACAATCACATATTTATCGGTAAGTTCCATCTCCTCGGCTCCTCCGACATGAAGCTCATAGTCATCTGAATAGGCATTCCAGTTTTTCAGGTCGATATCCGTTTTGAATTTTTTCAGGTACTCAAGAAATTTAAGCGTGCCGGATGAATCCATGTTGATAAATACAACACTGCCAAAGGAAAAAATGAGGACCTTCTCATCATTTTTCAGTTTTCTCTGAATAATTCCGCCAAGTATATCTCCTTGTAGAATAAGTGGCTCTTCCCATGTATATTTTTTGGGTATGTTGCACTCTGCAGCGATTTTATTAAGATCTATCTCATTTGTAACAGCATATGCGTTGAATACCATTTCACGCAAATTGTTTTCACCTGCTTTCGCCGGGTTTTCTTAGATTTATTTTTTAAAATTTTATGATGAGAAATCCGTATATTATACATGTTTATATTAACTGTGCCATGTTACGGCTTTCAAAATGAATCCCCTAAGACCACTGACCCGGATATTTGTTTAATGTGTACACAGACAGTTACTCATATATTAAAGCTTTACTTTAATATTATACTACATGTGTGTTCTGGAATAAACTTCATATTTATTATTATTGGTTATAGCTATTTAAAGTATTTATATGAAGCTCATTGAATTTACTCTTTTTTCAGCCTTTCGTTCTTTATTTCTGTTTTTATGGTTTGTCCACTTTCGTTGACTTTCCAGCTATGTACTGCTATTATTGAGATAATAATCGTATTATGCCAGCATTTAGATACTTTATTCAGAGTGAGGTGTGTTACTTGAAAGTACGCAAGGCTATAATTCCGGCAGCAGGTCTGGGTACCAGATTTTTACCTGCAACAAAGGCTCAGCCAAAGGAAATGCTTCCCATAGTTGACAAACCGACAATTCAATTTATAGTTGAAGAGGCAATTGCTTCAGGAATCGAAGATATAATGATTGTTACCGGACGTGGAAAGAGAGCTATAGAGGATCACTTTGACAAATCTTACGAGCTTGAAGATATACTCAAAAGAAAAGGCGAAAATGATTTGCTTAACCTTGTGCAGGACATTTCAAATCTGGTAAATATTCACTATATAAGGCAGAAAGAGCCTAAAGGCCTTGGACATGCTATCTATTGTGCAAAGTCTTTTATTGGAAATGAACCTTTTGCAGTAATGCTGGGCGATGATATTGTGGATGCTCAGGTACCGTGCCTGAAGCAGCTGATTAATGTATTTGACAGGTATAATACCACCATTCTCGGTGTGCAGCATGTACCTGAAGAAGATGTCTCCAAATACGGTATTGTGAGCTGTACCCAAATTAATGATAGAGTATACTGTGTCAATGATATGGTTGAGAAACCGGACAGAAACAGCGCCCCATCCAATATGGCAATACTTGGAAGATATATAATTACACCTGAAATATTTAAATTACTTGAAGACGCTAAACCTGGCAAGGGCGGCGAAATACAGCTGACAGATGCATTAAAAAGGCTTCTTGATACACAGCAGGTATATGCTTATGACTTTATTGGCAAAAGATATGATGTAGGCCACAAACTGGGATTCCTTCAGGCAACGGTTGAGTTTGCTCTGAAAAGGGAAGATTTGAGAGACGAGTTTTCTACATATATTAAAGATGTTGTCCGAAGGCTTGAGGCATGATTTATATTATCGGGGTGCAGGTAGTTAAATCAGATATTTTTTAATAAGTATAAAACGGGAATGAAAGCAAATAATACCTATAAAAATTACTTTTATAGGTATTATTAATTATGAGAGGATTTGCAAAGTTTACCAAGGCATTATTAATGTTATTGATAATAGCAGCAATAATAGGCTCCACACCCTATATCAGCCTTTCGGAAGTACCGTTTAATTTTGCATGCCAATTTTTAAAGTATGCTATACTGCCTGGCATTGGGAAAACAAACAGCGCAGAAGATAGCCCTGGAGGTGGAGAGAAAACTGTCACGGACAATTTTGTCCCGGACGATTCCGCCGATAAGGTTCAGGACAAGCTGGAGAGCGGAAAAGGCAGCATTGAGGGTAGCGGGGACTATTATAATTCCGGCGGTTACAACAATTATACCAATCAAAATAATTATCAACCTAAGGATGCATATTCATACTGTTATCCTCAGCAGCATTTTGACGTAAATGTGAGTAATGACATGCATGTGTTTAATGTGGAGGAAAGGGATGGGGGTTCCGGGAAAGAGGAACTATTCCTAACTATTGATGAAATCAAATCTTTTAAAAATTTAGGGATGGTGGATAAACTAAAAGCCATGGCCATTTTCAGCAGAATTGACGGAAGCAGTATGGAAAGAATATGCAGTATTGCAGACGGCGGAATAACCTACAATGAAGCGGAAGAAATAAAGCTGATACTCGGAAAAAGCCTTACATCACAACATATTGAGCAACTCAATGATATTATTGTCAGAAACAAGAAACTGCTTTCCCAAGGCAAGATTTCTGACAAGTAATATTCAGAAGAATAAGACTATTTAGCAGAATAAGACTTTGAGTCTAATATAAGCTTCAATAGCAGCTTGCAACATTAGCCAAGCTTGCAGCATTAGTCAGAAAATGACCAGTATTAATATATTTGCAAGAGCAAAAAAGGAGGAAAAAGGAGGGACAGTTCTCGATTATTCCCTGAAATTTGAATAAAGTGGGACGTTTCGATTAATGTCTAAATCAGAAAGAAAGAGAAAAAGAGGAGAAAAAGAAGGACAGTTCTCAGTTATTGCTCAAATGTAAAAAAGGAAGGGTTCTCGAATACTGCCAAAATAAAAAAATGAGATAGCTATCAATCAGAAAATTAGAACTGTTCCCAATTTTTAAAGTTGAGAACTGTCCCCAATTTTTAGTAAATAGAAGAGGACTGCTCTCAAATACCGGCAAAATCGAAAAAAGGAGACAGTTCCCAATCAAAAATTGAGAACTGTCCCCGAATTCCAGCCAAGTTCTACCCAAATTGTATCCAAATTCTACACTAATGGCTTAAATTCAAATGTAACAGAATCACCCATTATCGTCACCTGTATATATTTCAGCTTATTAGCTTCGTTGGGTTTCAAGCCTTTCATAATTTGGCCGTCGACTGAAATATATTTCACTCCTCTTTCCATGTAGCTCGTATTCGAGGACCCGCTGTAAAATACCCATACATTTTTGAATTTTTGCTGTCTGTACTGTGTCAATATTTTCTTAAACAGGTCAAGCTCAAGCTTATCGCTGAAATTTTCAGGCGATTCAGGTAAAAAGATAAAGACGTTCTTCCCGGTGAAAGTATCAAGCTGTTGAAGCAGCCATTTCCACTGTGCGGTGTTGGTGGCACGAATACCTTTTTTGCTTGTGTCGAGCTGAATAAATCTGCTGCTTTGTATGTCGAAGGATTTATAGCCACTGGCGGTAGAGAGTACCGGTTTGCTTATATTTTTGGCTGAATCGTGCTGTATGCTGCCCACAAATGCAGCTGCCTCAAGGTTGTTCGCTTTTCCGGTAAACTTCCTTAACAGCAATTGCTGAAGCGGGTTTGTTGCCTGAACGGACTGGCCCAATACCGCAAACCTGAATGAGTCGTTACCTTTCTTATATTCAACACTTTTATTTGCCTCGTCCACTGCCACTGTGTCTTTCGGAACTTTTGCCATGTCTATTGCAGGGTAATGTGACGTTATTGACGTAAGGTTGTCAAAATATACAAATCCGGCTTCTGCAAGAGGATTTGTCTGGACAACGTAAAGTCTGGTCAGTTTTGCAGGCAGAGATATACTTCCAACAGAAGCTTCAACATATTTCCACTCTGTCCAATCCATTGATTTGGTAAAATCAACAATCTTTTTATTTCCTCCGCTATCTATAACTTCTCCTCTCAGCCAGTTGGAATTGGGATGGGAATTGTAAACCCATACGCCTAATTTTTCTGTTCCTGCGTCCAAGGTTATTCCACCATTAGGGAATACAACATATGCCGCCCTGGAAACCTCCAGATCCTTGGTAAAATCATATACAAGTTTGCCTGCTTTACTGCCCTGGCGCACTTGTTCAGATGATATTGAATAACTTCCCTGTACGCTGGACGGATATGAAGAGAATGTAGCATCACCTTTTTCGAAGTCGTATTTTATAGTTGATTTCTCTTCGGCTACCGAAACTGCACAGTAAGCATGAGTGTTTCCAACTGATACGTCAATATAGCCAAAGCCTGAAGAAGTCCCGGTAAATACCCCGGGTTTGTCAAACTTGCCTATGTTGCCGCTTACAGCCCACTTTGCATCTGCAGGATCAATTATAGCGCTATAGCCGTTTTTATTCTTACCGGTCAGAGAAAGACTTCTGGACTTGCCCAGTGACAGTTGGAACTGTTTTGTATCCAGCTTTAATTCCACAGGGGCGCTCAGAGAGCTTATTTCAATAGAACCTGTAACGTTTCCCAATTTTGCGGTGATCCTGCCATCACCGACAGATTCAGGATAAAATACGTTATCTTTAAAATAGCCTTTAATGCCGGATACACTCCATTCTACCTTTGAAAGGTCAATCTCAACAGGGTTGAAATATTTATCGATACCTCTTACTGTAAAAGTTCTGGAGGTATTTACAAAAACATTGATATCCTTCGTATCTATTATGAGGGCATTCAACTCTGAAAGAGGTGCTATGGAAAACACACCTATAGCGGTTGAAACGGCTCTCATGCTTCCATCTGAAGGAACGTTTGAAAGAGTAAGATTATTGGTACCCGGCGTCCTTGTAACCATGGTAGTTGATCCGCCGCCATCAAGATTTAATGCGTTGTATGCCCCAAGCTGCAGCATGAGTTCAGCACTGTCACGCTGGTTAAGGCCTATGCTTGCATTTTGTCTGCCGTCTACAGTAACAAGTATAAGCTGTTTCCCATCCTTTGTACTTCCAACCATGGTTCTGGGGTTTGCTTGCGATATACTGGATACATCATAAGAAAACTTGGATGGTATACTACCGTCTTTTACTAATATTGAAGCTCCTGCAACAGATGTTTTAATGTTATTCCAGTCAGGATTGGTAACCATGCTGATTATTACAGGATCACCGACTTTGAAATTATCAAGAAGAAGTTTACCGTTAGTTTGTCTGGATACAATGACATATCCGTTTACAGGAATCTCGACAGCAGGCTGTGACTGGCGAATTTCTGTAACAATGCCTTCATTTACCACTATTTCAACCATATCCGGATAATCATTTGTAGTACCGATTGAGTTTTTGCCCCATCTTCTGTCAAAAATTGTGATGTCTGTATAACCGGAGCGGCTTGGCTTATTATACTGCATGACGGCTATTGAGTTGCCGCTGGGCGTTTCAAGTGTCATGCTTGTTTTCCAGTAGTCATACAGTACATTATTAAGATTGTCTATAGAGAAGGAGCCCATAACATCGTTGTAGCGGTTAAACTCACTCCATGCCGATATGAGCTTGCCTGACTGCACAATGGGCCCGTCAGGATAGCCGGAACCGCCGCCAAGGGGATTGAAGAAACCGGCGTTTATTGCTGCAACTGCCCCATAATCCGATGCAAGAGTTTTGACATTTGTCAGCTTGTTTACAGACTCTTTATTTATGAGCGTATCTACGTATACATATGGATTGGACAGATCCACCCTGAGTACATTGATGTTGAGCCACCCGCTGTCTGTTAACCTGACGATGTTTTCGTGTGTTACTCCGGATGTTATAATCTGTGTTTTAGAAGTCTCGTATATGGTAGAAGGCATTGCCTCTACAACATTGAAGGATATAACTGTAATTAAAAATACAAGTACCGGTATAAACAGTTTTCCTCTTTTGTAACTCATAACTTGCTACAATCACCGTTACATATATACATAAATCGTGTTATTTGTGCGCTGTTGCGCTATGTTTAATAATGGTGATTTATGCCTTGGTGATTTTTATCTTAGGTTCTTATGTAATATAAAAACGTATTATGTAACGGCTTTCTCCTTTCTTTATTTGATATGCTATAATGTATGTATAATTATAGGCACGATAATTAGACGTATCAAGTTAAGGTTTTGTTACATTTTTGAATAAAATTTTGCATAAAATTTTTAAATATAGCCCGGAATATAGCCTGGGCCAAACAAGCTAAAATTTTTGTATATAACGTCACAATTCAGACCATTAGCGAGCAACAACGAGATAAGATGACATAATTTAAAATCGCAGTACAATAAGCGAATTGAACTGAATAAGTTCATGTAGTAAAATTACCTTTGTGTCATATTGCACGCCGGGGTGTAGCGCAGCTGGTAGCGCACGTGGTTTGGGACCATGGGGCCGCAGGTTCAAGTCCTGTCACCCCGACCAGTAAAAGCAAGGTTTGCTAGAATGCATACCTTGCTTTTTTATATATCAGTTTTCATCTCATTACCTGGCAAAACAAGATAAATTATTAATTATTTTGAAAGAAGTATACTTTTTCTGACATCGCACAAAAATTAAGATATAATAAAAACAACGTATAAATAAACAGCAACATATAAATTTAATGCAACGCATAATGCAACGCAGCAAAAGTACAACGTACCAAAAAATACAACGTGCCAATAAATGCAGTGTACTGATAAATGCAACATACCAAAAGAACTCAACGTACCAATAAATACAGTGTATCAATAAATAGTATGTACTAATAAATACGATGTACCAACAAATATAACCTGTCAATAAATGCAACATGCGAGGCACCTGGCAATTCGAATATTAGGACAAGCAGGAGGTTCAATAATGAATGAGTTATATGTTCTGGCAATTGACTGTGGCACACAGAGTTTAAGGGCTATTATTTTTAACAAAGAGGGAAATGCAGTCGGAACCGAGAAAGTGGAATTTGAACCGTATTATTCGGTCAATCCCGGCTGGGCTGAGCAGGACAGCGAGGTCTACTGGAACAGTGTATGTACTGCGTGCAGGAATCTGGAAAAAAAGTTTCCCGAAGCATGGGCGAAGGTTGGGGGAATTGTCGTAACTACCATGCGGGACACTGCCGTAAATGTCGATAAAGAAGGTAAGGTACTGAGGCCGGTTATTCTGTGGCTTGACCAGAGGAAAGCTCATTGCAGCAAGCCTTTGCCTTTACATGACAGAATAATGTTTAAGGTGGCAGGCAAACAAAAAGCAGCGGAGCTTGCAAGAGCCAGAAGCAAAGCCAATTGGATTAAGGAAAATCAACCCGAAATATGGGATAAAACATACAAATATATTCAATTATCAGGATTTTTTATTTTAAAGCTGACAGGTAAAATCATTGACTCTTCAGCATGCCAAATAGGACATATACCTATCGACTATAAAAACCGTTCATGGCCAAAGTCCAACGGTAGTTTCAGGTGGGAATTGTTTGGGGTTGAAAGGGAGAAACTGACGGAGCTCGTAGAGCCTGGGAGTATAATAGGCGGTGTGACACGCGAGGCTTCGGAAGCTACAGGGCTGAAGGCAGGACTTCCGGTAATAGCCGGAGCTTCTGACAAAGGTTGTGAAACTCTGGGGGTAGGCTGCATAAATCCGGAACGTGCCAATATCAGCTTTGGGACCACAGCTACTGTGCAAATTACATCAAAAAGGTATTTTGAGCCTTTGCGTTTTATGCCTGCCTACATGGCTGCCATACCGGGGCATTTCAATCCTGAGGTGCAGATATACAGGGGATACTGGATGATAAGCTGGTTTAAGAAATACTTTGCCGTAGAGGAAGAAATTGAAGCCAGGAAGAAGGGATTGAGTGTAGAGTCTGTGCTTAATGAGAAACTTAAAAGCGTGCCTCCCGGTTGTGACGGACTTATACTTCAGCCCTATTGGAGTGCGGGACTGGATACTCCTGATGCACGAGGGACTATAATCGGATTCAGAGATTTACATACCAGAATACATATTTACAGGTCAATAATTGAGGGGATTAACTTTGCCCTGATGGAAGGTTTGGAAAAGATTGAGAAGAAGTCAGGGAAAAAAGTTAATAATATAATGGTTTCAGGTGGCGGCTCGCAAAGCGATATTATTTGCCAGATAACATCAGATATGTTTAACCGCCCGGTTCACAGAATTCAAACATACGAGACTTCAGGCCTGGGTGCTGCAATAATCGGTTTTGTGGGGCTTGGCGTATATAAAACCTACGAAGAAGCAATAAAAAAGATGGTGCATTATAAAGATACCTTCATGCCTGACAAGGGGAATGCACAAATATATAAAAAGCTATATGAAAAGGTATACAAAAGAATATACCCCAGTATTGGAAATGTATACCGCGAAATCAATAAAGTAATGAAGTAATAAAAAGGTAATTAAAAGAGCAAAAAACATTCAAAATTGAAGTATGTCAAAGCATAAATAATGCTTGACACCTTGAATGCACGCTGATACAATATTAAAAAATTCAAGCAGAGTATAATAGCAAGTATAATAGAAGGATACAAGAAAGATTCACAAGAAAGAATGCAAGAAGAAAAGAATATATAAATATTTATTTGAAAAGATTCGATGTTTAATATATTAAATGATAAAAATTAAAATATTACTTATAATATAGTAAATACAATGAAGGGAAAAAGATACATTTCCGCGTGTACAAGAGAGCCGGTGGTTGGTGAGAACCGGTGCACAGAATGTATGTATAGCTCGTCCCGGAGTATCGCCATTGAAATGTCAGAAACAACCTGAAAGTAGATGGCGACGTTGATGACGTTATAATCAGAGTAATAATTATTAGCACTCAATGAGGATATACAAATATTTGTATTTTGTATATCGAAACAGGGTGGTACCACGTGGGATATGTCCCTTCGTCCCTGCAAGTAATTACTTGCCGGCATGAAGGGTTTTTTAGTATACTTCGAATTATTTGGTATGCACCGTGGTATATTTGGAGGGATTTCAGAATGAAAATTTCAGGTGCAAGGGCAATAATTAAATCATTGGAAAAAGAAAATGTGAATGTTATATTCGGATATCCGGGTGCTGCAATATGCCCCTTCTATGATGCACTGCTAGATTCATCTATAAGGCATATACTTACAAGAAACGAACAAGGCGCAGCCCATGCGGCAAATGGTTATGCCCGTGCAACGGGTAAAACCGGGGTTTGCGTTGCAACTTCCGGCCCGGGAGCTACCAACCTTATAACCGGTATAGCAACAGCATACATGGATTCCATACCCATTGTTGCCATAACAGGTCAGGTATCTACAGAACTTATAGGAAGGGATGTTTTTCAGGAAGCGGATATAACAGGGGCTACTGCTCCCTTTTGCAAGCATAATTATTTGGTCAAAAATGCTAAAAAACTGCCCTATATAATTAAGGAAGCTTTTCATATTGCTTCCACCGGAAGGCCGGGGCCGGTCCTTATCGACGTACCTATTGATATACAGAACACCGAAATAGAATTCAACTATCCTGAGACAGTTGATATACGGGGTTACAAGCCTAATTATAAGGGACATCCAATGCAGATAAAGAAGGCTGCCGAAGAAATCAGCAAAGCTAAAGCTCCTGTAATATGTGCAGGAGGGGGCATAATAAATGCAGAAGCTTCGGCAGAATTATTGGAGCTTGCAGAGAAATGCTGTATTCCTGTTACTACAACTCTTATGGGAAAAGGTGCAATTCCTTCACTGCACAGGCTTAGCCTTGGAATGCTGGGTTCTCACGGAAGTCCTGTAGCCAATTATGCAGTAAACAATGCCGACCTCCTGATTTTGCTGGGTGCAAGGGTTGGGGACAGAGCAATTGCAGCAACTCACAAAATTGCAAAAAAGGCAAAAATTATTCATATAGATATTGACCCGGCGGAAATTGGCAAAAACATCGAGGTTACAATTCCGATTGTAGGAGACGTCAAAAATGTCCTGAGAGATTTGATCAGTATTGTTGAAAAAGGAAATGTAGATGAATGGAATCAGAAAATACAGAGCTTTAAATCAAAACATACGGTTTCATATGAAGATGTAAATGAAGGTGATACCGTTAAACCAAAATACATGCTTTCCTTGTTGTCGGAGATGGTTCCAGATAACACAATTGTTACTACAGAAGTTGGACAGAATCAGATCTGGGCTGCAAATCATTTTAATGTAAGCAGGCCAAGGTCATTTATTACATCAGGAGGCATGGGTACTATGGGATTCGGGCTTCCTTCGGCAATTGGAGCCAAGATTGGAACCCCGGAATCTACAGTTATCACAATAAGCGGAGATGGAAGTTTCCAGATGTCTCTTCAGGAGCTGGGTACAATAAAACAATGTAAGATTGGAGTTAAGGTAGTAATATTTAACAACTCCAGGCTTGGTATGGTTCGTGAAATTCAGCGTACAAAGTACCGCGGACGCTACTCTCAGGTATTCCTGGAAAACAACCCCGATTTTGTCAGCCTTTTTGGAGCCTATGGCTTTAAAGGTGAACGTGTGGAAAACAATTCCCAGGTAAGAGCTGCAATTGAGAGAATGTTGTCCAACGATGAGCCGTACCTGCTTGACTGTGTAGTAGATCCTGAGGAGCCGACACTGTAATTGTAAAAGCAAATAAAAATGAAATAAATAAAAACAAGAAAGGTGGGAAAGCAGAGTGGCAAAACATACTTTATCCGTTTTGGTAGAAAACCATGCAGGTGTTTTATCAAGGGTTGCAGGACTTTTCAGCAGAAGAGGTTTCAATATAGACAGCCTTGCCGTAGGTGTTACGGAGGATCCGGAAGTGTCCAGAATGACAATAGTTGTAGACGGAGATGATTACGTAGTTGAACAGGTTAGCAAGCAGCTCAATAAACTTGTGGATGTAATAAAGATAAAGAGACTTGATGACAATGACTCTGTAAGCAGAGAGCTTGCTCTTATCAAAGTTAATGCTAACGCTACCACAAGAGGGGAAATACTTCAAATAGTGGAAGTGTTCAGAGCAAATGTAATAGATATTTCTAAGAATACACTCACCATAGAAATTACCGGAAGCCTAGACAAGGTTGCAGCACTTGAGGATATGCTGAAGCCTTTTGGAATAAAGGAAATTGCCAGGACAGGAATGATTGCCCTGGAAAGAGGAAACAAACACTTAGCTGCAGAAGACAATGGTAAGTAAAAAGTTAGAATATAACAAGGAGTGATATTTAATGGCAAAGATGTATTATGATAGCGATTGTAATTTAGAACTGCTCAAAGGAAAAAAGATTGCGATAATAGGCTATGGGAGCCAGGGGCATGCACATGCACAGAATCTGGCTGACAGCGGGATGGATGTTATTGTAGGCCTTTATCCTTCATCGCCTAAAAGACAGCAGGTTGAAAAGGATGGTTTGAAGGTATATGACACTGCTGAAGCTGCTAAAATAGCGGATGTTATTATGATTCTCATTCCTGACCAGATACAGCCTGAGGTTTATGAGGAAAGCATTAAGCCTAATTTAAAAGAAGGCGATGTATTAATGTTTGCCCATGGGTTTAATGTTCACTTCAATCAGATAGTACCTCCTGAGTTTGTGGATGTAATAATGGTTGCACCTAAAGGACCGGGTCACACTGTCAGGAGTCAATACAAGGAAGGAAAGGGTGTACCCTCACTGATTGCAGTTTACCAGGATGCATCCGGAAAAGCAAAGGATTATGCACTTGCTTATGCTGCCGGTATAGGTGCAGGAAGAGCAGGTATTCTTGAGACAACATTCAAAGAAGAAACGGAAACAGATTTGTTTGGGGAGCAGGCAGTACTTTGTGGCGGTGTTACCGAGCTGATGAAAGCAGGATTTGAAACACTTGTAAATGCAGGCTATCAGCCGGAAATTGCGTACTTTGAGTGCATACACGAAATGAAGCTCATTGTTGATCTCATAAACCAGGGCGGTTTTGGAATGATGAGGTACTCAGTAAGTGATACGGCTGAATACGGAGATTATGTTACCGGCAAGAGGATTATAACAGAAGAGACAAGGAAGGAAATGAAGAAGGTCCTTGAAGAGATACAAAACGGAGAATTTGCTTCCAAATGGATAGCTGAAAATAAAGCCGGAGGCAGAGCACACTTCCTTGCCATGAGAAGGAAAGAGGCAGAGCACCAGCTTGAGAAAGTTGGCGCAGAGCTTAGAAAGATGATGAGCTGGCTGAAACAATAATTCAACCGGCCCAAATAACAATTCAACAGGAATGTAAATCAGAGAGAAAATAAGGAATCAAAACAAAGGGGACAGAATAAGGGGGACAGTTCTCACTTATCAGTATTTATTGAATAGACGGTTCTCAAATTATGAGGAAGTTCTCATTTGTTAGAGATAGGATTCTCAAAGGGAGCTGTTCTGAAAACAGAAAAAAATTGAGAACTGTCCCTTGTTGGACCCTGTGGTATTTGTGAATATGAGATTGATAAAGACAGAGAAATTTACTAGATAGAGAAATTTATTTATACAGAGAAATTTAATTTATTGTACAGAAAAATTTATATGGTGTGCCATTTGATTGCAGTAATGTTTATTTGTGATGTAAAGGAGGTATAAATATGGCTAAGTATATAAAAATTTTCGATACAACGCTGAGGGACGGGGAGCAGACACCCGGTGTAAATCTTAATATAAGAGAAAAACTTGAAATTGCCAGACAGCTGGCAAGACTGGGAGTTGATATAATAGAAGCTGGATTTGCTATTGCATCGCCAGGCGACTTTGAGGCGGTGAAAGCAGTTGCCGAGAATGTGAAAGGTGTTACGGTAGCGAGCCTGTGCAGGGCTGTTGAAAAGGATATAGACAGGGCGTGGGAGGCAGTAAAAAATGCTGAGAGTCCCAGACTGCACACATTTATTGCTACATCGGATATTCACCTTAAGTATAAGCTTAAAATGACAGAGGAAGAAGTTCTGGAAAGAGCTGTAGCAATGGTGAAGTACGCCAAAAAGTATTGCAACGATATTGAATTTTCGGCAGAGGATGCGACCAGAACAAGACCGGAGTTCCTCTATCGTATTTTTGAAGAGGTCATAAACGCAGGTGCAACAGTCATAAATGTTCCTGATACTGTGGGATACACTACTCCAAAAGAGTTTGGCAGCCTTATTAAGGGTATAAGAGAAAATGTAAGCAATATTCATAAAGTTGATATAAGCGTTCACTGTCATAATGATCTTGGTCTTGCTGTAGCCAACTCACTTGCTGCCATGGAAAATGGCGCTGTGCAGATTGAGTGTACCATAAACGGGTTGGGTGAAAGAGCAGGCAATGCGTCAATGGAAGAGATTATTATGGGAATCAATACAAGAAAGGATTACTATAATATATCCCACAAGATTGATACTACTCAGATATACAGAACCAGCAAACTTGTGTCAGGATTAACCGGTATTAATGTACAGCCAAACAAGGCAATAGTAGGTGCAAATGCTTTTGCCCATGAATCAGGAATACATCAGCATGGAGTGCTTTCCGAAAGGAGTACCTATGAAATCATGACGCCGGAATCTATCGGCCTTCCACAAAACAGGATGGTGCTCGGGAAATTGTCCGGACGTCACGCATTTGAAGAAAGGCTAAAAGAGCTGGGATACTCGCTTTCACCTGATGAAATACAGAGTGCTTTTGAAAAGTTTAAAGACCTTGCTGACAGGAAGAAAGTAGTTTCAGACAGAGATATTGAGGCGTTGGTTGAGGAAAAGGTATCTAAAGTAATTGAAGTATTTGAACTTGACAGTTTCCAGGTGAGCAGCGGAAATAAGCTGGTATCTACGGCTATGGTTTGTCTGAAAAAAGATGATAGAATGATAGTTGAAGCAGCTACAGGTGACGGTCCGATTGATGCAGCTTTCAATTCCATTGAACGTGCAGTTGGTTTTACCATGACGCTTGAATCATATGACCTTAAAGCTGTTACCGAAGGAAAAGATGCGCTTGGAGAGGTAACGGTGAGAGTATCGAAAGACGGAAAGACTTTCATAGGAAGAGGCGTCAGCATGGATATTATTGAGGCCAGTGTCAAGGCGTATTTGAATGCTATAAACAGAGCTATAAGTGAAATAGGGGATGAAATATTTGACAGCAAACCGGATATGGCGCTTCAATAAGGAGGAATGATTTCAGTTGAAGAAAATATATGTATATGATTCAACGCTTAGGGACGGGGCACAGGCACAGGGTATTTCATTTACAGTAGAAGATAAGTTAAAAATAGTAAAAAGGCTCGATAAACTTGGGCTGGATTATATAGAGGCAGGGAATCCAGGATCAAATCCTAAAGACCTGGAATTCTTTCAAAGGGTTAAGAATTTGAACTTAAAAAATGCCAAAATCATAGCATTTGGCAGCACTCGCAGGGCTGGGATTAAAGTTGAAGATGATGACAACATCAAGTCATTGATAAAAGCAGGTACTTCTGCTATAGCAATTTTCGGAAAGAGCTGGGATTTTCATGTAACTGAAGTCCTTAAGACGACCCTTGATGAAAATCTTTCAATGATATATGATACCGTACGCTATCTGAAAGACCAGGGTAAAGAAGTGGTCTTTGATGCGGAACTTTTCTTCGAAGGGTACAAGGATAATCCCGGATATGCAATGGAAACTCTTAAAGCGGCATATAGCGCCGGAGCTGACTGCCTTTGCCTGTGTGAAACCACCGGAGGCTCGTTCCCGACAGAAATATATGAAGTTACAGCAAAGGTTGTAAAGGAGTTTCCAACGGTCATAGGTATACATTGTCACAATGACAGCGGTATGGCGGTAGCCAACACAATAATGGCAGTACAGGCTGGGGCTGTACAGGTACAGGGGACTATGAACGGCATAGGTGAACGCTGCGGTAATGCGAATTTATGTACGGTAATACCAAACCTTCAATTAAAGCTTGGGTACAGATGCATACCTGAAGAAAATATGAAATACCTGTCTTCTGCATCGCGCTATTTAAGCGAAGTTGCAAATATACCCCATGATGAAAGGGCTCCGTATGTGGGCAGCAGCGCATTTGCACACAAGGCAGGAATGCATTCGGATGCAGTCGGGAAAAATCCCAAGACATATGAACACATTGATCCTTCATTGGTTGGGAATATGCGTACGATTCTTATGTCCGAGGTCGCGGGCAGAAGCGCAGTGCTTAACCTTGTAAACCACGTAGACAGTTCAATTACAAAAGATTCACCGGTAACGAAGAAAATTCTTGAAAGGCTTAAGGAACTGGAATACGAAGGGTATCAGTACGAAGGGGCAGAGAGCTCTTTTGAATTGGAAATAAGAAAGATACTTGGAAAGTACAAGGAATATTTCCAGTTGGGAGAGTTCAAGGTTATTGTAAATGAACCTTCTCTATACAATATTAATTCCTCCGCAATGATAAAGATAAAGGTTGGAGACCAGGAGGAAATTACAGCTGCTGAAGGGGACGGACCTGTCAATGCCCTCGATAAAGCTTTAAGGAAGGCGCTTGAAAGGTTCTATCCTCAAATAAAGGAAATGAAGCTCACCGACTTCAAGGTTAGGGTATTGGATTCGACTTCAGCTACTGCCGCAAAGGTTAGAGTGTTGATTGAATCTACCGATGGGGAGGAAGTCTGGACTACAATAGGTGTATCTACTGACATAATTGATGCCAGCTGGAAGGCCTTGGTGGATTCAATTGAATACAAGCTTATAAAGGATTTTGAAGAAAACGGCACTGTGAAGGACTGTGTAGAAGACTTGTTCCATTCAGCGGAATGAGGCAGCTGCAATGTTACGGCACGCCTGCCAATTGTTTGCTCACAAGCAGGCAATTGTGTATAATATTCAAGTATGAACTTGAATATTAATATGGGGTAATAAAATCCGGGCGATGGAAATCAATGCTTGCAGGAAAGGGGAAGTTTTATTGAAATTATATGGCAGACTCAGTAAAGGACCAAGAACTTTAAAACAGATACATGTTGAAAAAGATGACAATGAGGGTACATTTCATGACAGACTGGAGGAAAGTCTGATAGAAATTTGCAGGGAGTTGGATATACCGGTACCCATGTGGCTGAAGAAGAATACATCGGAGTTTGCCATGTACCGTAGAACTTCCTTCGAAAAGGATCAGTTTATTGAAAGTGTAAACTTTGATAAGTTTGAGATAAAACTTGAAATATAGAATATAATATAAATTTGAAATATAGAATATGATATAACTTGTGAAATATAGCTTAAGATATAATGTAATGTAACTTAAGATCTAACTTGAAATATAACTTAGACCTACTGTGCCGGTGCCTTTATAATAGAATTGTGTTATCTGAATTTCCGGTACAGTAGGTTAATTAATTTCTATGTATTCACTTCTCATCGAGAACCCGGTAAAAAGGCAGGATGATACCATTGTAGAATTGGCAAACAGCGTAAAGGATAAGGTCCTTGCGAACATTGCGGTAACAAAGATCTCTGACTCTTATGGTATGTTGTCTTATAAGACAAAAGTGCCTATTTATAGTGTAGTATAAGAATATCTAGAAGTTAAAAATCACAAAAATTTATTAAATAATTTAAGTGGAAAGACCTTGAACCATCTTGACAGTAGTTCCATTCAACAAGACTTTGGCGCACAATGCCAATGCTCTCAGGTATCACAATGCTATTGCTCCCAAGTATCATTGCTCTCAAGTATTACAATGCTAATAATCTTCAGACATTCATAATTTTTCGATATTCCGAAGGCGTAACTCCAACTTTTTTCTTAAAACAATTAATAAAGTTGCTTAAATTGTTAAATCCACACGTATAACAGACTTCGGTTATACTCGACTTGTTTGAGCTTAACAGCTCTTTTGCCTTATTCAGTTTGACAAGCATCAAATATTCATATGGACTTTTACCGGTATAAGCCTTAAAGGTCCTTATAAAATGATATGGAGACAAGTGCGCTATTTGAGCAGCTTCCTCCAGGGAGTAATTGGCATCGTACTGATCCCTCAAATACTCAATGACTTTATATAGATTCTTTTTGTCAGTGTTATAGTCTGATGGTACTATGAAAGACATGTTATTCGGAATCTGCTTTATAAGGAGCGATAATATTTGCGTACTAAGGTCTTTCAGTATGAGATTGCGTCCGGAATGAATGCTTCTACATTCTTCAATAAACAAGTCGATAAGTTTTTTCAGCTCGTTGGACAGTGAATAATTGTCCTGTTTAAAGCGTACATTGAACTTGCGGTAAACCGAATAAGCAATTTCATTCAAGGAATCATTGTCCACCTGCAAGGATATGAAGCACTGGTTAATCATGCGGTCATGGGGACCGTGGGCCTGCCCGGTGTTTATCGGGAATATATAACCTTTATTAATTGAGAAACACCTGTTATCAACATCCACATAAGGCATAGTAGAATATGGCACGAGAAATTCATAGCTATCGTGAACATGGAAATCTTTTTTTGGAAAATCCAAGTAAGCTTTTGGAGCAATAATGCACAGATCTTGATTTACAAAGGTATTAACCCTTTCAAAAAACTGCTTTACAGGCAATGGGTACGGGCCATCACCCAGCATTTTCAGTTGACCAATCCCCAAAGGAATGATCCCCCCTAAAAAAATGTATTACATTCCAAGATAAGTATATTACATATTTTAATATAAATCCAGAATAAGTGTAAAAAAGCACTCCACAATTCAATCACCTTTTTATCCCAGGGAATATTTGAGAATATACAGCAATATTTCGCAAGTAATATTACAGGATTTATTATACAATTTTTATAACTATATGTATCTATGTTTATGGCTAGTTATTAACTCAGTAATAAAGCAAATTAATTTAGTTTTATATACATCTTGTATAAAATAGGGAGTGGTCAAATATGATGAGGTTATATGGGCGTAAAATCTTGAATAAAACTGTCAGTTGCCTGTTAATTCTTTCTATCCTGTTCACCATAGTTGGAGAATCTGCTTTCGTAGCCTTTGCAGCAAATGATGGCATTGTTGTGAGTGGGGATCAGAGTGCCTCCGGTCAGGGTGAACTGATTATTGATGTCGGCGGCGAAGATCCGTTACATACTGATTCAAATTCCGGCGGTGGAGCCCCGTCACTTCCTGAATCAAATGATAATAGCGGTGAAGCCCCGTTACTTATAGAATTGAATGATGACGGCCAGGATTCGTCACTTCCTGAATCAAATGATAATAGCGGCAAAGCCCCGTTATTTATAGAATTGAATGATGACGGCCAGGATCCATCACTTCCTGGATCAAATAATGAAGGTGAAGCCACGTCACTCCCTGAGTCAAATGATGAAGGCGAAGACCCGTCACTTCCTGAATCAGATGATGACAGAGAAGATTCGTCACTTCCTGAATCAAATAATAAAGATGAAGACCCGTCACTTCCTGAGTCAAATAATGACAGTGGAGATTCGTTGCTCCCCGAATCAAATAATGAAAGCGAAGTTCCGTCACTTCCTGAATCAAATAATGAAGGTGAAGACCCAACACTTCCTGAATCAAATGATGGCAGTGAAGATTCGTTACTCCCCGAATCAAGTAATGATGGCGTGGATTCACCATTTGCCAAATCAATAGGTATTCAATCATTTGGTATTCTAAGTAGCGGAGAGCCAATAACTTTGGTTGACTGGTACATGGATAATGACGGAGTGATAAACAGGGAGTATGTTGAATATGGATGGGGTTTTGGTGTTTTATTCCAGTCATTGAATACTGTAACATCAATAGAATACAGTTATTCTCTGGATGGCTCTGACTGGCAAAATATTGATGAATCTATGATATTTAATGATTTTGGACTGGAATACGTTGAGGAAAATCAATGGGGAAGATGGATAATAGTTGACTTTTCCGAACTTTCCGACGGGCAGATTTTCCTTAGAGCTACTGCTACTGATGAGTATGAAAACACCGTGTCTGTTGAGCAAACCGTTCTTAAGGACGTAGTTGCTGAAAACGTTCAAAATCTTACTATAGCATCTAATGAGGAAGGTTATGGGCTGGTATTAAGTTGGACTAATCCGGAAGATACCGGTTTTGTAGAAGTTTACAGGTATTGGGATTATGGCGATGGTTATGAAGATTGGTATTATCTGGGAAGTACGGAGGGGACATCTTATATTGATTATGATGTGTATCCTTACCAGGAATATACATATATGGTTGTGGCCTACGACATGTATGGAAATTCTCCGGACGATCCGCCTACAATAACAGGAATTCTTGAAGGCAGGCCCATTTATTTAACATATTGGTATCTGTCTGATGATGGAGTTGTCAATATAAACAATAGAGAATGGTTCTATATAAGAACGGAATTTGTAGCTGAAAAAGACATCATATCCATTGATTATATGTATTCTTCCGACCAAAACGAATGGTATTCATTTGATGATCACATAACCTGGGATACAGAGCTGCAATATTATGACTATTACAATTATTGGTACCGGGGAATCGAAGCGGACCTGTCCTTCCTGCCAGACGGAACTTATTATTTAAAAGTGACGGCTGAAGATTCGGACGGCAATACTCTGTCAGAGGAAAGAGAATTTACTGTAAAAACTGTCGCTGAAAACGTTCAAAATCTTACTATAGCACCTAATGAGAAAGGCTATAGGCTGGTATTGAGTTGGACTAATCCGGAAGATACCGATTTTGTAGAGATTTACAGATATCGGGATTATGGCGATGGTTATGAAGATTGGTATTATCTGGGCAGTACGGAGGGGACATCTTATATTGATTATGATGTGTATCCTTACCAGGAATATACATATATGGTTGTGGCCTACGACATATATGGAAATTCTCCGGAGGATCCACCTACAATAACAGGAACTCTTGAAGGCAAGCCCATTTATTTAACATATTGGTATCTGTCTGATGATGGCGTCGTCAATATGTACAATAAAGAATGGTTCTATATAGAAACGGAATTTGTAGCTGAAAAAGACATCATATCCATTGATTATATGTATTCTTCCGACCAAAACGAATGGTATTCATTTGATGATCTCATAAGCTGGGATTCCGGTTTGCAATATTACGACTATTACAACTATTGGTACCGGGGAATCGAGGTGGACCTGTCCTCCTTAACAGACGGAACTTATTATCTAAAAGTGACGGCTGAAGACTCGGACGGCAATACCCTGTCAGAGGAAAGGGAATTAATTGTCAAAACTGTCGCTGGAAACGTTCAAAACCTTACTATAGCACCTAATGAGGAACGAACCGGACTGGTATTGAGTTGGACTAATCCGGAAGATACTGACTATGTAGAAGTTCTAAGATATTGGGATTATGGCGATGGTTATGGTGATTGGTATTGCGTGGAAAGAACGTATGGGACGTCTTGTACTGATTATGATGTGTATCCTTACCGGGAATACACATATATGGTTGTGGCCTACGACATATATGGAAATGCTTCGGTTGATCCCCCTACAATAACAGGATCTATTCAAGGTGATCCCATTTATTTGATAGACTGGTATGTGACTGATCTTGGAGTTGTCACTTCAGGTAATAGAGAATACTTCTATATAGATTCGACATTCGCAGCTGAAAAGGACATTGTATATATTGAATATATGTATTCTTCCGACCGGAACGAATGGTATTCATTAGATGATTTTGTACACTGGGATACCGGACTGGAATATTACACTTATGAAAATTACTGGATGCGTGCGATTGAGGCAGACCTGTCCTTCCTAACAGACGGAACTTATTATATAAAAGTGACGGCTGAAGATTCGGACGGTAATATCCTGTCAGAGGAAAGAGAGTTAATTGTCAAAACTGTCGCGGAAAATGTAAGAAATCTTACTGTAACACCAAATGATAAAAACAATGCACTGATAATTAGATGGGAAAACGCGGAAGAATATGTGCGAATAGAAATATATAAAAGTGTTTATGAGGGAGAAGGTTCAGAACCATACTGGAGCTGTATAAGAACTATATATTCCAATTATGAAACTTCATATACTGATACAGACGTATACCTCTATAAAACCTATATTTATAAAGTAGTTACATATGATAACTATTGGAATAGCAGCGCCAGCGAGCCTACGGTCATAGGGAAACTAAATGCAGATGGCATCTTTACTTTTTATGGCTGGTATCTTACCGATGAAAATTTCATTAATGCCGGCAATGCAAACAGTTTTTGGATAGAAGCAACTTTTGCCGCTCAAAATAAGATGACAGGCATTTCATTCAATTATTCAACTGACGGCGAGAACTGGGTGTCCCTGGAACCATTAAAAACGTATGATTATGGTTTTTATTGGTATGATTATTATAACGAAGGTTACCGGGAAGCCAGGTTTAATCTGAGCAGTCTGCCGGACGGGGATATATGGATTCAGGCAGTAGGGAATGATGTGTTGAACAATAGCTGTTCAGAAAGCATAAAATTGCGTAAAGATGCAACTCCACCGGAGAATGTGACAGACTTTTCAGTACAGGTTGACACAGATAATTCTGCGCTGGTTTTAAGCTGGGTTAACCCTGCCGAAGATTTCAGCCATGTTATAGTGCAGAGACGCATGTATAGTACTTCATCCTGGGTTACTATTGCCAATAACATTAATGATAATACATACACCGATTTTTCGGTTACACCCGGGCTGGAATATGAATACAGGATTCTGACCGTAGACGGAGTTGGAAATGTTTCGTCCGGTTCTGAATCAAAGTTTGGAGTAATTCCTGTTGAAAGGCCGATATGTTACGAATTTGTACCTGTAGACGGCGAAGAGACAAATAACGCTACCAGATATTATTCAGCCACCTTTATTGACAGCCAGGAGGTTAAGTATATTTATATAGAGGTGTCAACTGACGGGGAAAACTGGACTTTACTAAATGAGGGAAATACAACTCCCACAAAAAGCAACAATTATTATAGTGTCAGTGGATACTGGAACCTGCCTTCCGATGTAGAAATAGTCTATCAAATAAAGGCGACGGCCTGTAATGCTTCAGACATAACAAGCTCAGTCACCCATACAATAACTGTTGACCGGAAAGCCCCGGATGTTCCTACAAACTTTAAAGCTGAAAATATTCCTGAAGGAATTTATATATCCTGGGATAATATGCCTGGAGCTTATAGGTATTATATTGTGAAAGAATATCTCAACGGACAAAACTGGAGTATCTATGATTATTGGTATATATATGAACCTGAATGCAGTATAACCGATATATGGGCGCAACCGGGTACGGTGTACAGATATACAATATATGCAATTGATAAACTAGGCAACCAAAGCGGAAAGGCATATACATTCGGAGAACATTACCAGGGACCGGAGCTGGAGTTTGAGGATGACCTGTTCATAATAATAAACAACAGTGTCTATACCTTAAGGGGACAAACAGAACCCGGTGCGGAAGTTACCGTAAACGGAACAGGCGTGCCTGTAGACGCTGAAGGGAATTTCAGCTATACCGTTAACCTTGCAGAAGGACTTAACACAATTACGGTTGTTGCTTCAAATACGAGCGGGACTCACACAAGGAAGCAGACGGTATTGCTGGATACACAGATTCCGACTGTTTACAGTTATTCTCCTGCTAATAATTCCACTATTGGCAAACAAAGATCAATTTATGTAGAGGCTCAGGATGGATACAACTCAAGAATAAAACTTATTGAAATTCAAGTATCTCCTGATGATGGAAATACATGGTATACTATCGGCTCCATGAGTGAGAATGAGCTAACCCATGGATCCTATTATTCATATGGTTATTATAACTGGGATACTACAGCATATATTGAGGGCCTTGGGAAGCTGGAAGACGGAGCCTATAAATTCAGGGCCATTGCCCATGACCGTGCAGGCAATATGTCGAACGGAACTCCTGTGTGGATATGGATACTGGATAATACTGCCCCGGCGCCTCCTTCCAATTTAACAGCCACTCCGTCGGTAGATAGAATAACACTTAACTGGACTGCAAATACAGAATCCGATCTTGCCACCTCTGACCGTTACAGTATATACAAGTCAACTACTCCGGGGGAGGGATATGTGTATATCACATATACAAATACCACAAGTTATACTGATACAAATGTTCAGTCCGGGGTTACTTACTATTATGTAATTACCGCCAAAGACAGAATAGGCAATGAAAGCGGCTATTCCAATGAAGTATCTGCATCACCATTGGCAGATGTAACACCTCCGACTATTACATATGTTAACGTTTCCAACGGTTCAACCGTGGGAGGCCCCAGTGTATCATTAACATTCAGGGCAACGGATGATTCCCCGAAAGATTTACAGGATTTTAAATTTGAATACTCGTCTGATGGTGGAGAGACCTGGACACTAATTGGTTCAGGAAAGCCATCCTACACATCAGGTTATTATTACAGGAGTCAATCCTGGAATACCGCAGGACTGGTTTCAGGAGAATATATTCTAAGATTCACCGCTACAGATTATTCAGGAAACAGTTCATATACAGACCGCAGTGTAAACCTGGATGTTGATGCTTCAGCTCCAGCCAATGTAACGGCTGTAGTAGGAGAGGGAACGGTAACAATAACATGGGATGCCGTACCGGATACCGATTTCAGCAGGTATGAAGTATACAGATCGGAAAGTATTGACGGGACTTATTCATGGTTAACAAGCATCTATAGCAGAACAACTACAACTTATATTGATACAACGGGAACGGTTGGCAAAACATATTATTATAAAATTAGGTTTATAGATACAAGAGGTAACTACAGCGATTCTGAAATTGTTTCAGCAACACCTGCAGATGATATGACCCCACCTGTGGTAACCCTGATTTCAGTTTACAGCCCGGGAAGCGGAACATCCACAGGAGGACCCAATGTAAGGTTTGAGGCGCGTGCTACCGACAATAAAGCGGTTGCATCCATGGATGCCGAATACTCTTTTGACAACGGTGTTACCTGGTCGTCTCAGGGCATATCAAAAGAAACTCTATATAAGAGTACAGATTATTATTACATTTATTTTAACTGGAAAACCGAGGGCTTAAGCTCAGGTTCATATCTTATAAAAGTGAAGGCGGTAGACGGAGCAGGCAACGAAGGGTACCTGATAACTGAAACGCCCTGGACATTGGACCTTGAAGTAAGTGCCGTCACCAATCTGAGACATACTCCCGGAGACGGAAGTATTACTTTGGAATGGGATCCAGTAACCGATCCGGATCTCAGATCTACTAACGCGTACGCCGTGTATCGCGGTGATAATCCGGAAGGACCCTTTAGCCTGATCTACACTATTTATAACAAAAATACAACCTATTATACGAATACGGGATTAGTTCCCTTGACCACTTATTATTACCTGATTGAGTCAACCGATACCTATGGAAATAAAGCCAGGTGCGCGCCGATTGCCGCTACTACTCTGGCGGATGAGACAGCGCCTGTCATAACCAGGGTTGAGCCATCCGCTCAGACAAAGATCGGCGGAACTGCCTCCAGCTTTTTCTTCAGGGTATATTTCACCGATAATTCAGGCTCAACAGGTGCCTGGGCAACAATGGATTATTCCCTGAACGGATCCGACTGGATCCCGGTGGATTCCCTGGCCGGTCCATACTACTATAATGGTACTTACGGATATTATTTCAGTGGTGAAATACCGGCAGAAAAATTATCCACCGGCTTATTAAGTATACGTCACAATGTATACGACAGGTGGGGGAATTTAGCGGAAATCATTGTTGATTATCAGGTGGATCTGACCCCTCCCGGACCTCCGGAGAACCTCACAGCAACCTATGGAACAGGACAAATAATCCTGTCCTGGGAGGCACCGCAGGATACAGATGTAAATGGATACTACATCTATCGTGCCAACAGTATTGACGGTCCATATAGTAATATAAGAACCAACCCTGGCCGCACCAATACTACCTATACGGATACAAGCGTCCAGACAGGCCTGACATATTATTATAAAGTTGTAGCTTATGATGGTATAGGATTCACCAGTACAGATTCCAACATAGCTGCTGCAGCTGCACTTGCAGATTCAGAACCACCGGAAATTATCAGCATGGAGCCTGAAGAAGGCACATTGTTCTGGCGCTTGCCAAGTATAACAGTTACAGCGGTTGATAACATGGCCTTATCCAGCATTACTCTTACCTATTCTTTAGACGGCAATACCTGGTATCCGGTTGCTACCATTGCAACCATGGGTACTGCAAACTTCAGATGGGATGCTTCATCTCTCAACGGAGATGTTCTGATACGCGCAATTGCTCGTGACTCCGTGGGCAATACAAGTGAACCTGTGATTAAAACATACAGATTTGATAACATGGCACCACCTGTTCCTACCGGTGTTAAAGCTACCGGAGGCCTGTATTCGGCAACGGTCAGCTGGCAGCCGGTGGCAGCTGATGACCTGAAAGGTTATAAAGTATATTTTGGCACCAGTGAAGATAACCTGGCTTACTGTGCTACAGTTGACAAAACCGCAACTTATTATATCGAAGAAGACCTTACTCCCGGTGAGACGGTTTACTTTGCTGTTTCATCTTTTGACAATCTGGGGAATGAAAGTGAAAAGTCCCAGGTTGCAGCAGCGACAGTCAAACATGACGAAGTGACTCTGACAGTGTCACCTGATACGGCCGGTCCCGGAGAAACATTGACTTTTACAGGTACCGGATACAAGCCCGGAGAGGTTACCGAGCTCATCATGGACGGCAGCTTAGTTGTAGCCTACAAGGCGGCGGATGTGGACGGAAATGTCGTTATCAGCTGGCGCTTTTTGAAAAACGTCTACCCGGGAATTCATACATTTACCCTCAGAGGCCGGTCAAGTAATGCATCCGCCCAGGTTGAATTTACAGCCGATGTGGTCATACCGAAGGCACCTGCAGGGCTTGAGGCAGAACCCGGCCAGGTGGAGATAAATATAAGCTGGCAGCCTGTCACAGGAACTGACATCAAACACTATAAGATTTACCGTGCGGTTTATGAAGATGAACAATGGGGCGAATATGTCCTTATCGCAGATCAAATAAAAAATACAACTTACAAAGATATAAATGTAGAGACAGGAAAACAATACCGCTATCAGGTAGCTGCCGAGGATATTTACGGGAATTTGGGTCAACTGTCCGATGCAGTTGAAGCAGTACCTTTTGAGGATATCACTTCTCCGCTTGCATCCAATTTCAAAACTTCCCGTAAAGGAGACATATTGGAGCTTAGCGTTGAAGTTAGTGATAATATAGGGGTAAAAGAAGTATTATTTGCCTACAATGAAGACAATGTCTGGTACGAGCTCGAACCTGTTATAGTCAACAGCGGCCGGAATGTGAAAGTTCTTGCTGCATTTTCATGGGACACCTCCGCTTTGTCAGACGGATATTATGAAATCAGGGCCCGCGCTTTTGACCGGGCTGGAAATGTCAGTGTTCCCGTATCTAAAATTATATATATCAGAACCAGCCCTCCTGAGGCTCCGGAAAATATAAATGCCATAGCCGGAGAAATGAGGGTTGATGTATCATGGAAAAATGTTGTTGATGCCGAGCTGGACATTTACAGGCTTTACAGGAGTACAAACGGCGGAGGATATGTACTTATTCAAGAAACTAAGCTTCTGACATACATTGACAGAGATGTAGAAGCCGGAGAAAGCTACACATATAAAGTTACTGCTGTTGATACCTACGGCCACGAAAGTGTGCCTGTTCTCTCAGATACAGTAACGGTTCTGCCGGATGAAACTCCACCTGAAATTTCAGGTCTTATACCGGCAGATGGCAGCAAAGTTGGCGGAAATGTAAGCATAAGTGTTGTAGCATCAGACAATGTAGGTATTGCAGGTATAGATTTTGCTTATTCTGAAGACGGGGATTCATGGATTGACATACAGAAGAACACCACGGGCAGTGCTGTGTGGAATACCCTCGATCAGATTCCGGACGGATTGTATTACATCAGAGCCGTTGCCAGAGACAGAGCAGGCAATGAGACTGTGCTTACAGGGTCATTTACTGTTGATAACACAGCACCGGCTGCTCCTGTACTTGCCGGAAGTCCATCAGAGTTAAAAGTAATTCTTTCATGGCAGCCTGGCAACTTATTGGATGATCTGGATCATTACAGAGTTTACAGAGCGTCTTCCGAAGAGGGTAACTATCAGCAGGTCGGTCAAACAAAAGACATTGTCTTTACCGATACCGGCATGCCAGTTAATGAAGACAGCTTTTATGCAGTTACTGCAGTGGATGAGTTGGGTAATGAAAGTGACAGATCCAATATTGTGCGGCTCCGTCCCGGTCTGGACGTTACCCCGCCTGAAATTGACAAATTTGAACCTCTCAGCAGCACACCTTTAAGAGGAGAGGTTATCATAACCGTCCATGCTACAGATAATGCAGAGGTAAGTAAATACATATTCTCTTACCGCAGTGTTGAGGAAGACGGTAAAGATGACGGAAATAATTGGATTGGGCTGGGTGAGGTAACTGCAGACGGTTCGAATGACGCAGTTCTCAACTGGAATACCCTGGAAACCGGAGCGGAGGAAGAACCACTCTATCCTGATGGAAATTGCCAGGTACGCGTTACCGTTGTTGACATAAATGGCAATGCATCCGAGAGCATACAGGAGTATACCATAGCAAACAATCCTCCTGCAGCTCCCCAGGGCCTGAGAGTGGATGCAGGGGAATGGAAACTGGTGGTAAGCTGGGAACCTGTTAACAGGTCCGATGTAGACCATTATAAGCTCTATCGAATGATAGAAGGAGGCTCATGGGAATTAATCGTTAATTCAACCACCTCCAATGTTCATGTGGATAAAATGTGTGATCCCACCAAGGTCTATTATTACCGGGTTTCTGTAGTAAATGATCTGGGACGGGAGAGCGTTTTATCCGAAATAGCGTCCGGCCAGGCCTTGCATCAAACGACCCTGCCAATCATCACCCAGTTAAATCCTACAGAATTCAGCAGGTTTAACAGTAGTGCTTCTATATCAGTAAAAGCAACTGATTTGGTAGGAATTAAGAATATTCTTTACGAATATGGCGTGCTTGGGGATTCCACCTTTATTCCTGATGGATTGACCTGGCATGAGATAGCAGATACTGTTCCGGCTTATGATGGAAGAGTTTATTCATCTACACTGAGCTGGGATGTATCTCATCTTGCTCCGGGATACTATGCCCTCAGGGTTACTGCGGTTAACTATGGCAATAAAGATAATTCATTGATAATGAGATACCTGATTGACCGGACTCCTCCGGATGCACCTTCAGGTGTAACAGTTATAGATCCTCAGAGCGGAGGAGAACTGGATATATCCTGGCAGCGTAGTATGGCTGAAGATACGGACCACTATGAAATATACCGGAGTGAAGATCCAAATGGTACTTTTGAAAAGATTGGCGAAACAAAGAGTCTGATATACCGTGATTTGAATTTGGTCAACGGAAAAGCATACTACTATATGATAAAAGCTGTTGACGGAGCAGGAAATACAAGCGGTTTTACACAGTGGGCGGGGGCCGTACCCACGGCAAAAAGCGATCTGGCAATGCTTGAAGTGACAGCGGATCCCCTTGCTCCTGCCTATGGCAGAAGCGCAAGAATAATAGCCAGTGTTACGAACCTGGGCTTTGCTAAGGCAAGAGGTACAGTAATATTTACAATAGGAGAAGGAGAAAACAGTGAGGAAATAGGCAGGACAGAAATCGTCCTTGGCCAGGCAGAAACAAGGGAAGCGGTTATTAACTGGACTGTTCCCCAGGGACTTTCCACTCCGGTTCATATATATGCCCGGGTCAATACTGATGCCGGAACTGAAGACATTGACGAGAATAATAATCTGGCAGTACAGTCTTTCAGGCTGAATAAACCTCCAATGGCAGAGATTATTGTACCTGCTTCCGTAAAATCAGGTGAAATGGTAACCTTTGACGGCCGCTCATCACAGGATGATGACGGAAATATTGTATCTTACCTCTGGCGTACAGGGGATGGCAATGTTGAGAAAAAAGGTTCAACAGCCACTCACATGTATCAAATCCCCGGAGAATATACTATTGAGCTCACTGTACGTGATAACGATAATTGTGAAACAAAAGCCACTGCCACAATCAGTGTCAGTGAAAACCGCCCTGACCTGATTGTCACCGATATTTCCTGGAGTCCTAAGGACCCTGTGGAGGGAGATGTGGTACAAATCAATGCCACTATAGGAAATCAGGGTTACGGGACTGCCAATATGGGCTTTTTGGTAGGTTTCTATATTGACGGTAAATACATGGGATACCGTAAAGTAGAGCAGCATCTTGAGGTGGGGCAGACGGTTAATGTGCCCTTCAGCTGGATTGCAACGCCCGGTATCCATGTTTTGAAGGTTGTAGCCAACGATCTTTTGGATAACTTGAAGGAATCAAGTCTTGATAATAACTATAAAACATGTGCTTTAAGTTCCCAGGCAGTGAATTTCCCTGATGTGGAAGTAGTTTCCGTAAGCTGGGCTCCGGATGACCTTCTTGATCTTTCCAGTGAGGATCCTTTTGTATATCGTGCAAGGATCACCAATAAAGGGAGCAGTGCAGCCGAAAGATTCTTTGTTTCACTGTATATAGACGGTGAATGGCAGGCCAAACAGCATGTCAATTACCTGGCGCCGGGAAGCTCTCAGGACATCACTTTTGTTATGAAACCTCTCTCCGGCAGCCACACAATTACTGTAAAAGCAGATGACCCTGTTCCTGCTCTGGCTGAACTGGTAACTAATAACAATTCCATGTCGGTTAAGACACCTGAGTTCTCAGTAAGCTATCCTAAACTGGCCATAGGTGATATTACATGGAGACCGGTGGAAACAGTTCTTACCGACGGAACTTCCCTGACAATTGAAACTAAAGTTGCAAATATAAGCACATTGGATATAACTCATCGCTTCTGGGTGGATTTCCTGGTAGACGGAAGCCTGATAAAGAGCCTGTCTGTGGATAGGCTGGCAGCAGGTGAAGAAAAGGAACTCTGGGTACGCTGGCCGGTTACCCCGGGTGTGCATACAATACAAGTAATTGCCGATTCTCAGGGCACTGTATGTGAAGGTGAATATGGAGCGGTAAGGAAGGCTGAAACTCCGGAACTGGAACTTATTTATCCAGATCTGACCATATCCGATATTACCTGGTCGCCTTTAACTTTAAAGTATGGCAGGTCCGTAAGTTTTATAGTCCGGGTAAGCAATCAGAGTGTAGCCACTGTTTTTGACAGCTTTAATGTTTCTCTATATGTGGATAATCAAAAAGTAATCGGACGGCGGGTGGAAGGTTTAAGAGGACACAGCACCGCCATTGTGGGAATAAATTATCCATTAAGTCTGGTGGGAACTCATACTATAAAAGTTGTAATTGATGACGAAAACAAACTGACATTAAGTCCTCCCGGCCCGGACACAAGACGCACATGGGAAAGAACCTTTGAAATAGAAGATGCCTTAATGATGAATGTTACATCTCCAAAGGAGGAACCTGATTTAGGATATGCCATTTATACTACAGGCAACGATTTTATCCCGGTAACAGCTGATTTACACCTGGGCAGCAACCCTAAGAAAAATCTGGGGCCTGAAGACGGTGCCAGCGTTACTTATACTTTGGAACCTGCTAATGAAAATGCTGAAACGATTACAGGATATTTAGGATTTGATCCCATTAAGAGGATATTTAAGGGAGAAATACCTGTTTTACGACTGGAAACCGGTATGTACACCCTTATTGTGGAAGGAACCGACGGAATTGAAGCCGTGACCCGGGATGTTGATATTATGATCATCCGGGAGTTGATTGGCATAATAAGTACTGAAAAGGATGAATATCAACGTGGAGAATATGTTAAATTCAGCGGAGTATTGCGTTATAAGGATGGTACACCGGCATCAAATATTTCCACGGCAGCTATAAAAATTGATAATACCGAATATCCCGTTGAAGTGGATGTAGACGGGAGATTCGAGTACTCAAAAATGTTCGCACCGGGAGATTATTTCGCACAGATAACGGTAGATCAAGTGTCTTGCGGATACACCAGCTTTACCGTTTGGGGCTTGTACACCAGACCATCCAACCTGACTCTGGTAGCTTCAAAGAATTCTCAATTTCCTGTGGTAATTGAGGTGTATAACCCCACAATCGGCAAAGCCGTTACAGGACTTACAGCCCAGTTAATAGATCTTACTCCGGGGAGCAATGTGCGGGCAACCCTGGATACTTCAACCCTTGGTAGTAATATTCCTGCAGAATCATCTGCAAGTGTGGTTTTAAATGTAAATGCTCCCCTTGAAGTAAGTGATACGGCGGAATACCAGGTTAAATTCTCTACGGCGGAAGGTGCCGAAGCAACTGCAAATATTAAACTGCTTTTGAGACCGGCAGTTCCTTTCCCTGTATTGGATACATATTCTTTGCCATTGGCTACAAATCCGGGCAAAAGCCTGGTGCGCACCGTTAAACTTACCAATAAAGGTCTGGGCAGGATGACGGATGTAAGAATAGTGCCGCCGGCATCATTACCATGGGTAATACCTCAGGGATTGGGTGACACGGAATTGGAGCCGGGTGAATGGACCACCTTTGATATTCTGATTTCGCCTCCTGAGAATACACCTCTTGGATACTATCAAGACAAGATAACACTGACAGACGGAAAATACAGTGTATCCATGGACATCGGAGTGGAAATCACGACTGCCAACACCGGTTCACTGACATTCCTGGTACAGGATGAAGGCGGAGTCAGAGTCGCCAATGCGGAAGTGACCCTGATAGGAAAAGAACCTTTAATCAGGATTGTTGGCGGTAAGGAGTCGGTATATTACCATAATTTCATGGCCCGGACTGATGAAAACGGAATTGCCGTATTTATTGATAAACCTATCGGAGACTACAAATATATTGTAAGATCCCTTGCTACAAGGACATTGAACGGAGAGACCCAGATCATGCCTGCATCGGAAGCATCTCTGGTTACGGTTACAGTGGAAAATGAACCGGTTAAAATAGAGTGGACGGTAACACCGACCACTATTTCCGATGAGTATGATATACAGTTAAAGATGGTATTTGGAGCAAACCTGCCTAAGCCAAAGTTCGGTATAATGCCGCCATGGATTACCATACCTACTCAGGTAGAAGAGCCAATGATTCTTGAGGCTACAATTGTCAATCTCAGTCTTATAACTATTACTGACGTTGTAGCCGAGGTGGAACGTGAAAACTTTACCGATACAGGTATTAGCATTGTGGGAGGCGGTTATATCGGAGATCTGGCACCCCACGAAAGCGCAAAAATAAAAATCAGGGTGGCACCAGGACGTTATATTTTAAGGACCGATAATGGAGAAGCTTTGAACTATATAAGATTCTATGGAAATTACGTGAGCTTTGATCCTGATACCGGTCTGCCAAAAGACCCGCCGGAGGGGATTTCGGCTAAAATACCAATGTACAATCCTACGCCGCAGGTAGTGAAAGTGGAGGTCAAAACATTTGAGTCAGAAGAATCCGTAGTGATGGAGTTATCCATGGGCGGCGGAATGAAAATTACCGGCGGCGGCCCCGGAATCGATGGCGGCGGAGGCGGCAGCGCAGGTGGCGAAAGCGCCGGAGTATATGAAGTAATGACACTTACCATTGATCAGAAAGCCACTTTGGAAAGACAGGCATTTAATGCCACACTAAGAATTACAAACGGCTATGGAACCAAAGCACTTGAGAATTTATCCGTACGGGTGATTATTACCGATTTGGACGGCAGGGAAGTAACAGATAATATGTTTATTATTCCTACCGGACTTACGGGTATGACAGCTATAGACGGCTCAGATTCCCTAAGCCCCGGGAAAGCCCTGGTGGCCGACTGGCAGCTGATACCCGGAGAAGGCCTGGGAGGCACTGACCCTGACGGCCAGGTTTATCTTGCAAAGGCAATTATTTCATATTATATTGACGGGCGTTATATAGAAACCCAGACCCAGTCTGAGGAAATCACCATTGTTCCCCAGCCCAAGATCAAACTCCACTACTACCTGCCGAAAGAAGTCATTGCCGGAGAACCCTTCAGGCTCGGGGTAATTGCGGAAAACATCGGAGACGGCTGGGGCAGGAATTTGACCATAAATTCCGGACAAATAAAAATTGAATCCAATCAGGCCGGTGTCATGGCAGACATCAGGATAATAGGCACATCTTTCGGGTCCTATAATGGGGGAGGATTTAAGCTCACCTTGGGTGACATTCCACCTCATAGCCAGGTAGGAGGCTATTGGATTGTAAATTGGACTTCTTACGAGGACACCCAGGATTACGAAAAACCTCCCAAGGGAGAATTCCGTGAATTTACTGCTACATTAAGCCACAGGGATTATAAAGGTGTGCAGCTGAATCCTCTGATTGTAGGAGTAACTACGGAAATAATAGGTAAAGACAATCTCTTTGCCGATGCTGTGGATCCGGATATGGCATTGACACTGATTGATGAAGGATATACAGGATTCCCGAGCTACTTGATTAATATGAAGTATGGCATAAGGCTGCCTATATATGTACCTGAATCATTGGAGGTTACCAAGCAGCCGGAGACCCATGACCGGACCCTTATGTTCAGGGTGCCTGTTCCGGAAGGAGATCCAATGGCACCGGATACTCCACGCTATCAGGTGCTGCTGTTAAAAGATCCTCTCCCGGGTGTTTCCATTCGTTCCGTCCGGAGAATTGTAGAGGGAAATGAAGACTTGAATGCTACTCTCAGCTACAACAATGTCTGGAAGGCCAACGGTAACCTGTATATTGTGGATGAAGTTCCAAGGGATGAGGAACAATACTATCAATGCTCATATCTGATAGACTTTAGAAGCGGTGCTCAGATTACTGCTGTGGAATACGCACAGTGGGCATACACTGAATCGGCTAGCGATTTGGAGAGAGACAGATACCTGGTCTGGTATGATATAGGTCATCTTCCTGACGAAGGTGATAGGGTGTCTATCAGGGCATGTGTCTATAATACCGGCAGCGACAGTGAATTTGGTACAGTAGATTTCTTCATAGTAAGAGAAGGTTCCGGCCAGGAGATAAAGATTGGGCAGGGTAACTATAGTTTGGAGCCTTTGCACCATAAATACATTTATACAGAGTGGAGATCGGAAGAAGGAGGCAATTACAAGATAATTGCCCGGATTAGGGATAATGATTCTCCCGAGGCAACCGGAGAAACACGTATGAAGGTGAATTACCGCCCATATGCCGATGCCGGAGTGGACTTCTCAACAGATGTGTTGACACCAACCCGTTTTGACGGTACCCGTTCTTTTGATAAAGACGGATACATAATAAATGCAATCTGGGATTTCGGGGACGGTGAGTCTGCATCCGGTCTGACACCTACTCACAAGTATCTGAACTCGGGAACATATAAAGTCAAGGTAACCGTAACAGACAACAACTGGGCTTCGAGTACGGCGGAAATGCAGATTACGGTACGTGAAACCAGAGCGGATTTGAGAGTGACGAACATTTGGATTTCACCTGAGAGTCCGGAAGAAGGGGAAGTTGTTACTGTCACCGGTACCATATATAACGGCGGCTATGCAACAACTGATAAGCCGTTCCTTGTAAGTTTCTATGTTGATTATAAATATCAGAATTATGTGCGTATAATGGAGCCTATTGCTCCGGGTGAGTCTAAAAATGTTTCATTCACCTGGATGAATACTCCCGGCAATCACATGTTCACCATTAAAGCCAACGACTTTGGCCATCCGGTGGATGAAGCTGATTTTGAGAATAACCAGAGGAGTATCCCGCTTGATACGGATCATGCCTATTTCCCCAATTTGAAGGTGAACAGCGTAAATTGGGGAGGACCGTTAAACGGAATAAGCGGATGGAACGATATTGTTACCATTACAGCGGAAATCGAAAATGACGGTACGGCAGATGCGGAAAGCTTTAACGTTGCTTTCTTCATTGACGGAGAACTGGCCAGGACCCAAAGAGTGCCTGGATTGTCCTGCAATCCTGATTCAAACAAAGTAATTGTAGGAATGGATTGGCGTATAACCGAGCCCGGTGTCCATACGATCACGGTGGTTGCCGACTCTCCTATTCCGCACCTGGTTGAACTTGATAATACGGATAATGCCTTTGAAATTGAAACTCCGGAAATAAGTCTTGTTTATCCGGATATAGCGATAAAGAACATAGCTTTCAGTCCTAATAACGGAGTCTTAAGACACGGGCAGCCGCTGATTATACTGGTGACTGTGGTAAATAACGGAGAGACCTCTACGAACGGCCCGTTTACTGTAACATTCTATGCAGGAGGAGAGTACTTAGGCATACGGGAAATTGGAGAGTTGGAAGCTAAAAAGGAAGCAACTACAGCCTTCGTATGGAACAGACCTCAATCGGGAATTAATGAAATCAGGGCAATTATTGACGAGCGGGATGTTATTAAGGAGGAAAATGAGAAAAATAATATTATTGAAGCGGAAACACCTGAAATGTACGTAAAGCTTCCGGAATTGACGGTTGAGAGTGTGGAAACGGATTCGCCAACCGGCACGGCAAGGTATGGAGATACACTGACTACATCCATTCGCTTGAAAAATACCGGAGAAGCGCCTATCAATATCGGATTTACAACGGCACTGTTTGTAAATGAAAAACAAGTGGGTTCCTTTGTCACACCCAATGGACTCCTGCAGGGTGAGACAACAGTCGGTACGATTCAGTGGAAAGCTGAAGCATTGCCCACAAGCCCCCACTACAGGCTGGCAGTTTATGCAGATGTGAACGGTGCGGTAAATCTGGATAATCGGGAAAAAGCAAACTTTAATACTGAATATACTGTTATAGGAGCTCTCGAAATAGATGGATGGAGCGAAAGAGAAATCTGGACAGTTGCAGAGAAACCTGTGTTCAAGCTTCTCAGCAGATCAACGGATGAACCCTGGAAGCTTCTGGGCCCGGAAAACGGTGTTTCAGCGATTATACAAGTATACGGTTTCGAAAATGTAGTTGAAGGTGTGCCCCAGGGAGAACCTCTTTGGGAGGGCGATATGACCTATGACTCTCTCGAAGGAGCATTTGTCGGAGAAATAGATCCGGCGTTAACAGGCGACGGACTAACTCCCGGAAGCTATTGGGCATATGTGGTTGCACAGAGGGGAGAGGAAGAGGTAGCCTCGGCTATTTCCTTCAAGCTGGTACAGGATTATTCAGTGACAGTTGATATAGAGAAAACAAACTATAACGTAGATGAGCTGATAGTGATGAACGGACAGGTAAAGGATATTGAAGGCAATCCGTTGGCAGGAATACCTGTCAGGCTTTCGGTGATCGGAGAAGAGGAATTCATATGCGACAGTGAATATATCGAAGATGAAGACAGGCTTGTACCTCTTGTATCTGATGAGGAAGGAAGATTTAGATCCAGTCTGCTCCTCCCATATGGATACGGTGGCACATATTCTCTCACAGCATACGCCAATCTGGAAGGCGCTGAAAAGGCAAGCAAGTCAAAGGTCTTCTATGTTGAAGGTCCTTACCTTGCTCTGCCGGAAGAAATAAAGGTCACCCAGGGATATACGGTCAAGCAGGAAGTATCACTTACCAATGTGGGCACAATAAACCTCAGCGGATTTGAGTTCAGCTCCCGGTTCCCTGAGGGTGCCGCCCTCGACGGGGTATTTACCGGAAATATTCCTGAACTTCTTGGACCCGGCAGTCAGGAGTTCTTTACATTAGAACTGAGCGCTGCCGCGGATGTGGAACCTGGTGAGTATGAGGCGGTATTTACGGTTCAAACCCAGGAAGGATATTATACCAACATGACTGTAAAAGTCATTGTGGAAAAAGCTGTACCTAAGTACAGAATAGATGTAAACGGAGAACAAAGCAGAAAGAAAATTACTGCAGCTCTAAAACCGGGAGAGACTGCCACCAAGATTATTCATGTGGCAAATGAAGGTACTGCCCCAATTGTAGATATACAGGTAGCACCACCTGCAAAATTACCTTGGATTACAATCAGTGCCAGCGGCACGGAATTAGTTCTGCCGATTAAAGGTAGAAGCATAAGGGATGAAAATACTTTGGCAAGTATTCTGGTAACCATTACACCTGAGATACAGGTAGCGCCGGGGTATTATGATGATGAAATAACCATTACATCCAATGCAGGGGAGGCTAAAGTACCGTTAAGAATATATGTAGGTCCGGAAAAGGTGGGCACTATTGTATTGCAGATGGTGGATCAGGATTATATTCCTATTCCTGAAGCGGCTGTAAGTCTTTACGGACCTCACTCAACACCGGGTGAGCAGCCTGCGGCCCCCACTGTCCATAGGGGAACAGCCCTTTATGACGGCACAGTTACATTTATGAATATACAGGCCGGAACTTATACTTTGACAGCCAGAGCTCCTTATCACAAGGATATTCAGATGAGCCTGGAAGTGCCGGCACTTATTGATCTGGAGCCGCTGCCCGTACAAATGGAAAAAATACCTTTCACTCTCAGCTATGATTACCGGACATTGAGCGAAACTCAATCAGCCATTGTTACGGGTGGAGATTACTATCAAGCCGTGCTTAGGGCAAGTCTGCCTCCGGCAGAACCCTTACCCAGCTTGGTGGCAAATTATCCGGGTTCAGAATTCTGGTATACTTACCAGCTATCAGAAGCAGGTAACAATTTTGCTGTAAGAAATCCTTCAACAGAAGGAAGCGTCTATGATGTAGAAGCCAGAATAGTCAATATGGATGAAGCCCTGCCCGAAGGCTCCATCAGGTTGAGGTTGAAGAATCAGACCGGTGGAACCGCCATACTTAGCCTTGGTGAGTTTGGCCCTGAAGCTGCTGAAGAGATATACTGGGATGTAGACCTGAATAAGTTTTATGATCCGGCAGATATTCAGCCTATGGGAACTGAGTGGGATTATCAGGTTATTTTCCCTGAAGGTGCTACACCTGAGCGGATTGCCGCATGGGAGAAAATACTTGGTTATGACCATACTGTGCTCAGGATGGATTATGATGAAGAAACGGGTATATACCATTATCATATAGTACCTAAAAAGACTGTAGCCCAGCCCTATATTCCTGACAACAGGATACCCAAATTCTATGGGGACAACTACATCTTTGATTTTAAAATACTGTTTACCGGAAACCGCTTTGCAACGAATGGTGAATGGGAAAACATATCATACGAAGTGCCTGTGCGTCTCCATTATCAGTCTCACGATGCAATGTCGGTACCTGTACCTGATGATGACAGGCAGGATACAAAAGTCATGGCGGCATTTACGAAGGAATCCAAGACTCCGCCTGTGAAGAAAAAGAGGACCTATCCATGGTATCCTCCTACAAAGCAACAGCTCAGGATCTGGCAGACGCTGGAGCAGGCCTCAGGAGACAGCAGGTATTTCAGTAAAAACTTCCTTGCATCTATAAGTTCGGCTCCTGCTGAAAAACCTGAGCAAATCGGACCGGCTGTGGGAGATCTTTCATTCTCCCAGGAAGTAGCTACCGAGCAGGAGGTATTTACCGCCAGGTTTAACCTGTACAATCCGTCTAAATATAAATTGTTGGAAAACGTTAATCTGGAAGTAATTGTGACTGACGGAGTCATTGACGAAAATGGCAAATTGTCGGAGGGAGCAAGGATTTATAATAACAGGTTTAATATTAAACCTCTGATTGCAATAAACGGAAAACCTATAGATTCCGGACCTGGCGTAATGAGCTTAATGAGCGTAATGAGCGAACCTGTTGGGCAGCAAGGGGACTATGATGACTCGGCAGGAAATGGAGTATGTAATTGGACACTCTTGCCTGACAGCGAGCTTTCGGTACTATGGCAGCTCAATGCCGACCCGGGGCTTGGGGAAACGAGAATGTATAATGATGATATGGACACCCAACTGTTAAAGCTTGCTGAACACCTGCATAACACGGCTACTTATACAGCATACATACATTATAGTTTTATCCTTGACGGTCAGCAATATCAAGGCTATACAAAGGGACAGCAAATAAGGGTGGAACCCCAGCCTAAACTGTTTATCAGCTACGCACTGGAGAAACAGCAAGGAGATGTGTATGACTTTATAATAAAAGCTACGAATGCAGGCGATGGAACTGCCCGCAATGTAACTTTCGGAATGCCGTCTATCCCGGGTATGGGTGAAGGACAGGTAATACAGGTACTTTCCTCTTATTCGGATTTTGCCGGTGAAAGTCAGGGAGCAGCGTCTCTGAATCTGGGAGATATTGAACCCGACGAAACAGTGGCAGGTAAATTTACCATCATGGGTGCCGGCCTGGAGAATGTAGCAAAGTTGCCTACGGTTACCGTAGAAACCAGGAGAAGTGTATCCAACCCGAATATTATTGCAGTACCTCTTACTATGCAGCGAGCCTACAACAGAGATTTTGGAATATTAAGTGAAGAAATTGACAGGCTGGAAGAGAACCTCCATAAAATAATGGAGAGAACCGGCAGCGACCTGGGTGGAGTCGTAGTTGATGCCTTCGATTTTGCTCGGCAACAACAGATAATTGCTTATTGGGGAGCTATGATAGATCATACAAAGGCGTTTATCAATTTGTTGAATTTCGTCAATGCGTATAAACCAAAAACAGGCACAATATGGGATTTTTATAAGAGTGACGGTGACGATGATGACGATGACGATGATAAGCCTGTCAAAAAACCGAAAAAGGACGATGATAAGGACGGCAAAGAAGGCGATAAAAAGGATGATGGTGATATAAAAGAGGAAGAGTACATTCAGTTGAAACTAATGTACAAAGACGCATTCTCAAATAAAAATAATGTTTTTATGAACAGCTTAAAGGACGCTCTTCAGTCTAATTTGGAATCATTACTCAAGGCGGTTCCTGAAAAAGCCGGCCAAATCCGTGCCGCTTTAAGTTCACTGAGCAGTATGACAATTAATGATATTGCTTTAGTTGCCTATTACTATGTCATGAGAACGGCGTTAAAAGATGTTATTGAGAAATGGGAAGAAGAAATAGATGATATTAAAAGTGAAAGGGCTTCCAGAACCGGCAAGTACATTACATCCGCAAGATTATCGGAGCTGAGTGAGAACAGTCTTCTCAGGCTTCTGAATGAAAATCCCCATATTAATTGGAAGGAAGAAGGAAAAGAGTTCCTCACATATAGAGAAAAAGCAGCTGATTATCAGCAACAGGCAGGAGTAGCATTTAACTCCGCGGGAATGCATATAGGTGAGCAAAAGGAAAAGTGGTTCAATATGGGAAGGGATTTGTTCGATGCCTGTAAGGAAAACCAGACTCAAGCAGTGAGTGCCCTGGAGAAACTCATTCAAAAGGCGGATGAAGAAGTTAAACCCACTCTGGATATGCTCAAGAAAATTTACCTTGAAAAGGTGATATTCTCCAATGAACCTTTGAAACTGGCTAAAGCTCAGTATGAACGTGAGCTGGCAGTTGAGGATAATAAAAAGCAGCTGGAAAAGATAGAAGGAAATCTGAAAAGTTTAAATATTGAACCCGGAATTTTTGACATTGGTGCTCCGAGCTTGGGTAAGATAACTGATTTATATAACGCTTTTACAGATGTGAAGGAATTGACTGCAGTCTGTGAAATTTTGCCAAGCTGGGCAGAGTCTCTCGGAAGGCTTGTTTCTGATGCCAGTATGGAAGGATATGCTCCTGATAAGATGGGGCAGATGTTACAGAGCTTTGTGGATGAGATTTATGCATTAACAGGTGGCAGGGAAATACCGGAATATAGAATGAATGAGTTTGTCAGTGAACTGCAAAAAACTGATTCAGGGAGTATGAGAGGTAAACTGCTGCTTAATGAAGCAATCATGTATCTGCCATTCTATGCAGATGTAAGCAGAAAATCCATTGCCGGTGATGATGGCAGCTTTATACCCGACTCCACAGATGAAATGATACTTGCAATGCGAAAAGAAGTAAAAAATGCTGATAAATTTGATATTTACGGGATGCAGGAAAAGGTTACAGAGCTGCTCAACAAAGCCAGAGCGATTGTTGATGTATATAGAAACCCTGCTGATACTCCTTCTTATTACCCGACTGAAGTACTGATAAATTACTTAAAGAATGTCAACACAAAACTGGAGAACGGGTGGAAACTGGGCAATTATCCCAACCTTTGGCTCTACGACGGTCATGAGGATAATATTGTGCCTGTGAACTACAATCTTGGAGAAACATACCAGGCACAGTATGACTTTTATATGACCCTGGCAAGCAGTGGTAGCCTGCTTGAAGAACGTTACATGATAGAAACACAAAAAATATTTGGAATGTATACTAACCTGATGTCAACTATGTTAGGAGAATTGACTCTAGGTACGATAGCAAGCGCTACCTTTGGAACTTTGAACAGCTACTATAATGAGGCTCTCGGAATGTGGGAGAGTTCTCTTGTTGAGCGGCAGGGAGCAGTAAATGCCATGGTGGGACAGCATCTGGCAAACAACTATCTGGTAATAAGCAACGCTCTCAGCCGGGAAGTAGGTGTTGCACAGTCAGTATTAAATGTACTTGATACTGTCGACAGATGGCGTAAGATTGACCCGCCACTGCCCGTGACGGTGAAAAGTTTCCAAATACCCGATGTAATTATAGAAAACGGTAGTATTACTGAGGACGATGCGGTGCTGGTTATCAGGAACGATCATACCGGAACCCTGGATATAGCTCCTTACTTGTTCATTTTTGACGCCAGAGGGCAGGTCAGTACGTATGATGGAGATTATGTATCAATACAGCCCGGGGAAAATGCAATAATCAGAATTCCTTTCGTGATTCCCAGGTCGACACTGGTTGATGCAGGTGGATACTTTGGTGCTTTATTCTTCGAGGTTTCTGAACCGGGGACAATGTCCATCGGAGGGACAAAGGGACCATACCTGAGTTACTTCTTTGCCGGTTCCCGTCGGGAAATAGATGCCGTACGTACTGCTTATAAGACGTACCAACCTTTGGGAAGGGAGATAGGAGCAGGTGAACAGGATAGGCAGGAATTCAATGTATCAGCAGATGCAGGAGAACTGCGGATTTTCCTTGCGGCACAACCGGGTGTCAGGCTGGAATGGAGCATTACTGATCCGAATGGCAATAGTATATCCACCATCCTGAATACAGAAAACGGTACGGTATTTAACAATATTAGCAATGCCCAGGTAGGTAATTTATACAATTCCGGAGACTTTATCAGGATTTTGAACCCTGTTGGTGGCAAATACACAGTAAGTGTATCAGTTCCGGAAGATGCCCTGGATACCTGTTATACGGTGGGCGTTTTGGAAATTCCTGATCTTGGTGCCGTTCCTGATATTACTGCCCAAAAAGAGGTTTACAGCGCAGACAGGGAACCCGCATTCAAGATACAGATATTTGAAACCGCTAACAGGTACGGTATTGATAATATAAGCTACTCAATAAGTGATCTTACAGGCGAAAATGGAAATACCATACCTGCTGATGCTATAAGTTTCACCGGTAAGGATGGAACTGATTTGCCGGTATACTTACCGGTTGGTGGAGGAACGACGATAATTGGACAGATAGATGTACCGGCTTATATACCTGACGGTAAATATGAAGGAACTGTTTCCATAACAATAGAAGGAACCAATCTTAATCCGGGTCTGTGCAGTCTTACCGGCAGCTTCCCTGAATACGTCCAAGGAGCTTCCTGGACAGCTGTAAGCTGGACTGAAGGGGAGTTCGGAAAACCGGTTTATAATAAGTTGACCTATACTTATCCGATCTCCTTTGTTCTGGATACCTCAGTACCTGAGGCTCCACATGAATTCATAGTGCATGATCCGGAGGCTGCCACTCCAAATATAGTTAAAGTAGAGGGAGCAGTTAACGGCAACCCGTTAGTGTGCATCTTAATAGATGACACAGCGGCCGCATTGCTGCCGGTAGGAGAAAACGGTGAATTCAGTGCAAGCCTGTTGCTGTATCAACCAGGTACTTACGAGATAAAAGCCAGATCGGTAAATCTCCTTGGAACATACAGCGAGCCGACAGCCGCCTGGCAGGTAGAGATAACCGGAGTAGGTCCGAATTATGGTACTGATGCTACCTTGAGTGCCCTTATGATTGACGGACAGATGATACCAAACTTTGCAGCGGATGTATTTGACTATTATGTAACTCTTCCATCAGGAACAACTGAAGTACCTGAGGTAAGTGCAGTTGCCAGTGACAGCAATGCGGATGTGAAGATAACACAGGCCGCCACTGCCAATGGAACGGCTGTAGTGGTTGTAACAGCGGAAGACAAGATGAATAAGAATATTTATTCAATACACTTTAGTGTAGCAAGCAGCAATAATGCTACTCTAAGGGAGATAAAGGTAAACGGGACAGCTGTTAGTGGATTTGATCCGAGTATTACTGCATATACAGTGAAAGTTCCTTATGGAACGGCAGAAGTGCCGTTGGTTACAGCAGAGGCAAGCGATGCAAACGCAACAGTTACAGTAACACAAGCAGGAAGTGTAACCGGTACGGCTATGATACGGGTAGTAGCTACTGACGGAATTACTGAGCAGATATATATAGTTAAGTTCATGCTTGAGGCCAACACCGATGCAAGCCTGAGCGATTTGAAGATAGACGGAGTGACTGTGGAAGGCTTCGATCCTTCAACCATTGAGTATAATGTAATTCTGCCTTATGGTACAACAGAAGCGCCTGAGGTTACGGCAACGGCAACGGATGCAAAGGCAACTGTAACCATAACACAGGCAACGAGCTTGCCAGGCGAAGCTACGATTGTGGTAACAGCAGAAGATGGTGTGACAATAAGGACTTACACAGTAATCTTTACGATAGCACCTAACAATGACGCAAGCTTGAGCGAAATTAAAGTGAATGGAATAGCTATTACCGGATTCGATACTGAAGTTTTGGCTTATGCAGTAGAGTTGCCATATGGAACTATAGAAGCGCCTGAAGTTACTGCAACGGCAACGGATGCTAATGCGACCGTAACCATAACTCAGGCAGCAAGCTTGCCTGGCACTGCAACAATAGTAGTAACAGCTGCTGATGGAGTAACAACAAAGACTTATACAGTAAGTTTCACAATAGCACCCAATACAGATGCAAGCTTGAGTGATTTGAAGATAGATGGAGAGATTGTGGAAGGATTTGATCCTGAGGTTCTGGCTTATGCAATAGAGTTGCCATATGGAACAACAGAAATACCTGTAGTAACTGCAACTGCAACAGATGCAAATGCTACTGTAACCATAACTCAGGCAGCAAGCTTACCTGGAACTGCAACAATAAAGGTAACAGCAGAAGATGGTGTTACAACGAAGACTTATACAGTAAGCTTCACAATAGCACCTAATACAGATGCAAGCCTGAGCAATATTAAAGTGAACGGTATAGCGATTACCGGCTTCAATTCTGCGACTACGGAGTATAATGTAGTTCTGCCGTATGGTACAACAGAGGTACCTGTAGTTACAGCAACTGCAACAGATACAAATGCTACTGTAACCATAACGCAAGCAGCAGGATTGCCTGGCACTGCAATAATAAAGGTAACAGCAGAGGATGGAGTCACGACTAGGACTTATACAGTAAGCTTCACTGTAGCACCTAATACAGATGCAAGTCTGAGTGATCTAAAGATAGACGGAGTGACTGTGGAAGGCTTCAATCCTGTGACTACCGAGTATAATATAGTTCTGCCGTATGGCACAACAGAGGTACCTGTAGTAACGGCAACAGCGACAGATACTAATGCGACCGTAACCATAACTCAGGCAGCAAGCCTGCCTGGCACTGCAACAATAGTAGTAACAGCAGAGGATGGAGTCACGACTAGGACTTATACAGTAAGCTTCACGGTAACACCTAACACTGATGCAAGCCTGAGTGAAATTAAAGTGAACGGTATAGCGATTACTGGCTTCGATCCTGAAGTTTTGGTATATGCAATAGAACTGCCATATGGAACTACAGAGGCACCTGTAGTAACTGCAACTGCAACAGATTCTAATGCTACTGTGACAATAACTCAGGCAGTAAGCTTGTCGGGCGAAGCAACAATCAAAGTAACAGCTGCTGATGGAGTAACAACAAAGACTTATACAGTGAGTTTCACAATAGCACCCAATACAGATGCAAGCTTGAACGATATTAAGGTAAACGGAATAGCTATTAGCGGCTTTGATCCTTCGAATACAGAGTATAATATAATTCTACCTTCCGGTACGACAGAAATACCTATGGTTACAGCAACAGCTAAAGATTCCAATGCTACTGTAAACGTAACTCAGGCAGCAGGATTGCCAGGAGAAGCAACAATAGAAGTAACTGCGGAAGATGGAATCACAACTAAGACATATAAAGTATACTTCACGGTAGCTTCTAACAACGATGCAAGCTTGAGTGATTTGAAGATAGATGGAGTGACTGTGGAAGACTTCAATTCTTCGACTACCGAGTATAATGTAGTTCTGC
>DUMB01000021.1 GCA_012840085.1 Clostridiaceae bacterium
TGGAAAGGTGATTTTTTTGTATAACGCCTGTCGCGCACCCGCATAGCGGGTGGTTTTTTGTTTCGCATGGCTCATTTCTCGCCTGAGAAACTCGCTCATGCTCAACAGGCTAAAGCCCATAATAAAAGACATGCAAAAGCATGTCTTTTACATTGAAAAAAGTAAATTCTATTATGTCAGAAGTAAATTTTGTTTTACCGGAAAATTAATTCTGCTGTATTATCTTCTCCCCATGCCGAACCATTGAATGATTATCTTGACAAACAGCTTTCCGAATGTTGCCCTTTCTACATCTGCATCAGCCACAATATCTGCTTTTCCGATCTCTTTGCCGTCAAGTATATAAACTACTTCTCCTATCTTTTGCCCGGCTTTTACAGGAGCTTTAAGACTTGTTTCAATATTTATCTGCCTCTCTATACTGTCTGAGCTGCCTTTTTTCACAAGAAGGTTTACGTCTTCGGAGTATATGGCGTTAACAGAAGTCTTTAATCCTCTCTTAACTTCGATTTCCTGGACTTGCTCTCCCTTGTTGTTTACTGTCCTTGATTCATAATTTGCAAAACCATAATCCAATAACTTTCTGGCCTCTGCAAAGCGCGTATTTGAATCTGGTTCACCCAGGACAACAGCTATAAGCTGAAGGTTATTCCTCTTTGCGGTAGCAGACAGGCAATGCCCGGCCTTTCTGGTAAAACCGGTTTTCAATCCGTTTGCACCCTCATAGAATCTGATTAGCTTATTCGTGTTGTCTAAAGCTACAGGTGTTTTACCCTCTACTCCTTCTCTGAACTTATCCTGCCATATGGATGTATATTCCAATATTTTGGGGTGTTTTGTGATTAATTCTCTGGACATAATGGCAATATCGTGCGCAGTACTATAATGGCCATCATCTGTAAGACCGGTGCAATCAAGGAAGTTTGTATTATTCATTCCAAGTTCCTTTGCCTTTTGATTCATCATTGCCACAAATGCTTCTTCGCTTCCGGCTACAGTCTCTGCAAGTGCTACAGTAGCATCATTGGCAGAGTGTATTGCTACTGCTTTCAACATTTCATCCACTGAGAATTCCTCACCGGGTTCGAGCCATACCTGTGAACCTCCCATGCTGAAAGCATGTTCAGAAACATATACCCTATCATCAAATGTTAATCTGCCGCTATCTATTGCTTCCATTAAAAGAAGCATGGACATTATCTTTGTTATACTTGCTATAGGAAGTTTCTCGTGACTGTTGCCTTCCAAGAGTATATTTCCCGTATTCGCATCCATAAGAATATATGCTTTTGCTTTAAGGTCAAACACCCCTGCAGTTGCAGGAGTAGCACCATCACCGCCATCAGCATATGCAGAAAAAGGTATTATCTGAAGCACTAATGCCAGCACAACAATAAATATAATGGGTTTCTTACGCACAATATCCACTCCCTTTTTTATCATGCTTTTCCCTAATTAATTGTTATGCTGGAATTTACGAGTATATTCAGCTTTAAGTAAAATTTTGCTAAACAGACAACGCAGACAACGGGGACGGTTCTGTTGTCTAAGACTTCAGACAACAGAACCGTCTCCATTGTCTTGTCCCCTTTGTCTGTAACAAGTTATATTTCATCAACATATTTCCTTACGCCTGCAGAATTAACAAATGCAAGAATCAGCGATCTTGTATCAGGACGCCAGTTTGAAATAACGTAGGCATCTCTTAATAATGCCTCGGCTTCTTTTAATTTTTCTTCATTGTTTGTATGAAGAGTAGCAATCACTTCACCCTTTTCAACTTTTGCGCCCGTTTTTCTATGCAGTACTATTCCGGCAAGATGGTCAATATCACTGTCCTTAGTTTCCCTTCCGGCGCCAAGAACCATGGAAGCAGTTCCCAGCAAATTAGTTTTGATGGATTCAATATAACCACTTTTGTCTGAAACTATATCCCGGGTGAATTCAGCTTTTCCCAAAATGTTTTCATCATTTACAACTTCACTTTCTCCACCTTGTCTTTTCACCATTGCTGCAAATTTCTTTAACGCACTGCCGTCATACACAGCATTTCTGACTTCCTCCCGGCAATGTTCCATGTCTCCCTTTCCTGCCAGTTCGAGCATTCTTGCAGCAATTTCAAAGGATATTGTTTCAAGGTCTCTTGGTCCACGGCCTTTCAAAGTGTTCAGCGCTTCCTTGACTTCCAGAGCATTTCCTATCGTATTGCCAAGGGGTATATCCATGTCTGTGATAACAGCAACAGTTTCTATACCTGCACGTTTTCCTATTTCCACCATGGTTTTGGAAAGAGCTATGGACTCGTCAAGTGTTTTCATAAATGCGCCGCTTCCGGTTTTCACATCCAGAACTATTTTGTTTGCTCCGGAAGCAATTTTTTTACTCATTATACTGCTTGCTATAAGCGGAATGCTGTTAACCGTAGCTGTCACATCTCTTAACGCGTAGAGCTTTTTATCAGCAGGTGCAAGATTTGAGGTCTGACCTGCAATACAAATACCTATCTGCTGAACATTTGATATAAATTCTTCTCTGGAAACAGACGTTCTGAAACCAGGTATGGATTCCAGCTTATCTATGGTGCCTCCGGTATGTCCAAGACCTCTTCCGGACATTTTCGCAACCGGTACACCACATGCAGCCACTATGGGTGCTACAATAAGCGTAACTTTATCTCCGACTCCTCCTGTACTATGTTTGTCAACCTTTATACCTTTTATGGGTGAAAGGTCTATACGCTCTCCGGAATTTGCCATCAGTACAGTCATATCTGCAGTTTCTTTCGGGCTCATTCCCTTCAGATACATTGCCATAAGCATTGCTGAAGCCTGATAATCGGGAATCGTCCCTTTACAATATCCATCAATGAAAAATTTAAGTTCTTCATAAGAAAGCTCTTTACCGTCTCTTTTTTTTGCAATAATATCATACATTCTCATAAAATCACATCCTCATAAAAGCCTTTACCGTCTCCGGGGTTTTCAACATTAAACATCTGTGCCAATGTTGCAGCAATATCAGCAAAAGTTTCCCTGGTACCCAGATTGACATTTCTGCGCAACTTTTTCCCGTATACAATTAGAGGTACATATTCTCTTGAATGATCAGTACTTTCAGTAGAAGGATCACATCCGTGATCAGCTGTTATTATCAATAAATCATCGTCATCCAAACTTTCAATTATTTCCGGTACACGCTTGTCAAAATCCATAAGCGCAGCGGCATAACCTTCAACATTGTTTCTGTGTCCGTAAAGCATATCAAAATCTACAAGATTTGTAAATATAATACCTTCAAACTTTTCCTTCAAATAGTCCAGAGTTTTATCTACACCATCCATATTGTTATGAATATGGACAGAATCGGTAATGCCTTGCCCACCGAATATATCTACAATTTTGCCAACTGCCTTTACTTTATATCCTTTTTCAGCAAGAAAATCAAGTATAGTTTTTTTGATAGGTTTTAAAGAAAAGTCATGCCGTCTATCCGTCCTTACATAGTTACCTTCGGTACCTGTAAACGGTCTGGCAATAACTCTGCCCACAGCGTGATCGCCTTTTAATATATCCCTGGCGATTTCACACATTTCGTACAGTTTCTCTACCGGAATAACTTCTTCATGAGCTGCAATCTGGAACACGCTGTCTGCCGATGTGTAGACTATAGGATATCCTGTCATTACATGCTGCCTTCCTAGCTTTTTAATAATTTCCGTGCCTGATGCAGCAACATTGCCTAAAATTTTAGTTCCAATGCGTCTCTCAAATTCTTTTATGATTTCATCAGGAAAACCGTCAGGATAAACAGGGAATGGTTTTTGCAGTACAATCCCTGCAATTTCCCAATGTCCAGTTGTAGTATCTTTCCCTGCAGATTTTTCAGCCATCCTCCCGTAACATCCCAATGGGTTGTCTGTCCTGGCAATACCTTTTATATTGTCAATATTTCCAAGCCCAAGTTTCTCCATATTCGGAAGTCTGAAGCCCTTAACATGTTGAGCAATATTACCCAGCGTGTTGCTTCCTGTGTCCCCGTATAAATCCGCATCAGGTAATTCACCTATCCCAACACTGTCCAGAACTATTACAACTGCACGTTTCATTAGCATCTTCCTTTCTCATATTAGTAAGAATGTTTATTTCCTCAACTGCTTTTTCTCCTCATAGTTTTTCTCTTGTTTGTACATTAGTATTTTTCATTATAGTAGTATAATAGCCTCATTTAAAAGGAAAATGCAAGAAACGCCTTTCGGAAACGTCTCCTGCATAATCTGAAAACGAATCTTGAATATATGTATAGCGAATTTAAACGTATATTATGCTCTTGGATGCGTTTTTTTGTATACTTCTTTTATTTTGTTTTTAGCTATCTGTGCATAAATCTGTGTCGATGATATGTCGGAATGGCCTAGCATTTCCTGTATTGACCTTAAATCTGCACCGTTTTCAAGAAGGTGTGCTGCGAAAGAATGTCTCAGTGTGTGTGGAGTAATATCTTTGTTTATATTAGCTTGATTTTTATACTGTTTTATTATTTTCCAGAAGCCCTGCCTTGTAAGCCTACCACCATTAACATTCACAAATAGCGCTTTCTCATCACTGTTTGCAATCATTAATTTTCTAGCCTTATTTAGATACTCCTTAAGTGCATTAATAGCCATTGATCCTATGGGAATCATTCTCTCTCTCTGACCCTTGCTGCATTTAATAAACCCCGCTTCAAGGTTTACGTCTGTAACATCAAGGTTTATCAGTTCCGAGACTCTTATTCCTGTAGCATACAGAAGTTCAAGCATTGCTTTATCCCTGTATCCCTTCAGGTCTACACATTTGGGCTGTTCGAGTAGCAACTCAACTTCCTGTGTCGAAAGTATCTGCGGCAGCTTCTTCTCAACTTTTGGAGATTCCAGTCCTGATGTCGGGTCATTATCAATTATTTTATTTTTTGATATGTACTGATAAAATGACCTTATAGATGCAAGATTCCGCGAGATTGTTGAAGTTGCTCTCCCCTTTTTCTGCAATTGCAGAAGATAAGAAATTATCGTGGCCTTGTTGGTTTTTGAAATATTCTGTAAGTTTATTTCATGTAAGTAGTTAATATATTGCTCTATGTCTCTTCTGTAAGATTGCAAAGTGTTTTCCGACAAGCGCTTATCCTTTTCCAAAAAAACCATAAACTTTTGAATCAAAGCTTCCATTAGACAACTACTCCTTTTTCACCTTTATATTATTAAAAGTCTGCACTATTGTTCCAATAAATCTATATGTAAATCTGTAAGTAATTAACTTGTACCATATATAGCCTAGAATTCTATATATTGATTTTAATACATATTTATAATATTTAAAAGAAGATTTTGTAATTATTTTCTAATTGTTTTGTAATTTATTTATTATTTATCCTAAAATATTCTTCATTCACATACAAATTTCCTTCTTATTTACATAATTTATATGTTTATTTTTACATAAGTACATTATTATAATATTTTATCTCATGAATATTGTTGACTTTATTTCCCATTATTATACACTAGTTTATTATTACCGGAGCTAATATTCTAATTATTACCGGAACAATATAAACTTCAACCAGTGCACCGGCAAATATAATGATGCAGAAAAGCAAAGTCGTAAAACAGTATGCTGCAAAACTGCTTTTTAGGCTTTCTTTTGAAAGATGTTTTATAGATTTGTTTTTTATTATGTTAAGGGAAAAATTCATTCCATTTACCCCAAGGGCAATAACACAAGGCACTACAAATATTTCTTTAGGTATGAGCGCAAGAACTGTAAAAAGCACCCCCTTTAGCCCAAGCGTTTTAATAATAAAACCTGAACTAAATCCTGTTATAAAACCTCGTATACCCATCACAACAAAAATAAACGGTATACCAATGATTGAAACGCCCAAAAGCCATAATACAAGGACTAGTTTAGAGTTTTCCAAAAGCGATATTTTCAACAGTTCCTCACTGTTAACCGGTTGGTTTTCCAGCAGCTTAAGGAAACCCTGAAAATAATTGTTTAATTCTTCTCTCTGAAAAGCACTTAATCCGTTAACAGTAAAAGCTCCGGCAGCTATACCTATAACAAAAGCAATTAATAGAAAGAAATATCTGTTTGAGTTATTCTTCAGATGTTTTACAAGTATTTCACGAATTTTTTTTATCAAGCTGCCCCCTCATTTCATACATTTCTTACTAAAAATTCTATGCCGTAAAATTTAAAAAAATAACTTGTAAAATTTTTTTAGTAAACTATATAAATAAACTTGTTGCGCCGGTATTTCAATGGAATGCCATTTCATTACCCGGCACAACAAGTAAAATCAGTCTTAAATATTGGCATATCGGTTAATATTGGCATATTAGTCTGTAATATCAGCTTATCACTGAAAGAGTAATATTAATGCTAAGGGGCAGCAATAAGTTTTCGTCTATAGTTTTATTTCACCTGAAAGTATTCTTTCGGCCAGGAAAATTCCTATTATTGTTTTGGCATCTGTTATTTCGTGGTTTAATATTAAATTAATCAGATCTCCTATTTTTATTTTCTCTGTGGTGAGAAATTCATCCTCATCTGTGTGGGCATCACCCTCTTGGAGTTCTGTTGCAGCATATAAATGCAAAACCTCGTTTGAAAATCCAGGTGTTGTGTGTATGCTTATAATATGCTTAATTTTCCCTGCTGTAAGTCCCGTTTCTTCATGTAATTCCCTGCATGCGCAAACTTCCGGGTCCTCTCCCGGGTCCAGCTTTCCTGCAGGAAGTTCAAGTGAAACTTTTTCTATAGGCTTTCTGTACTGTCTTACCATATATATGCTTCCATCATTTCCTATAGGAATTACAACTGATGCTCCAGGGTGCAGTACCAGATCGCGTGTAGCTTCCTTTCCATTTGGAAGTGTAACTGTCAAACGTTCAACATTAATAATATTGCCATTATAAATCTGTTTCCTGTCAACGGTTTTTTCTTCGTAGTTCATAAAATACCCCTTTCCTTTTTGTTCCTTTTGATACTTTTTTATTTCGTCTGTAGCCAATTTGTCACATCTGTTGTTGTATTCATTGTCACTGTGACCCTTTACTTTAATCCAGTTGACTTTATGTATTTTAATCAAATCATTAAGCTGCTTCCACAACTCAATGTTTTTTACTTCCTCTTTCTGTGAGTTTATCCAGCCATTTGCCTCCCAGTTTGACACCCAGCCTTTTGTAAACCCGTTTACAAGATATGCACTGTCGCTGTATAAATCCACTTCACAGGGTTCTTTCAGGCATTGTAGTGCCTTTATTGCCGCTAAAAGCTCCATTCTATTGTTTGTTGTATTCTCTTCAAAGCCTGAAATCTCTTTTTCATGCCCTCCGTATTTCAATATTGCTCCCCATCCGCCGACGCCAGGGTTTCCCGAGCATGCCCCATCTGTATAAATCGTAACTTTTTTCATACTCGCTCCTTGTTTTTTATTCGCTCTTCTAAATTTATTCTTATTTTTACTCGCTTCTTATTTTTTAAATCTCACAGTTAAGGATTATCATTGTCAAGAGTTTTTATTTATCTCTCTTGCTCTTCTTGTGCACTCATTCATGGCTTCTATTACAGCGTATCTGAACCCGTTCTTTTCCAGTGCCTTAACTGCTTCTATGGTAGTCCCCGCAGGTGAGCAAACCTGATCTTTGAGTTCGCCGGGGTGTTTGCCGGTATTAAGCACCATTTTGGCTGAGCCAAGAACTGCCTGCGCAGCAAGTTTATACGAAAGACCCCGGGGCAATCCCGAGAGCACGGCTGCATCCGCCATAGCCTCTATAAACATAAATACGTAGGCAGGACTGCTGGAAGTAAGAGCAGTAACTTCGCACATCAATTTTTCATCCAGCATTTCAGTTTTTCCTACACAATTGAAAAGTGTCCTTACAGCTTCCAAATCTTCATTGCCTACGCTTCCGTCATGGGAAATTAATGTTATGCCTTCACCGACAAGGGCCGGAGTATTGGGCATTGTTCTTATTATTTTTCTGTCATTGCCAAGAATTCTTTTAAAAAGTGATATGGGTACACCAACAGCAATAGAAACTATGACCTTCTTTGAGTCTACCGCCTCCTTACACTCTTCAAGCACCTTTTCTACAATATTTGGCTTTACCGCAACAACTATAACATCACTGTTTCTTACTACTTCAATGCCGCTGTCCAATGGTGTAACACCTGTGTCTTTTTTCAATAAGTCTGTTTGCTCTCTGTTTATGTCATAGACAAAAATCTTATCCGGCAAAACAATTCCTGATTTGACAATACCTCTGATTAAAGCCTGTCCCATATTGCCTGCCCCTATAAATCCCAATCTTATATCAAGGTTGCTGCTCACAATAATCCACACTCCTTTAATGCCTGTCATGTTTCTAGTTATTATATCTTTTCTTAAACATAAACATACAAAATTTGCATGTTTCTATAATATCATAAAATTAATGTAAGCTACATCAAAATATCAACCATTTAGAATTATTTATGTAAATAAAAAATATTATTTTTCTGTTGACAAAAGTGCCAAGCTTATTGTATACTATAAAAGCGACTTAGGGGTATAGCTCAATTGGTAGAGTAGCGGTCTCCAAAACCGTTGGTTGTGGGTTCGATTCCTACTGCCCCTGCCAGATAAAAGCTTGAAACATTGATTGTTTCAAGCTTTTTCTATATGCGCCCAGCATGAGCGGACATCCACATAAAGAAAAGCAGGTTTTTATACCTGCTTGTTCTTTGGCATGAAGAAGGTTCTGTTGTCTCCCGTCAAGCTGCAGAACCTTCTGTTTGTATTAAGCTGTTCCCTGCATTCTTGCCTGTTTTGTTGAAAACTTTGAGCAAGCATTTTTTGCGGTCCCGTCAAAAGTTCTTACAGTAAATAGTTTGCAGTAACCAATATTTTTATTTTCTTTACCTCTTTCTGCAGAATGAATAAAATGTTCACACTGAATACATTTGCGCTTTAATCTTAAATTTATTGGTATATATCTATGCTTTGAGCAGCAATAGTTACTGGATACAATTCCTTTAAAGTGGCAAAGTATATCACGATTTACCGGAACAGGTGACCCATGTACACAATTTGTGCAAATTTTCTTTTGTACATTTAACATTTAAATACCCCCGATACCTGTTTATTGTTGCTTATTATTATAGCATTAAAGGCATAAATAGGGTATTTTTGGGAAATATCCGGTAAAATTTTTGCAATGCAATTTTCCAACAACTTTGCCAAGCATTGTTGTCAGTAAAAGCATTATTGAAAAGCATTATTTTCTCTTATTCTTTATATCTTAATGAATTTTGTTAACCTTTATCATCTCCAACTGAAAAAAAGGCTAAAAACTGGCAAGGCAAGTGCCGCTACAGCAACCAGGAATATCATAACGGCACCAAGTATGTTCTTTTTTTTCCATGTCCAGACACCGTAGCTCACAGTGTAGATAAATACACACACCAAAAATATCAGGGTGATAATTATCCCAAGCGTAATCTTGTTCATTTGGGTGCCACCTTTCCTTCAGATGTATAAACAGGAGTAGATCGTACAATCAAACCCGGCCTTCTTACTTTAAAGTCAATATTGACATTAAACTCCGCATCTTTATATTTCGAAAGCCAGTTAAATTTTTCCCATTCATTCCAATCAATAAATTTTTTCTTCATTTGTTTTCCAAAACCGCAAATATCAGATTTAAATTCTCTTGATGTCTTGTATAGAAATCTTTCCATTTCTTTCTTCATAAATTCCTCCACTGTCTTTTCCAATATTGGCAACTTATTTATATCTTCATAGTTTTCACCGCTTTGGATGGAAATAATGTCACCTTCAAGCTTAATATCCAAATCTATTACAGGTTTGTCTTCCACCATATTCATCTTGCTTAAAGGGGGTCTTCCTGTATAAATGCTTACCAGAATATAATCCCCTTCATGTAACGGATCCGCAAATGTAAAATAGAAATTGTCAAAGGATCCGTTTACTATTAAATAATAAGTAACTTCGCCACCATCAAGTTCTCCGACCATTTTTGCGCCGTCAAAAACAGCAATTCCCATAATCTCAGATTTTAAATCACCAACCCTGGGAATGTTGCCTGCCATAAAATCGCCTTCCAGGGGGATACTTCTGTCCTTTTCTTTGTAAGTCGAACCTTCAAGGTTAAATTCATCAGAGGATTCAAATTTACCCGTAGAGGCGAGGGTTACCACCGGCTGGCTGCCGGAAGAGGTCTGTTGCAATTGAAAATCCAACAATTTCGACCCTGCCGTGAAACTCGTATATCTATATGATGATAAATTCATTTCAAAAAACTTTGCAGGGTTCACCTCCAGTAACGGCTTTATGCTGCGTAAATACTCCTCGGCTGAGCCTCTGGAGACAACTATATAGGTATTGCCTCTAACCTCACGGAATCTCTTTAAGGCATTAATATATTTCTGTATTCCTTCTCGTGCAAGCTCTTCCGAAAAAACAACTACTTTTGCATGAGAAAGATTTATTTCCTTGCTTAAATAATTGTTGGCCATGTTCAATCCGGAAAATATACTTGGTGTTTCAATAGTGGTTAATATCACTGATTTATTTCCATTACCACCTCCACCTTCATTTCCGCTCCCAACGGCAAGAGGCACTGCTATCTGCAGCGTCATTTTCAGGAAATTGGTCTTACCCTTATCAAGTCCTATTGCAATTACGTAAGCTAAATCGTCTACTTCTCTTCTGTCAAAACAGCCTGTAAACATTATTAGCATCAATGCTGAAATCAACACTAAACAAAATATTCGAAAGCTACCTTTTCCCACTCTTCAACTTCTCCTTTTTCGTCTTTTTTTGAATAAAATTGCAGCAAGCATAATTAGTGTGATAAAGGCAAATGACACTGTCCATATTATTCTCCGGAAATATCTGTTTTCGAGTTCAACTACGGACATATAGCTTTGAGGAATTAAACTAACAGTAACAATAATTAAAGTGAATGGAATTATTAGCGGTTTATAGTATACAAGTTTAAAGGTTTTCTTGAAAACATATACGGTAAGAAACAGTACTGTACTTAAATACAGCATGGCAACTGTATCCCATATAACAACAAATATTGTTTCAATTCTCTGAAAGAACCGTCCGTAGTTTATAAGCCTTGCCAGAGTATACAGGGGAAGTACATTTTCCAACGAAGCAGGATATGGAAATACAAGCATATATACCAGTGAACTTAAAGTTAAACCAATACCTGCAATAATTATACTAATATATCCCACAGACTTAAAATTCTTATAAGTTTTTACAAACGGAGCTATAAAAAACAGCACAGATATTGCCGAAAAAAACGATATTTTAGGTATTCCGTTAATGAAAATATCTTTGGCACCTGTCCCCAATATAGGAAATAAATTTGTAATATCAAAATACTGTGACACTCCTAAAAGTATTGAAATATATGCAACAATTATTACAGGCACTGATACGGCGCTTGTCCTTACGAGAGCCTCAATTCCTGCATATGCACCTACAATCATGCTTATTGCAAAAAAGCACATTATATAAACGATAGGTGTTGTTGGAAGTGAAACAGTCTTTACGTTTTCGGCATACTCTCTCAAAACAACGGATAATATGAATACAAAGTACACTAAGAATACCATGCCTGCAATTATTCTTCCCACATTCCCGGCCAGGTACTCGCTGATATCCAATATATCCATCCCTTCGAAACGTGAATAAAGTTTTGACATTATTGCAAACAACAGCAGAACAATTATTGTTACATATATGACAAGTATCCATCCTGCATTTCCGGCATTCTCCACCATAGTCCTCGGAAAGTCAAGAAATACCTGCGTGCAAAACAGAATAACCATTATTGTAACTGCTTCCCATACGCCAAACGCAATTTTACTCTTCATCCTCTTCATCGCCCCCTTGCTCGCCTTTTACCCACTCTCTGCTGATGGGCGGCTGTTTTCTTATGTCCTTGGGATTAAGAAAATCCGGTCTTCTTTCTTGCTTCCATACAGGAGCTCTTGTTAACTCATGAGTATATCTGTCTGATGTCTTCGGACCCATTGGAGCCATAAAAGGAACTCCGAAGGATTTTGCATTTACAAGGGTAATAAGATGGACAAACAAGCCTGTTGTCAAACCTAAAAAACCTGCTATTGTTCCCAGCAGTATATATCCAAACCTTAATATGCGAAGTGAAAATGCCAGCGAAAAACTGGGTACAGAAAATGAACCTATACCGGTGACCGCTACAATGATTATGAGTATAGGACTGACTATGTTTGCCGCAACTGCAGCCTGGCCAAGTATCAGTGCTCCTATGATGCCAAGGGTCGGTCCTATTGGTCCCGGTATCCTTACTCCCGCTTCCCTGATTAGTTCGAAAGAAACCTCAAGTATTAACATTTCTACTATTGAAGGAAAGGGAACCCTCTCTCTGGAAGCCTCAATAGCAAGTAACAGGTCTGTAGGCAACATCTCAACATGGTAGTTAATTGTGGCAATATAGAATCCCGGAAGCAGCAGTGTCAGAAAAAGGCCGATAATTCGTATAATTTTTAAAAAATTAGCATAGGGAAACCTTACATATGAGTCTTCAGCGGAACGGAAAAGCTCAGTGGCAGTAGTGGGCATGACCAGTGCAAAGGGGCTGCCGCTGACAATTACAGCTACTTTTCCTTCAGCAAGCATTGAAGCAACCCTGTCCGGCCTTTCAGTATCTATTATCTGTGGAGTATGCAAAATTGTGCTGTCCTCAATAAGCTGTTCGAGTTCGCCTGAATCCTGAAGGTAATCTATTTTTATGCTTTTTAGCCTTCTTCTCACCTCATTTACAAGTTTTTCATTGGCTATATCCTTTATATAAAGCATTGAACACGGGGTCTTGCTTCTTCTTCCAATTTCTACATTCTCAACAATAAGGTCTTCGTCCTTAAGAATTTTTCTGACAAGCGCAGTATTAACCCTCAGAACTTCGGTAAACCCCTCCTGTGGTCCCCTTATAACAAGTTCTGTGTTTGGCCTTTCAACGCTTCTATGTTCCCATCCTTTTACATCTGCTGTAAAGGCTACACCAAGCCCGTCAATAAATACCGCACAGCCTCCGAAATTTACTTCACTTATTACTTTCTCATAAGTATCGGAAATATTCAGCTGACTCTGCGGGAGCAAATGCTTTTTTATATATTCAACTAATTCGTTGGGATTTCCCTTTATGTCAAGATTGGACAGCATCATCAAAGGCTGCAGAATAGCATGGTTTATTACCATTCTATCAGTCATACCGTCAATAAATATGGCAAAAGCGCTTATTGTTCTATCTTTGACTGTGATATCAAATTCGCGCAGAACAATATCACCATTAGTTGGTATGCTGTACACTTTCTTTATGTAGTCAAGATTTTCTGATATTTTTTTGCTTATATTGCCTCTTTGATTTTTGCTGTCCTTATTTTTCTTTTTATCCTTCTCACCTTTATTGCCTTTATCAGCAGTCTTTTTCTCCTTTTCCATTACAAAAGGCGCAGTCATAATATTTGTAATCCAGTTTTCCTTTTTCCCTTCGCTGTTGGAGGCAGTATAATCCTCTTTTCCGGAGTTTTCTTCTTCAGCGTCATTGTCAGCTTCGTCCTTTTCAGTTTCTTCCAGAACAAACTTTTCAACTTCTTTAGGCTCTTGAAAAATAAGAAGGCTTTTGATTGTTTCAGCGAATTTTCTCAATTGTTTCACTCCCGTATTTGTTTTCATAACCAGAAATACATGTATCTATGTAACAGGGTTCAGAGAAGATCACAATTCAATTTGATCCACCTCGCCGTTTCCAAGCTTAACAAGGTAAACATCCCATTCCCGCACTCCCAGTATTCTTGCAAAATTTTTATCAAATACAGAGAAATCAAATCTGTACTTGCCTTTTATAGCGCTGCCGGTATCCATTGCAATTGTATAACCAAGCCCTTTTATATAGAATACAGTTCCAAACGGCCAGTATCTGTTATCAACCGCAATAGATACACCTGGTACTATGGGCTCACCTGAATTTGTTATACCTTTTGTATTGCCGCATTCTTCCACACTTGGTGTGTATGCAGTTCCAATAAACTTCCCTATATAACGTCCCCTGTCGACCTGACTTCTTGCACTCAGGCCTTCAAACCTAGTGAAATTTTGAGGCTTTATCCCTGCTGCAGCTGCCATCTTAAGAGAATTCTGAAGGGCTATGTTGTCTTCGTTAAGTTCTCTGTTTTTACTTACAAGTTCCTCGTTTATGCTTTTTATCTCTTGTATCTCTTTTGTTATTTCCTCATATTGTGCGCGAAGTCTTTCATTCTCTTTTTTTAATTTTTCATTATCCTGAATAACGAGGCTTAAATTTTCCGACATTATGTTGTTGTTTTCTTCAATTGAGTTCATTTTATTTACGGTGGTTTCATATTGTTCCTGTGTCCTCTTCAAAGCCTCATATGCCGTCAAATAATTTATACACAATATAATTACAGCCACAAACAGAAGACAAATAAGAGCAAAATATCCTCTTATTTTTCTTCTGACTGACCTATATGCTTTTTTTGCTTTTTGAGGCCTGTATTCCTGATATGCCTCTACTTTATACATAATCTATCCTCCTGACCAATTCATACTTACTTTGATAAATTAAGTCTACTTTATGATTATCTTCAATTTTTAGAGGATTATTCACTTATAATAATTATTTTCTTAAAAAATGTTTTTATGGTAACATATTTTTTGCTTTACATTTTGCAAATGATGTGCTATAATTTGTACTTGTCACCGGGGTGTAGCTCAGTTTGGCTAGAGTGCTTGCTTGGGGTGCAAGAGGTCGCTGGTTCAAGTCCAGTCACTCCGACCAAAAAAGCCTTGAAATCGATAGATTTCAAGGCTTTTTACGTATCACTTTACGCATCGCTTTATGTATCATTTGAAAATGCTTTTTTTTTCTATATCAGATATATTTTGTTCTTATTTTACAATTTTTTTACAATTCTATTGCTTTATGTACACTAATGTAATATAATAAAAATGAATTCTTTGTGAGAGGTGCCTGTATGAAAAAAGAACTTATCGAATGCTGTACACTAATGATAAAGTTATTAGATAAGCTTCTAGAACAAGGCAAAATCACAGAAGAAGAATATCAAAAACATATCTCACTAAAAAAACAGTTTTTAGAACGTAGTACTTTAGGCCGCAGCGCATAGAATTTCATTCAGAACACAGCATTATCCATAGTAATTGTAAATATAATTTTTATTATAAGGGTAGTATTTTGTTTTTATATTCAATTTATACTCATAAAGAAGGCTTTCAAAACTTTCTTTTGAAAGCCTTCTTTCAGAGCGTATTTTTTTGATTCTTGAAAGCACCCTTTATTAGAGATTTGACTGTAGCTTAAGTATTAATCAATATTCAACCCCATAACCATCGCGCCAGAAAAGTAGCAAGAAAAGGATAATGAACCAAAGCAGTGTATCATTTCTAAAGAATCTGCCTTTTTCTGCCATAAAGCAAACCTCCTTCAGTGCAAAGTAAGTAGATATCACATATTACATAATATTCAGGAGGCAGCTTTTATGTTACATAAAACAGGGCGTTCTGAATTTATCCAATTAACGCTTGTTCCTCGTAAGTACCATATAAACTATATATGCAGCAATAATAACTACAGCAATCGGGAATAGTACTCTCACAGCAAATCTAACTGCCACAACAAGTAATCCAATCAGAATTATTGCAGTAATGATGGTTTTTAAAGTATCATTTTTCATAATTGACCTTCTCCTTCAAAAAATTTATTTCACTAAACAGTACGTAAATTCACACATAATGTCTTATTTTTATAAATATTTTTTACTAATTAAATCTTGAAGATATTTTTCTAAGTGCTTTAAGAGTATAATCAATCTCATCAACAGTATTGAAACACCCGACACTAAAACGCACTACTCCCTGACCGGTGGTTCCAAGAGTTTTATGCGCCAGAGGTGCACAATGAAGACCTGCCCTTGTTGCTATTCCAAATTCTTTATCCAAAATGTAGCTCACCTCTGATGAATCTACGCCTTTAAAGTTCATTGCTGCAATACCCGAATTGTTATCTATATCCTTCAGGCTGTACTGTACAATCCCCTTAATCTCCTCCATTCCTTCCATCAACCGCTTTATTAACGAATGCTTAAAAACTTTGATATTGTTAAGTCCGGTTTTATTGATAAAATCTACTCCATAAGCCAGGCCAATAATTCCGGGTGTATTCAGTGTCCCGCTCTCAATCAGGTCAGGCATCATTTCCGGTTGATACAGATAATCAGAAATGCTTCCTGTCCCCCCCTGCATTATCGGAGTTATATTAATTCCCTCCCTAATGTATATACCTCCTGTTCCCTGTGGTCCCAATAGCCCTTTATGACCCGGAAAAGCCAACAGGTCTATGTTCATCTCATCTACGTCTATCTCCTCAGCCCCCGCTCCCTGTGAAGCATCAACAAGGAAAAGTATCCCCCTTGTTCGTGCAATTCTTCCCATTTCCTTTACCGGAAATATAATACCGTTTACATTTGAAGACAAGGTACTTACAATGAGCCGTGTACGAGGGTTTATATAATCTATTATTCTTTCGATATCTATCCGTCCGAAATTATCGCCTTCTACAATGGACAAACTGATTATTCCATCTTTCTCAAGTGTTTTTAACGGCCTAATAACGGCATTATGCTCCATGCAGGTAGTTATTACATGATCCCCCGGCTTTATTACACCTTTAATAGCAATATTAATTGCTTCTGTTGCATTTTTTGTAAATGCCAGTCTGAGGGAATTATCAATATTAAAGAACGCAGCAATTTTCTCCCTTGCTTCAGAAACTGCTTTTCCTGAAGCTATGGACATAGCATGACCGCCTCTTCCCGGATTTGCGCAGTACGTACGCATACACCGGTCCATCTCATCATACACTCTAAGAGGTTTTGGAAATGATGTAGCAGCATTATCAAGATAAATCATACCATTCGCCTTTTACTATTTATTATTTTAAATATTTGTGTGCTCATTTTGTATGTATAATATTTAAATTACTATTTATATTTATATGCTATATCCTTCGCTTTTAAGAATAAATTTATATAACACAGGGGACAGTTCTCTCCTTTTAGCACTATACTCACGATTAGGTACGCTTCTCTCATTGCCACATATTCAATCTTGCGATAGGGACAGTTCTCTCTTTTTCGTACTCTTTGCCGCATTTTCAATAAGCATAAAAAAAGCGACAGGTAGGAAACAATCCCCTGCCGCCTGGTTTGGCTTATGCTTATTTATTCAGCTCAATGTTCCTTCCAAGCAATCTGATTACAATTATAGCAATTATACCCCCAATTACAGCTGTTAGAAGCTGGGGCCAGCTAAAAAGCGCATTCATTACTTTCGCGAAATTTTCCGGAACACCGAAGTACCTTGTAAATAATGTAACCGAAGCATAAAGAAAAGCAAACTTCAGTACCGCGCCGACAGCAACCCCTGCAACTTTACTTTTTTTGTAGAGTAAATAGAAACACAGCACAATTATCGCATTGCCCAATGCTATAAATGGCGAGAAAGACAGAATAAAAGGCGCAATTGGTGCTTTATTGGTAAATGCAGATACAAAAGGTGCAATTACCGATATGGTTATGCCACCCCAAACTCCTGTTGCTGCAGTGGAAACCAACAAAATTGCATTAATAAGCGGCCCGACAATATAGTTGTTATTCGGTCCAAGAAATCTTCCCATCATTTGAAATACTATCGCCAAAGCCAACAGTACACCCGTTCTGGTTATATATCTTACTTTTACATTGTTCATTCTATCTACCTGCCCTTCTTTCATTATTTTTGCTCAATCAATTTTTTATGATTAAATTTCTTTTCTACTTAATTTTTATTTCTTTTCCACTCATTTTTTACTTATCTTTTTTTACCTAACTTCCTTTTTGCTTAATCTCTTGTTTATTCTTTTTTATTCTTAATTCTCTCTTTGCAGAGATTTTTCCCACTCAGCCTTTAAAAGGCCGTAGAGGTACAAATCATATCTTTTTCCGTCCCTATTAATAAACTCCCTGTATGTACCTTCACGAACGAACCCGAAGCTTTCATAGAGCTTTATGGCACGTTCGTTATAAGAAATAACGTTTAAATGAATTCTGTGAAAATTCAACTCATTAAATCCGAAATCAAGCATCAGTTTCATGACTTCCTTGCCAAGCCCCTTGCTTGTATAAGATTTATCTCCTATTCCTATATAGAACATGGCAGTTCCATTACTCCAAATTATATCAATAAATCCTGTAATTCCAATTATCTTATCCGTCTCATTAATCCTGATGGCATACATGCACTTTTCAGTTGATTGGTAATGTTCTTCCACCATTTTCTCAATCTGCTCTACGGATTTTGGCATAGCAGGTACCATGTCATAATATCTTAAAAATTCAACGTCATTAAACCATTCTTCCATTAGCGGAATATCTTCCTTCCGTATGGAAGTAAGTCTGATATCATCTCCTTTTAATATATTCCTCATAATAATCAACCTCCGCAATAACAATATTACCAACATATATATCTTTGAAACAAGTACCTGCTGAATTTCTCATATTCAGAAAGATGTGCTTTATTTACCTTTATGCCTTATTGAATATTGACCGGTTAGCGGCTGCTCAGGCTATGATTGACTGTCCTGCTCCCTGGATATATACCTCTTAACTATTCCAATAAACGGCATCATTTTTTTGATGCCGCGGGTAATCCCGCTGCTGACCTGGCCTATTTCTTCACTGAAAGTCTTTGTATTCCATTTCGAATCAGTTTTAATGCTGTTAATAACCCCGGCAATTCTGATCCAATATAATATAAACCTGTAAAATGGTAAGATAAATATAATATACCAATGTTTAAGTATATAATTTTTTATTTCTGCCTGGTTTTTTAGATATAAAGTTGACGCAAATATATAAATAATTGAATTAAACAGGTATGCTGCATACATCAAAACATTTGCCCCAACAATCAATTCCATTGGATAGTTTATAAAATAGAGATATATCATTGCGAAAAACCAAATAAGCCTCGGAAACATCAATGTGTGATCCGAAACCATCTTCCTAACGGGAGACTTTGTAATAAAATCAAAAATCCCTCCTATATGTTGGTCAACAAAAAGCCTTGCCACTTCAAGCTCCGCCCTCTGCCAGCGCTGCCTCTGAATATAAATTCTGTTGAGACTTTCTATAGGATCAACTAAAAAGAAGGCCTTTTCACAGAAATCTACTTTACCGCCTGCAAAATTCTTTATCTGAAAAGTCATGTGGGTATCCTCACCCAACGTTTCGGAATTATACATTTGGGTTTTTAGCAGCGCCTCGCGCCTGAAGGCTGAAAATGCCCCCGCAAGAGTGTACATTGTGTTAAACACTGCCTGAACATTCCGTCCTACAAAGAAAGATTCTGCATATTCAAATAGCTCGCATAACTGAATAGTTTTCAGAAAATCACTTTCAGTATTGTCTATCAGCTCTGGGTTGGTAAGTATAACGCCTGTTAAGCTATTTACTTTTTTATTGTTTTCAAATCTTTTAACCACATTTTTTATCGCACTGGGATCAAGTATACCGTCGCTGTCAATATTAATTACGTATTTTCCCATGCTGGCAAATATTCCTTTGTTCAGTGCCTTTGATTTACCCTGGCTGGAAGTATACCACCAGATTTTTAGCTGAGGATATTCCTTCTGAAACTTTATAAAAATGTTGTAGCTGTCATCTGAAGGACCATTGTCAATAAGAAAAATCTCTATTTTATCAGTTGGATAGTCTTGCTTAACAATAGACTCAAGACACATTTCCAATGTCTTTTGTGAGTTATACACAGGTATTAATACAGTTACCATCGGGTAAAAGTCAATATCTTTTTCAGGTTTCCTTAAAATGTATTTAATAATAACCAAAAGCGAACCTGCAAACCCCATGAACAGTTCCCACAGTATGGGTATTATAAGCCATACTCCCCAATATACAAATTGTCTGAATAGTACTTCAATTTTCATAACCTATTTTACCAACCTTTTGTCTAAGTATATGAGCTCTTGTAAATACAACATAGTAAAGTCCGACCATCAGAAAGAAAAATAATACTCTCGCAAACACAGTATGGCTGAAAAAGAATAATGAAGGCCCGAATTTTTTTATTATGACACATATAATAAATACTCTGATTATATTTGATATAAATATATATAAAGTTCCGGCCATGCCAAGAAGAATTTTTCTCCTCCACCTGTAAACCGGGTAAAATGCCAGCAGGCTTATATATACAATAGATTCAATAAATCCCGAGCATTCATAATCTACAAAAAATGATACGGCCTGAGAGTTATAGTACACTGTCAGCATTGAGTATTCAGGATGAGCAACATATATGTCTGTGGCCTTGCTGATCAAATACATACTGTAAGTTACTGCATGTTCAAGATATTTCTCCACAGTGCCCCTGCCAATATACATTAATATACAGAAAAGCCCTATGCTTCCCACTACAAAAACAAAAAAGTATATTTTTAATTTTCTAATAAGCAATAAAAATAAAATCCATGCTGCAATTATCAGCAATATAATGAGCATACGTCGACCTCTTCATCAAAATGATACTTCTTTTGTTACTTTTTGTTATACTTCTTTTGTTATTTAAAACATTTTTGTTACTTTTTTAATATATCTTCAATTTAACATCTTTAAAGCATATCTTCTCTTTAAACCAAATATTATCAAACCGGAAACAACAAACATCCCTAAAATTGTCACTGTTAATACAGGAAAAGTGCTGACAGTGGAAATAATTATTTCACCGCTGTCAGGAACCCTGTCGTTTTCGCATCTAAGAAATAATTTAATAAAATAGCCGCTTTGAATGGAGCCAACCAACTGGGAAAAGGGAATATAAAATTCAATACGTTTTCCTTCTTTTTTGTCCTCCCCCCACTTCCCGGTAACACTCCAGAGATAATCACCATCTTCATCGTATAAGTGAACTGAAACTTTTCTGCTTGGAGGATGATATACGATAACAGCTAATCTGTCTCCTTTTTCGCTGGAAAAACGTGCATCCAGAACCCAGTACTCAAATCTGGGATTACCGCCGGGCAACAAATTGTTAATAATATCGTTATAAATTTCATTCTCATCTATATATTCATCGTCATCATCATTTCCGTCTTTATCTTTGTCTTTATCATTCTTTTTATCTCCCAGCTCAAGCCTTTCCACATAAAGATAAAGGTTACCGCTTTCTACATCAGGAAACCACTTCACTGACAATATGTCTTCAGGAGGCTCTTCATCCCCTTGCGGATCTGTCAATCCAGGCTTGTCAGACCAGTCATTGAACTGGCCGTCAAGGGTTATCCCTTTAGCATAAGCAGAGATTGTGGAAGTAATAAAAACAAATATTATTGTTGCAGAAAAAATAACATTTCTTAACCTCACAACACTTGCTCCCCTCTAACTTTCTATATCCGGTTATTTTTACATTCCAAAGGTTTTCTTTCCTAATGCTGCTTCAATTTCCTTCGGTTATCAAGCTTTTAATTGCTTTCATTTATATATTGATTACCGCTTGCATTCCATTTTGCAAAATAATGTTCATGACTTGCAGCAGCTTTACTTTTATTTTTCAAGATCAGGAAATAAAACAGCACCATACATAAAGCTCCCGCAATGCTCATGGCAAGTCCCTCATAAAAGTAGTTGTAAACAAACTTGAGTTCCAGTTTGCCACCTTCAACACGAATAAGATTGTGGACTTCATCATAAGTACCGTTAATGTTTTTAAAAGAATCAAGGGCAGCTATATTTGTTACTACTCCTTCCTCCTCAGACACAATTCCAAGTCCGTCTGTATCCTTTTCCACGTTGACCTTGACAACTTTTCTGGACGGTGTCTCATAAGCTTTTAATCCAACTATATCTTCAAGTATCTTCAAAGCCTGTTCATCCTTTGTCTCCACCACAAAGTACGGAAGGTTCAAGCCGACGAAAACAATATTTTCATTTGATTTTGTGCCCAAAAAGTTCAAACTTTGATTGTTAAAAAGCGTACTGCCATAAGATGCATCAAGATTTTCCAGATATAATGTCCTCCACCTTTCGAATTCTTCCGGAAATGGTCCGGTTTGTATCTTTTCTTCCCCCATATCAAGAGGAGTATAACTTTCTGTAAATTCCACGGGCTGCGCAATTACATCAAGAAAACTTGCCCTTGAAGTATAAATGTCTTCAGGGGCACCGGTCATATCAATAACAAACTTAACCCCTTTTTGTGAAAGATTCTTAACCATATTTTCTGCCTTTTCTTTATCTCTGTACTTAAATCCTGACAGAAAAACAGTCTCGTATTTTAACAGCTTGTCCCCGGTATAATCGTCCAGATACATGCTGTTACCCGTCTCAAATTGCGGGAATATAAAAGCCATATTGCTTGCATACCTGCCTATACCCAGAGCTTTGTACTCAACTTTTGTGCCAAAGGTAAAATCTACCGGATATTTTAAAATTATACCGCTTTGAGTTTCTTCGATTTTCTTATAGCCAATTGTATCAGCAGCTTTTAATAGCTCTCCAGTATCCCTTATAACCCCTTTTTCTATTATCAAGGTATCAGCGCCATGTTCAAGACACCTGTCAAAAAGATAATTATACCAGCCTTTCTCAAGAGCCGTATTCAGCCAAACAGTATTGATGGCAGTTCTTGCTCCCTGATAAGCCCAGCCAAAAACCTGTCCTATACTTCTGTTATTATCATTGAATGCTATATAATAACTGGGAAAGGACCCATATTTGCTTATATCAAGCACTGCTATGCTTTGCGTTGCTGCTTTAATAGCAGGGTCGAACTCCTTTTTGCCCGATGACGCATTGACATTGTAGGCGAGGGAATAAAAGGATATTGCGCTGTCGATTACAATTATACCAATTAATGCCGCAATGACGCCTTTCTTTAGATTCTTCCATTCCAGCAAGCTAATAAAGAAAACACCCAAGGCCAGTGGTGTAAACCTCCACATCCAAAACAGGCTGCTCAAAGGTAATTTTATAACAATAGGAAGAAGTTCTGATGTCGAACATGCAAAAATCATCATTGCTATAATAAAGCCTATTTTGCTTTTCCTGTCACCGAAAACCAGTCCGAATATGGAAATTGCAACAACAGAAATGCCAAAGTAAAAGAGCTCCTTGCCACCCTGAAGCCTTAATATTGGATTTAAAGATACAGCAGCAGGAGTGGTAAGTTCCTTCACGGCTGCAATTACCGTCTCCTGGTTCAGAGAAACCATACCGCCTTTCAAAGCGGGGTAAAGCCAAAGTCCGGACATACATATTCCAAAAACTGCAGCAGCCAGCACTTCAGCAGACGGTCTGATTTTTTTGAACAAACATGAATATATAAAAACATATATAAAAATTATAACACCCACCATTGCCGAAATCATAGCATGGCATAATGTTATTAAAAACATACATCCAAAAACTAAAAGCAAAGTTTTTTTATTCCGGTTTTCCAAATAGCTCCAAACCCCAAGCATGAGATAAGGAAATATAGTGGTTACCATTATCCTTGGGATATTTCCTTCTGAAAAGAAAACCCTTAAATTATCAGGGAGAATAAACCATAAAAGCGCAAGAACCAATGCCAGTTTGTGCCTTCCTGTTTTGATTCCCCATAATACCCACCCCAGGGCACCGGCAACAAAAACAAAAACAATAAAAATATTATATGCCAATATTATATTGCCGCCTGCGATAAATCTCAGAGCAAAAAGGAGATAATAAGGCAGAGGTGCCCAATACCTGAAAGGTTGGGTTCCGTTATACCATAAATCTGAAAATAATGGATATATATTACCTGATTTTATCTCGTCTGCTAACAATTCTACTTTAAAAAGGTGCCCCCAGGTATCTGAACCCCATGGATGCATACCGCTTTTAGTTATCCAAATAATCAGCGAAAATGAGGCAACCAGTATGACCGCCAGACAAATCAGCACATATTTGGAAGGTTTTATGGACTTATTGCATTTACTATTCTTTTCAGAACTATTGGTGTCTTGGTCTTCAACTGCCTGTCCATTGTCAGCATTTTTTTGACCCTGTCCATTATAAGCATTTTGCTGTCCGGTTGCATTACTGTGGACTCCGTCAGTCATCTCATCACATGAATGGCCATATGCCTCATCACTAACATTGCCATTCGTTTCATCCTCTTCCTTTTCAGACTTAACCTGTTCAGGCTTCTCATAATTAGCCTCATCTGATGCTTCATTAGATTTGTAAGATCCCTCATTAGCCATGTCAGATTTCTCATTAGCCTTGCCAAAATTCCCATCAGCCTTTTCAGATTTCCCATTGGGCCCATTGCGAAATATGTCGCCGCCGGCCTTTTCAAACTCCTTACCAGCTACATGGTCAGAAAATTTACCCTGCTTGTTTGTAAATAACTTGTCAACATGTTCAGTGTCTCCGGCATCAAATTTTCCCCTTTGAATAATTCTATTCATCCTGTTTATTTCATTCTGTGCCGTATTCAGACATGCATTTTCAAGGTTTACAATATACGTTCTGCTAGGATTTTCGCTTATTTCAAGCATTTCAAGCTGACATCCGAAATTCTGCACCAATGGAAAAATCTCCAGAAAAATTGCATCACCTATGTTTTCCATAGACGGATCAATCAAATCAAATGGAGGAACAGCATTAAGCAACTCACCCTCATATTTCATCAAATACTTTTGAATGCTGTTTTCTACTTCAGTAAACTGTGTCAGGCTATCTCCATATTTGCTAATATATATTACTATCTCCCAGGTATGAGGATGAACCTTGCATTGCCTGTTATCAATATTTATTGAATGCCTTGCATTTAAATAAAACTTAAACTTGTATTTTCTTATAAACATTAACATTCCCCTAAGAAATAAAATATTTAATCTATATTCTATAACTAAGATATAAAAAAAGACATATAAAATATTATACTAAATTGTCAATTATTACATAAAGAGCAAAATTTAACATATATCATATTATAATTTAATAAATACATCTATATATATCATAAATCTAAATAATACCAATAACAAATTAAATACTTTCGAAAATTCTCATACTAATACTTTTATAATACATACTTTCATGTAATCAGTCCAGAACTTTCAAAAAACAGCCAATGCCTGAATAACTCTTTTTCCAGACATGGTTATCCAGGCATTGTCACAATAGAACTATTTAGCTACTATATTTTACTATATTCTATTGTACTTTACTATATTCCCTGCTGCAACAACTGCTGCTGCACCCATCACAGCCAGAGCAGCAAGTGCTTTCGCCTTTTGCAATCTTCTTAATAAACCTTACAACCAAAAACACTACACATGCTATTATAAGGCCTCCAAGTATCCAGTTAATCATAATTATCGCCTCCATTATTAACTCGTAGTGTAAACTAAATTACACCTTTTATATTTTGAAATATGCTATTTATCGAGGGCTTCAAGGTTTTTTGAATAAAAAACAATGACACCCCCTTTTTTCTGGTATAATTGAGTCGCCAAAAACAA
>DUMB01000022.1 GCA_012840085.1 Clostridiaceae bacterium
CACATTTTTCTGGGATTACTACAAAACCGTAACGGCGTAAACTTGGGAACCGCCTAGTACGGGACCGTAGGCTAGGTGGTGTGAGAGGTCGGTAGGTGAATTAATCACCTACCTCCTACTCGATTAAATTTTATGGTTGTTATACGGCGACTGGAGATTTTGCTCAAAATTTTGCGAACAGACAAGGGGTAACTACATATGGAAATGAGGGGGGGCGCAAACTTTTCGTATAGTGCAGATTGGCGGCTTCCCTGGCATCGTATAAATTTCCGTTCTACAAAAAAATCTGTTTATTTGGGAGTCTATAATTGGGCAGGAAAGAGAGTTCCTATGACACGTTTTGATACCCAATAACAATAAAAAGGTGATGTTTATGAAAAAACCGAAAATATTTGTATTATTGATAGCACTTGTAATAATATCAGTAATTGTTGGGTGGGTGGTTTCGACGAGAGTAAATACTAATTTTGCAACAGAAGCATTGCTGGAATTTCATTATAATTCAGTGCCAGGAGGCTACAATCCGAGTGCAAACATTTCTGTTGCAATAACAGACGAAAGCGATATTTCAGCATTAAAAGAAATATTACGAGGCCACTCATTCAAAGATACTGGTCTTGCTTGTGGGTTTTCAACTGACATTTCAGTTACTATGACAAATGGGAGTAAAAGTATTATGCTATGTCCGGCAAATGATGGTTGTCCACTTTTGCGCATCGGAGATTCTAACAGGTATATCCGTATATCTGATGAAAACCGGGAAACCCTTGATAGGATTTTAAAAAATATGGAATGTTTTTCCCATGTATCTGAAATAAAAACAAACAGGGGCTGTAACAAAAGTTTTTTGGTTTGGCATATCGCACAAATAACAGTTGTAGAATGATACAAATACACCTTGAAAAACTCTTTCGGATCAAATCAGGGTGTATTTTTTTGCAATATTTTTCATCAAGAGGCTTTTGTTACAGCCCCTATTTTTTATTCCTTTCTCTCGCCTCCTCGCCCACAAGTCACTGACGGCAGGAATAAGCGGGTTACATCCGCTGCGATACAGCTTGCGGGCAGAGCCAGCAACAGGGGTTACGCCACTCGCATTTGGGTTATTTCTGTAACCCGTGGTCTGTGGGCGGCGTTTTTCCGTTCTTTTCCCGTCCACCGAAGGGGCGGGAAAACCTGTCAATTCTAAGTAAGCAATTTAAAGTTGATGGACAATTTAGGATTATGGTTGATAATATCCCAGATAAAGAAGAAACTGTTATAGATTGTATATTGCAAAGTCAACATAGGGAGCATTTAATTGTATTGTCTGAACCAGGAGAGGATTTGGCACTAATTAGTTTTATGTTAAACAAAATGAAGCTTAGTATTGGGCTACAAGGTGATATACCAGGTTTTATATATGATTATCTAAATGATAGATTACGTATAAGAGTAACAAAAAATGCATCTATTTTGAAATTTGATATTTTCATTGCGTGGTTGTCTATGGATAATATTGAAAAGGAGGAGATATACACTTGGTTCGCAGCTGACCCAACTGCAAACTAATTGCTAAATAACCATGTATTAATATTTAAAACAATGTCACACAGTTTGGACTGTTGTAGCTTTTTTATATATTATAAAAAATATATTCTACAGCTTTGAAATAAATAACATAAATATAAGTATCAAATATACCGGAACAAAGTATGCCAGTTTTGAAAGTAGTACAATCACAATAAATATGGTTGAAAAAGTTGTTATGTCCATCCGTAAACTAATTTATAGCACTTCTATTTCAAAAACTGGTAATTAGTAAAAAAATTAGCTATTATTTTTCTCGAAGTGCCTGCTAATGACTACGGTGGATCAAGCAGTTAAGTAGGAAAGTTAAGCGGTTAGTAAACGTCGATATTGTCTCAGACATGGAAGAACCTTAGGAGTTGGAATAGCTTACCTAGACCGAAAGAGGAAAATAAAGATACGGTAAAGTAAGAGTATAGTGTATCAATAAATTTACCTGAGTGGCAGTTCAACCATGTTACTAAGCCTGAAAACTGGCCGTCGGGTACGAACAAGAAAGATAGTAATACAGGATCTTCTTCAACACAACATCAGGGCTTCAATTGGGCTCCGGCGCAGGACTGGAACTCAAACAGTGCCAGTGATAAGAAGGGGACGGATGATAGTGGGTCGGTAAACAATGCAGTAATCCGTGCAATGACTCCTGAGGAGAAAGCAAGCTTGGATAGGTCTGAAGCTTTACCGTATATACCTGTTGTAAGAACAATTAACAATATTAAAATTGCTGTTACAGGTTCAGACCTTGAAGGTTTTAATAAAAATGAAGGAGAAATACAACAGGCAAAAGAGAATATAATTATTGATGTTGCGCTAGCTACAGTTGGTGGTGCAGTGCTTTCGGAAACTGGAATAGCTTCCAGTGCAATGAATGCAATAAATAATACTGTTACAAAATATCGATCTCTACAAGCGCAGCAATTAATACTTTAGAAGATAAGGTTTCTAAGGGAACGAGTACGACTAGTGAAAGTTTAACAAGTTTGTACATGGCTGTGGGTCCCGACGAATTTTATGATGTAATGAAAACGAGTAAATTTAACGTAATTCCCAATAGACTTCAAGCTAAACAATATGGGTTAAGTTTTGAGGAAACATTAAAATTTGCAGATAAATACTCGAATATTGGAGCCATAATTGAGGCTAAAGTACCTACAAGTGTGTTAAGTAAAATCGGTGATTTTACTCAAGTTGATAAGTTTATATTCAAAAGTGGTACTGTAACTATACATGCTGATAAGTTAGGTGAGTTTAATAAAATAATACAGGAGCTTATTCATATGTATTAATATCAGAGGAGGATATTATGCTAATAGTTAGAGCAGATATTAAATTTAATAAACCCGAAGGAAATACTGTTGAAAGTGATGGAATATCTACGCAATGTCCTTTAAGGACAGCCTTTAAATTTGGTGACGGATTACTATTCTCAGGAACAATAATAAGTAATATTCATTGTTATAAATTCCTTTACCAAGAATTATATCATGTAAACATTGAGTTCCCTACCATAGAAGGCGAAGCCTATGAAGAAATTAAACCTTTGATTAATGAAGGTATGATTTTAAACATACAAAATGCCTCTCGTATTATTGGTACAGCTAAAGTGCTTGATTTTACCTATAAAAAATAAAAATAGTGGTGTTTTAAGGCCACACAGTTTCGGCTGGTGTGGCCTTTTCTTTTTGCCTACACTTGACAAAATGTATTACATAGTAATGCAATGGGGCTAACTAGAAATATAGGAGGTACTATAATGTCTACAGAAAAGGAAAGTGTTAAGCATCGGATTAATTTACCTGCATGAAATCACATTAATTCACCCTGCAATTCACCCTGCTGGTGCTTGTAAAAAAAGGCGTTTTGCAGCAGACTAACGAGTTATTAGCCGGTACATTTTAATAGCAACTGCAATGCCGTTGGCAGGCTGTCGGCAGGCTGTGGCTTAAAGCACATTTATAGGGTAAACACCACATTTTCTGCCTTCATCCAGCATTGCAAGATAATTTTTCAGCGGAACATAGTTGGCTACGGAATTGCCTGTACCAAGGGCATAATTGCCACCGGGAGCGCATTCGGCGATAATCTTTCTTGTACGCTGCCTTACTTCTTCTTCGCTTGATGTGCAGAGGAAGTTCATGTCCATTCCTCCCAGAATCGCTATTCGGTTGCCATATTTCTTCTTGGCTTCCGTCACGGGCATAATCTTGTCTTCAAAGGAATGCTTGGCATCAATTCCAACATAATCTATAAGGTCATCCATTACAGCTTCAAGATTGCCGCAGGAATGAAGTATCATTGGAAGGTCGTAGCTGTGAACAAGCTCTGCGACTTTTTTCTGCCAGGGGAATACGTATTTTCTCATATCCTCAGGTGAAATCATAGTGCTGTGGTTGAAACCCATATCATCGCCCATCACGACAGCACCGACCTTTGATAGATCAGTATTATCAAGACAGGTTTTTATTGCTTTTACATGATTGGAACCTATCTTTTCAAACATATCCCACACAAGCTGTTCATCTTCGCACAATGCATAAGAGAAAGGAATGTAGCCCATAAGCATCATAACATTTTCCAATATGCCTCCGCATGTATGGAGTATTGTTTTCATACCTGACGGCAGGTACTTAATTATCTGGTTAATGTGATTGGCTACCGAGGCATCTATAGCAGGCCATTCGTATTTATCAAAATCCTCCCTGTTTTCTATAATACCGCGGTTGTTTTCAACAAAACGCCTTTCATCCCGGCGCAGTTCGGCAGTGTCGGATGTTGCATTTTCATATTTCTCATAACCAAATTTCAAATCTGATGTTGCGTAATCATAACCGCATGTATAATAGAATTCAACCAAACTTTCAGGTGTTAAAGGTTTACCGGTTACCGCCTCCATTATTTCCTTGTCGGCATAGAGTTCGTAAAATGGAAGAATATCAGGTTCTCCAAGTCTTAACAATACTTTTTTCAATCTGTTGAAATCCGGCTTAAAATCTGCCATATATATATCCTCCTTATGTATGCAAACATGCAATGTATGTAAACAAGCAGTTTGCATATAATATCAATTCAGCTTTCATTTATATGATATAATAGTTATGTAATTTTTACTTTTCATTAATTACCATAAAATTATTAAAAAATGCTTTTTGGGGGAATCTGATTGCAACCTTTGCGCGAATTAGTGGATATGCCTGACAGGTTTTTTCCGGTAAAAATCTGGGTGCGTTCTTCCAGCAAGGAACACATATTTGCTCATCCTCACTGGCACCAAGAACCTGAAATTCTTTTCATAACAAAAGGTACAGCTACTCAGCAGATAAACGACCACATTTTCAATGTTAGGAAGGGTGATATTATTATTGTAGTGAATGAAGCAGTTCACTCTACCTATACTCAGAGATATGAAGACAACGAAATCATTGTGCTGCAATTTAATACTGAGTATCTCAAATCTGCTTTTCCTGCTTCAGTAACATCTGCACTGATAGATGAGTTTAATAAAGGCATTGGCTTTCCAAATCCAATAAATGCGCAAAGTCAAATAGGCAAGCATTTGGCTTCCTGTATTGAAAGAATATATGATGAGTATAATAAAAAAGAAAAGGCTTTTGAGCTGTTGGTAACCTCTAATATTCTAGAGTTGATGGGTATGCTTGTAAGAAACTTTGAGCGCACAGCAAAGAAACTGGAAAGTTCTTATGATGTAGCAAAGGCAAAAGAAATGCTGAAAAACACTTTCAGGCTTATTGACCTGAATTACGGCAGCGATTTGGATCTCAGGCGGGCAGCAGAAGCATCAAACTTGAGTGTGTCACACTTTAGCAGGTTGTTCAAGAAAGCTACGGGTATGACATTCAAAAACTATCTTTCTTTTTACCGGATTAATCAGGCTGAAGAAATGCTCTCCACAGCGCGCCCCATAAGCGAAATAGCCTTTGAATGCGGCTTTAACAGCATAGCATCATTTATCAGGGCATTCAAACAATATAAAAAATGTACACCTTCAGCTTATAGGAAGAAGAGCCATGAAAGCAAGAAAAACAATTATTCCTGATATTTGTTTTTCTTACAAATTACTCACAAATTCAATATTTACAAAAAGTTAATAGTATGCTAGAATTTTAGAATATAAAAGCAACCATTTGCTAGGTTTCCGGAGCACTCCGACCGCTTACCTGGCTAATGGGGGTAAAATAGAGGAGGGTAACTATGCAAAAAGAAAGAAAAGCTGAAATAATCAATATGTATAAGCTGCATGAGAATGATACAGGGTCACCTGAGGTGCAGATTGCTATTTTAACGGAAAGAATTAATCATCTCAACGAACATTTACAGACTCATAAGAAGGACCATCATTCAAGGAGAGGATTGCTCAAAATGGTTGGACAGAGGAGAGGTTTACTCAACTACCTCGAGAAAACTGATATTGACAGATACAGAGCAATCATTAGCAAATTGAATTTAAGAAAATAAGAACGGGCGGAGTATTCCGCCTTCGTTTTTATTTTCTTTATTTATTTTACTTATTTTCTGTAGTTAATTCTTATTCGATGCGCCTGTCAATTGTCCGCAGTACGAACAGGCAGTTGCGCATAATATTCAAGCTATGCTTGAATATAATAAATGCACATGCAAAAAAGTGGCGTAAGCCACATTGTTTTTGTAAAAACAGTTGCAAATTTGCCAATACAATAATGCATTTTGGTTAATAATAAAGCAAAGGAAAAAATTTTTAATATTTTAATAAATAATGCATAATTTGCAAAATGGGATGGGACAGCAGAAAACAGAGACTAGAGGACAGATAAACCTTGTGTTTAATCTGCCTTGTAGTGTCCGTTTTCTGTACTCTTCCATTTTGCTAAGTTATGCAATTTTATAATTTTATAAGGAGGAGTATAATGTATAGAGTTTTTAGCATGGATTTTGCAGGTAGAAAACTTACTATTGAAACAGGCAAAATAGCACAATTTGCAAATGGTTCTGCGTTAGTAAGGTATGGCGATACCGTTGTTCTTTCTACTGCAACTGCATCCGAAACACCACGTGAAGGTATTGACTTTTTCCCATTAAGTGTGGATTATGAGGAAAGGCTGTACTCAGTTGGTAAAATTCCGGGAGGATTTATAAAGAGGGAAGGTAAGCCTTCAGAAAAAGCAATTTTGACTTCAAGGGTTATTGACAGACCGATAAGGCCTCTATTCCCGAAAGATCTGAGAAATGATGTTGCGGTTATAAATACAGTGCTTTCAGTGGACCAGGATAATTCACCTGAATTTGCTGCTATGATTGGTACATCAGTGGCACTGTCAATATCGGATATTCCTTTCAACGGACCTATTGGAGCAGTAATACTGGGGCTTGTTGACGGTAAGGTAGTAATTAATCCTACCACCGAGCAGCGCGAGAAAAGCCAGATGTATGTTACTCTTGCAGGAACAAAGCACAGAATTGTAATGATAGAGGCCGGTGCTAACGAAATTCCTGAAGACGTTATGTTGGATGCTATTTTATATGGTCATGAGGAAATAAAAAAGATTGTTGAATTTATTGAGGGAATTGTCAAGGAAATAGGCAAGCCGAAATTTGAATATCAGTCATCGGAAGTACCTGAAGAAATCTTCAGTGCTGTTAAAGAGTATGCATATGAAAAAATGAGACAGGCTGTTCTTGCAGTTGATAAAATGGAAAGGGATAAGGCAGTTGCAGCGCTTACCGAAGAAATTCAGCAACACTTTGCTGAGATTTACCCTGAAATGCAGACAACTATCTCAGAAGCAATATATAAACTCGAAAAGAAAGTTGTAAGAGAATATATACTTGAAGAAGGAAAACGTGTTGATGGAAGAAGACTTGATGAAATAAGGCCGCTGTCGGCAGAGGTAGGCATTTTCCCCAGAACACACGGCTCTGCACTTTTCCAGAGAGGACAAACACAGGTTATTACCACAGTAACCCTCGGTGCTTTGGGAGATGTTCAGATGCTTGACGGTGTTGACCTGGAGGAAGAAAAGCGTTATATGCATCATTACAATTTCCCGGGCTTTAGCGTAGGTGAAGCAAAGACTTCCAGAGGACCCGGCAGAAGAGAAATAGGACATGGAGCACTTGCAGAAAGAGCACTGGAGCCCGTTATACCCAGTGAGTCGGAATTCCCTTATGCAATCAGGCTGGTATCCGAAGTAATGATGTCAAACGGCTCTACTTCTCAGGGTAGTGTCTGCGGAAGCACTCTGGCATTAATGGATGCGGGCGTTCCCATAAAGAATCCTGTTGCCGGAATATCTGCAGGACTTGTAACAGATGAAAATAATCCGGACAGATTCGTTATTTTCATGGATATACAGGGTATAGAAGACTTCTTTGGAGATATGGACTTCAAAGTTGCAGGAACCAAAAACGGTATAACTGCAATACAGGTTGATATAAAAATTGACGGCCTTACAGAGGAGATGATAAGGCAGGCATTTGAACTTACACGCAAAGGCCGCATACAAATTCTGGATGAAGTCATCCTCAAGACAATCCCTGCTCCAAGGCCACAGCTTTCAAAATATGCACCAAAAATAATAACTACTTCGATAGATCCTGAAAAAATAAGAGAAGTCATTGGGCCTGGCGGTAAGATTATAAATAAGATAATTGCTGAAACAGGTGTAAAAATTGATATTGAAGATGACGGAACAGTATATGTTGCTTCTTCCGACAGCAAAGCCGGAGAGCGCGCAATGCAAATTATTGAAGGTATTGCAAAAGATGTACAGCCAGGACAAGTTTATGTAGGCAAGGTAATGAGGATAATGCCATTTGGTGCTTTTGTTGAGTTCTTGCCAGGAAAAGAAGGCCTTGTACACATCTCAAAACTTGATAAAAAGAGAGTGGAGAGAGTAGAGGACGTGGTCAATGTAGGAGACGAAATACTGGTTAAAGTTATTGAAATTGATAAGCAGGGCAGAATTAATTTGTCTCGAAAAGACGCATTGAATGACAAAAATTCCTGACAGAATACACAACGATAAAATTTGGAGGATACTAATGTATCAAAAATTTACTCTCGATAACGGCATAAGATTGGTTTGTGAAGAGATTCCATATGTACGTTCGGTATCCGTCGGCGTGTGGATTGGAACAGGTTCGAGAAATGAGGATCAGAGGAACAATGGCATTTCACATTTTATTGAACATATGATGTTCAAAGGTACTGAAAGAAGAACTGCAAAGGAAATTGCAGAAACGATAGACAATGTAGGCGGGCAAATTAATGCTTTTACAGGCAAGGAGTGTACATGCTTTTATACCAAGACACTTGATGAGCATCTTGAGCTGGCAATTGAGCTCCTTGCCGACATGCTTCTTAATTCGAGATTTGATGAAAATGACATAGTAACGGAGAAGAAAGTAATATTAGAAGAAATAGGCATGTATGAAGACTCGCCTGAAGAGCTTGTACACGATATACTTTCAGAAACGGTGTGGAACGGGAATCCTTTGGGATATCCTATACTTGGTACCCATGAAAGCCTTTCAAATATAGAAAGAAACATGATAGTGGATTATATTTCAAAAAATTATACACCTGATAATTGTGTAATTGCTGTGGCAGGTAGTTTTAACTATGACCATCTTCTAAAAACCGTGGAAAAGTATTTTAGAAGTTGGGTTACCGACAAATATGCCGGAAACAGTTATGGCAACGTGGACTTTATAAGTGATGTAAAACTGAAGGACAAGGATACCGAGCAAACACATATATGTCTGGGATTCAATGGAATTGAGCATGGGAATGATTTAATCTATTCCCTTCTCGCTGTCAACAATATATTTGGTGGTGGTATGAGCTCCAGACTGTTTCAGAAAATTCGCGAGGAAAAAGGACTTGTCTACTCCATATATTCATACCCTTCGTCATATAAGCATACCGGTCTTTTTACCATATATGCAGGGATGAAACCAAAGTATATGGATGAAGTTTTATCCCTTATAATGGATGAGATTGAGTTGCTTAAAAAAGAAGGCGTGAATTCAGGTGATTTAGAGAAATCGAAGGAACAGCTCAAGGGCAATTACATACTCGGGCTTGAAAGCACAAGCAGCAGAATGAGCAGTATTGGTAAATCTGAACTGCTTATGGGATATATAAATACGCCTGAGGAAATTCTGGCTAAGATTGAAAAGGTGGATATGAATAGTGTCCATGAGATAATAGACAAAGTTTTTGACCTGAGAAATATGGGTTTTTCCGCAGTTGGAAAAATTAAAAAGAAAGTTAACCTGAAGAAAGCGCTAAAATTAAACTAAACCGGCAAACAAAACTTTAAAAACCTATTGGATAAATTTTAAAAACCTGCCAGATAACATTTCAAAGCCATTATGATAACATTTTAAAAGCCTTTAAGACAGCATTTTATAAACCTTTAAGATAACATACGGAACAGGAACCCTTTAAGGGTTCTTTTTTTGTCAACTTTTTATACAAGCACTTATTATATGAAATAAACATAAAATATAGTAAACCTACGTAAAAGGCTGACACTAATGGAGGGATTGCCAATGAATAACAGAAAGTATACAGTTATCGGAGGAGACCTGCGCAATGTAAAGCTGGCTGAGCTACTTGCAGAAGATGGCAATAATGTTAACATATATGGATTCAACAGTGCAGGTTTTGAGCTAAAAATCAAAGAAAGTAAAGATTTGGCGTTAGCAATAGACGAATCTGATGTTGTAATCGGACCATTGCCGTGTTCTAACGACAACGAAACGCTAAATGCACCATTTCATTCAGAAAAAATACATATAAACGAAATATTCAAAACCATGAATAAAAATCAGCTGTTTATTGCTGGAAGAATAAGCGAAAAAATAGAACACCTGGCTGAGATATACAATGTTTACTCGGTAGACATACTTAAAAGGGAAGAAATGGCGGTACTTAATGCAATTCCAACCGCAGAAGGAGCAATTCAGATTGCAATGGAAGAAATGCCTATAACACTTCATGGCAGCAATGCACTGATACTTGGCTATGGAAGGATAGGCAAAATATTGGCAAAATCTCTGAGTGCACTTGGAACAAATGTATTTGTGGAAGCCAGAAAGCATTCGGATTTGGCATGGATTAAAAGCTATGGCTATAAACCTGTTCACTTGAACAATATTGAAAACTATCTGGAACAGATGGATGTAATATTCAATACTGTTCCCAGTATTATTCTGGATGCTAATAAACTGAAAAAAATTCGTAAGGACTGCCTTGTTATCGATCTGGCTTCAAAGCCTGGAGGGATAGACTTTGACAGTGCGAAAAGCTTAGGAGTAAGAGTTATTTGGGCACTCTCCCTGCCGGGCAAGGTGGCTCCGGTAACTGCAGCCAATTATATTAAAGAGACAATATATAATATCGTTGATGAGTTGGGGGTATAAAAATGCTGTTAAAAGGCTTGAAAATAGGGGTTGCATTGACAGGTTCTTTCTGTACTTTCGATAAAGTAATCCCCTGGATAGAAAAAATGGTTGAAGAGGGAGCGGACGTATATCCGATTATATCGGAATCAGTTGATAAGTTTGATACAAGATTTGGCAGGGCGGAAGAGTGGAAATTTAAACTTGAGAATATAACAGGCAAGCGGCCTATAACAACGATAGTAGGCGCAGAACCTATCGGACCTAAAAAACTTCTGGATGTGGTTGTAGTTGCACCGTGTACCGGAAACACTCTTGGGAAGATAGCAAATGCTATTACTGATACATCCGTAACAATGGCTGTAAAAGCGCAGCTGAGGAATCAAAGACCGGTGGTTATTGCTATATCAACAAACGACGGACTTAGCAACAATGCAAAAAATCTGGGATTGCTGTTAAATATGAAAAATATATACTTTGTACCTTTTGGACAAGATGATCCAGTGAAAAAAAGCAACTCATTAGTAGCCAAATACGATATGATAATACCGACAATACAGGCAGCACTTGAAGGTAAGCAGATTCAGCCTTTACTGGTTTAGGCTTTTAGTTTTGCATACTGTTATTTATCAGCACCTGTTATCTTTTAGTACCTGTTATTTTAGAGCTTCAAAGGAAGCTCTTTTTATTATGGGCTTTAGCCTGTTGAGCATGAGCGAGTTTCTCAGGCGAGAAATGAGCCATGCGAAACAAAAAACCACCCGCTATGCGGGTGCGCGACAGGCGTTATACAAAAAAATCACCTTTCCA
>DUMB01000023.1 GCA_012840085.1 Clostridiaceae bacterium
AAATCAAAGAAATCTGCCAACCAATCTGCCTGAGCTTTCTGATATTTAGGCAGATTTGCCCATGATGCCTGCCATCCCGGCTCTTGTATCATAACTTTCGAGCTTATATGATTGCGGTTCCAATTAGGATTTGGAGTGACGCCGTCCTCTAAATAATAGTTTGCATATTCACTATTGGGATCATAATCCGGGTTCAGAACAAGGTCACATCTCGTATCCGCCTCAGTAAACTGTACTCTGTCACAGACCTGGCTGTACATTTCATATGTTTCTTTAAAGAGGTCAAGACTGAGAGCTGTGGCATGTCTTCCCTGGAAGCCCACAACATCAATGTTGCCGGCCTCATAAATAGGCCTGAGCATTTTGACAGTCGCAGTGCGCTTCGGTTCATAGGGTTTATCGCTGTCAAAGAAATCATTGTATACAAGCGACCAATTCAGACCTAGCTCTCTTGCATATTTGCGTGCTGATTCAAATGCCTTTCTGATGTAAACACTCTCTGCATAAAGCCTTTCATCACCCACTAAATCCGGTCTTTTAAAAATACGTCCCCAGTTACTTGGCTGATAGTCATTTTCATTGCGGATGTGTCCTGTGTAGTCATCAATAGCTTCATTTACAACATCCCAGGAATATATTACATCTTTATAAGGAGCAAAACGTTCAAATACTGCTTTAATATAAGAGTCTATCCTGTCCAGCATTACATCCGGGCTTGCATAATTTCCACTGGACGAAAATCCATCACGGAAAAAAGTATCAGGAGTCATATTGTGCCAAAGCAGCGTATGCATTTTGACTTTTACTTTGTCCTTTTCATCCCTTGTTGCATTCAGATTTCTGACATTTTGTAAAAATGTCTCCTGAGAAGTAGTTGATGCAAGCTTAACAGTTCTGTTTGCTTTATCAATAGCAGCTTGACGTTCCTCTTCACTGTCATATTGAGCGTTTACTGCAGCGTTATAAGCAGCAGCAGATTCACTGGCACTGAATAAATAGTCAGGCTTCATTTCATTCTGGGGGCTCCAGCTAATGTAATGGTGCTGCAGCATACTTCCGACTTCTCCACTTCTGAAATAATCGGCCATTGCCTGAAATCCACCAAACATGAAGTAATCGCTGAATACCTTATATAATGACGGCAATTCAGGCTGGAAATCAGCTGAAGCAGTCTGGACAAATAAAGCTGACAACATTACAATTATCAGGAGCATAGCCAAAATCTTCTTTTTCATCGTTACTTCCTTCCTTCCTTTCTTTCTGTAATTTAAAAGTCACCATTACTAGGTTCTTAAGAGCTTAATAGCTATTCCTCTTTAAGCATAAATAACCTGTAAATCATTACAGTGGCTTCTGCTCTTGTCGCCAGTTTCTTGGGTGCAAAGCTGCCGTCACCAATACCTTTGATAATACCTGCCTTTTGCATTGCAGCTACCGCTTCTTTAGCATAGCCGGATATATCTGCTTCATCAGTAAATGTTATTTCATTTGCGTTACCGTCAAGGTCAATGCCCAGGTACTGAGCTGTTCTGTAAAGCATTACGGCGATATCCTGTCTTAATATCTCTTCGTTTACACCAAATGTACCGTCACCTTTACCTTTTACTATTCCAAGCTTTTCTGCTGAAGCTATTGGTTTATAATACCATGCCCCTTCTTTCACATCGCTGAATGAGCTGACAGCATTTTCATCTATGAGTCCGAATGCCATCATCAGTATCTTGGTGAATTCAGCCCTGGTTACATTATTGTGAGGCCTGAAGGTTCCGTCACCCATTCCGTTCACAACTCCCATGGCTGCGAAAGTTTCAATAGCTTCCTTAGCCCACGGTACACTGTCAATATCACTGAAAGTTATAACTTCATCGGGTTTGGTATAAATAACAATATACTTGCCTAACTTATCAGGTTCGAACTCAAATTTGCCTGTATTTGTGTTGTATCTGCCGTTTTCAACAGGTTGAAGCTCACCCTTGTCATCAATGAAATATGCTGCCAGATTTTCAGGCTTTTCACCCTGCTTTAATTTATAACTGATTGCTAAAGTCACATCGCCCCTGCCAAAGTTTACTGCTTTGCCATCCGTGCTAATACTGAAGTCGTATACTGTGCTGTCTCCGATCAAGCTCTTTACTTCATCACTGAGATTAGATGTATCAACCTTTTTCACTGACAAATCAATATTTGAAGGAGCAGTTCCGTCACTCTTTCTGAGTACTTCAGGATTAACGGAGATTACAGCAAATCCTATATCAACTTCAATCTTCTTGATACCTTTGTCTTTAGCCAGACCTAAATCAGCAGCAGGTATGTTTACCTTAACTTCAACAGCATCTTCTGTACCGGTCACTTTCAATTTTGCTATTCCGTCTTTGGCGTTTTCAATTGCTTTCTTAAGAGAGCGATTGCCAAACTGGGCATTTGAAACTCCATTTGCATCAGGCTTTGCTTCAATTTCCGTAGAATCATCCTCTATAGGAATTACATAGCCGCCGGAAGTTCCACCTGTTTGTCCGGTTATAGTAATTTCACAGGTGCCATATACTCCCGAACCATCTGTTGCAGTTGCCTTTACAATCACTTTACCGTTAGATACGGCTTTTAACAGACCTGTTTCACTTATAGTTGCCTTTCCGGTGACATTTTCAACCGACCAGGTTACATTTTTGATTGTGGCATTTTCAGGTGTCACAATTGCAATCATCTGCAATTCTCCGCCTTTAGTTGTAATACTTGTAGCACCACTTTCACTTTTTACTTCTATTTTAGTTACAGGTATAAATGTCCCATCTTCACTTACAACGACAAAGACAGTCTTGTCTATGGTATATTTCTTTTCTGCAAGTATATTGTCCAGCACTTTTACAGAACTCAATTTTACAGCCGCATTTCCTGTTTTCTTTCCTTTGAATGTAATAGTGCAAAGATCAATATTACCATTCTCAGCAGGCGCATTCCCCATCTTTGCATTTGCAATGATCAGGCCGTTGTTGTTGTTCTTAATTACTGAATAACCGTCTATTATAGATTCAGCTTTTACATATTCAAGCTTATCTTCATCAAATGTGAGATTTACTTCATAAGCATTGAGATCTATTACATTTTTGCCCTTAACAGTTAAAGTAATCTCCTCACCGATTTTTACAACAGAACTTTCTGCCGACAAGTCAAATGATGTAGAATCATCTGCATAAACTACACAGGAAAAAGCCATAGATACGAGAATGACTGTTATCAACAGAATGCTTATTGTCTTTTTATTTTTCATAATGGCCGCCCCCTAAAATTGTTTTCTCTGGGAGCAGAAATTCTGCTCCCAGATTTTGTAACTTTTTTTGTCCCTTATCTTATCGATTTATTAACTTACCAGCTATAAATGCTAATTCATATAATCCTATTTCTCCATCTCCGTTTATATCAGCTTGCTTGATTTCATCCCAACCAGGATCTCCTTCTTTTATGCCATAGTTATATGCGACAAGTCCTATATCTCCTATATCATGTCCTGGTATGTTGTTTATATCGCCGGTCTTTTCAGTGATTACCAGAGATTCGAATCTTTCAATTGCAGCATACAGATCTGCTATTGCCTGTGCTATCTCTTCAGTTGTTGCTGAAGGATTATTATATACAGCTTGTGCTATGGTAATTGCCTGTTTTAATATTCTATCCTTTGTGCCTGCAGGGTACTGTCCTACATTTACACCTTCTATCGCCTGGTTGTAAAGAGCTTGTGCATCATCAATTGCTTTTTCCAGATTTGCTTTATCTACAGCTACAGAAACAGTGATACTGCTACCTTCGGCACTGATTTCATTTCCATATTTGTTGCCAAGTACCGCATTGGCTTCTAAGGAACCTGTTCCAGCTCCCTTAGCCTTAAACTGAACTTTCAGCACATCTTTAGCACCGGTTACTACGTTTGCAGCTCCCTTATGTGCTACAATAAACCTTACTGTTCCTGCTACAGCATTATTTTCAGCAATTAGTATTTCAGATGAATCATTACCGTCTACAGTTTCTGCGCCAACATACTCAAACAGGTTTTTATCATATTTAATTGTTATATCTTGTGCAGCTATATCTTCAACATTTGCCAGTCCGTAGATTACTTCAAAGGTTTCACCGACGTTTGCGGAAGCAGGTCCTTTCAGTGTAACAATTGTTTCATTGGTCACAGTAACTTCTGCAACAGCTTTTATATCAGTTCCGCTTACAGTACCTTCTACCGTGAAAGTACCTTCCTGTGCATAGGAAGCAGGATCTATCTCATCCCATTCTACATTTGCAGCTCCGCTCGAACCATCTTCATATACTACTGTTACAAGTGACGGCATCTTAGGTGGTACTCCTACAGGTGTTGTGACATATACTTTTTCAACGTCGACTATATTTGGAGCGCCAGGAGAAAGTACTCGAATGTACTGGCAGTAGGTATCAATTACAGGATTAGTTGTGTTCTTTGTTGCATACACACCAATCTGTGGATTGAACAGATTAACTTCAACTGTTCCTACACTTGTGAAGTTTACACCATCTAATGAGTAGAAACCTTCATATTTGTTGCCTGTCTTCTTAATCCTGTAATAGATTGTAAAGTCAGGTGTGCGAGGTGCAACTTCTAATCTGACAGAACTTTCACCATTGAATGAGCCGTTTATTTCATAGCCAAATTGGCACTTTATAGCCTCCCAAGGCCAGTTACTATACTCACTGCCTAACTTGATATAGTTATCTTCATCCTGCCATACCAGCAATGACATCTGCTGATAGTTTGCTGACGGAGCTTCAGGGAAATATGACTTGCATTCTACTTCCCAATCTCCCAAAGCAGACTGTACAAATACGTTTTTCCATCCTGTACCTGTCTGATGGAAATCATTATCCTGAGTCGGCAGCCTCAAACCAAGTCCCTCTACTATGGAATAACCTTCCGGATCCTCGTTTAGAACCGTCCATACGCTTCTATCCAAAGGAGCACCTGTCGTAAAGTCGTAACTTACCGGCTCGCTACCAAATGCTATACTGTATATAGTGCTGCCTAATTCATTAGATATCAATACTCTTGCTACACCCGGGATACTTTCTGGTGGAATTACTGTTACCGTCATAGTTGGATTAGCAGCTTCTGCTTTTATTTCCGGAACGGCGCTTCCTCTTGGCATCTTAATTAAGTAGCTTGTATTTTCAGGTGAAAATCCTTCAAGAAGTTTGCCGTTAACGGTTATTGATGAAGCGATTGGGAATCCTGCATCTGGTTCGGCTACCTTCAGATATGTGAAGGTGGCATTGATAGAACCTGCCTGGGATGGAGCCCCATTGGATGCCAACAATCCTATTCTCGGGTTCATATATGCTGCAGTTGTTGAAGCAAGTTCTGTAAAGGCTACACCATCAGTTGAATAATATGCTGTATATCTTGAGCCTACCTTAGTTAGTCGCAGGTACAATTCAGTAAGTCCACTTATATTCGCAGAACCTACCGTTGTCATTTCGCCATTGGCTGTGTTGAAGAATCTGAAGCCGGTATTGCTGCCTGTATACTCGTAGTCCAGCTTGAGGTAGTTATCAGTGTCTTCGAATACTACCAGTCCTGCTTGCTGATAGCTGGCACTAGGAGTAGCAGACAATTTAATGTTGGTCTGAATCAGCCAGTCTCCGGCTGCCTGCTGGAGGAACAGATTCTTGACAGAATCGTCTGAGAAATCTCCTACCTGAGTAGCAATTTGCAGCCCGTCATCTGTGAAGGTGTAATTTGCACTGTCTTCATTGTAGACCGTCCATTCATCTCCAAGTTCACCTGTCTTGAAGTCAGCAGGAAGAGGAGGACGCCCTATACCAATATAATAAGTTTGCTGGAAACTTCCTTCCTTAGTCACAATAGTGGTAATTCCCGGAATGGATGTTGCAGGTGTAACTGTTACTTCAACTTCAGGGTCAGAAATTACAGGTTCGATCTCAGGAATATCATCTACACCATAAGGTACGCAAATTGAATATTTGAAACGGTCTTCTTTAAAGCCCTCTATTGGATTGCCGTCTACATTTATGCCTTCCAAATAGCCTTTGGAATCTACATATACGATAAAATCTGCAGATTCACTGACTCCTTGGTAGGTTACAGTTGCAGTTATGGTAGCCACGCCGCCTGACTTGGTGAGTATGGTTCCGTCTGACTCTACTGAAACAACCTGTGGACGGTTGCTGGTGTATGTGACTTCCATACCTTCCGGCAATGGTTTGCTTTCGCCTTTATTTATGTAGCCATACAGGCTTTCATCACTCATGGCAACTGTAATCTTCGGGATAACTTTCTTATTCTTGCTATAGAATACACGGTTTGGTATATCTTCGTCGCCTTCCTGGTGAGCTTTAACTGTTACAACACTAAGTACAGGCTTCAGTTCACCGGTAACCTGGAATGTGTCTCTCTGCTCAATTTCGTCGCTTGATTTACCGATCTGAACTTCATATGTGCCGTTGTAAACTTCATATCTGTCATCTTCTACATCAAAGAAGGCCATATCTTTTACGTCTACTGTGAAGTTTACGGTCTTGATTTCATCTGGTTCAAGGTAAATTTTTTCAAATCCGAGCAGTCTCTTTATAGGAAGTTCGAGTTCCGCAGGAGCTCCCGGAGTGGCAATATACAACTGTACAACATCTGCACCTGCCATGGAACCTGTGTTCTTAACATCAACACTTACTTCCAAGGTACCATTTGCATCGAGATTTTTGTTCTTTATCTGAAGATTTGAATACTCGAATGTAGTATAGCTCAGACCATGTCCGAAAGCGTAGTCAAAGTCTCCGGTGTAGTACATATAAGTACGTCCCGGTGTATCTTCTTCAGGCCTGATTCTATAGTCTTCAATATCCGGAATATCTTCATCGGTTGGATACCATGTAAATGGTAGATGTCCGCTTGGATTATAATTGCCTAACAGTACATCAGCAATAGCCTCTCCCTTGCGGAGACCAAGGAAACTGCTCCACAGTATTGCAGGAACGTCATCCTTGAATTCAGTTAAGTTAACCTGTCCTACTGTTTCAATGAAGGCAATTGTGTTAGGATTTTCAATTGCAACCTCTTTAATCAGATTTGCCTGAGAACCTGGCAAATTGATTGTTGAACGGTCATGGTCCTCACGTGAAGTACCATTGTCGGTGCTGACATAGACTATGGCCAAATCAGCATTAGCTGCAGCACTCACTGCATTATAATCAATATTTACAAGGTTTGCAGCACTGGTAGACAGTGTCAAGTTGTTGTGGAGTTTTTTTCTGGACAACTCCCCTGGTATCAACTGACCATACTATGCTGCCGGCCATAAGCCCGGATCAATACCTGTGTCCCTTTGTTAATTGCCGGGTTGTA
>DUMB01000024.1 GCA_012840085.1 Clostridiaceae bacterium
ATGCCCTGGCTGCCGGAACAACGACCATAACAGTAGTCATGGACATCAATGGTTTTGAGTATACATGCAGTCAGGAACTGGTTGTTACAGAGAAAGATAAAATTCCTCCAGCAGATGTAACAAACGTGGCTGTTGTAGAAGGAAACGGACAGGTCACCATTACGTGGACTGATCCTGTGGATAGTGATCTTGACAAGATCAAGATAGCGGATGTGGATGAAGCTTCTTCTGTACAGCCTGTATATGTAGAACCGGGTGTTGGGACTGTTACGATAACAGGATTGACAAACGGCAAAAATTATACATTCAGGATAACAGCCACAGATAAAGCAGGAAATGAATCTGCCGGAGTGCTTGTCAATGCTACACCTGTGGAGAGAGGTGCATTTACCGTAGAAACAACATTCAGAATTGGTGAAACTCCTAACGCTACGAAACTGGAAGCTAATAAGATGCTTGATGCATCAGCGTTTGTAACAAACAATGGTACAGAGAATAAGCAGGTATTGCTGATTGTAGCCCTTTATGACAGCAATAACAGGATGGCTAATGTATCCTACCTGTCCAAGGAAGTAGCAGGGGGAGCTACAGAGAATATGCATGCGGGGTTTAAACTTCCTTCAGATATAACAGGTTACAAAGTAAGAGTCTTTGTATGGGACGGTAAAGACATTAAATCATCCAATATGATTCCATTGTCAAATGCAGTAGAAATTACTGATTAAAAGAATGTAGCAGAAATTACTGACTAACTAATAATAAAGAACAGCAAAATAATGAGTATCAGGGCTGTGTGTTCCTTTCACCGCCCTGGTATTATAATTTAATAAGTGATTGACGAACTTGTTGCAACACACTCGTGAATTTATTCATGAATAAGGCGATATTATTGTGAAAAAATGGATGCAAAATGCTATAATACTTGGCATTAGCAATATAAGGCTAATCAGTGACTATATGATATGTGATATGACTCTTACTTTTTTATTCCCATGGATATTCTGCAGCATTATATCTTAGACAGTCTATAGGAATGTCCTGATTTATTAATATAAAGTGACAAAGCGCTTCAATTGAGACGGTCAGAGCAGGAAATACAGTAAAGGGCTTTGATACAATTCTTTAGTTAATTCTAGTGTATTGACAAAGTAAATAAAAAGTACTATTATATATTTACTGGTTTAGTAATTTAGTAAATTACTAATTGTTAATTGGCAATTTACTAATTATTAAATTAATAAGCAAAAATATAGTATTTGCAAAATTTGCAGTTTAAATTGGTTTATATGTGACTAATGAAGAAAATAACTTAACAGTCAGGAGGAAAGATAGTGAAAATACCAACAAACCTAAAGCATAAGCCGGTAATTGTTTCAGAGAACTATGAAAATGTTGATGGAAGATTTGCCTACAATTCAGATGCCAAAGGGCTTTCACTAGGATTGGCGCAGTGGAATGACCGGGGTAAAGTGGACATTTCAGCAAAAGTATGGAGATATACGGGGGAAAAATGGTCTCGCCAGTCAGAAGAAATGCCTATGCACCGCGTGCTTGATCTTGCTATTTTGATTTGCAAAAGTCTTTCATACTTTCAGGAAGCATATCGTTTTCCCAAACTGTATGATCCTGAAAAGACACTGATTGACCGTATCGGACTTCAGGGCGATGCCATGAACGTATCTATTTGTACGGAAAACCCAATGATTGATGAGGATATCAAGTTATTTTCCCAGGTTCTTAGCAATGACGGAGAAATAATCGGAGAACGCCTTCGTGTATTATCCCGCATTTTAAAGGAAATGGGATACTAAGTACTTGTGAACATTTAGCATATCTATTGCTGGAAACCGGACAAAAACTATATATTTGAATTATATGTGCAGCTGCCTGTTTGCGTAGTTAGCAAATGGAAGGTATAGTAGCTGGGAAGAGGAAATATAACTGTAGAGAAAACATGGCTGGAAAGGAGAAAATATGGATAAGCAGAAGCGCAAGGAATTGATAGAGCAGTATAAGCAGATTAAAACCTACATGGGTGCAATAAAAATAACAAACACTACCAACGGAAAAATTTTTGTATCCGTTTACCCGAATCTGAAGAATAAATGGCTGACCCTTCGTGAACAATTGCGGATGGGAATGTTTGTTAACGCCCAGCTGAAAAAGGATTGGAATGAGCTGGGAGAAGAGGCCTTTACTTATGAAGTTCTTGAAGAAAAAGAAGTTAAGGAAGATATGGATGTCCGCTGGGAGCTTAAGCAAATGGAAAAGAAGTGGCTGGAAAAGCTGCAGCCTTATGGGGAGAGGGGATACAACAAGCCGCCAATCCGCTAAACCGGATGATATGCAATTCATTTCAAGCATAAAAATATGTGGCTTATTTATATGCTGCTGTTTAAAGCAATGGACTTATTAAAATAATTGACTTATATAATAATGAACTTATAAAATAATGAGTTTATAATATAATGAACTTATAATATAATGGACTTATTAAAGTAATGGACATATTTATAATCAAAAATAAATATGTTCATTTCTTATTTCATTACAAAATCCATTGCGAAATTTATTACTAAATCTTTTAAGAAATTCATTATTAAACTCATTGTTAAATTCATTACTAAACTTTCATCATTAAATTCATCATTAAATTCACTACTAAATTCACTATTAAATTTATTATCATATCATTATTATATTTATCTTCATATTCATTAACATTTTCATTAACATTTTCATTAACATTACAATTTGCTGTTGACAGTTTGTGTCTATCGTGATAGACTATTATTGTCTATCACAATAGACACATAGGAAGGAGTAATAAAATGGTACAATATAAGTTATTTGATGCAGAGTTCAAGTTTATGAGCATTGTGTGGGACTCAGAACCCATAAAGACAAGAACCCTTACAGAATTGTGCCAGGAAAAGCTGGGATGGAAAAGAACCACGACATATACTGTTCTTCGCAGACTAATTGAAAGGGGAATACTCCGGAATGAGAACTCCACCGTTTACTCTATTGTTAAACGTGAACAGGTTCAGAAATATGAAAGTGAAACTGTAGTTGAAAAAGCGTTTAACGGATCACTGCCCAAATTTATAGCAGCATTTTTGAATGATAAAACTCTGTCTGATGAAGAAGCTGAGGAAATCAAAAGGCTGATAGACCGCCATAAGGGGGACTGAATATGAGCTACCTCGAAGATGCTTTTATCACTGTACTTAACATGAGCATTACTGCAAGCTATGTAGCTATTGCAGTAATTATCGCCCGTTTGCTGCTGAGGAAGGCACCCAAGGTATTCTCCTATGCTCTCTGGAGTATTGTACTCTTTCGGCTTGTCTGCCCATTCAGTTTTTCCTCAGAATTTAGTTTGCTCGGGTTCATACAGTCCTCGCAAGCAGGAGGTTTCTCAACCCGATACATGCAGGATAACATCGAATTGGCGCCATCGCTTACAATGAATACAGGTGCGGATAATGTCAATGCTGCTTTTAAGACCTTGCTGCCCGCTGCAGCTGCAATTACAAAGGCAGATCCTATGCAAGTTTTAATAACACTTGGCACAATCATTTGGCTTGCAGGTGCTATTGTGTTGCTGGTATATGCATTAGTATCCTATTTGCGCTTGAAAAGGCAAATAAGTATGGCTACACTTGTTACAGAGAACATATATGAAACCGAGTTTATCCGAAGCCCTTTTGTCTTTGGATTTATAAAGCCAAGAATTTACCTGCCTCTCAGCCTGACAGGAAATGAGCGCGAATATATCCTGTGCCATGAGAAGATACATATCAAGAGACGTGATTATTTAGTTAAGCTGATAGCTTTTCTTGCTCTTGTCCTTCACTGGTTTAATCCGCTCATGTGGTTGTGCTTTTCATTAATGACAAAGGATATGGAAATGTCCTGCGATGAACGGGTTATTCAAAGTATGGGTACTGAAGGAGCCGTCGGCTACAGCAGTTCTTTGCTTGTATTGGCTATGAATAAAAGAGTACCCGGTCTGAGTCCCCTGTCTTTCGGAGAAGGAAATGTAAAGGCGAGAATAAAAAACATTTTGAATTATAAAAAGCCTGCGTTTTGGGTAATCGTTACTTGCATTGTTGCAGTAATTACACTATCAGTCATACTGGTATCAAACCCTGTAAAATGGCTTGGCATCTATGAACATCCCGAAACTTTTTTAAGTCAAAACAGTTTGAGAGTTCCGGCAAAGCTACGAATAGTTGATAATATTAGCGGCAATGAAATTACTCTGACAGATGCCAATGAGATAGCACAGGTAACGGCAATTGTTGAAAATATGCGTATTTCCAATAAGAAAATAGACAATGCCCGCGGCGGAGAAACCGGCAGCCGTTATTCCATTTCATATTATAAAGATATAAACAACAGCCTTTCGGAGTACAGTTATACAGTTCATATTGATCCTGTGTGGATTGATAACAATGTAAAAACAAGTCCGAGCTTTAGCCTTATTAATAAGAAAGAAACTCTGGCGCGGCTTGAAAAATTATTTGCCGGGAAGTATCCCAGGGCTGTTTATGACATTGATTTTTTGATGAAAAATAAGACCAAGTATATAGGCAATCATGTAAAAGTTGGTGCACTTTTAAGCGGAATGCCAATGCCGGAGGGTGTCAGCCGTGGAATCATGGAACTGTCTACAACCAAGCCACCTTATGGTGTGACATACCATTATATCCTGAATGATGATTCGGTTGTTGTAAGTGAAGAACAGTTTTTAAGAAATTCTATTCTGCTTTTTGCGCTTATTGACAATGCTGACGTGGTGACACACTTAGGCCATTGGAATAATGAATCGCTTTCCTCAAATCCTTTCAGGTTTACATATACCCGGGCAGATGCCGAGAGAGTTGTAGGGGGAGACGTACGGCAATTTGCAAAGGATAAGGAAAGCCTTGCCGAGCTTGTTGAAATAGTGAAGATACTGAGAGCGGGTAATAGTAATGACGGAAGAACCAACAACAGTTCAAATGACAGCAGTCCAAATGATACAAAAGCTCCCTTTAAGGGCTTGGAACTATACGTATGGCGCAAGCCGGAGCTTACAGGAAACAATAATATCTACTATACCCTTCTTCTTGGTACAAATAGAAATAAAACTGACGAAGAGATATACGACCTTTCTGTTGCAACAACGGACATTGAGGTCATAAATCGAAAAATTGCAAGCTACGGAGAGGTTGATATTATTGTAAGCCATCCGGTATATATTAGTAAAGAAGAGATGAAAAAAATCGTTGATCAGATTAAAGTTAAAAACGGATTAGTTGCTGTTGGTACAGGATTGTTTGGCGAATCTGATCCGGATGCTGTTTCTGATGCTGTTTCCGATGCAGAAAGTATGGATAGGGAAGAGGCTGAGGTCATTAGAAAAGATTGAAAAATAAAAATTGATAAATGATATTATTTTATTACAAATTTTGCATGATAAATATCCATTACAGATTGTCATACAACAAAACAGGCAAGATATCAGCAAGAACAAGATAACAGCAGGAGCAAAAAAACAGTAAGAACAAGATACCAGTAAAACCAAGATATTAGCAAGAACAAGATATTGGCAAAAACAGGACATTAGTATGAAGTAAAAAATTTTGAGAAAACAGCAAGCAATATGTAACAGCAGTAGAACACATAAAACCAGCGGGCAAATACGTTAAGTAACAGATAACACAAAAAATAATGAGCTAACATGTAAATTAACAAGCAACGATTAATAACAGGGGACTGGCTCATAAGGTATTTAACCTTCAAGACAGTCCCCATGTTTCTTTCCAGAACTCATATCACTATGGAACTCATATCACTATGGAACTCATATCACTTCATCAAGCAGCATGTTTTTTTCATCAAACACTCTATTCTATTTACCAATCTATTTACCAAACACTCATTAAATTATTCATAATCTATTATATCTACCCAACTCAGCAGAAGTTCACGTTCTTCAGGTTTTTCTTTTACTGATTGAGATGCTGCCACAATGGGTATCCATTTTTGTACATACTGTTTTGCTGTATCGCTTTTATTGCAGAACAATTTCAAGTATTTTTCAGCAGTTTCCCTTTGGTTTGCAAGGCAGAATAACAAGTAAGTTCTTGCAGCGTCAGCAGAAGCATTGCCCTGGGTTGCATGAGACCAATCCAGGATATAAGGCTTCCCATCAGTAGAGATTATTATATTGCTTGGATTAAAGTCACCATGGCAAACTTTATCATGGTTTGGCATTGATTCCAGACGGGTATGCAGTTCATATCTCGTTGTTGCGTTTAAATTCGTCTGAGATATCTTGCGGTGCATTTTATCCTTGAGCTTGTTAAGCAGCGGTGCTTTTTGACGGTGTACTTCCAGCTGGGTATCAACAAAGAGTTCCAGGTACTCGTCAAATTTGTCAGGGTTTTCCTTCATTAAGCATTCAAGGGTTTTTCCTTCAATGAACCTGGTGATTATTGCCCACCTGCCATTGATTTTGGTAACTTCAATAATTTCAGGGATATTAAGCGATGTCTCTTCGACCCTTGCCTGGTTCAATGCTTCGTTTAAAACGTCTGCCTTTGAGTAGTCCTCGTTGAAAACCTTAATTGCGAGATCTCCATCGCGGTATACAGTTTTGGTTGCGCGTACAGCAATGATGTTTTCAAGCTTCATCAGGATACCCCCTTATATTTATTATTTTCCGTAATATGCTCTCAGGTACATCTCCTTGATTTCACTCATTAGCGGATATCTTGGATTGGAACCTGTGCATTGGTCATCGAAGGCCTGCTCAACCATTTCGTCCAATCTTTCAAGGAATTCTTTTTCATCTATGCCGTAATCCTTAATTGTCTTCTTAATACCAACCTTCTCCTTTAATTCTTCTATAGCTTTAATAAGATTGTCAAGTTTTTCTTTATCATTTTTACCTTTTATACCAATATAGTCAGCGATTTCTGCATATCTTGCCAGTGCATGAGGATATTCGTACTGAGGGAATGTACCCATTTTGGTAGGAGTTTCTGATGCATTAAAGCGCAGAACCTCACAGATCATAAGTGCATTGGCAACACCATGGGGCAGGTGGTAGAATGCTCCCAGTTTGTGAGCCATCGAGTGGCATACACCAAGGAAAGCGTTGGCAAATGCCATACCTGCCATTGTGGATGCGTCAGCCATTTTTTCCCTGGCTTCTACATCAGCAGCACCATAATTGTAAGCCCGAGGCAGATATTCGAAAATAGTTTTAATAGCTTTAAGAGCAAGGCCATCGGTATAGTCAGTAGCCATAACGGATACATAAGCTTCCAGTGCATGAGTCAGAGCGTCTATACCTGAAGCACTTGTAAGGCCTTTTGGCTGGTTCATCATCATATCTGCGTCAACAATAGCCATATTAGGCAATAGTTCATAGTCAGCAAGAGGATATTTTACTCCGGTCTGTTCATCAGTGATTACTGCAAAAGGTGTAACTTCACTTCCGGTACCCGAAGTAGTCGGAACAGCAACAAAGTAAGCCTTTATGCCCATTTTGGGGAAGGTATATACACGTTTCCTTATATCCATAAAACGCATTGCCATATCCATAAAGTCCACTTCAGCGTGTTCATACATTACCCACATTATTTTTGCTGCATCCATTGCTGAACCGCCACCAACTGCAATTATGCAGTCCGGTTCAAATGCTGCCATGGCAGCTGCACCTTCTTTTGCGCAAGCCAGAGTTGGATCAGGAGCAACGTTGAAGAATGTAGTATGTGTAATCCCCATTTCGTCCAGCTTGTCTGTAATAACTTTTGTATAACCGTTTTTATAAAGGAATGTGTCCGTAACAATAAACACTTTCTTCTTGTTGTATACAGTCTTAAGTTCATCAAGAGCGACCGGCAGGCAACCCTTCTTTATATAAACCTTTTGAGGAGTTCTAAACCAAAGCATATTTTCTCTCCTTTCGGCGACTGTTTTTATATTTAATAGATGTTTTACGCCGACATTTTCGGAAACTGAGTTACCGCCCCATGAACCGCAGCCAAGGGTGAGGGATGGAGCAAGTTTGAAATTATAAATGTCACCGATTCCACCGTGAGATGAAGGAGTGTTAACAAGGATACGGCATGTTTTCATTCTGTTTTCAAATTCCCTTAGCTTATCCTGTGCAGTTTGGGTGTTAAGATATACTGATGCAGTATGTCCAAATCCGCCATCTTCTATTAATTTCTCTGCTTTATCCAGAGCCTCGCTGAAGTCTTTCACCTTATACATGGCCAGTACAGGGGAGAGCTTTTCATGAGCAAACTCTTCAGACAGATCTACACTTTCAACCTCTCCGATAAGTATCTTGGTGTTTTCAGGTACTGTTATACCTGACAGCGATGCTATTTTTGCAGCCGGCTGTCCAACGATTTTTGCATTCAATGCTCCGTTAATAATAATGGTTTTACGAACCTTTTCAATTTCCTCATCGTTCAGGAAGTAGCAACCGCGTTTCTCAAATTCAGCCTTTACTTTATCATAAATGCTTTCCATTACCAGCACTGCTTGCTCAGAAGCACAAATCATGCCGTTGTCAAAAGTTTTAGAATGGATTATAGAGTTGACTGCAAGAAATATATCTGCTGATTCGTCTATAACAACAGGAGTATTACCCGGTCCGACACCTACGGCAGGCTTACCGGATGAATACGCTGCTTTAACCATGCCGGGTCCTCCTGTTGCAAGAATTAAGTCACAAGTTTTCATTAAATGATTGGTTGCTTCAAGGGATGGAACATCAACCCACCCGATGATGTCTTCCGGAGCTCCCGCCTCAACGGCTGCTTCAAGTACAATCTTTGCAGCTTCAATAGTGCAATCCTTGGCTCTGGGATGCGGACTGATTACTATACCGTTTCTGGTTTTAAGCGCTAAAAGAGTTTTGAATATTGTAGTGGATGTCGGGTTTGTGGTCGGAATAACAGCTGCAATAACGCCGACAGGTTCTGCAATTTTCTTTATACCGTATGACTTGTCTTCTTCAATAACACCACATGTTTTTGTGTTTTTGTATGCATTGTAGATATACTCTGCAGCGTAATGGTTTTTAATTACCTTGTCTTCAACAACACCCATACCGGTTTCAGCTACTGCCATTTTGGCAAGGTGAATTCTTGCTTTATCGGCGGCAACAGCTGCGGCAAAAAAGATTTTATCCACCTGTTCCTGAGTGTAGTTTGCAAAGATTTTTTGTGCATTTTTTACGCGGTTTAGCAATGCATCAAGTTTTTCAACACTGTCTACAACCTCATAATTCTTTATATTTTTCATATCATTTCCCCCTTTACAATATGAGCTGCTCAAAACTTTCTTGTTATATCGAATAATTGTCGAAAATAAATTTTTAATTTACTATTAATGTCAATAATGCTTGATAATGAATTAACTAAGTTTGATATTTTTTTAACATTGATTGATAATATTTTAACACAGTTGCTATTAAAATACAATACTATAATAGTAGAAAAAAATTAAATTTTGTTACACAATTAACAAGTACATTGACAAATTAATATCAATTTGCTATTATGCTACACTGAGAAGTATTTTTCCTTAGCATGCAAAGAAAGATATTACTTAACTAAGCTGATTACGAAGTTATATGATTTAATGCCTGGAAAGGGTGGTTACACTGCAAACAGGCATTAGAAAAATTCAAGTCATACTTGCTTCGTTAATTTTTTGAATTGCAGAAGAAGCTTACATTGAATTAAAAAACCTCTATTTTACTTATATAGTAAAAAGGAGGTTAAATATTGTTTGAAGTAAATTTAAGGTAATTAAAGTAAAATTAACAAGGTAATTACAGTATAACTGACAAGGTGATTACAATATAACTAATAATGTAATTACTGCATAAGATAAAGTAATAAAATCTAAAAAAGATAAGTGGGCGAGATGAAGATGGAGAATAAAAAATCAAAAGTAGCAATTATTGGAACAGGCTTTGTAGGAGCATCAGCAGCATTTGCTCTATCACTGAATCAAATGGCAAATGAAGTTGTTATGATTGATGTACTGAAAGAAAAGGCTGAAGGCGAGGCACTGGATATCAACCATGGCTTGTCATATTTAGGACAGATGTCGGTATATGCCGGAGATTATTCTGATTGTGCGGATTGCGATGCTATAGTTGTAACCGCAGGAGCCAACAGAAAGCCGGGAGAAACACGTATTGACCTCGCAAAGAAAAATGTGGCCATCGCAAAACAAATTACAGAAAATATCATGAAATATTATACTCGTGGAGTTATCCTTGTTGTGTCCAATCCGGTGGACATTCTTACCTATAAGATACAGAAGTGGTCGGGATTGCCAAGAGGAAGAGTGTTTGGTACCGGTACAGTGCTTGATACCTCAAGGTTCAGGTATTTGCTCAGTCAGAGATTGAATGTAGATATAAGAAATGTTCATGGCTATATTATTGGTGAGCATGGAGACACACAGCTGCCGGTATGGAGTGCAACCCATATTGCGGGAATAAAAATAAGCGAATATTTTGATGATCCTGCCAATGGTTTCAGCGAAGAAGAAAAAGCTGCTATTGCTCAAGATGTTAAGAAAGCCGGTGCTGAAATAATAAAGAGGAAGGGCGCAACATATTATGCCATTGCCGTTGCAATTAATACGATTCTTGAATCCTTGCTTAAGAATCAGAATACAATAAGAACTGTCAGCTCAGTTATCAACGGTGAATATGGTATAGATGACGTTGCCTTGAGCCTTCCTTCAATAGTGAACTCAGAAGGAGTTAAGGAAATTATTAATTTTAATTTAACTGATGAAGAACGGTCAGCTCTAGAATATTCAGCTGAACAGTTGAAGATTGTTTTAGAACAAGTAAAAGATATTTAGCAAGAAAGTTATTTATTAGTACTTCAAGATTGCATTATTTATGATTATTTTTATCCGGAAATTGCATGCATAAGGAATATAGCTTGTCTAATCAGGTGGAGTTTAATCTCCATCTGATTATCATAGACAAAGGTAGACAGAGGGACGGTTCTTTTGTCTAACTCTGTCTATTCTGCTCTCAAAGCTTCAACCGGGTCCTTTCTTGCCGCAATTTTTGCAGGAATTAAACCTCCCAGCATTGTAAGAATAAGACTTACCAGAACTAAGGAAATCGCGTGAACAGGATTAAGTTGGGCCACATTTTTCAGTTCAGTGGCTTTTTTAATGTAGGAATTGATCGGAAATATAAGCAGTCTTGCAATAAATATGCCAAGTACACCTGAAAACAATCCAATGATGAAGGTCTCTGCATTAAATACCCGGGAAATGTCTTTCTTCCGTGCACCTAGAGCCCTAAGCACACCAATTTCCCTTGTTCTTTCCAATACTGAAATATATGTGATTACGCCAACCATTATAAGAGATACAAAAAGAGATATGGCAGAAAAGGCAACCAGTACCAATGTAATAGCATCCATAATACCTCCCGACATTTCTGTAATAGTGCCTGCCAAATCCATATAAACCACTTTGTCAGTTTCGGATTTTCCTTCATTATATTTATCAAGGTATTCAAGAATAGCTTCCTTGGCGTCAAAGTCTACAGGGTAAATTGAAATCATATATGGAATGGAGGAGGCACCTAATGAAGCTAAAATGGCATCCTTTGAAGACATCCCATCCGAATCAATTATATCAAGAGGTTCACCGGTCAGCAGGTTAAAATCGCTGTTTTTTTGTTTTAATACAATATCAGAATTAACAGCATCCTTTAGAATAAATTCAGCCAACTCATCTGAATACGTAAAACTATTAGGCAGCAGAGGGATTTTAACATTCTCTTTTGGCCTCAGGATGCCTGAAACTTTAAGGCTGATAGCCCTTTCATTGTTATACAGGTCAATCAGATTAGACGGATTTCCATTAATGGTAAAAAAGTTGCCGTTCGCTTTATAAAAATCATTATTGAGAATAACCTTTAATTCATATCCGATAATTTTGTCAAAAGGAATACTCTCAGCTTTATAGTCCAATCCGAAAGATTGCAAAATGTCTTTATCAACACCGTTTTTCTTGTCTACAATCAGCACAATGTCATTCATACCTGAAGGGTAAGAGCCGGCCAGCAAATCGTAGTTTTGTTCCAAATATCCTGGTCTTTTGCTATCCAATGACTTGGGGTATGAAATAAAGCTCATAGGGTTTGTATTGACTATAGTGGCAACATTACCTTGTTTTTTAAGCAAGTTTATATTGAGCATCCTTGTATAGGATATTCCTGCAACCAGGTCTGGATTAATGCTCTCAACATATTTGACATATTCCTCTGTAATGATGTTGTCATGAGTCATTTTTTCTTCCACAGGCTCAACGGGATATACTACCTTTTCTTTAGGGTAGGCATCCTCATCCTTAGAAAGGCCCAGCATAGAAGCCTGCTGTTCTCTTATCATATTTCTGTCCAGTTCCACAGTGTTCTGGGATATCATAATCGGAAAAGTGGACAGAGTACCGGATTCAAAGTTTTTAATCTGCTTGTCAAAACCATTGGACAGCGACAGAATTAAAGCAATACCTATGATTCCGATACTTGAAGCAAAAGCTGTAAGAAAAGTTCTCCCCTTTTTTGTGCTGATATTGGTACCTGACAGTTTCAGAGCAGTAAGAAAACTCATTCTGGTCCTCTTGAGTTTATACTGCGAAACAGCCTCCTCATCCGGCAAAGGATTGGAGTCAGAAACCACCTCGCCGTCTTTGAATTCTATAATTCTGTCTGCATAACTGTGTGCCAAACCGGAATTGTGTGTAACCATAATAACAAGTTTATCCCTGGCGATATCCTTAATCAAATCCATTATTTGCCTGCTTGTTGTTGAATCCAGCGCTCCGGTAGGCTCGTCCGCCAAAATAATATCAGGATCGTTTGCCAGAGCCCTCGCAATGGCAACACGCTGCATTTGCCCACCCGATAGCTGGTTAGGCTTCTTGTGAATGTGGTCCTTTAAACCAACCATTTCATGCAACTTAAGAGCTTTTTTCCGTTTAACGCCAGCAGGCACACCACTCAAGGTCATCCCCATTTCCACATTATCCATGATGTTCAAATGGGTTATCAGGTTATAGTTTTGAAATATAAAACCCACTCTGTTGTTGCGATAGGCATCCCAATCCACATTTTTAAACTCTTTAGTTGATTTTCCGTTGACGATCAAATCACCGCTGTCATAGCGGTCGAGCCCGCCGATAATATTCAATAAGGTAGTCTTACCGGAACCGCTTGCCCCAAGAATGGCTACAAATTCATTGTCGCGAAAATTAAGGTTGATTCCGTTTAGAACTATCTGATTAAAATTGCCTGTTTTATAGCTTTTCTTTATATTTTTCAGTGACAGCATTAAGAAATCCCCTTTGTGCCTTAAGTTTTGTGTCTTAAGTTCAAATATTTATTCTGCTACTTATGTTTTATTTATATTCGTCACATATTTCAGACTTTTGCCCATGTACCCGGATATATATTTGTGATATGTTATAAGCATAATGTGTTTTTTCAAAAAAGACATGTCTCATGCAGGATGCCTACGCGAATGAGTAATATAGAATAAATATGACGAAGCTAATATGCTAACAACTATAGGCCTGTGGGGCATGGATGAACGAGAAACGGAGGAATCTGGAGTTGCTGGATAATTGTACGTTGTGTCCAAGAAATTGTCATGCAGACCGTGAACACGGACAGAAAGGGTACTGCAGGCAAACAAAAGAACTGGTTGTCGCAAGAGCTGCACTGCATATGTGGGAAGAGCCCTGCATTTCCGGAGAAAACGGCTCGGGAACTGTATTCTTTGCGGGATGTTCCCTGGGCTGTGTTTATTGCCAGAATTATAATATTTCCAAAGGGCTGGCAGGAAAGAAAATTACCGTAGAACGGCTTGCTGACATTTTCATGGAACTTCAGGAGCAGGCAGCAAACAATATCAATTTAGTTACACCAAGCCATTATGTGCCTCAGATTATTGATGCTTTAACCTTGTCGAGGAAAAAAGGGCTTTATATACCGGTTGTTTATAACAGCAGCGGATATGAAAAAACAGAGACGCTTAAAATGCTTGAAGGCTATGTGGATATTTACCTTCCTGATTTAAAATATATGTCAAAAGATATTGCAAAAAAATATTCCAATGCAGAGGATTATTTTGACTATGCCTCTCAAGCAATCATGGAAATGGTGCGTCAGGTAGGTGAACCGGCTTTTAATAAAAACGGGATAATGACAAAGGGTGTAATTGTAAGACACCTGACACTGCCAGGATATCTGGAGGACTCGAAGAAAATATTAGAATATCTGCATAAAACATTCGCAGACACAATTTATATAAGTATAATGAACCAGTATACACCCCTGTCAGCTGTAAAAGAATATCCTGAGATTAACTGCAAGGTACCGGATAAAGACTATGATGAACTGGTGGATTATGCCATATATTTAGGTGTAGAAAATGCGTTTATACAGGAGGGGGAAACGGCTTCAGAAAGTTTTATTCCTGAATTTAACGGAGAAGGAGTCTAGAGCAACTCCTTCTGTTTCTTCCCCGTAATCAGGAAAATATCCCTGACGTCAGGAAGGTTTCAAATTTCTTTATATCATCCTTTTTTCCTACTACAACTATTATATCATTTTCATATAATGTTAATTCCGGAGTAATAACCGTAGTTGTATTGCCACTATGTTCCAATGCAATTACATTTAAATTGAATCTTTTTCTTAAATTAGCCTGTTGAATAGTTTGTCCGGCGATTTTATTTGTTAGCCTCAGTTCAGATATAGTTATATTGTTATTCAGCGCAATATAATCCATTTCTCTTAAAGAGATCAGCCGGTTTGCCAGACGGACTGCCATATCATATTCGGGATAAATAACTTCTGCCCCTATTTTTTCTAAAACCAAACCATGTTCAGGACTGATTGCCTTTGCAATGACTCTGGGTACACCCATACAAATTACGTTAAGTGTAGTCAGTATGCTGGCATCTATTTTTTCACCGATGCAGACTATAACCGTTCCGCAGTTTTGAATTCCTGCCTCTTCCAGGGTTTCTTTCGAAAGCTCTTTTACTACAAATGCATTTTCAGTCAGATTCCTGATTTGCCTGATTTTGCTTTCGTTGCTGTCGAGCACCAAAATTTCCTTTCCGGCTTTTGCAAGAGTAGAAGCAAGAGCAAATCCAAACCGGCCTAAGCCAATGATTCCAAATTGAATAGCAGATTTATGAAACATATTATCTTCTCCTTCATTTATCTTATTATCATGTATTAATAGTCTTATTATCCTATATTAATATTTTCCTCTGAGTAACTAATACCTGATGATGGTTTATAGCTCCAGATGGTTGCTATAGTCAGAGGGCCCAAACGTCCTGTAAACATGGTAAGTATTATAATTACCTTGCTGGCTACGCTTAAATCAGGAGTAATTCCTGTTGACAATCCTACAGTACCGAACGCTGATACAACTTCAAACAATAATTGTATAAAAGTATACTGTGGCTCTAAGATACACAATAAAAATGTATCAACACAGACAAGTACAACCGAAAGAAAAGTAATAATAAATGCCTTTGCAATAACATCATTCGGCAGCTTTCTTTTAAAGGCCATACATTGTTTGTTGGTTGACATACTATAAGCACTCTTTATCAAAGCAAATGCAGTTGTAGTTTTTATACCGCCACCGGTTGAGCCCGGGGAAGCTCCGATAAACATTAATAAAATCAGAATAAATAATCCGGCATTGGTAAAAGTACCCGTTGGATAAGTACTAAAGCCTGCTGTTCTTGCAGAAGTGCTATAGAAGAAAGCTCCCAGCCAAGTGATGTCTTCTGTGTATTTTAGTAAAAGCGTCCCTATTATAAGAAGACTGATTGTCATCACTATAACCACTTTGGAATGCAGTGAAAGCTTTTTAAAGGAACGTTTATGAATAATTTCCTTTATCACAAGAAATCCCAGGCCGCCAAAAATAATCAATCCGCATGTAGTAAGGTTCAAAAGTACATTGTCCTGATACGGAATTAAATTTCTATATCCTCCAAGAATATCGAAACCCGAGTTATTGAAGGCAGCTATGGAATGAAACAGGCTGATTCCAATTGCCCTGGGAATGGGATAATCCTGCGAGAATACAAGAAAATTTAACAACGCACCAATACCTTCGAAGCATAAAGTCAACAGAAGAACTGACTTTACAGTTTTGACAATCCCTTTCATCGAATCCAGGTTTAGCGCTTCTTTTATAACCATACGCTCCTTAAAAGTTACTTTTTTACCTGCTAAAATGATAAATGCAACTCCTACGGAAGTAACACCCAGACCGCCTATCTGTATTAGTAACGCAACCACGGTTTGTCCAAACCCATTAAATGTATCAGCAGTATCAATTGCAATCAGACCGGTGACACAAACGGCACTTGTTGAAGTAAAGAATGCATCAATAACCGGTACTTTTACCCCCTCATTTGCAGAAAGGGGAAGGAGCAGCAATATTGCACCCAATATAATCAACAAGGCAAATCCTAATGTAATGATGTGCACCGGACGCATTTTGCTAAGTGTTTTCATCTCTCATAACCTCAAATTTCTCTTTTCAGGCAATAGCGTTTGCTGTTTATATGCTTGATGCACTAAATAGATTGATAATAACACAATCAATATTGTTTATCAACAGTGAAAAAAGTATGCTTAAGTGATTATTGGTTTATTAAAATGATATATATAAGAGAAACTTGTTTTTACTGTTCATTTGTTTTAATGGCTCAGCAGTATAACATCCAAATGATTGAAATATGGAAGCGATAAATTTTAACCTTTTGTTAAATAAACAAGACTGAAAAAGTTATATTATTAATAATGGCATGGCAGTAGTTTGTGCGACAGGCGGTTGAGGTAATATGGACACTACATATGAAACTCTGTTATCAAAGGCTATAAACGGTGATATAGGTGCTTTTGATAAATTAACAAGAGGCCATCATAAAAAGGTTTTTAACATAATGCTTGGCGTTTGCGGTGATAGAGATGAAGCAAGCAGGCTTGCGCAGGAAGTGTTTGTAAGAGCCTATAAGGAAATAATCACCGGAAAGTGCAAGCTGTCTGTTCCCCTGCTTATTTACAGGCTTACATTGAATATATGCCGTGAGGTTATGCCTCAGTGCTCAAACAGCAGTCAAATAACAGTACCTGTTGATATGTAACAGTACCTGTTGATATGAGCTTAATTTCAACAGTTTTGATAAATGTAGTATAATAAAAATAAGACGCAGATATATGCAGTAAGTATATTATTTAATTTAACTTGTTGTGTTTGATAATCAGATGGCATTGCGGAAAGTTTAAAGCGAGTTTTTATTAGCTGTTAAGTTCGGGACTTCTGATATCAAAATGCCGGCACAACAAGTTGAGTTAGCAGATCTGCAACAGTTACGGAGTGATTTCAGTGAGCAATGAAAATATAAAAGTGCTTGTTGTAGAAGATGAACCTTCTATTAGAAAGTTTATAACGATAAATCTTGTCAGAAATGGATTTAGTGTAATGGAAGCTGAATCAGGCGAATCTGCTCTTGAAATACTGAATAGTTTTACACCCAGAGTGATTGTTCTTGATATCATGCTTCCGGGCATGGACGGTTTTGAATTTTGCCGCAGGGTAAGGCAGGAGATGCCTGATACAGCTATAATAATGCTTACGGCAAGGACGCAGGACAACGACAAAATTATGGGGCTTGAACTCGGCGCTGATGATTATATGGTAAAGCCGTTCAATCCATTGGAACTTATAGCCAGAATCCGGACTATTTTAAGAAGAATGGACGGCGTAGTGGAAAACAGTAAGCGGATTCGCTTGGGAAAATTTCTGCTTGATTTAAATGCCCAGAAATTTTTTAAAGACTCTGTTGAAATAAATTTAACACCTACCGAGTTTTCTATATTGAAAATGTTTATGACAAACAGCGGAAGGGCTTTGAGCAGAAACGAACTGTTAAATTCGGTATGGGGTAAGAATTATTTTGGAGATCTTAAAGCCCTGGATGTATATATCAGGAGATTGCGGGAAAAGCTGGAGGACAATCCTTCAGAGCCGAAATATATAGAAACTGTCTGGGGTTATGGTTATAGATGGCAGCATGATTAAATATGTCTCGCAGAGAAATAAAAGAGAAATACAGATGTCTGACAGAGAAACATATATCTGATAAAAAATATATGTGTCCTGCAGAGAAAATTGGATTTGGGGTTTGATATGCGCAGTATAAAAACGAGATTGGCAGTAAACTTTATATTTATAATAATAATAACTGTTATTTTGCTTGAAACATTAATAATTAATGTTGTAAAGCAAAGTTATTATAAAAATCTTGAGAATAACCTCTATAACCAGATCAAGACGTCAGCAGACCTCTATTACAGGTATTTTTCAGATGCTACCCTTTATGATAATGTACTTAACAATGTGGACACTTTCTGGAAACAGGTTCCGGCACAGGTTGAAATTCTTGATACCAATGGTGAAGTGCTTATGGATTCTATTGGTGTTATTCCTGAAAATGCATCGAAGATGCCTGATGTCAAAGCGGCACTTGAAGGCAATACCGGAAAATGGGTCGGAAAAGTGGATTATGATGATAACCTTGTCATGGCTGTATCTTATCCATTGAAATCCAGAGAAGGGACCGTCGGTGTTCTGCGCTTTATTACTTCATTAAGAGAGGTCAATAATGATATAAAGAGAATTTTTCTGATTTTTATGTGGATTGGAATTATTGCGGTTTTTGTCTCTGGGATTATAAGCATGGTTATGTCCAATACAATAATCAGTCCTTTGAAAGAGATAATATCGGCTGCGAAAAAAATGGCCTCGGGCAATTTTACTACAAGGCCGGTAAAAAGATATGATGATGAAATTGGAAAACTTGCGGATACGCTGAATTATATGGCTGATGAAATAGTAAAAAGGGATCAGCTGAAAAATGATTTTATTTCATCAGTTTCACATGAGCTAAGGACACCCCTGACGTCTATAAAAGGGTGGGCTGTCACACTGAGAGAAGGGAGCATGGGAGATGTTGAACTGCTCTCTGACGGGCTTGAGATAATTGAAAAGGAAAGTGACAGGCTGACCGTTATGGTTGAGGAACTTCTTGACTTCTCAAAATTTGTATCCGGAAAGATAACAATGATAAAAGAGCAAGTAGACGTGGAAGAACTGGTAAAACAGTTGAAAATGCAGCTTTCACCGAGAGCGGAACGAGAAAACATTAATTTTGAAGTCATTATTGAGGGTGAGATTCCGCCGTTGATTACTGATGAAAACAGACTCAAGCAGGTTTTTATAAATATTCTGGACAATTCATTCAAATTTACACCTGCAGGCGGGAAAGTGTTGTTTAATGTCATGTGTAAGGAGAATAGCCTTGTTTTCAGGATAAAGGATACAGGATGCGGAATTTCACCTGACGAACTTCCACATGTAAAGGAGAAATTTTTTAAAGGGAAAAACAGCAATTCCAGCAATGGTATAGGCCTTTCTATCTGCGATGAGATAATAAAGCTCATGGGTGGAACTTTTGAAATAGCCAGCGTACTTGGTAAAGGCACGGAGGCAACTGTGACACTGCCTTTGAATAATGGCGGGGAGGTGTAGAGGATGGCTGCGTTGAAAAGATTATTACTGTATTTATGCATATTCAGTCTTGCCGTGGGATTTGCAGGATGTGCAAATACAGCAATAGATACTGAAAGTAAGATTGTATCGCCTCAAAATAAAACTGTTCCCATACTGGGAGAGTGGAAGTTTGAAAAGTGCCTGCTTCATGGACAGAGATCTCCTTCTATAAAGGATAGTGAACAATGGGAGAATAAGACAGCTGTATTCTCAGCCAACGAAGCTGTGATAGGGGATTACTACTGGGATAATATAGGATATAAGATAAGAAAGGTCAATGCTCATGAGTATTTTCTTTTTAATTTTAAAGATGACTTTCGTAAGCTTGGAATAACAGATAAAGAAGTATATGTAATAACTCTGTCTTCGTCTGACAATTTTTTGTATGAATTTGCGAAAGTTAATGATAACGAGCTTATTGTAAATATCGATGGGGATTTTTTCCGGCTTACAAAAATTTCTGACAGGGTTGACAGTGAACTATATGGAAAAGCCAAAATGAACCTGGTTGGGAAAGAAGATATAGAGACAGAAGAAGAGGAGAACATTCGGTCAGGAATTTTGTTGGGAATTCGTACACCTGTAAAGACCGGTTCCACCGAAGACGATGAAGCACCACAGTATAGTTACAGGACCATATGGATTGCGTCCAGCGACAGAAAGCTGCACACCATCATGGAAGCCGACGGAATATTTTTGCCAAGAAAGAGCGGGTTCTGGTACATTGATATAGAGCGCATCAAAAACGGTGAAATTGAGGAAGATATATTGACTGCAAGGAGAGTGCCTTCAAAGGATACAGCCAATGTATCAAGAGACCTGATAGTCCTTGAAGACGGTAGAAAAGCGTCAGACTACTGGAAAGTGTCAGATTACTGGAAAGACAGGACAGGGGTACTGTACAAGACCATACTGTTTATCGGGAATGATTATGTGTCAATTGAAACATTAGGGCATGGTAACTATAAAGGCAATTCATATACCTGGCAGGAAAACAGGCTGAAGACCATCCCGGTTGACAATATTCAAAGAAATGATGGAGTTAAAATCTCCGATATTGCAGGAGAAAACGGGTTACTGGCATTGGAAAGTGCTGTTAGCAGTCTCTTTGAGAAGTCTGATACCGTGGTAGCAAATGCGGCTGAAAAAATTGGGATTGAGGAAAACTTTGCCCTTTTCAGAAGGACAGGACATTGGTTTGTAAAAGGAAGAATCAACATCAAACAGGCAGACTCCATCCCTTACGTGGACTATAACATTAATCTTATACCCCCGCCGGAGCTTGTTGCCTTTGATACTCTCCATTTGCCCTGGAAATATATTAAGGATAAAGTTCCCGGTGCCGTGGATGCCTACACTTCTCCTAATAAAGATATTGCTTTGATTTTAACTCAGAGCCATATTTTAATTTATAAAATTGAAGGAGATAACATATCCGAATATCCCTTGGAAAAAATAAAACTCAATAATGGGGATGCAGTAATTATGGCCGAGTGGGCAAGAGGTGACTACGTGGAAAAATGGGAGAAATCCTTTATAAAAAATAATGAAGTGAGGGTAGTTGAACCTGAATAATGCTGTGTAAAAACAACCTGTTGTGACGGCATCTTGATACGCAATGTTGCTATCTTAAAAGGTAGACAAAGTTGCTATTATAAGAGCAGTCGCGACAGGTTAATTTATTTAAATTAGCTTGTACTTTGTTCATATTGATGATAAATGCCTGCATATATGGTAAAATCTAATAATAAGGATATAGATTTCAAGAAATTATATAAAGAAAAGAACATATCTGAAATAATTATCTGAAAGATGAAAAGGAGTTGATATCATGCTGCAGGCGGTAATGACAGCACCGGGACAAATTGAGTTCAATGAAGTGCCCATTCCCGAAATTAAAGAAGGCCAGGTACTTGTCAGGATGCGTAGAATTGGAGTATGTGGTTCTGACATTCATGTATATCATGGAAAGCATCCATATACTACATATCCTGTTGTTCAGGGACATGAAGTTAGCGGGGAAATTGTTAAAGTTGCGGATGATGTAACCGGATTAAAGCCGGGAGATATCGTTACCATACAACCTCAGGTAGTATGTGGGGAGTGCTATCCATGCAGGCATGGGAAATACAATATATGTGAGAATTTAAAGGTTATGGGTTTCCAGACAACCGGGATGGCATCTGAATACTTTGCAGTCGATGCCAGGAAAGTTCTTAAGCTGCCCGAGGGGTTAAGCTTTGACTTTGGAGCAATGATAGAACCATTGGCGGTAGCGGTTCATGCACTGAGAAGAAGTGAGGACGTTAACGGCAAAAAGGTGCTTGTACTTGGAGCAGGCCCCATAGGCAACCTTGTAGCCCAGGCAGCCAAGGCGATGGGTGCATCTGAAGTAATGATAACAGATATTAGTGAATACCGCCTGGAAGTGGCTAAAAAATGCATGATTGATCACTGCATTAATACCAGGAAGGAAGATGTTGGGAAAGCTATAATTGAAAAATTTGGACCTGACAAAGCAGATATTATACTTGAATGTGTAGGAATAGAGACAACCATGGATCAGGCAATCAACAATGCCAGAAAAGGATCAGATATAATTGTGGTAGGTGTGTTCCCAAGCAAGGGATATGTAGACATGGGACTTGTACAGGATAGAGAGCTCAGACTTATTGGAACACTCATGTACCGGGAAGAGGATTACATTAAGGCAATAGAACTGGTTCAGCAAGGAAAAATAAATCTTGAGCCGCTTATTTCCAATCATTTTACATTCAGAGATTATAAAAAAGCCTATGAATACATACAGGAAAAAGGGGAATATGCAATGAAAGTAATTATTTCCCTGGATTAAGAGATGTTTTATAGGTCATGTATTTTAGACCACTAAAATATGTAATTCTGTTCAGAATATATTGCCTTGTACAGAATATTGTCTTGCTCATAAAGGATTGTTCTGCTTGTATTAATTTAACGGGAGGGTGATATTTTATGAAAAGTTACAGAAAGGAACTCTGGTTTGAAGTCAAAAAGCGCAGAGAATTTATAAATATTACTCCTGAGGTGGAAAGATGCCTTGCTGAAAGCGGTATAAAGGAAGGGTTGCTGCTTTGCAATGCGATGCACATAACTGCAAGTGTATTTATAAATGATGATGAAAGCGGATTACACAGGGACTTTGAAGTATTTCTTGAAAAACTTGCTCCTGAAAAGCCTTATGACCAGTACCACCATAATGGTTTTGAGGATAATGCTGACGCCCATCTTAAACGCACTATAATGGGCAGAGAGGTTGTAGTGGCTGTAACCAATGGTAAATTGGATTTGGGACCATGGGAGCAGATATTCTATGGAGAGTTTGACGGAAAAAGAAGAAAGAGAGTGCTGGTAAAAATTATAGGAGAATAGCACCTTATAGGCTTACTTGTTGTGGCTGGCATTTCGCTGGCAGGAGTCCCGGGCTTAAGAGTTAATAAATAGCTCATAAGCTCTCCACAATGATATCCCATTACCTATTACAACATGTTAAGTTTACATAAATTGTCTGTTGAATAATTACCCCCTGTCTTGTATTGTATTAGCAGGGGGTTATTATGTATGAGAAGAAAAGCAACAAAAGCGGCGGCAATTATATTGATACTGGTTACATTTATAGTGATTCTTTCTCCGGCTGTTAATGGCGTTGATGCGCAAACAAAACGGTTTAATATGTCATATATATACTTCGGGAAGCCATCAACCTATAGTTATTATGTAGACCGTACAAAAGGATCATTAAATGAGATTTCTCCAAGCTATTTTAATATTAATAGTGAAGGAAACCTTGAAATTGATTTGTCTTTTGATACCAATTTTATAAATGAAATGCACGCAAGAGGCGTGAAAGTTGTTCCCTTTCTCAGCAACCACTGGGACAGGAGTGCAGGAAGAAATGCTTTAAGTAAAAGGGAGGCTCTCGCACAGCAAATAGCAACTGTAATTAATAAGTATAATCTGGATGGCGTCAATGTAGATATTGAAAATCTCACAGAGGCTGACCGTGAAAATTATACTGATTTTATAAGGATACTAAGAAACAAGCTGGGTTACAAAAAGTCTCTTTCAGTTGCCGTTGCGCCTAACCCTTATAATATTTCAAAAGGCTGGCAGGGTTCGTACGATTATGCTGCTCTTGCAAAATACTCCGATTATCTTATGATTATGGCATATGACGAGAGTTATCAGGGTGGTCCGGCAGGACCTGTGGCAAGCGCATCATTTGTTGAGAGATCAATAGAGCATGCAATTGAACGGGTGCCTAAGAATAAAATTGTGCTGGGAATACCGTTTTACGGCAGGCTATGGAAGAACGACGGATCATATGGCGGGTATGGGGTAAGTAATGCAACTGTTGAACAATTGATTCAAAAATATAACGGAAAAGTTACTTATGATAAAAATGCTCAAACTCCTAAAGCAGTGATTACTATAAAGGCAGGGGATCAAAAACCTACTATATTGGGCAAAAAACTTGATGCAGGTACTTATACCATATGGTATGAAAATGAGCAGTCTATTAAGTATAAATTAAGCCTGGTACAGAAATATGACATTAAAGGAACGGGAAGCTGGAGCCTTGGACAGGAAACAGCGGACACCTGGTCATACTATGACCGGTGGCTCAATGGGCGTTACTTTACAGATAGTGAAGGCCATTGGGCGGAGAAGTCAATTTTCTTTGTTGAAGAAAAAGGCTGGATGAATGGGGTCTCCAGTACAAAGTTTGCACCTGATAAAGTCATTACAAGAGCTGAGGTGGCAGCAGTACTGGTAAGAGCTCTCGAACTGGAGGGAGATACCAGCGGAACATCCTTTAAAGATACATCAAAACACTGGGCAAGGAATGAGATAGAAATAGCAAGACAGAATAATATTGTGATAGGAGTAGGGGATGGGAATTTCCTGCCTGATAATCCTGTTACAAGACAAGAAATAGCAGTTATGCTGGACAGGATTCTTTCACTGCCTGATGCTGATGAAGAATTTGATAATCCATATTGGGATATAACCTATAATAAGTTCAAATGGTCCTATGACTCAATACTTAAGATGACATATAACGGGATCTTTACAGGGGGCACCGATGGAGGATTTCATCCATATGAAGGAACAACAAGGGCACAAATGGCTGTGCTGATGGAGAGAATTTCGAAGTATATTGAGGTAAAGTAATGATATTGGCTGAAGAAGGCTTCAAAGATAGTATTGATTGCTGTATTATATGATGCTATAATCTAATGGACAAGTGAATATTGGTATAAAGCACAGGAAGTGTTTTATACCGGACAGTTCGGAACCATCCTGTCCTTAAACAAAACTATGGCTCCCGGTTTTTACCGGGTTGAAAATAATTGTTAATTAAGGGGCAGATATGCCCTTTTTTCGTGCGCGTGGTATGCGTGCGACGTTGACAGCATTTTATTTTTTGGCGGGGACGGTTCTTGACAGTCACATTTTAGATACATTGTAAACATGTGACAAGGAACCGTCCCCTGTTTCATTCGGCGCAAATACGAGACAAGGAACCGTACCCTGTCGCAGTTCGCGCTCTGTCGCAGTTGTTGCAGTGTATAAACAGTAAAAGAGTAGCAAAATAATTAATAGAGAGGAGCAGTTGTATGTGGAAAAGACGTAATATCAGATTTTTGGCGGAAGCAGCTATTATTGCTGCATTGTACGCGGTGATTTCAATTATTTTTGCCCCAATAAGTTCAGGAATGTTTCAGATGAGAATTTCAGAAGCTCTTACAATATTACCTGCATTTACACCCGCAGCAATACCAGGACTTTTTGTGGGATGTGTCGTTACAAATATAGTTAGCGGAAACGGGCCTATTGATGTAATATTTGGCAGTCTGGCTACGCTGGTTGCGGCTTTTTTATCTTATAAAATGCCAAGGCGCTTTCTTGTGCCACTGCCGCCGGTACTTATTAACGCAGTTGTTGTAGGTTTTATACTAAATTATGTGCTGCAGGCACCTCTGCTTGCAAGCATGGGCTGGGTTGCTCTTGGACAGGCTGCAGCGTGCTATGGCCTGGGCTATCCATTGATGCTCCAGCTTGGAAAGTACAAGGATAAGATTTTTCCAACATGTAGACGGTAATTCTTTTCTAACATAAAAACATAGATAAAAACTAAAGCTTTACTTTTACTAATAATAAAAGTAAAGCTTTTTAAAATAGGTAAAAGGTATACTATTGACAAAAAGTATTATACAAAGCCTTATAAAGAAGGTGTATCTTCATTATCATTATCATCGGCAGAGGCTTTATTATCATTAATAGAGCCTTTATTATCATCAATGGAGGAGCCTTTGCCATCATCAAGAGAGCCTTTATAATCTTCAATAACAGCTTCTGCGATGTTTGTGCAATGGTCTGCAATCCTCTCAAGATTATGAACCAGTTCTACAAAAGAGATTGCAGACAAAGGATTGCACAATCCTTTGGAAAGCCTTTCAAGGTGCCTTGAACGGAGGCTTTTTTCCAGTTCGTCAATATCTTTTTCCTTTGACAGGGCTTTTCTGGCCAGCTCAATATTCCCCTCATTAAGAGCGTGAATTGTATCGTCTACCATGGCGTTAACCTCTTCAAAGGCATTTTTTATTTCTTTAATTGCTTCATCAGAGAAGGGCAGGTTTTCATCTTCCTTTATCTCAGCGGATTCTGCAATATTTTGGCAATAATCGCCTATCCGTTCAATGTCATTTGCAACATGCATAAGTCCTGTAAGCCTCACAGACTGACGTGATGTAAGGGCACTCATTGAGAGCATCATAGAAAGATAACTTATTATCTCGCACTGTAACTTATCCACTGTTTCTTCATATTCGTGCACCTTTTTCGCTTCATCCATATCTGAAAATATATATGACTTTTTGGCGCTCTGCATCATCTGCTGAGCAGTCACTGCCATTCTCGTAAGCTCTTTTGTAGCAAGATTCATAGCTATAGGCGGGTTTCTGAGCATTCTCTTGTCGAGATAGAGGACACCTTTTTCGATATGTTTTTCTTTTCCGGGAACAAGTATTTTAACTATTTTTGCAAGTACAGGTATAAGTGGAAGCCATATAATTGTATTTATCAAGTTGAAACCGGTATGCGCATTAGCTATCTGGCGTGAAATCATTTTTGCCTCCGGGCCGGCAGGAGAAATTAATTGAACAAGCTTTGAAAATGAAGGTATAAAAAACATAAATACAACAGAACCAAACACATTGAAAACTGTGTGGGCGACAGCAGCACGTTTTGCATTGATGCTGGCACCAATGCTGGCGAGCAGAGCTGTTACCGTAGTTCCAATATTGCTTCCAAATAATATAGGTAGAGCTGTCTGAAGGTTTATAAGTGTATTTCCTGCATTATCTACAGGTGTGGAAGCCAGGTTTTGAAGGACAGCTATAAATGCACTGCTGCTTTGAATGATGCCGGTTCCGATTGCTCCCACAAGCAATCCAAGTATAGGGCTTTTTCCAAGGCGAAGTACTATATCCGAAAAAACCTTGCTCTGGCCTAATGGTTTCATTGCATCGCCCATTGTGTTTAAACCTATGAACAATACTCCGAATGCGAATATAATCTGACCGAAATACCTGATACTCTTCCTTTTTGACAAGAACATCAATAGAAAGCCGATTGCCGCAATGGGATAGGCATAGTCACCAATATCAAAAGCCACGATTTGCGCTGTGACTGTTGTTCCGATGTTTGCTCCAAATATAACCCCAATAGCCTGAGGTAACGTCATCAGGCCGGCGCTTACAAATCCTACAACCATTACTGTAGTTGCACTGCTGCTCTGTATTATGGATGTTACAAGTGTTCCTACAAGGATAGCCATTAACGGATTTTTTGTAAGTACTTCAAGAATGCGCCTCATTTTTTCTCCGGCTGCCTTTTGAAGTCCCTCACCCATAAGATTCATACCATATATAAAAAGAGCAAGCCCGCCTGCCAGTCCGAATATCATTCCCATAGTATCCATATTTTCTGATAACATGTTTCCTCCTATTTTTTATCAATAATATTTTGTTATTTTTTGCGGTAGATTAAACCCTGTCCATTTTAACATAAAATTTGTGTCCGGTACAGTTGGTCCCCTCCTTTTGCACCGCTCTGCATTCCGTACTGCACAACATTCCTTTGACATGTTTAAGTTTTCTGACATTGAGATTGACTGGCAAGCTATTCTGAAATAGAATAATAATGTTGGGAAATGTTGATGAAACATACTTTGTACTTGTAATAAATGAATTATATTGTGATATAATCTATAGTGCATGATTAATTATCAGAACACAGTAATATAAGCCAGATTCGTACTTATAACCTGTTTCCGGTATTTATTGCTAAGCTACTTCCAACATTCACAGCCAAACTACTCCTAGCATTCACAGCCAAACTGCTTTAAGCATTCACAGCAATTTAAATTCCGCATTCTTTTGCAATTTACGCAATAAGTATAAGAAAGAAGAGAAGTACAGTTGCAATTATCTGCCTTACAATTATTGGAAATAAGAGGCAGATTTTTTGTACTAAGTGACATTATTAAAGAACCTTGAGGAGTGCATAAAAAGTTTACTTTAATCAATTTTAAGTTTTCTTTTAATTAAATAATATATAAATAATATTATTTAATCTTATTTTAAATTTTAATATGAAAGGGGAAATTAATATGAAAAGAAAGCTTTTAACTGCAACCTTAATAATCGCAATGGCAGCATGCATATTGTTGATTCCTCTTACAGTATACGCCAGTCAGGGAACTGATACTGTAATATCAGTAAACGCGATTTATGTTGATAACCTGAATGATCGGGATGAGGTAGACACTTTCAGGTTTTCAATATCAGAGCCCGGAAGTTTGCAAGTAAGATTTGAATATGACATTGAAGGCGAGTATGATATAGAAATCTTCCAAGCAACCCCAACATCGGGCCTGGTTTCAATACAAAGACAAAGCTTTTATACATATGCAGCATCAATAACCGGAAGATATACCCAGGAAGGTGACAAGATCAGAGTTCCTGCGGGTAATTACTGTGTAAATGTACAAAGAAGAAGTTATAGTGATTTTAGCAGCAATGAATATTATCTGACCATTAAATATAGTGCTGAACCAGGCAATGATTATGAAAAGGAGCCAAATAATGAGGCAAAAAATGCTACATTAATCAGCAGTAACGTTTCCTGCACCGGAAATCTCAATAACAGGGATGATGTTGATTATTATGTGGTAAGTTTACCTTATCCCGGAAGTATACAGGTTAAATTTGAATATGATATTAACGGTGAATATAATGTAGAAGTTTTTGAATTGAACTCTCTAAATAACCTGAATTCAATACAAAATATGGATTATTATTCATATGCAACATCGTTAACCGGAAGGTATACCCAGTTGGGAGATAAACTCAGGGTTGCGGAAGGTGATTATTATTTTGCTGTTAAAAGAAGATCTTTTGGAGACTACAGCAATAGCGACTATATTCTGACTGTAAACTATAATGCAGAACCTGGCAACGATTTTGAAAAAGAAAATAATAATAGTGCAAGATCTGCAACATTTATTGGCTGCAACTCTCCATGTACCGGAAATCTCAGTAATAGAGATGATATTGATTACTACCTTGTGAAATTGCCCACATCCGGAAATTTGCAGGTCAGTTTGGAATACGATACTGAAGGTGAATATAACGTAGAAATTTTTAAAGTGGACTCACTAAATAACCTGGTTTCAATACAAAGCCTGGATTATTATTCATACGCAACAACGGTAACAGGAAGGTATACCCAGCAGGGAAATAAACTCAAACTTGAGCCGGGTGATTATTATTTTGCCGTTAAAAGAAGGGCTTTTGGAGATTATAGCAACAGTGATTACGTTCTGACGGTTCTTTCAGATGTAAAAACTGCCACTCCCTCCGATAATTCGGGCACAAAGGTTATCGTACAGCCCAATAAGTCAACGGTTCTTGTAAATGGCAGGAAAATTGCTTTCGACTCCTATAATATTGGCGGATATAATTATTTCAAACTGCGTGATTTGGCCCAGGCAGTAAACGGAACCAACAAAAATTTTGAAGTTACCTGGGACGGCGCAAAAAATGCAATCAATTTGTTTTCAAACAGGCCATATACACCGGTTGGAAATGAATTGAAGACTTCTCCAAATCTCACAAGCAAGGTTGCAACCCCAACTAGCTCTGCAATTTACCTGGACGGAAAGCCAGTTACACTTATAGCATACAATATTGACGGCAACAATTACTTCAAGCTCCGTGACATTTTGAAGTTGTTTGATATCGGAGTTACATGGAACGGGAAAACCAATACGATAGAAATAAATACAAATACTTCATATGTTGAGTAATGTATGCATAAGTATTGACAACAAAACCTTATTATACTAATATAAAAATTACAAATTAATAAATGAACTTGGGGAGCTGAAAGGATTCGGCTGAGAGGGAACTAAATCTGTTCCGACCCATTGAACCTGAACTGGGTAATGCTAGCGAAGGGAAAGATTTTAACTACGTATGTATATTTGAATTTAACCCTTTATCCTGTTCAGGATGAAGGGTTTTTTAATGCACATGTGCAGATGAAAATATCAAACCTTCATCCGTCAAAAATATACAGCTTCCCCACAGTTTGTTTGGACAAAAACTATAAATAATGATATGAAAAGGGGAATTAAAAATGTTTGAGGGATTTAAAGTTGTAATTTATGAAAACTTTTCAAAGCTTATCAGTCCGAAGCCTCTTGCTACGATTGTGGCTGTATTGCTGCTTGTCGGTATTTTCGTAATTATAAGCAAAAAAACTTCGTACAATACAAAAACATTGACATACGGAGCTCTTGCGATATCAGCAGCATTTATACTGTCTTTTATTAAAATAGTGGAATTTCCTAACGGAGGCTCAATAACTGTAGCCAGCATGCTCCCGATATTCATCTATGCGTATATTGCAGGACCGAGAGCGGGGATTCTGGCAGGATTGTGCTATGGGATGCTCCAGTATATCCAGGAACCTTATTTTGTCCACTGGACACAGCTTCTGCTTGACTACCCGATAGCTTTTGCCCTTCTGGGAACTGCAGGACTTTTCAGAGGCAGACAGTGGCTTGGAGCTTTTGTAGGGAGTATGGCAAGATTCTTGTGTCATTTTCTTTCAGGAGTCGTTTTCTTTGCCGAATATGCAGGAGATCAGAATGTTTTCCTTTATTCATTCGGATACAACATATCATATATACTTCCTGACTTAATAATATGCATGGTGATTTTATTGCTGCCGAGTGTAAAGAGTGCAATAAAGAGACTGCAGAATACCGGCTTGAATGTAAGCAAAACAGCATAATTATGTTAAACAGAGCAGCAAAATCATGTTTAAGCAGAACAGCATAATTATGTTTAAGTGTAGGGCAGCATTATTAAATGTGAGTAAAGCTGCATAATTAAGCGTTAATCATGCATAGCAGCTTGATTGCCGGGCAGACAAGCGACTCAGCAATTAAAATAAGTTAACAGCCATAGATAAAATAATAGATAAAATATAAGTTAACAGCTATAGATAAAATAACAAGTTAATAGCCATAGATGAAATAATAAGTTATAGCTATAGATAGAATAATTAATAACTATAGATAAAATACAAAGTAGAATTGTTAAGACAAACTTCTCAAATTATAAAAAAGTATGGAACTACAATAAAAAGGTATAGGATGATAATTAAAGAATTAGAGTAGCAGACTGGAGTAACAGAATGCAAGTAGCAGAACTGGAGTAACGGAATGGGAGTAACAGTATGAGAACAGCAGCATGCGAATAACAGCATAGGAATAACAGCAGGATAATAACAGCAGGAGAATAACAGCTAAAGAATAACAAAATGAAACAGCAAGCAAAAAGATAAGAGAATTAAAACAGCAGTATGAAAAAACTGTACGAAAAAACTGTACGAAAAAACAGCGGAAAGACGACCATGCTTTCCGCTGTACTTTTTTGCTTCACTTTGAATTATCAGTGTTTCGAATGGATTCTTTTTAGTGTTTCTTACGGATTCTTTCCAGTATTTTTCTGGCGACATGGACACCGCTGGCACTTGCCTGGGAGAGTCCACGGGTTATTCCTGCTCCGTCTCCGATAGCAAACATGTTTTTCAGTTTTGTTTCCAATTCATTCGTAAGCTCGAGCCGAGCGCTGTAGAACTTAACTTCTACACCGTACAGCAAGGTGTCGTAATTGGACGTTCCCGGTGCTATCTTGTCCAGTGCATATATCATTTCAATTATATTGTCAAGATGCCTCTTGGTAAGAACCAGGCTGAGATCACCCGGAGTGGCTTTCAAAGTAGGCTTTGTAAAGCTCTGGCTTAGCCTGTGCTCATTTGTTCTTACGCCCTTTATCAGATCTCCGAACCTCTGAACAAGTACACCTCCGCCAAGCATATTGGAGAGGGAAGCTATCCTTTTTCCGTACTTATAAGGCTCGTTAAAGGGTTGTGTAAATCTATTGCTGACCAGCAATGCAAAATTGGTGTTATTACTTCTTAATTTGGGGTCGGTATAGCTGTGCCCGTTAACTGTTATTATTCCGTCAACATTTTCTGAAACCACATATCCATATGGATTCATGCAAAAGGTCCTGACAATATCTCCATACTGCTTTGTCCTGTACAAAAGTTTTGATTCATACATTGTGTCTGTAAGATGCTCGAACACCTTTGCCGGAAGTTCTACTCTTACACCTATGTCCACTTGATTATTTATGAGTTTCAGGCCGAGATTTCTACATTGCTGTGAAAACCATTCTGCCCCTGACCTGCCGGGCGCAACTATTAAATAATCACATTCTATGTATTTTTCATTGCCCAAATCAAGCCTGTAATATGAATCAACAGGTATAATCTGTTTTACGTCAGTATTACAGAATATATCTAAATTCTTTTTAAGATGGTCATACAACCTTTTTAAAATATTAAGATTATTCTCAGTGCCAAGGTGCTTTACTTCTGCTTTCAAAAGATGAAGGTCATTTTCCAGGGCTTTCTTTTCAATTTCCGCAGCTTCCTTGGTAAATGCCGAGTGTTTTTCAGTGGTAGCTCCGAAAGCCACATATACTCTGTCAACGTAATAGAGAAGTTCCATCACCTCTTCATCTGAAATGTATTCGTTTAGCCATCCGCCGAATTCAGTTGTGAAGTTGAATTTGCCGTCAGAGAATGCGCCTGCACCGCCAAAGCCCCTCATAATGCTGCAGGTTTTGCAGCCGATACAGTCCCTGTCTTTTAGCTTTATTGCCGGACAGTTTCTGTTATATATGTCATTGCCATGGTCAAACATTGCTATTCTTAAAGAAGGGTCCTCTTTGATTAACTCATATCCTGAAAATATACCTGAAATACCACAACCTATTATTGCAATATCATATTTTTGAATTTTCATTGCATCACACCTCTCATAATATCACTTACCGGACAGAAAAATTTACTAATCTTCGCTGATTTTTATTGCGTGATTCGCTTATTTAGTTAAATAATAATTTATATTATTAAATTACATAATTACATGATCATTTATATAATTTGCTTATATAATCACATGATCCGCTTATTTAATGCATGCCTGCTTGCAAAAATAACTTATGGCACAGGTACTAAATCATATAGATTCGAAATTACAACATTCAGAAACTATATTGAACCGGAATAACTTTCGGCCATAACAATTATACCAGCGAAAAAATGTTTGTACAACTTTTCTGTGCGGTTCAATTCATTTGATGTCCGTATAACAATTTGCTGAGAGATTCGCTGTCATATACAGGTGCCTGGCACGAAAAGTTCTCACATAAATATGCAGCAGCTTTATTGCCTGCTCTTTCATATCTTTCAGCAAATGGGGCAATTTTTACAATATCTTTTAAATCATCCGTGCTTAACAGTACAGTAGTAAAAGGATTAAATTTGTTTCTTAATACGCCAATCATTGCGAGAATTTCTTTGTCCCTAGAATTGCTGCCCGAAATAACGACTTCTTTTGCGGCAGAATGGGCAAATAAGAATGAACAAAGCAAAAATGCATGTCCTAATGGGTTGCTTGTAAGACTGTTGCTGAACACCTTGAACTGTCTGCCGGCCAGTTCTTCCAATCTGCTTTGCCCAGTCAGTCTGGCCAGCCTGAGGAAGTTCATTGTAGCAACAGAGTTACCTGAAGGCATTGCGCCGTCATATACTTCTTTAGGTCTTGCTATCAACTGTTCACCATCATTGCCATAGAGATATAAACCTCCATGTTCATTGTCAAAGAACAGCTCAATCATGTCATCATTTAATTGCAATGCTTTTCCAAGGTATTCGGGCTTGAATGTTGTATTGTAAAGCTCAATAAGTCCCCATACAAGGAAAGCATAATCATCTACATAGGCCGGGAAAGCTGCTTCGCCGTCCCTGTACCTTGCTAACAACCTTCCGTCACCGGGACGGACAAGTTTCCCGAGAATGAACTGAAGAGCTTTTTCTGCGGCTGCTGTGTATTTTTGCTCACCCAAAACCCTGCCACCGATGGAAAGTGCTGCAATCATCAGTCCGTTCCAGGCAGTAAGTATTTTATCGTCCTTGTAGGGGTGTACTCTCTTTTCCCGGTGCAGAAAAAGTTTATTCCGGCATTCCTCTATAAAATTCATATCTTCACCGGATGTATCCGAATCAATGAGGTTAAGAATGTTTTTGCCTTCAAAATTCCCTCTTTCAGTGATATCATAGAACTTGCAGAACCTTGTTCCAGCCTCTTCGCCAAGGACGTCCTTTACTTCCGAAGGAGTCCAAAGATAGAATTTACCTTCAACACCCTCAGAGTCTGCATCTTCCGCAGAATAAAAGGCGCCTTCGGGTGATGTCATATCTCTGAGCACATAAGTAAATATCTTATGGGCTGTTTCTGCATATATTTTTTTTCCTGTAGCCTGATATGTTTCGATATATGCAATGGCAAGGAGCGCATTGTCGTACAGCATTTTTTCAAAATGAGGAACAAGCCACCGTCTGTCAGTGGAATAGCGGCTGAATCCAAAACCAATGTGGTCGAATATGCCACCCCTGTACATTGAGTCAAGGGTCTTTTCCACCATCTCAAGGGCATAGTCTTCACCCGTAGCATGCCAATATCGCAACAGGAAGTATAGATTATGAGGAGTCGGGAACTTAGGGGCACTCCCAAAACCTCCATATATGCTGTCAAATGCATATTTGAATTCCGTAAAGGCATCATGTACAAGGTCCTCGGGAATATCTTCGTTCTGAATATCCTCTTCCTGAAAATCCAATGGGCTGTTAAACATATTTGTAATTTTATTGCTTGAGGATATTAACTCATTTCTGCGGCTGTTCCACAGTTCAACTACTCTATTGAGAAGACTTTTAAGCCCCATCATGCCCATACGGTCCTCTTTTGGGAAATAAGTACCTGCAAAAAAAGGCTTTTTATCAGGGGTGAGAAACACCGTAAGTGGCCAACCCCCGTGGCCGGTCAAGGCCTGACAAACCGCCATGTAAATGCTGTCTATGTCTGGCCGCTCTTCTCGATCCACTTTAACAGCTATAAAGTATTCATTTAAAATAGAGGCAATTTCCTCATCCTCGAAAGATTCCCTTTCCATCACATGGCACCAGTGACAGGTGGAGTAGCCTATGGAGAGGAAGACGGGCTTGTCTTCTGATTTAGCTTTTTCAAAAGCTTCATCACTCCAGGGAAACCAGTCTACTGGGTTATAAGCATGTTGTAACAAATACGGTGATTTCTCATGAATCAGTCTGTTGGCTTGTCTATTGGTTGACATGGGCATTACCACCTTTATAAGCATAATTTAGTGTTTATATATACCACTAAACTATTATTTGTAAATAAACTTATAAAATTCATTACCGGAGGGATTGTTTATGTCAATCATAGGTAGGGCATTGCAGTAATGATAGCTTTAAACTTATACCTGACAGAAAAAGGTTACAGACTATAAACGTTATGGAATTAACATGTCATATTTAAATATATTGACAATTTATAGAATTTTAGTTAAAATATTATCAATGTGTAAACATAAAAGGAATTTATTAGAAAACATTTTCACGCCCGATAAATAAGTTAATCTAAGAGTACAAATATCATATTTGAGTATTGTCCTGTACAGCTGTCAGATAAGCAGGGCATTGGTCTGAGAGTTTTCTTAATTTTTTATCCAATAGGAGTAATGCTGTTCTGAAAACATGAAAATGGAGGTGGAGTATTAATCATAATAGGCCATTTCCAATATTTGAGTATCTTGGGGATTCCAGCCTTGCCGTAGAGAAACAATTAGCCGTATAGAAACAATAAACTGCAACTACACTGCTTTAATTGTTTTTTGCAATTCAGTCTTTTGGGATTTATTCCTGGAAACTGCAATATAGCGTTAATATAAAATTTTTTGGGAATAAAGAGGGTGAAGTAGTGTACAGAATGTTGATTGTAGATGATGAATCGTGGATTAGAGAAAGGATCCGTTATACCATCGACTGGCAGAGAGTCGGTATTCAGGTGGCAGGTGAAGCCTGCGATGGAGAAGAAGCTTTAAAGATGGCGGAGGAACTGCATCCTGATATTATATTGACGGATATCCGAATGCCCTGCATTGACGGTCTGGAATTTGCCAGAATATTGAAAGAAAGAGGCAATTCGGCAAAAGTTATCATTATTAGCGGGTATGATGATTTTGAATATGCAAAGAAAGCAATCCAGCTTGGTGCATTCGATTATATCTTAAAGCCGTTTGAGGATGAAGAGCTGATCAATGTGATAGCGGTCTGTACAAAAGAATTGGACAGGCTTAAGCAGAAGGAGGAATTACTTGAAAGAGCCGGAAATCAGATCAAGGAAAGTATGGCTATATTAAAGGAAAAATTTTTAATTAACCTGGTTAATGGTTATTTTCAAAGCGAACAACAGATTTACAGCTATATGGAATATATAGGCATAGAGTATAAAGGCACAAATTATATATGCTTTGTTGTTCAGATAGATGAGTGTGGCTCTATAGGGCCTAACCGGGATTGGGATGAGCATCTGGCTCAATTTGCTGTATGCAATATTATCAGAGATTTTGTGGACAAGTTAGGGGAAAGTGAATTGTTCTTTTTGCATACAGGGGAGATTATTTGCCTGATTTTTTCAAAAAACAGCAGCGACATATTGGCCAGACAAGTTATGTCCATTTCAAATTGCATTCGCAGAATAGTCAGAAAAGTAATGGATATTACCGTTACAATCGGAATAGGAAGAACCTGCTCCACTTTTTTAGATATCTCAACTTCTTATAGAGAAGCGAAAAAGGCTTTGCAATTTAAAACATATTTCGGTGCAGACAGAACTTATGATATAAAAGGACTTGATGCAAACCTCAGGCTCTACAACATAAGGCCGCATGTCCTCCAACCTCTTTTAAACAGTATCCGGATTAGCGATAGAAGAAGTGCCCTTCAAAATCTTGACATTGTGGTTAAAGAAGCGACAAAGGATAGTGATGATTTACTTCCGGTAGATTTGAAACTTTTATACTTTGAAATAACATATCCCATGGTAAAAATAATTCTGGAGGAAAATTCTCTGATTGAAAATAGTTTATCTTTCAGCTTAAATTTTTTTGAACGCTTAAATATATTGCAAAGTATAGATCAGCTTAAGAACTTACTTAAGGATACAATAACGGTAATCATTGACTGCCTGCAAAAGTCCGTGAGCAATAAAAAGAGAAAAGTAATTGAAAAGGCTTTAGAATATATCGAAAACCATTATAATGAGCCTATAACAATGAATGATGTAGCAAGTAAGCTGTATTTAAATGCTACCTATTTCTGCAAAATGTTCAAGGATGAGACAGGTGAGACTTTCACAAAATATTTGATGCGTTTGAGGATTCAGAAGGCTATTGAGTTCATGAATGATCCCACACTCAAAATATATGAGATTGCTGAGAAAGTGGGATATAGCGATGTCCAGTATTTCACCAAGATTTTCAAGAGTTTCCATGGAGTTGCGCCAATGCAATATAGAGAAAAAATAAAATAAAAAGCAAAAATTATACAAAAAATCAAAAGACAGTCAGGTTGTTATAACAATACAAGCCAGGTATTATTAAACTATAATTTAGTAATGAGAACTGAATTTATGAAGAAAAGACCTATGACCTGGCTACATTTATACTATTAAAGTATAGTTAAAGAAAGGCTTAGGGGTTTGCCGAAAAATTATGTTCATGTTATTTAGAAATGCAAGTTTCCGGGTCAAAATATTCATAATAATTTATATTGCTATCCTTTTACCTACAGTAATGGTGGGAACAGTTTTATATAAAAGATCGGAGCTGGCAATTACTGATCAGACATCAAGAGTTGTAACCAGCAGCTTAAATTTTGCAATCCAAAATATCGATTCTTCACTGGAACTGGTAGTCGGGATGAGTGACCTGATACTAAAGGACAGTAGATTCACTTCTGCGGTCAGCGTTAAACACAAGCTTGAGGAAAAAGAAAAAATACAAAAATACGCAGGAGTGCGTGAATTGTTCAGCTATGTTTTGTCTATGATTAGTGCCAGGAATATACTGGAAGGCATGGATTCCTTTTATGTTTACATTACTAATCAGAACACAATTATCGACTCAAAGAGCACTTTCTATGAAGAGATTAATGAAAGCAACGTAGAGTTTATACGAAATTCAAAAAGTGAAGAGTATAATGGCAAATGGTTTGTCTGTGATCCGGTTAATTATTTTACTATTAATAATATTAACAGCAAACTTGCCGGAGGTAAAGTTATCACATATAACAGGGTTCTTAAAGAAAGGGACAATGTTCTTGCTGTACTCGCAATCAATGTAAATGAAAATTTTTTAAGTGAATACTATAAAAAAATACAGACAGGTATTCCCGGAGAGTTTCTTGTTATGGACAATGATGAAACTATTATTGCCCACTCCGATAAAAGCGTAATAGGGAAAAAATTAAAAGGGAATTCTGAATTAAATAATAGGATTTCTAAAATGAACCGTGAAAACGGGAGCTTTTTTTTCAGAATAAACGGCCAGGATCAATTCCTTATTTATTCCATCTCAAAGTATACGGGATGGCGGTACATAGTGATGGTTCCGGCATCTGAAATGCACTCAAAGATAGGTGAAATGCAGGAGTTTTTTACTATAATTATATCAATCATTGCTTTTATGGTGTTAGGAATTACTATTCTGTTGTCAAATATTTTTTATAAGCCTTTGGAAAAGTTGGTCTCAGCAATGCAGATGATTGAAAACAGGAATTTAGATGTAAAAATTGATGATAAAAGGGCAGATGAGTATCAAAGAGTTTACAAGGGATTTAATGATATGGTAAGTGAGCTTAAGAGGCTTATTAAAGACCTTACAAACGAGAAAATCCTGAAGAAAGAAGCAGAAATAAAGCTTTTACAGGCACAGATAAACCCACATTTTTTATATAATACGCTTGAATCCATACATAGCATCGCCAAAATTAAAAAAGTCGAAGAGATAGCATTGATGGTTTCTTCATTGTCTAAATTCTATAGGATAAGATTAAGCGGCGGAAAAGACATAGTTACGTTGAAAGAAGCTGTTGAACTGGTTAAAGACTACCTGACTATTCAAAATATAAGGTTTAAAGGGAAAATATCATATAACTTTGATATTTCTGACGAACTGATGAAATACAAAGTGCCTAAGCTCATTTTACAGCCAGTTGTTGAAAATTCTATTTACCACGGTATAGAGAGACGAAAAGGTAATGGTATTCTCAATATATACGGGATGTTGGAGAAAAATGACTTAAATCTTGTCGTGGAGGACAATGGAGTCGGCATTGAAAAAGAAAGCCTGGAGGAATTACAAAAATCTATAGAAGATGAGAGTTTTGAAGATTCAAAGAACTTTGCGCTAAAGAATCTTAATCAGCAGATAAAACTTAAATATGGGCAAAATTATGGGCTTAGTATTAAAAGCGAATATGGGCAAGGGACATGTGTTACCATCAGACTGCCGGCAGTATAAAGAACATAAATCCCACAAATTATTTTGATATAGAAAAAGCAAAAATCGTACAAAAAATCAAAAGCTTAACATGTTGTATATATCTTCTATATACATTAATGTAAAGTCATAACAAATATGTTAAGGCATAACAAAATGGTAGGACCGATTCACGCCCATGCCATCGGTTTTCCTAAAAAAATATAAGGAGGTGAAGAACGAAAAATAAAATCTTGTAATTCACATCTGCAAGGACAAACATAATCATTCCTTCCGGCATGGGGAATAAAGGAATGAAAAAAAGTTTTAAAAGACATGATTATATATGCCTTTTAAAACTGCCAGAAAATCACCTTTCAAAAATCATATCAATTCTATTTTAAAGCAAAGGACGGAAAATGTAAATCAAAATTTAATCAAAGGAGTGTAATTAAATGAAAAGTCTACGTAAAGTATTCTCTTTAGTATTATTGTTGACGCTTGTATTATCACTTGCAGCATGTAGTGGCGCTACCAAGACGAGTGACAAAGAGCAGGAAGAAACAAAACAGGCTGAAACAAAACAGGAGGAATCAAAACAGGAAGAAACTAAAAAAGAGTCGGATCTTGTTGTTGCAGGCGTTGTTTTCCAGGAAGACCAGTTTATGAAGCTGTTGACAATTGGTTATCAGGATGCAGCTAAAGCTGCAGGAATAAAATGCTTGGTTGGCAATACCGGAAACGATCAGGCAAAAGAGGCAGAATTGATAAACACATACCTGGCACAGAAGGTAAACGGGCTTGCAATTGCTCCACTGAACTCCGAATCATCAGTAGCTGCGCTTAAAAAAGCTGATGAAGCGGGAATGAAAATTGCAGTAACAAACATAGACTTGAAAGATGCACCTTTTATCGTGGGCGGATACACCTCTGACAACCATAACATCGGAGCTACTACAGGAAAAGCAGCAGCCAAATTTATCAGTGAAAAGCTCGGCGGAAAAGCAAATATTGCTATTCTTCAGTTCAAATCTCAGGTTCCGGAACAGAGTAAGGCACGTGTAGATGGTTTCCTTGAGGAAGTCCAGAAACTTGGAGACGGTATAAAAATTGTTGCTGACCAGGATGCATGGCTCCAGGACAAGGCGGTTGCAGTTGCAGGAGACATTTTGACGGCTCATCCTGATGTAAATGTAATATTTGCTGCTAATGACGGTGGAACAATCGGTGCCACTATGGCTGTGAAGAACGCAGGTAAAGCGGGTGAATGCTTCGTATTTGGAATTGATACAGGTGAACAGCAAATAGCTATGTTGAAAGATTCTGATAACATTCTGCAGGCCATCACAGGACAAGACCCGTACACGATGGGATACAAGGCTATGGAGGCTCTTATCAAAGCTTTGAAGGGTGAAGATATCAGTGCTACAAAAGGCAAGACTGAAATTGTGCCAGGTACGCTTTTAAGCCGTGATGACCCTGATGGAATTGCCAAATTTGAGGCTGACCTGAAAGCTAAATTAGGTGGCTGATTTGTAACGTAAAATAGATGGATGTATGAAGGTTGCCCTATAATGCCAATTTGTGGGGCGACCTTCATACACGGAGTTTTTTGATAGAGCAAAGCTAAGTTCTTTTACGAAAGGAAGTGTAGTATGAACTATAGAATGCTGGCAAGGATTTGTGTGCTTTTCCTTATCTTTTCTTGCTTGACTATTCCCGATATAGCTTTTGCTGACAGCGGGGGCTTTTCTTTGACATCAAGCGGTCAAAAGGTTGATGTCGGAAGTGAAGTCAATATATCAGTTCAGGCTTCGCATTTGCAAGGAGTATACGGGTTTGAGTTAAAATTGGAATACGATGAAGATAAGCTGCAATTTGTGGATGAAATTCAGTATGGTTTGGATGGCATAGGTTTTTATAAAAATGATAATAAAGGGACATTAACTATTGTATTCAGCCAGCTGGGGAATGACAAACAGGAAGTTGACATTGACGGTACGATTTGTACATTGACTTTCCGTGCGGTGGCAAAAGGGAATGCTGAGTTTATATTAAAATCTGTTATAACATCTGATAAAAATTTAAACACCACGGAATTTTCTCCTGATGCCAGAACAAGCATATCTATTACAGGAAAGTCCGGCAATATTCCGCTGGTGCCGATTGACATGAGTCCACCGTCGGCGCCTGTTGTAAAGGGAGTCGAAAACGGGAAAACTTACACCGAAAATGTATCGGCTACATGGACCGAAGAAGAGGGTACAACTACTACTGCGACACTGTCAAGGGACGGGGAAAATCCGCAGGAATACAAAAAAGGTACTCCGATTAGCTTAAATGGCGACTATGTACTGGTGGTTACAGCAAAAAAGACTTCCAACGGGCTTACGGCTTCGACAACCGTAAGATTCAGGATAGATATACCACAAGATGAAGATGATGACAGTGAAGATATTGATGAAGGCGAAGATAAAGACGATACAGTTAAAACCTTTACTGATCTGGATGGCTATAGATGGGCAGAAAAGGCTATACAATTTTTAGCTTCCGAAGGAATCGTTAAAGGCACTTCTGAAACTACTTTCTCACCTGGAAATAATATAATAAGGGCGGATTTTATAGTTCTTATTGTAAGAGCATTTGGATTTACTGCAGATGTCGATGACAATTTCTCAGATGTTGATCCTTCTGCATATTATTATGAAGCAGTTGGCATAGCCAAAAAGCTTGGGATTACAAATGGTGTCGGTAATAACAAATTTAACCCTAAAGAGAAAATCAGCAGACAGGACATGATGGTACTTCTTTACAGAGCGCTGAAGATAGCAGGAATAGATATACATGCTGGTTCAGGCTCAGATCTTGACAGATTTTCCGATAAGGCAAACATTGCTCCTTATGCGGTTGAAGCTATTCAAGCACTTGTTGCAAACGGCATAGTAAGAGGTGACGGTACTTCCATCAATCCTCTTGGAAATGCTACAAGGGCGGAAGCTGCTGTACTCATATACACAACTTACATTAAATATTTCGGTTCTTAAAATACATAAAAATGAGGAAAGGAGCGATAAAAGTGATAAAGCCTAAACATAGTTTTTTTGTCTTCTTTGTGGTATTGACACTTGTGATATCTTTTCTGGGCAACAACATTGCTGTTTATGCGTACGATAAAAATGACGAAATGCATCTGGTGCCGATATCCCATATTGATACAGCCTGGTTGTGGCCTTATGTGGATGTTGCTAAAAATGTAATACCGGATACCTGGTATAAGCAAATTGGATACTTAAAAAATAACCCCGAGTTGAGGTTTACTATATCTGCAATACAGCATTTGGCATGGGCTAAGGAATACTATCCGGATATGTGGAATGACATTAAAGACCTATATGCTGAGGGACGGCTTGAGATAGTCGGCGGACAGTTAGTTGAGCCAGATACAAATACACCGAGCGGAGAATCCCATGTTCGTCAATTTTTAATCGGACAAAAATTCCTTGAAGAGAATTTTGGCAAGAAGACTACCGTAGGATTTCTGCCCGATTGCTTCGGATTTTCAGGCCAATACCCTCAAATAATGAAAAAGGCAGGCATAGATTATTTTGTTACAGCAAAGCTCACATGGAATGATACAAATAAATTTCCGTACAATCTTTTCTTCTGGAAAGGGATAGACGGATCGAGTGTTCTTTCCTATTTAACTACAAAAAACTATGACCATGTATATAGTGATGATGAAATAAAGGCTACTTTAGATGCGTTGAAACCATACGGTGTCAACAGAGGATATGGGTCGTTTGGAGCAGGGGACCATGGAGGCGGACCATCTTTAGCTGATTATGAGAAGGTTCTGAACCAGGATAAGGACCCGGCAAATCCCCATGTAATATTAAGTTCGGCTACACGGTACTTTGACAGTGTGAGCAAGGACGACTTAAGCAAGGTACCGACATGGGAAGGAGAAATGTATCTGGAGTATCATCGCGGCACGTATACATCCTGGGCAAGGCAAAAGCTTGAAAACAGAAAGAGTGAGATAGCTGCAGAGGTTGCGGAAAAGGCCGGTGCTATCGGAAAGTGGTTGGGAGTTGTTCCTGATGCTGGTGATGTGATTAATGATGCATGGTGGAAAATAGCTATAAACCATATGCACGATGTCCAGCCCGGTTCTTCGGTTCCTATGACGTATGAGGAATCTTTCAACTTCAATGAAATAGCAAGAAATAAGCTTAATACAGTGGCCAATTACGGATTACAGGCAATGGCATACAGAGCGGATACAAGCGTGGAAAGCGGTGTACCGGTATTTGTATTCAACCCGTTGTCATGGACACGAGACGATATGGTGGAAACCACTTTGAAATTTGATACCATGGTACAGTATGTCAGGATATATGATCAAAATGGAAACGAAATGCCGTGTGAAGTACTTAATTCTAATGGTAATACGGCAACCGTAAGATTTGAAGCAAGAGATATTCCTTCATTAGGTTACAAGTTATTTAGAGCCGTGCCTGCCGATGAGCCATATTCAAAAGATACAGGCTTACGTATTGATGAAGAAAACTTTATAATGGAAAACCAATATTATAAAGTGGTATTCAATCCTGAGACAGGAAACATTACCAATATATATAATAAGAAGGACAATAACAGGGATGTATTAAACAGCAAGAACGGTGAAGGAAACGAATTGCAGATATACACCGACACCGGTGGAACATCGTGGCCGGCATGGGATGTAATCAGAAGCGAGTTAAGCCCTGTTGGAGGCGATCCTTATGATCCTACTTACAGGCTTGGTGCAGACAGCTTAAAGTCCATCAAAGTGATTGAAAACAGTGCAGTAAAGGCAGTTATCCGTGTCACGAGAGAATGGTCCAAATCTACATTTATCCAGGATATAATAATGTATCCGGATGTCGAAAGAATTGATGTAAAAACTTATGTTGACTGGCGGGAATCCGATAGAATGCTGAAAGTATCATTCCCGTTAAGTGCTGTTTCCAACACTGCCACCTACGAAATTGCTTATGGTGCTCTTCAAAGGTCTACAAACAGGGACACTTCCTTTGATGGGGCAAGATTTGAGCAATCAGGGCAAAAATGGGCAGATATAACTAATGAAAGTGATAACGCTTTTGGAGTCAGCATACTGAACGACTCTAAATACGGATGGGATGTTTACAGGTATAAGGACAATTCCGGTACCCGCATAAGGTTGTCACTTTTGCGCTCGGCAAGAACAGCTTCATCTGCAGGCTACGGTTATAACAATCCTGCTTCATACCCTGCTATGGATCAGGGTCCGCAGTATTTTACTTATTCAATATATCCTCATAAGGGAGACTGGGCTGACGCACAGTCGGTGCAGAGGGCATATGAACTAAACTACCCTGTAAGTGCATTCCAGGTAGAACCTCACGCAGGTGTTCTTGGTAAAGAATTCTCTTTTATTGATGTGAATGAGCCTAATATAATTGCATCAGTAGTAAAGACTCCTTATGATGGTGGAAAGGATGAACTGATTATACGTTTGTATGAGTCCCAGGGCAAGGAGTCTACAGATGCACAGATTAAATTCCCGACTGACATTAAGAGTGCAAAAGAGGTCAACATTTTGGAAGAGGATTATGAAGATGCAAAACCTGTAAGTATTTCAGGCAACACTTTGACAACTAATTTTGGCAAGTACGAGATAAAGACGCTGCGCATCAACCTGGATGAACCGGGATATGAAAAAGTAACGCAGAAAACAGCAAGTGTTGATTTGTATACACACTATAATCTTGACGGAATAAGCAGTGATAATAACCGTAGTGACGGAGATGTCGACGGCAGTGGAAAATCTTATGCTGCCGAGCTGTGGCCTGAACAGATAACTTTCCAGGGCGTACCGTTCAAGCTTGGGCCGGTTGCTGACGGATACAGAAACCTGGTACAGGCGGAAGGTCAGACAATCAGACTTCCGGCAGGAAATTATAAGTATGTATATATACTGGGAGCGGCTTCGGGAACTGAAAAAAATAAAGGGGAATTTGTAGTAAAGTATACAGATGGTACATCAACCAGCAAAAATATCACATTTGCCCAGTGGAACGCTATGATAACAAGCTGGGATGCGGTAGCTGCAGCTGATATCAGGCCGCTCGTAAAGGATACCATAGCATATGATTTTACTCATTACCATTTGAAAGATGGCGACAATTACGTGAAAGAAAGCTTCTTATATTTGTACAAGATTCCGGTAGACCCGGAAAAGAGTGTAGATTCTCTCATACTCCCCAATGCCAAAGGTATAAAGATTGCTGCAATATCTCTCGCAGACAGCGAATTTTTGAGAACCGCACAATTGCCGGATGGAAATGAAAGTGTAGATGACCAGAAGCCTTCCAAAGTAACTGGTGTGAATGCAAAATTGCATGAAGGTTCGATAATTGAAGTGGATGTGTCCTGGGAGGCTGCATCTGATAATGACGGTATTAAATACTACAGGATTTACAGAAGTGTAAATCCGGACTTTTTACCTGATGACAGTACACTTGTAGGTATCGTATCGGGAACAACACTCAATTATACTGATTCTTTGAATGCCAGCGGCACATATTACTACAAAATCATTGCAATGGATACAGCATTTAATATGTCTGAAGCATCCGATGCATCCAATCCGGTGACGGGAGGACTGGATAATGCATTTTTGACAAGCGGAGTTGAGGCAACAGCTAACGGCAGCATGGCATTAGAACCTCCGGCGTTAGCCATTGACGGCACTGCAGAAAACAACAGCAAGTGGTGCTATAACGGTGGAAGCAATAATGCCAGTGAAACCAATCCATACTGGTTAATTGTTGATTTGGGTGATAATTACGCCAAGTGGTCTATATCCAAATTTGTTGTTATGCATGCACAGGCGGGCGGTGAAAGTTCGTCATGGAATACAAGAGACTTTACAATTCAGATGAGCGATGATATGGAGAATTGGACTAACCTGGTTACTGTTAAGGATAACACAAGCGGCGTGACAACTCATGAATTGGCTTCACCAGTGACAGCAAGGTATTTTAAGCTTAATATTACACATCCTGGACAGGCAAACTGCGCCAGAATTTATGAATTCCAGGCTTATGGCATATATGACGGTTTATTACCTCCATCCGTCAAAAACGTTAATGTTGACATCGAAAAGAAAAATGGACAGCCGCTGGTGCTTACGGGAATATATACCTTTGTGCCAAGTGCTGTAGGTAAAACTGAATTAGGTTCCACATACAAGTGGTATGGCGAGACAGGAGACGGCGATTATAAAGAAATCACAGGGGAAACGGGAATTACCCTTGAGGTGCCGGATAATTCGCCATATAAATCATATAGATCAGTAAAATTTGAAGTTACGCCTGTTGATAATTCAGGTGCTAAAGGTACTCCTGTAATGAGCCCGCCTATATATATTTCGCCTGATTCCTATTACGACAGGGCTTATTTGAGGAAGGCTACTGCAACTTCCCAGACAGCTTCCCATGAAGGAGCAGAGATGGCTGTTGATAACAACAATACAACGAAATGGTGTGCTACACAAAAAAGGCCGCAATCTCTGACGGTTGATATGGGACATTATTACTCGATAGATAAGTTTGTAGTGACTCATGCAAAAATCAACGAACCGTATTATGCCAATACTTACGCATATAACATTTACATGAGCGAAGACGGAGTAACATGGAACAAGGTTTATAGTGTGGATGGAAATACAGATACAGTTAACACGCTGGTACTGGATACTCCTGTGACTGGAAGATACTTAAAGCTTGAGATTACCAAGACAAGCGAAAATGACGATACTGCTGTACGTATATATGGATTTGAAGCCTGGGGATATCCTGACTTTGATCATACCCCCGTTGGCGGGGAAGAAGGCAGTGAACCTGCAGATGTAGAAGCCAGTGACGTGACAATTACAGGTAAGGCTGAAGTTAACGGCACATTAACAGGTAACTACACGGTAGCGCATGAGTATGAAAAGTATTGCAGGTTCAGATGGCTATGGTCCGATAAAGAGGATGGAGACTATGAACCAATATATAATGCAAATAGCAATGTCTATACACCTACAGGAGACATGGAAGGAAAATATCTGAAATTTGAAGTTCGGGTTGGCCTGGGAAGAACCGTCACCAGCGAGGCAGTATTGATAGGAGCACAGACACCGGTGAATGTCCTGCTAGGAAGTGATGTATCAGCGGATAATGAAGAAGATGGACATGAAGCGGGCAAGGCGGTAGATGGAGATGATTCCACATACTGGTTCGCACGAAATTACGGAGGCACATTGGTTAGCAAGCTTGACGCGCTGTACAAGATCAGCAGCTTTGTAGTAAAGAATGCAGGCTCTGCAGGATTGGACGGAAAATTAAACACAAAGGATTTCGAAATTTATGTAAGTGAAAACGGAGAAGATTGGGTTGAAGCAGCGGTGCAAAAAAATAATACTGAAGATGTAGTAACTATCAATTTGACCACTCCGTTAAGGGCAAAATATATAAAATTACATGTAACGACGCCTTATAGTTCTATTCCGGCAGGAGCTGTCGGAGGAGTATACATAGCTGAATTTGAAGCATATGGAACTCCTTACGGCGCGTCAGTCCCAAGGGCTTTCAATGTTAGAATTCCGTCCAGCGCCGAAACGAATAAACTGTTGGTAGCCAGCTACAGCTTTAATGATCCTAACGGCGAATGGGAAGGAGAGTCTATTCTGCAGTGGATGGAAGGCGATTCTGTGAATGGTCCTTTTTATCCCATTCAAGGTGCTACAAGCTTGTATTATAGACCAACAAAAGACTTAGCCGGAAAATATGTTAAATTTACAGTGAAGCCGGTGAATAAATCCGGAATAAAGGGAGCGACAGCATCAAGCGATGCAGTTATTGTAGAAAATGCCAGACCGAGGGTACAAGATATCGTAATTCTGGGAGATACAACTATTGAAAGCAAACAACTCAGGGTAACTTACAAGTATGTCGATTATGAAGAGGACCCGGAAGGAAATACAACATACCAGTGGTATATGTCAAATGACGGCAAGAGTTGGACAGAAATAATCGGAGCAACGAACAGTTCATTAAATTTAAGTGATGTAGCTGATCTCAAACAGGGTATTACCTCAATAAGATGCAGGATCGTCCCTATGCAAGAAGATGGTAAAATAGGATATGCAGCGGACAGTAATGCAGTGGTAATAACTCCCGCAGGCTACAATGCATTAAAAGGAGCTACAATTGTGGACTACAGCGGATACGTAAATAGCGCCGAAAGTCCTGAAAAGCTTGTGGATGGAAATTATGCGACAAAATGGTGCGACACGAGTACAATTTCTCCGGCAGACAGGGATCCTAAGAGATGGGTGACAATGGATATGGGCTCAGAATATCCAATCAGCACATTCGTATTGAGGAACTGCAGAACTGTTGAAAATTACGCTAATACGAAAGCTTTCAGGATTCAGGTAAGTACAGACGGTGAAGAGTGGTATAATGCTTATTCAACAACAACAAATACAGATGACATCACCGTGGTACAGTTGAGCGAACCAGTTCAAGCCAGATATGTGAGACTTGCAATTGACGAAACTGCTACTCCTCGCATTTATGAGCTTGAAGCATGGACCAGGGGATTAAGCACGAACCTCGGCATAGATTCGAAGTATTCCACAAGAGTATCTAACGGAGAAGCTTTTGAACTGCAGTACGGAGTAAGTGTAAGCTCACCGAATTTCGATTTGGTGAATGAAGAAGTTAAAATAACTTATGATCCGGAAATGTTTACATTCAAAGGCTACAAGTTACTTGACGATTATGTAGTAGTGGATAATGTAAATGATGATGGAAATGGAACAATAGAGTTGAGCTTAACACATACTGTGCCTGTTAATGGAAACTATATCCTTATGAATCTGGAGTTTGAGGCAAAAGCTTTGCCATCTGATGTGGATGAGAAAAAGGGAACAATTTCAGTATCCAGTGCACTATTTACAAGCACCATGGGTACCGAATCTGAGGCAAGATTATCAAATATTACATTAACGGTAATGGGCAGCAAGTCTGCGCTGAATGCGGCAATTGAGACTGTGAGTTCCAAACTGGAAGCGGCAGTAATAGGTGTGGAGCCCGGTAATTACTTCAAAGCATATGTGAACAGGCTATCTGAAGCACTTAATGCTGCTCAGAACGTATATAATTCTCCTGAAGCGGGCGAGAACGACTACATTCTTGCAAGGCTGAGCTTACTTAACGCATTGGAAGAATTCGAAAACTCTGTTATTACCGATTTGACCGGAGATTTGGATGGAGACGGAGAATTTACATTAAATGATCTCAATGACATAATTACCTACTATGGAATGAATGTTTCCGAGCTTATGGATTACGAGAAGTTGGCAGATGTTGACGGAAACGGTTATGTCGGACTTACAGATTTTATATTCGTAGCTCAAAAAATAATAGGTAATTAAGTTAATTATCCTGAATTAATATGGGTGAAGCGGTGGATATATATTCTGCCGCTTCATCCTGATTTTTAATATCCGACGTCCGGTTGGATCAGGCCAAACAAGTTAGAAAAAAACACATGAAAGGTTTGAGTATTTTGTTAAAGAAAAAAATCAGGATTATTATATGCTGTGTGGTTGTTATTATAATTACAGGAATATTCGGTATACATTATCTTGCGGGAAATCATCGCCCAGCGTCTGCAAATACTGACATAAAAAAAAGTGTACTTTCCTCACCTGGCTTTGCACTGGAATATGAGGTTAAACCTGAAAATCTTGAAGATAAATTGCTTTCGGTTTCCATCCGAATTTATCCGGCTCAATCATCTGAAAGCCGAAACATCATCCTTGGTAAAGGTTCGATAGATGTACTTGAACCGGTTTGCCTGGATGAAAGCGGCCGTGAAGTTACGGTGACCGATGAAAACGGCCTCATTAATATAGGACCTATTGGAGAAGATGTAAGCTATGCAGAGTATACCTATAAGGTGAAAGTAGGCAGAATTGTAAACAGGAGATCACAGGGAGACGCATACGATGACCTCCTGGTATTTTCCGGGGAGAATGTTTTGCTTCTTCCGTATTTTAATCCCCTGTCAGAGGAAGATATGAAATCCATTGATACATATATAAGCCGGATTTCAGTCCGGATTGATGGAAATGAAGGCTGGAGTGCGATTATGCCTTATCAGGAGGCTTATAATACAAATCAGAATTCACCTGTAGTCATAGAAAATCCCGATTGGAATGTTCTTTATAATTTATCAAAATCCTGCTATGCTTTTGGAAAGTTTGATACTCTTGCCATCCAGACAAAGGATGGGTATATTAACTTCTTTGTTGATTCTGCATGCACAAACAACCTTAATCCGGAAAATATAATTGCCATGTCAAATATTTATAACTATTATCGGGATGTTTTCGGAAAGGGATTGAGGGATTATGCTGTTGTGCTCCTCAGGCAGGAATTGAATAACGGTTTTGCTATTTTGGGAGGAGTTAGCGGAAAAACTCTGGGCCTTTCCGTGAATATGGAAAGCGGAGAGGACTGGTACATTCTTTCACACAGCTTGTATCATGCTTTTTTTGATAACATTGTCCAGGCCAAAAACTTGCACTATGCCCCGAATTTATGGTTATACAAAGGCCTGGCGAATTATTACGTGGATAAATCAGCTGAGGCTTTGCCAGATGACATAAAAAATAAGTACGGAATTCAAATGAACGGTGATTTGAGCCAGGTATACAACAGGTATTTGTATTTTTCCTTTAGAGATCCCGGACTTTTAAAGCTTTCACCGGCAAAGGAAATGATGAATATGGCGGCTGAAGATGAGTTCTATTACAATACGAAAGTTCCTTTGGTTATTGATTTAATAGAGAAAATGGCAGAAAGCAGGAAAAATACTAAAAATAATCTTATTGGTGCATTAGTGGAACATGCTGACGAAAAGAGCATCAGTATGGGGGAATTTATGTTGGAACTTTTGGGACAGGATGAAGAAAAAATAAGGGCATACCTGTCGGGAGATGATATCATCCCGTTTTTAGAGTCCAGGGATACTGAGGAAGATGTTGCACAAATAATTGACGACCTTTCGCAATACAATCAGATGCTGACATTATTATATCAATATGAAGTTCCGGCATATCCTTATGACCCTGTAATTGCATTGAACTTTGAATCAGTGCTTGCTGAGGCGGAAAAGAAGAAAGTAAGGTTTTCCTCGGATGAAATACAGGAGAAAGTCAGAGATTATTCCGAAACTCTCTACTGCCTTTTAATGCAGTACGCATTACGGGCTGACATATGTGGTGTTAAAGATTTATCTGAACCGGGTTTATTTTATAAAATTAATACAGAGGATAATCTGAAAAAGTGGGCTGAGTTTATCAATGAGGTCGGAGTTTATTACACATTTGACTGAATTCAGGAAAATCAGATACCGATGGGCCTTTATACCGGTTATATGCGCATTGGTTGCAGCGGCTTTGTACCTGGGACTTTCAAAGCCGGCTTCCTACAACATGCATTTTCACATTAAACCGGTATTCTCCGAGGAAAATATGCTGCAGGTAAATTTAAAGATCACTAATCTTCATTTGGACAAAGACCGTTATTTGGAACTTAACTGCGGTGACATATCTATTGGCGATGTAAGCTGCACAGACAGCAGTGGAAAAAGTATACCCTATGAAAAAGGCCAGGGACTATTTCGTATATATCCGGGAGGAAAGCATACGGTAGAGATTCTGTATAGTGTAAAATTGGGCGTTTCCGGAAAACATGGGCATAGGGGAGGAATATATGAAGACATGGTTGTTTTTGACGGCGGAGAAGTTTTTATGCTCCCGTCCGAAGCTTATGCAGGAAGCGACCAGGAAATAAAAGAAAGTATCAAAAGCGTTTGCTTTTCTTTTGACGTTCCGGAAGATTGGGTAAAGGTAACACCTTTTGACAGGATTAATCACCCGACATGGCATCAATTTTATATTCTCAAGGATACTTGTTTCGCCTTCGGCCGCATGGAGAAAAAGGAATATACAAAAGGAAATACTTCATTCAATGTATATGTGGATTCAAAAAACAAGTATTCATATAATAGTGAGGCAGAAGAAGGGCTGAATGCGCTATATGACTATTATGCATCGCTTTTTGGGTATAACGTTCCCGATTTTTCCATAGTTCTGCTCAGGGAAAATCCGCAGGATGGTATTTATATCATTGGAGGTGCAAGCGCCAGGTCCATAGGAACCACTTTTAACCCGAATAATCCTAGAGACTGGCAATTGATGGGACATCGGATGTTCCATGCTTTTTTTGATGCAAAGATTAACTCAAGGATTTTTCACGCACCTCCCCAACTGTGGTTTTATGAAGGGCTTGCAACCTATTATGAAAACATGTCAATGGGCAGTCTGCCGGAAGAATTGAAAAGCAGGCTGGAGCTTGAACCGCAGAAGTTATTTGGCATGCTTTTTAAACAGTTCCTTTATATGAAGTTTAAGGACCCTGTTTTGCTGTCGTTGGCTCCCATGAACGAAGAGAAAATTGCCAGGTATCCTGCCAGAATGGAATTTTTACATTACTACCAGGCACCCCTTATCGTAAAAGCAATGGAGGACATTAGTTATACAAATACAAACACCTGCAACCGTATACTGGAGTATATCATAGAAAACTGCGACAGTGAGGAAATGCTTTCTATGGACAAGATGATTAATTATTCCTTGGGAGAGCAGGGATTGGGATTTGTCAGCAAATATTTGCTAAGTGATGAAATCCCGCCACTCTGGTATTTGGGGGAAGGAGCCGGCGAAAACAGCAAACATGTTGTAGAAGGATTAAACTCCGTAGAGTATAACATTTGGAGCTGGGTTAGCCAGGAGATCGAGGGATATCCCCTGGACATGATAACAATTGATAAGATGAACCAACCCGGTATTTGGAAAGAATTTGACAAGGTTTATTTCGCTGATAAGCATATTGAGGAAAAAATTAAGGCATTTTCACCCACGGTGTATTTCTGCCTGAAGATGTACGCATTAAGGTCTTATGTATGTGAGGTGGATTATAATGACCCTCTTGTACGTTTCAAAATTTTAACAGATGAAGCAAATATAAAAAAGTGGGAAGATTGGCTTTCAAAAATCCAATAGTTACAGAAGATAATGATAAATAACACAAATCACACTAAATAACATAAAACAAATATCGTACAAAAAATCAAAAAACTGTCAGGTTGTTATATAATTTCTTACCAGGTATTATAAAATTGTAATCCATAAACAATAATTCAAAATGTAGTAAAAACTGTGAGGTATACAATAATGAGCGTATTAGAAACCCGCAATATTGTTAAAACATACCCGGGGACAATTGCATTAAACGATGTATCTGTTTCTTTTGAAAGTGGTAAGGTACATGCACTGGTTGGAAAAAATGGTTCAGGAAAATCAACATTAGTGAAAATATTTTCCGGTGCCATAGAACCTACCCGGGGTGAAATTTTGATTGATGGAGTTCGGATGAATTTCAGTGATCCGAGGGACGCCTTTGCAAAAGGGATTGCAACGGTGTACCAGGAACTTAGTCTCGTTCCGGGATTGACGGTAGCTGAAAATATCCTTATTGGACGGCTGCCTATGAGAGGACGGTTTGTTGATTGGAAAAAGACATTCGCCATAGCAGATGAGTTGCTTAAAGAAATGAATGTCGATATTCCGCCTGACGAGGTAGTTTATAACCTAAGCGTATGGCAATGTCAGATGGTGGAAATTGTAAAGGCAATGAGCTTCAGACCTAAAGTACTTCAGCTTGATGAACCGACATCCGCTCTTGCACAACATGAGATCCAGGCATTGTTTAAAATGATACGCGAACTTAAGAAAAAGGATGTTGTAATTATTTATGTAACACACCGGCTTCATGAGCTCTGGCAGATTGCTGACACATGCACTGTGCTGCGGGACGGTTGCCTTATAGGTACTATCCCGATGCAAGAAGCAACCCACAAAGATATCATCAAAATGATGTTCGGTGATGTGGAAATTCATACACGGCCTCATGACCTTAAAGTCGAGGATGATGTTGTTCTGGAAGTAAAAGATCTTACGCGGAAGAATAAATTTGAAAATATATCTTTTAGATTAAAAAAGGGCGAGATATTGGGCATTGCAGGTATGTTGGGATCAGGAAGAACCGAGCTCTTAAAATCTATTTTTGGCGCTGACCCCTTTGACAGCGGTGAGATATATATAAACGGACAGCGCATCTTTTCACCCAGCCCTGTAAAAATGAAGAAGGCCGGTCTTGCATTGACATCGGAGGATCGAAAGCATGAAGGACTTAACCAAATTGCTTCTATTAAAGACAATTTGTGCATTGCAAGTCTGGACCTTATAGCAAAAGGTGCGTTTATACAAAAGCATAGGGAGAATGAATTTGCTCAGCGTCAGGTAAATGAACTTAATATAAAGGTTTCCGATATAAGAGATTCAGTTTCCTCGCTCTCAGGTGGAAATCAGCAAAAGGTGGTTGTCGGAAACTGGCTTAATACAAATCCAAAAGTGATTTTTTTTGATGAACCTTCGCGTGGTATAGACGTCAAAGCAAAGCAGCAGATATTTCAGATTATTTGGGAACAGTCACGAAAAGGTGTGTCAAGCATTATGGTTTCATCAGAACTTGAAGAATTGTTGGAGGTTTGCCACCGGATATTGATTATGCGTGAAGGACGCATTGTAGGAGAAATTAAGCCAGAAGAGGTTAAGATTGAGGAATTATACTCGTTATGTATGGGAGGAGAAAAGAATTGAAAACGAATGAATTAGGGCTAAATACAAATAAATTAAATACGAATAAATTAAACAGGTCTAAACTTAATATAAAAAAGATAACAAACAAATATATGCTTGAAATCATCCTTTTATCTATTGTAATTATAATGACGTTTACTTCGCGTGGGTTTTTTACTACGGCTAATCTGCTCAACATACTTAGGAATATGTCATTGCAAGGCGTAATTGCTTTTGGAATGACAATGGTAATTATCGCAGGGGAGATAGACCTTTCGATAGGTTCAACAGTTGCGCTGAGTGGCGTTATTATCGCGCTGACTACCGGTAGACTTGAAAAGGCAGGCATCATGCCGATGGAACAAGGTGTCTGGATAGGCATTCTGTTAGCCTTTATAGCTGCGGGACTTTTCGGGTTGTTTAACGGTTTCCTTCTTACAAAATTTAAAATGCCCTCTTTTATCATAACGCTTGCCATGCTGAATGCTTTATACGGTTTAGCCGCAGTTTTATCAAAAGGCTTTCCAGTCACCACTCTGCCGAAATGGTACGATGTATTCGGAGCAGGACAAGTATTTGGAGTAATACCCGTACCGGCCATTATACTGCTTGCTGTTTTTGCAATTGTATTTATAGTTATGACTTATACAAAATTTGGCCGTTCAGTATATGCAGTGGGTGGGAACCCTGAAGCTGCACGACTTTCCGGTATTAATGTAAAATTTGTTAAAATTGTATGCCTGGTTGTAGTTCAGCTTTGTGCAGCGTTAAGCGGTTTGCTTGTTTCTTCGCAGGTTATGTCCGGTGCGTTCTCTTTCGGAAGAGGATGGGAAATGACGGCCATTTCATCTGCCATTATCGGCGGAGCAAGTCTATCGGGTGGTATCGGTAAGGTCTGGGGTACATTGGTAGGTTTAATAATACTAGGTGTTATCAACAATTCAATGACGCTTTTAGGTGTAGATGAATATGTACAGTATATTGTCCGTGGACTTCTAATACTTATCGCAGTGCTTATTAACACTATACAAACACAGAAGAAGGACTGAGTTTAAAATACTGGTTCAAAATACTGAATTAAAAAAACAAAAAAGCAGGGAGTGGTCCCTGCTTTTTTGTTTTATCGTTGCCATTAAATATAAACTATAGAAAGTTTTAATCCTATAAGATTGGTGTTTTAAGTCCCACATATCCGTTAAGCAGCGCCAGCACAACAATTATGATTCCTATCACGATAAATGCCCCGAACATCCTGCCGCCTTTCAGGCCAGCTACTTCTTTTAAGAAGACGATATATAGGATCGTTTTCCATATCAGCAGGCCGACAAATACAATGCTCAGCAGAATACCCCAAATGCTGTTGTTCCAGAAAACAGTAAAGTAAACTTCGCTGAAAACTACGGCAATGGAGCACAGCAGGTTGGGAAAGAAGGTCAGGCTCCATGTCTGAAGATAAGCTTTAAGAGGAGTTTTGCTGCCAAACAATTTGCAAAAAAGCCAAAGCGCAGTACATATCGCGAGATAACTGGCACTTCCCCACAAGGTGGTGAGCATCATTGAAAAAATATCCGGAGCAGAGTACCAGGCACAGGCGAACCAGGTTAACAGCGGCGCAAAGACCGTGTTGATCAATATGGTGGATGCAACGAGAACCCATGCTCCCGTTTTGTTTTTATTGCGAAATGCATCAATCGGATGATTTAATGCTTCAATAAAGAGATTCATTCTACTAACCTCCCAATATCTTGAGTACCAAATTCGTGTATTCCCTTCCCCAGATCATGGTGCATAACACCGCCTGCACTGTGGAAAGACCTAACGCGAAGCGCCAGGGATACGCAGCAATCAACCTGTATAATTTTTCAGCGGGTGAGGATTTATATATTCGGTACTCAGACAATATATGAGCAAGCATTTTTTCCTTCTGCTGTTCTGTTGGCAACGAAGCATTTTTTAATACGGCGTAAGTCCCTTTATCTTTTTTCATAAGACAAAACCCCCCCTCTTCTGAGCTGCCTGATATTCTTTGATGAAAGAATTTTTTGCCCTTTGCAGCATACTCTCTATAGCTTTTGCGGACTTACCAGTCATTTTTGCAATCTGCTTAACACTTTTACCGTCAACATATTTAAGAATCAGGACAATTCTATAATGCGCGGGGATTCTGTTTAAGCAGTTACAGACCAGTTGGCTTTCAAGAGCCGACTCAATAATAGTTTCATCATCCTGTCCAGGGTTGCTCAGATCCTGAGCGAGCGGATTATTTATGTCAACAAGCTCAAACTTTTGTCGGTACTGCTTTCGATAAAAGTCATAGAGCTTATTTCTGGCAATTCTGAATACCCATGTTCTGTTCGAGCACAATCCCTTGAACCCGCTCATGCCTTTGAACACGTCAAGAAATATATCCTGCGTTATATCTTCCGCCAGTGCGGTGTCCATTCCCGTTCGGAGGAAAACATACTGGTAGATTTCGTTGACAAAATCCTGATACAACGATATGAACTTCTCTTCCTTCCGGTTATCAGCAATATTCATTGGACTATCCTCATTTCTCGACTATAGAAAGCTCCTTTGAAGCCAGAATAAAGTCTTTATAACTCACTTGAAATTTCAATGTACCGGCTGTAACCTTGTCTCCTTCCAGAGAAAAAACAATTATGCCTTTTCTGTTGGTAGGTAGTTTTTCTGTATCGGTTTTTACTTCATTCCCGTTGATAAACCACGTTGAGGTGTACTCCATTCCCTTTGGAGATTCAATAAAGTATACGCTGGCATAAATGTTCTGTCCTGCTGACAGCTGTTCGGGCTGCCCTGCATTCTCTAAATCGCTCAGCTCGGTATATTTCCGGTCAGAAACAATTAAGCCCGCAACAGTATTGGATTCGCAACCAGTAATGACAAGAGCAATTAATGTTATTAAAGCAAGAAAAAATAAGTAATTTCTATGCGTTTTCATATATGAAACCCTCCGTATTCACAATAATTATACTCGTCCTGACGCCTAAAGTCTAAATATGAAATAGTAAAAATCACTCGCTGTTTTTTATCTCCTGGGACCAATGAAAAACACTACCGGGCGCCTCTAAAAAGATAGTCGTATTTTGATTAAAAATCCTTCGAATATATAAATTGATTTATCTCAAGGTGCTGTGATTTTACATCATTAGATATTCCGCACATGGCATTTTCTTTGTCTATTTTGTTGTAGCAAGCTAAAAAGTCTAAATAGTTATGAAATTGAATTTCTGCACTCTCTTGTTTCCGAGTAATTGTTCATTGATTTGGGTGCATTAACTTGATTGACATAAGTGATAGGTAGAATATCCTATTGAGAGAAAGCACCAAACTATTATTTGATAGAAAGTGTTTATATATTTAATTTGAAGGGTTTTGAAATTTCAGTAACGGGGTGGACATTAATTTTTTATATCAGCATTTTTATATTCCTTTACCATTTAAATGGAGAATCAGCTTATTGAAATAGATATAAATTTTTTCTGCCTTTTAACCTAAAACTTGATATTTAAGGCAGATTAATCAATAATTAAGTAGCCTTCTTCATCCAGTTTCTGTTCAAATCCAAAGAATGTCATTTCCACAAGGCAATGAGCAATAATGTTTGGGGGTGATAGTTTGGCTAAGGTGTCTTCATCAATATAAAAACCAAGCCATTTTTCAAAGCCACAATTAACTATAGAATAACCACACCATTCATCATCTTTCCCAGAAACATCAAAGTAAAGCTCTTCATCATTCTCATCAAAGCTGTCTGGACAATAGTAATCATCATTCCCATCATCCTTAAATACATTGATGTAAATGTACATGTTTTTGCTATTGTCAGTAGGTTTTAGTGTTGCTAGCTTCTCATATAAGTCCTTATATTTGTCTTTATAGTTATCTATAGTAACTTCAGCTCTAATCTCATAATGTCTTGCTATGCATTCCCATACTTGATTGAAGTCTGTATCCATGATTAACTGTTTTAAAGTAACCATCATGACCTCCAGAACTATAAAGAAAAGATTCTTACTAAATTACTCTTACGATATTATTTATACGGTTCTTCCGTAACTTTTGAATGACTAAATAATGATTTCGTATTATACGGTAATACCCACTGCTGCTTTTGATTCCATGTTGTCATAAATAATCACAAGAAACTTACTAAGGAAGAAGAAGTCTCTTTGAAGAACATTATACAATAAGTTTGCACAGAATTCATTGAAAAGATTTAAAATTTGTGTCAGGAGTAATAATAAATACACTATATGATCTTAGAGTAAAATTATCGTAGGCAAATTAAATAAAAATATGGGAAGAACCCAAAATAGGTCTTCCCATAATCACGATTTTCCTGTAGTTTGAGAATTGACAAGAAACCAAACGAAAGGGATCGTG
>DUMB01000025.1 GCA_012840085.1 Clostridiaceae bacterium
TACAACCCGGCAATTAACAAAGGGACACAGGTATTGATCCGGGCTTATGGCCGGCAGCATAGTATGGTCAGTTGATACCAGGGGAGTTGTCCAGAAAAAAACTCCACAACAACTTGACACTGTCATATATAATTGTTGTGCTTGCTTTAAATAAGGGTATGTGATAAATTTGGTTTATTAAGGGAAAAATATTATTACTGAAATTACTTACACACTAGGGAACGGGGGTGCTGACATTGCTTAGAACATATCAACCTAAGAAAAGGCAGAGGAAAAAGGAACACGGTTTCAGGAAGAGAATGAGTACTGCAAACGGAAGAAAAGTTCTTAGGAGACGCAGACTAAAAGGAAGAAAGAAGCTTTCAGCGTAAGACCGCATGAGTGTGGTCTTTTTCTTTATTTAAGTATTTAGGTGTTTTACTTTTGCATGGTTTTGGTTTCATGTAGGTTTGCTGTTGTACAGGCAATTTAATTTGTCCTGGCAATTAAAATGATAAGTTTTTTGAAAGAGGAAGGCATGAATAATACTGTTCCGTTGAAAAAAAATTACGAATTCCAGCGTATTTTTAAGAAAGGCAGATTCCACGCCGGCAGGTTTATGACACTATATGCTCTGGAGAACAGATCCGGCACAAACAGGCTGGGAATTACCGCAAGCAGGAAAGTAGGAAAAAGCGTTAAAAGAAACAGAATTAAAAGGCTGATAAGGGAAAATTACCGACTGATTGAAGATAAAATAGAAAGCGGATATGATATTGTTTTTGTAGCGCGGGAAAGTAGTATTATGCCTGAATTTGATGACATTAGAAAAGAAATGAAATATCTTTTGAAGAGATTAAATTTACTTTTTCAGGAGAAATAGGATTGTTTAAAGGTTTATTAGTGTATATAATAAGATTATACCAAAAATTTATATCCCCGTTGAAACCTGCTTGCTGCAGGTTCTATCCTACCTGTTCTCAGTATGCCATTGATGCCGTCAGCAGGTATGGATGTATCAAGGGTGGATTTATGGCGATAAAGAGGGTATTAAAGTGTCACCCGTTTAATCCGGGAGGCTACGACCCTGTTAAATAACAAAAGGAGTAGAAAATAGCATGAATTTGGATTTTATTGCATATCCCTTAGGGAGATTTTTGTATTTTATATATAATTCAATAGCTTTCAGAAATTATGGATTGGCACTTATTCTTTTTACAGTAATTGTCAGATTGGCTTTATTGCCTCTTACCATCAAGCAATATAAATCAACTGCGAAGATGCAGGAAATACAGCCTAAAATACAGGAGATACAAAAAAGGTACAAAAATGATAAAGAAAAGCTTAATACGGAACTTATGAGGGTTTACCAGGAAAACAATGTTAACCCGGCAGGAGGATGCCTGCCTCTGCTGATACAGATGCCCATAATATTTGCACTGTACTGGGTTATAGTACAGCCGCTCAAATTTATGCTTGGCAAGACTGCAGAGCAGATTAACGCTTTGATTGAATATGCGACCAATGCACTGGCACCTGCGCAGTTAGGAGCTCAGAAGGAACTTTCAACGTTAATTTTCTTTAATGAACATTTCGAGAAATTTAAGGAAATACCTCAACAAGTTGCAGATATAATTAAGCCTGAAGAATTGATAAATATGAAGTTTTTAGGGTTGAACCTTGGTAAGGTACCGAGCTTTAACCCAAGTGTGTTGTTTGGTCCTGAGGCATCGACATATTTACCTCTTATTATCATTCCAATTATTGCAGTAATCACGACCTATATTTCAGCAAAAATGACAATGCCTCGTACGGATGATAAGAACAAGAACCAGGCTGCCGGAATGACAAACAGTATGATGTATGTTGGACCTATAATGACTTTGCTTTTCGCGTTCCAGCTTCCTGCAGGTGTAAGCTTGTATTGGACAGTTGGATATGTGGTTCAGATCTTCCAGCAGTTGTATATTAATAAGCACGTTATTAATAAAAAGGAGGTTGCAACTAAATAAATGGCTAATGTGGTTGAAAGGACTGGGAAAACGGTGCAAGATGCGATTTCGTCAGCTCTTGCTGATTTAAATGCCGATATTGAAGATGTAGACGTTGAAGTTCTTGAAGAGGGAAGTAAAGGGATATTCGGAATAATCGGAAACAAATTGGCAAGGGTCAGAGTTACTTTGAAGGAAATGAGTTCGAAAGTAGCTGTTGAATTTTTACAGAATGTATTTCAAAAAATGGGTGTTAGTGCTGAAATAGAAGCAAAGGAATACGATGATACACTTTATCTGGAAATAAAGGCTGATGACAGTGGAATAATAATAGGCAGAAGAGGAGAAACTCTTGACGCTCTTCAATACCTGGTAAGTCTTGTAGTTAATAAAAACAGAGAAGTATACAAGAAGGTAACAATTGACATAGAAAATTACAGGCATAAGAGGGAAGAAACCCTGGTAAAGCTCGCAAACAGACTGGCAGAAAGAGTTATAAAATATAAAAAGAGTATTACCTTGGAACCTATGAATCCTTATGAAAGAAAAGTTATTCATTCAACGCTTCAGGACAACAAGTATGTTGAAACTTACAGCATTGGAAATGATCCAAACAGGAAAGTGGTAATAACTCTGAAGTAATAAAAAGGGGACATAGTTGAAACAGTTTCAGACTAACCGGAAGTTTGCTTCTTTGAGACTGTCAAATGTGAGGAATGGTTTAAAGCCATTCCTTGTTTTGATTATAAGAAGACAGGGGACGGTTCTCTGTCGCATAGTGATAGTTTCAGGCAATCCGGCAATGCAGATAAAAAGCTGAGAACCATTTCTGACAATGCGGCAATGTAAAAGGAGAAGGAGTATAAAATGTTTGAGAGCGATACCATAGCTGCGATTTCCACGCCGCACGGAACCGGCGGCATAGGTATTATCAGAATAAGCGGAGACGAAGCATTTGATATAGCAGCGAGAATTTTTAAGAGCAGGAAAAAATTTAATGATATAAAATCTCATACCATCAGTTACGGCAAGATAGTGGATCCTTCAACCGGAGAAACCATCGATGAAGTTTTGCTTTCAAAGATGGAAAAACCCAACACATTCACCAGGGAGGATGTAGTGGAGATAAACTGCCATGGCGGGATAGTGGTGCTCAAGAGAGTCCTTGAACTTGTCCTGGCGGAAGGTGCAAGGCTTGCTGAGCCGGGGGAATTTACAAAAAGGGCTTTTCTAAACGGAAGAATAGACTTGTCCCAAGCTGAGGCGGTTATTGACCTGATAAATTCAAAAAATGCGGAAAGCTCCAAAGCAGCTGTAAGGCAGCTTGAAGGAAGGCTGTCGGAAAAGCTTTCGGTTATCAGAAAACTTCTTATTGAATTAATAGCCAGTATTGAGGTTACCGTTGACTATCCGGAACACGATATTGAAGAGATAACTGCCGTTCAAATAAATGAAGAACTGGGCAAAATTATTTCAAAACTCAGGGATCTGGCAAGAAGCTTTGAAAGAGGAAAGGTAATCAGGGAAGGAATCAGCGCAGTTATAGTGGGAAAGCCAAACGTAGGAAAGTCCTCACTTCTCAATGAACTGTCAGGCAAGAACAGGGCTATTGTAACGGATATACCTGGAACAACAAGAGATATTATTGAAGAGTACATCAATATAAACGGTATACCCATTAGAATCCTCGATACGGCCGGAATAAGGGAAACTAAAGACGTAGTTGAAAAAATCGGAGTTGACAGGGCTCAAAGGGAAATAGAAAATGCAGACCTTGTGATTATGATGCTGGACGCCCGGACCGGAATGGAGGAAAGCGACACTGCGATTTATAACAAAATCAAAGACAAAAAGAAAATAATCATACTCAATAAGATAGACCTGGCGGATAAAGTTGATGAAGACAGTTTGCCTGAAGGTGTAAATATTATAAAAATGTCCCTGAAAGAGGGAATCGGAATAGAACAACTGGAAGATGAAATCACCAATTTGTTTTTCAAAGGTGAAATTATTTCAAATGATGAAGTGTTGCTGACCAATGTACGGCACAAGCAACTGATAGATATGGCAATAAAGAGCATTAATGATGCCCGGAATGCTTATGAAAACGGTATGCCGATAGATATGATGACGATAGACATAAAGAATGCGGCTGAATATATCGGGCAAATTACAGGTGAATCGGTAAGCGAAGATGTGGTTCATGAGATATTCAGCAGATTTTGCTTAGGAAAGTGAGCTAAACAAGACTTATGTAAAATAACTTATGAAACAAGTGGAAGGTGACAGATATGGAATACCTGGCCGGAGAATATGATGTAATAGTTGTAGGCGCAGGGCATGCAGGTTGTGAGGCTGCTCTGGCTGCTGCCAGGCTCGGATGTAAAACAATTGTTTTTGCAATAAATCTTGACAGTATAGCAAATATGCCGTGCAATCCCAATATCGGCGGTACGGCAAAGGGACAGCTCGTGAGGGAAATTGACGCTCTGGGCGGAGAAATGGGTAAGAATGCTGATAAGACTTTCATTCAATCTAAAATACTGAATTCAGCCAAAGGCCCTGCTGTATTTTCCCTGCGGGCTCAGGTTGACAGGCGCAGATATCAGATTGAAATGAAAAAAACCCTGGAATCCCAGGAAAATCTCCATGTCAGGCAGTCTGAAGTTGTTGACCTGATAGTGGAAGAGGGAAACAGGGTTGCAGGCGTGAAAACTAATACTGGAGCAATATACAAATCTAAAACTGTGGTAATTACAACGGGAACTTATCTCAGGGGCAAAATTATCATTGGCGATTTCAGCTACAGCGGAGGTCCGGACGGGCTCTTTCCCGCAAACAAGCTTTCAGACAGCTTGCGTGAAAATGGCATTGAGCTTCTCAGGTTTAAGACCGGAACCCCTGCAAGGATAAACAGGAGAAGTGTTGACTTCTCAAAAATGGTTGAGCAGCCGGGAGACGAGAGGATAGTACCGTTTTCCTTTGAAACTGAGACAATTGAGAAGGAGCAGGTTTCCTGCTGGCTGACATATACCAACAGCGAAACCCACAGGATTATTAGGGAAAACCTTCACAGATCCCCTTTGTACAGTGGTGTGATTGAAGGTGTAGGAGCCAGATACTGCCCTTCAATTGAAGATAAAATTGTCAGATTTGCAGACAAGGAGAGCCATCAGGTGTTTGTAGAGCCGATGGGACTTGATACAAATGAAATGTATCTCCAGGGGCTGTCTACAAGTTTGCCTGAAGATGTGCAGATTGAAATGATAAGAACTGTCCCGGGTCTTGAGAATGCAGAGATAATGCGAAGTGCATATGCTATTGAATATGACTGCATTGATCCGACCCAGCTCAAGAATTCTCTTGAATGCAGGAAGCTGCAGGGACTTTTCTTTGCAGGACAGGTTAACGGAACTTCGGGCTATGAAGAGGCTGCTGCCCAGGGACTTATTGCAGGCATCAATGCCGCAAGAAAAGTGAAAGGACTGGAGCCCCTTGTACTAAGCAGATCTGATGCATATATAGGAGTTCTGATAGATGACCTCGTAACAAAGGGCACAAATGAGCCTTACAGAATGATGACGTCAAGGGCTGAGTACAGGCTTCTTCTGAGACAGGATAATGCAGACCTCAGACTTACGCCTATAGGCTATAAAATAGGCCTTATAAGCGAGGAGAGATATGCAAAGTTCCTGGCTAAAAAAGAAAGAATTGAAAAGGAAATAGAGAGGCTTAAAAAGACTACTATAGCCCCAAGCGAAAAAGTAAACAGTTTTCTGAGAGCCAGAAACAGCACCGAGATTAAAACCGGAATTAAACTGGTTGAGCTGCTCAGAAGGCCTGAAATATCCTATGATGATTTGGGAGAAATAGATCCCGACAGGCCGGAACTCACCTTTGCTGAAGCTGAGCAAGTGGCTATTTCAGTAAAATACGAAGGGTATATTAAGAGACAGATGCAGCAGGTTGAGCAGTTTAAGAAACTGGAAAACAGGAAGATACCTGAAAACATTGACTATTCAAGCATTCAGGGATTGAGAATAGAGGCAAGACAGAAGCTGGACAAGGTCCGGCCTGAATCTGTCGGCCAGGCATCCAGAATTTCAGGTGTTTCCCCTGCAGATATATCGGTACTGTTGATTTATCTCGAACATTATAAGGAAAAAGAGAAGTAATTACCCGACAAAGCAAGTTTGAGCTTGAGAAATTTTGAATTCGATCAGGAGGATGGGGCATGGCAGATGAAAAGGACCTGACATCCATATTAACAGAGGGAGCCGGAGAATACGGTATTACTCTTGAAAATTCGCAGGTTGACGCATTTATGAAATACATGGATATGCTCAAGGAATGGAATAAGAAGATAAACCTCACAGCTATAGAGGAGGACAGAGAAATAATTATAAAACATTTTCTGGATTCCCTGAGCATAGTTCCTTATCTTGCAAATGATAATAAAAACTTGATTGACATCGGAACAGGAGCCGGTTTTCCCGGAATACCTGTGAAGATTTGCAAAAGTGAAGTTGAAGTAACACTTCTTGATTCATTGGATAAAAGAATAAAGTTTTTAAATGAAGTAGTAAATAACCTTGAGTTAAAGGGAATCAGCGCTGTCCACGGAAGAGCCGAGGATTTCGGGCAGAACCTTCAATACAGAGAAAAGTTTGACTGTGCAGTGGCCCGTGCCGTAGCAAACCTGCCGGTGCTTCTTGAATACTGCCTGCCTTTTGTGAAAACAGGCGGACTGTTCATAGCAATGAAAGGCAGCAACACTGAAGAAGTGGATATGTCTTCAAAAGCACTTGATGTACTTGGAGGGGAGATAGAAAACATTTATACCCTTACTCTTCCTTTCAGCGATATAAAAAGAAATATTATTACAGTAAGAAAATTACGACAGACACCGACAAAATACCCCAGAAAAGCAGGAAAACCATTAAAAGTACCGTTGGTATAAGCCGCAAAATGCAGTAAAATAGCGTATTTGGGCGAACGATTATCCGGCAGAAAAAAAGGAAATACTTTCAATTCGGCGAATTTATTTAGTTGATGATATACAAAAGATTGCCAATTCTTAAATAAAACGGAGGATGATGCCGGATGTTAGAGAGCAAAATACAGATGCCCAAAATCGAGAAAAAGGAAGACAGAAAGGATATCACTTATATCAAAATTGAGAATATAAGGCCAAATCCGTACCAACCGAGAAAAAAGTTCAATAAAGCTTCTTTGGAAGAACTCTGCGATTCTATTAAGCAGTACGGGGTAATACAGCCAATAAATGTACGCAAGATTGCTAATGGGCGTTATGAATTGGTTGCCGGAGAAAGAAGACTGCGGGCTGCTACCATGGCAGGACTTGAGGAGATACCCGCCATAATAATAAATGTAGATGACAATGATTCTGCTGTAATGGCTCTTATAGAAAACCTCCAGCGTGAAGATTTAAATTATCTTGAAGAAGCTGAAGGCTATAACAATCTTATTGTTGAACATGGGTTTACCCAGGAGGAGCTGGCCCGGAAAATGGGGAAAAGCCAGTCTACAATCGCAAATAAGATAAGGCTGCTTAAACTATCCCCCTTGATCAAAAAGATTCTTGTTGACAACAATCTAACAGAAAGACATGCAAGGGCTCTTTTGAAACTTCATGATGAACAACTTCAGCTAAAGATATTAAAATATGTTTGTGAAAAAGGATTAAATGTAAAGAAAACTGAAGAATTGGTGGAAAGAACTATAGAGAAGTACACCAACGAAACAAACAAGAAACCTGCTGAAAAGAAATGTACAAGATCAATAAAAGATATAAGGATATTTGTTAATACAATAAGACAGGCAATTGAGATAATGAGAAAGTCAGGAGTAAATGCAAAAGGAGTTCAGAGGGACAGAGGAGAATTCGTTGAGTTTATTGTAAGAATACCGAAGAAATAAGATTTTGGCATAAATGAGGCACTAGTAAACATGAAATTAGAATATAACTGAGGCATTAGTAAAATTGAAATTCGGGCATAACTGAGGTATTGGCAAAATTAAAATTTGAGTATAACTGAAGTATTGGCAACCGAAGTATTAATAAAATGAAGTATTGGCAACCGAAGTATTAGCAAACTAAAGTATTGGCAAACCGAAGTATCAGCAAACTGAAGTATTGGGAAAATGGAAATTCGAGCACAACTAAAAGTTCTGATATAATAAATTGGGAACCTGCAAATGGCAGGTTTTTTTCTTTATTTTGGGAAAACTTATATATTAGCTGCATATTTTAATTTGTTGTGCCAGCATTTCGATAGCAGGAGATTCAAGCTTAAGAGCAGGATTAATTTATGCCGGCTTTATTTATGATTGATGGGATATGTCCTTAAAACTATGAGCTATGGGAAAATAATGAAAAAAGTGGACAGTTGTAGAAAAGTTTATTAAAATAAAGTAGGTGAGTGGGCAAGCAGGCAAACAGGTAAATGGGCAGATGGGCAAATAGGCGGATTTTATATTACATAACGAACCATGTATATGCAGAGGTATGACTATATATCCAATGCTGTGTAAATATTTATATATATAAATAATAGATTTAAGAAAGAGGTTGGACTTGATGGCTGATGTTAAGGAGATAAGAGAACAAAGAGTGATACCTGTAGACATAGAAGTAGAAATGAAAAAATCCTTTATTGATTATGCTATGAGTGTTATAGCCGACCGTGCACTTCCGGATGTGCGTGACGGGTTGAAGCCCGTACACAGACGTATCTTGTATGCTATGTACATAAATGGCTTTACTCCGGACAAACCTTACAGAAAATGTGCTACGACGGTTGGTGAAGTTCTGGGTAAATTTCATCCTCATGGTGATGCTGCGGTATATGACAGCTTGGTGCGTATGGCACAGGACTTTTCACTCAGGCATGTTCTTATTGACGGTCATGGTAATTTCGGTTCAAGAGACGGCGATCCGCCTGCTGCATACAGGTACACTGAAGCAAGGCTTTCCAAAATATCTATGGAAATGCTTGCAGATATAAATAAAAATACAGTTGATTTCAAGCCCAATTTTGACGAGCGTGAAACTGAACCTGTTGTTATGCCGTCCAGGTTCCCGAATCTGCTTGTAAATGGTTCAATGGGAATAGCTGTAGGAATGGCAACAAATATTCCACCTCATAATCTGGCTGAAGTAATAGATGGAGTAATAGCAATAATAGATAATCCTGACATGACTATAGACGAGCTTAATAAGATAATTAAAGGGCCTGATTTCCCTACTGGTGCCACAATAGTAGGAAAGCAGGGAATAAAAGATGCTTACAGGACAGGCAAAGGTAAAATTATTGTAAGGGCAAATGCAAACATAGAACAGATGAACAATTCAAGACAGAGAATTGTTGTTACTGATTTGCCTTATCAGGTGAACAAAGCAAGACTGATTGAAAAGATAGCAGAACTTGTCAAGGAGAAAAGAATAGAGGGAATATCCGACCTGAGGGATGAATCTGACAGAAATGATCCTGTAAGAATTGTTATAGAACTGAAAAGGGATGTAAATGCCAATGTTGTGCTCAACCAGCTCTATAAAAATACACAAATGCAGGATACTTTCAGCGTGAATATGCTTGCTCTGGTTCAGACGAAGGATGGCAAGTTTGAGCCGCATACACTTAATTTAAGACAAGTTATAGACCATTATATAGACCATCAGAAGAACGTAATAACAAGAAGAACTCAGTATGAGCTGGACAAAGCCGAAGCAAGGGCTCATATCCTGGAAGGTTTGTTGGTTGCTTTGGACAACCTCGATGAAGTAATTAACATAATCAGAAATTCACGAACTGAGGCAATAGCAAAAGAAAAACTGTCAGCCAGGTTCAATCTTAGCGACAAGCAAGCCCAGGCAATTGTTGATATGAGACTGGGAAGACTGACAGGCCTGGAAAGGGAGAAAATAGAAGCCGAATACAAGGATCTTATAGAATTGATAAAATACTACAGCGAAGTATTGGCTAATGAGAGTCTGGTACTTAAAATAGTTAAGGATGAACTGACTGTCATAAAGGAAAAATACAAAGACGCCAGAAGGACTAAGATCACCGGCGATGAGTATGATATCGATGAGGAAGACCTGATAGAAGATGAGGAAACTGTTATTACCCTTACGCATTTCGGATATATAAAGAGGATACCCGCAGATACTTACAAGAGTCAAAAAAGGGGCGGGAAGGGTATAACGGCACTTAGTACACGTGAAGAGGATTTTGTTGAGAACCTCTTTACAACCTCAACGCATAACTACATTCTCTTCTTTACTAATAAAGGCAAGGTATACAGGCTAAAGGCCTATCAGATTCCTGAATCCGGCAGGCAGGCTAAGGGTACCGCAATTGTAAACCTGCTGGAGCTTGATCCTGAAGAAAAGGTAACTACCGTGATACCCATTGCAGAATATAGAGAAGGACTTTATTTGATAATGGCAACCAAGCACGGTACAGTAAAGAAGACGGATCTTATGGAGTATGACAACATAAGAAAAAGCGGATTGATTGCTATAACGCTTAAGGAAAATGATGAACTCATAGGAGTAAGACTAACCGACGGAACCAAGGATATAATCCTTGTAACACGAAATGGTCTGGCCATAAGGTTTGATGAAAAAGATGTACGTCCTCTTGGAAGAGTATCACAAGGTGTCAGGGGAATAAAACTTGAAGATGACGATTATGTAGTTGGAATGGGTACTTCGGCAGAAGATGCCAGCCTTCTCGTAGTAACTGAGAATGGATTTGGCAAGAGAACCGAGCTAAGTGAATACAGAGTTCAGGCAAGAGGCGGAAAGGGAATTCTAACCTATAAAGTTACTGAAAAAACGGGAAAGATTGCAGGAATTAAGGTTGTCAATGAGAGTGATGATATAATGCTCATAAGCGATGACGGTACATTAATAAGGATGTGCGCCAGAGACATAAGCTTGCTTGGAAGGGCAACGCAGGGAGTCACTCTTATGAGAATGGACGAGGGCAAAAAAGTTGTAAGTGTGGCCAGAATAATAAATGAATATGAAGGGGAAGAATGTAACGAATAATAAATGTAACGAATAATTTAAACGAAAAAATACTTAATGAACCTGACCAAACTTAAATGAACCTAATTATACTTAATTAATGAACTTAATTATACTTATTAAATACTTATAAACTTGTTGTGCCGGCATTTATATAGCAGAATTTGCGAGTCTGAGAGATGATAATAACTGGTTTCTGAAACTCTCAACAAGGCTATATTAGCTGGTACAACAAGTTTTTTTATAAAAAAAAATACAGCGGATAAAATTCAAAATAATCAAAAAATGAGTTGTGTATGTAGCAAAACTGATTATACACACATATTCTAAAGAATATGAAAGATTTAAATGAATAAATTATCGCCATGCTGTCAAATGATATATGTATGGGCTTGAAGTAAAATGCCGACGATGGTATAGTATAAAAGCTGTCGCACGCGGCAGGCGCTAAACAAGCAATAAAGCAGTTTTCAGA
>DUMB01000026.1 GCA_012840085.1 Clostridiaceae bacterium
GGGGCGGCAAAGGTGGCAAAGGCATTGTAGCTTGAACGAAGTGAAAGCCAGCGTCTTTAGGCGCTGGCCGGTAACTTGCCCTTATAGGGCTGAGCAAACCACCCGTTTTACGGGTGGTCATGATTTTCCTAAAAACGTAATCAGAAAACCATAAACGCTAAAAAAGTAAATAATGAAAGCTTGTCCTGAAGTAGAATTAGTGTATTCAAAATATCAGCAAGAAAAGGCTTTACAGTTTTATGACCAATGCAAATCTGCAGGCAAAGTCATTCAGCAGTTGGATATCCATCCCAAAAAAGAATGAATGACTGGATAGCTCAGCGCAATTCAAAGAAAAACAAGAAAGGACCAAGGGGGATATTTATAGATGAAATTTCAAAAGTTGAAGGAATTATTACAAACCTAAAGAAACACGTTATAATAATGCTCAAGATAACGCTAAATACAAGCAAGCGATTATAAACTATTTAGAGACAATAAAAAATATGAATGTAAACTATGATTAATCTGTTTAAGACATGAACTTTTTCTTAAATAGTATAGTATAGATAAAAAATACAAGTAAAGAGGATGATTATTATGCTTAGCAGGTTTTTTAAAATTATTTTAATTTCACCGCTTTTAATAATTTGTCTATTGGGCGGATGCGGAAATAATCAATTTGATAAAGAATATAACAAATTTAAGGAATCTTATTTAAAAGTAACTGAAGTGCTTGATATAAAAGAGCCTCTTAGTTCAATAGAAAATCTAAATAAAGATCATATTTCAAAGGAAATTGATGAAATTAAGAATATTGTATTAAAATTAAACAGTGAAGCTTCATCTAAAATTGAAAAACGCATTTGTAATAATGTATCAATGTATCTTGAAGGCTTAGAGTTTTTACAATATGCTGCAAAAAACAAGGATAAACTTTCTGAAGATGAAAGAGGAAGAATAGTAACAGAATTAACTTTAATGCAAATGTATAGAAACGATATAAAAAGTGGTTAAGTGTAATGAGAAGTTTGCTTAAGGTTAGATTACACCGTTATATTGTATTAGCTTGGATTGTTTATTTAGTATATTCAGCGTTGTTTGGAAGCTTATTGCTTTTTCCTGAGGATAGCTTTGAGATACTTCTTCCAGCAATAATGCAAACAGTTGTTACAATGGTATTTGTTAAGCTGTGTAACAAGAAATATTTAACTACAGTTAGTTTAGCAGCATTAACATCTTGTTTGCTTGTTATCATATGGCATTTTTGCTTAAATAATGGTATTTCGCCAAATCAAGTAGAAATGCTATTTCTAATTTTACCAATTATTACGACAGGTATGACATGCTTAGTAGGAAAAATAAAACGGGTAGCTGCATTATCTGTGTGGAAAAACTTTAGGATATCACTTTTGCTAACTTATATCAATTTTATTATTGGATTTTTTACATTTTACGTATTTCATTTCTGGATATGATTTGGAAGCGTAGATGATCCTGTTAAAGACCCCGTTGAAGATTGGACAAATTGTATAAAAAATGTAATACAATTTGTGCAAGGAAGAATGTCTATGAAGAAAAGATTTACAGTTGGACAAAAATTAGCAGCCATCAAAGATTATGAAGCGGGAATTAAATTAGCAGAGATATGCAGGAAGCATAATATCAATCCGACTACTTTTTACAAATGGAAAGCGAAATATGAGGAAGAAGAAGCAAAGGCTGCATTATCAGACAAAGCAAAAGTTTGCTAAAATAAATATAAATAATAAAACTGGACGTTTTAATGTGAGCTTTGGATGGCGTAGTTGGTCAGTTACAAATAGCGGTACTATGAATGTATATACGCATACAGGTGAGGGAAGTAATGAAAGACTGAGGACAGAAACAGAGTTTTCAAATGCAGTTGCTCATGAATTTGGACATATGTTAGCTTTGAACGATGCATATGGTGAGGGTGATAGACCAGCAGCGGACCAAAATGCCGAAACACCAAACAATTATATGATGCGGAGCCATTGGAGTAGTCTAGTTATTACTGGTAATGATATTGAAATGCTTATTTTAACATGAAGTAAGAATGAACAGCAACATTATAAAAGCTATTCGGAAGGATTCTGAATATTCAAATAGACCATCCTCAATCAGATGCTATTGGAAAATAAATACAAGGTAGATAAAAAAATGGTAAATTATTTAAAAAAGCATTATGTAGTGTTAATGATTATTTTTGTACCAATAATTATTGCAGTAATCATGTTGCTTTACCTGAGTATGAATAAGAAAGGAAAAGAAGACTATATTGAAATATTCAACGAAAATCAAAACATATTTGTACAAATATCAAGTAGTCTTATGCCGTTAGGATATGAAATGAGCATTGTAAAAGAATCAGAGAAAATTGTTGTAATACAAAACGAAAATGCCTCAGAGATTTCCCAATACCCGCTTGATGAGGAAATAAAAAATAATATAGAAAGAGTAATGAGGGATGTGGGTATAAGGAGTATTAACAAATCAAATACATATTTAGAGTTTGTTTTCGATACTAATAAGGATTTGCATAGTATATCTTATGCTGAAGATAAAAATCAGTTAATAAGTTATACTTAATGTAGAGCATTTAGGAGGTAACTGGTATTATTGTTATATATTCTACGAATAGCTGTTACTAAATGCTATGGCAGTTGTCTTCGGATGACCGTTTTTCTTTTTGACTAAAAAACAAAACCTCCAGCTTTTACACTGGAGATCATAAAACCTCGGATTACCGGCAGAGCAGCGTATTCTGCATACCTGTAAATATCTTGCGATAGCATGAGTTTGGACATATTCTTGGGATTAAAGATGGATATGGTGATTCTGAAACTAAGTTTTTAAACTCAATAATGTGTGATGAATATGGAGTACGCAACCGAATAAAAGTGGAAGATAGGAAAGCAACAGATTTAGATATTATAAAAGCTCTAGACACATATAAAAAGAATTCACGGCAAAGCTGGCCATAAGAGTACTTATCATAAGTGGGAGTGTGATAGTGTGATAATGGTGAAAAATGATGATATTTATTTTAAAAATCTAATTTATTTAATTTATATTTTGGTAATATTAATTATAATTTATGTGGTAAGTATATTAGGCTATAAAGCTTATTCTGCATGGAAATTAAATGATATGAGAAATATGTGGAAAGAAAGTAGGGAAAGAATTATAGAAACTTTTTTAGCAAACAAAGATATATTTGACGATCTAATAAAAAAGATGTATTCAAGCCAACAGGATATAATAATTGAGTTTTCAAATGGAAATATACAATTGTATGTTAATGGCAAAGAAGAAAAGCTAGATAATGAGTTCTATAGTTTGTTAAATAAACTATATTCTATAATTAACTGTGAAAGTATTACTTTGAGAAAAGATTCTTCTGGAAATAAAGTCTTAGAAATATATTTAGGCAGTAAAAATTATGACAAAAAAAATGTATTTGAAGAGTATATATTATATTGCAAAGATAAAATTGAAGGAATTACTGATGAATTTTCTCCGGGGTGGTATTATAAGGTTTCGTGGTATACATAAATAAACTAAGAAGGCTGGGGGATGTGAACCTAAAATGTTAGACAAAATAACACGGAGGAATGGAGGAAATGAAGATGAAGTATATATCAGAATTAAAGAAAGAGGCTGTCCGATTAGTCTTGGAAGAAAACCAAACTATAGAAATGCTTGATAAGGCGTTCATCCCCCTAAGACACATGTAGTATGGGCATTTATCACCAATGAAAAGAACGGACAATGCTACTTGTACATTTCATACTAGCATACTTAAAATTTTATGATACTTATTAACACAAGAGCAGGGTCGATAAAGCCCCTGTTTTTGTTTTATACCCCTCTTTAAATTTATGTTATTGAAAGTAAGCGCTTAATCTAAGGGTGTATTGTTTTCAACAGAATTTCGGCACCAATCTGGTAATTCCGGTGACCAAGGTAGATAGAGGTTTAAGGATTCCGCATTTAAACGTGTAAATGTCAATAAAAATTCAGGCCAGTTACCGGAGTAAAATTAAGCCATCAATTCATAAAAAAATAGTCTACATTGGCCTGTTTTGAAAGAGCCTGCTTAAACCTGTAGCATTACCCATTAATGTTCAGTATAGGAGCATTATAGGTCAGACGGTCAAGCAGGGCGGCTGTCATTTGTTCATCACCTAACACCTCCGTCCATTTTGGAAATTCTAAGTTTGTAGTTATAATCAGGCTGTCTCTTTCATATCGGTAAGAACAAAACTGGAAGAGCAATTCAGCCCCGATTTTGATGAAAGGCACATAGCCTAATTCATCAAGAATTACTAAATGCGGAGCCAGCCATTGCTTTTCAAGCTTGTTGAGACGATATTCCTGCTGCGCTGCAAGCAATTCATTTTCTTAAACCAAGCCAGCCGCTGTATAGAGTTTTACAGTACATTTTTCTGATATCCTCTAATTGTGCCATCTTAATCATATCCTTTCCTCCTGTACGAAATGTCTGGTCAACATAATCATACAGGAAAAATTGATTAAGGTGGCCTATTTTTTTACCGGTATGTGGTACAATTTTAGAGTAACATTAACAAAAGTCATTGTGTTTTTTACTGCAAGTATAACAAAAAGCGCAAAGGAATTTATGGAACTTTGCAAGCAGTTCGAAGCAGAAGAAGGGTTGGCAGTTTCTATGTTAAGTATCTTACATAAAGGAAAAAGTAAATTAATATATAGGGAGGAAATCAAATGAAACAGGAACGAAACATTCGCAGATCAACGATGAATGACCTTAGTCGCATGCTTCAAATATATGAATTTGCTCGTAAACAGATGCAAGCAAATGGAAATCCGAATCAATGGATAAATTATCCATCAAAAGAGCTGCTGGAAGAGGATATCAAAAGTGGTGTGAGTTATGTAATTGAATCTAACTCTAAAGTATGTGGAGTCTTTGTTTTTAGCATAGGTGAAGACCCAACCTATCAGGTGATCGAGGATGGCAGCTGGCTGAATGCGGAACCTTATGGAACAATCCATCGCATTGCAAGTGATGGTACACAGAAAGGAATTTTTAAAACTGTTGAGGAATATTGTTCACGGCAGATACAAAATATTCGTATAGATACACATGAAGATAATAAGATTATGCAGCATCTCCTGGAGAAATCAGGATTCATTAAATGTGGTATCATTTACACTCATGATGGTTCTCCTAGAATTGCATATCAAAAAAAGTATACTAAATGAGACAGGTGAGACAGAGGTAAATTTTAATAAAAAAACTTAAAAATTTTTGTAATTATTAAATCCAGTAGTATCAATGTAAAATATGGAGTTGAAAATCAAATTCTACAGTTGAGATTCACATATATACATAAATGGATACATATATGTGAATCTATTAGGGGAAGGTTGTTGGTGGCGGAAAAAGTTAAAAGTAGTTGAACAAAAACAACAATAAGAAGAAAAAAAATCAGAGTAAAGAAAACATAAAGTAAAGATAAAAGATGGTTGATAGTATCAAGTATTCTGATATAGCTGTATAAACAAGCGGTAAGCAAGGGTAGTGCACAAGGCACTATCTTTTTATGTGATGATATTTCAGATGTATAGAAAAATAAATCTAAATTGGACAAAGAAGAATAATTTCGAACATGAAAATTTCATCAAGCAACAGAAAAAAGTAATGTTAGTATCCAAGTAAAAGAAGGAGGCAAATCAAATGACAGGAAAGATGACATTACCTTTGGAGGTAAAAGGATATTACAAAAAGGGTAAAACTGCTTATAGAGCAAAAGAATATAAACTCTCATAATACAAAAAAAGCATTGACATTGGTACTTGATTAATATAAATTGTAAATAAATGAATTTAACGTTAAAATAGATGAATATAATCATTATTTAGATGGATCAGCTTATAAAGAAATAGTTTTGTCAGGATATAACAAAAAGTACTTCGCAGAGCATATTTGTATAGAAATTCTTTGTGTAGAGACTTGGAGTACATATGTGAAAGGAACGTATATTAATTTACATTTAGGAGTTAAAAATAATGTCTTCAATAAACTTAAAATATCATGATATAACGTATTTCAGAACTATACCTGTGACACCCAGTAAGGAACTGATACTTGCAAGGCTGGGATATAGAAAAGGTGTCACCGGGCTTGACGATAGATATTTTTCGCTGCTGCAAGAAGGTATAAAGAGGGGAAAAATGCTTTGCAGGCCGGCTGGGGCATATACTCGTCTCAGCATTGTTGAAAGAAACAGCGAATCAATTAAACTGGAAAACGGTGTGGAATTCAATGACGGAGGATTGTCAAGGCTGCTGGAAAACACCAGGGAAGTAGTTCTTATGGCTTCCACTGTTGGAAGTGATATTGTTGAAGTGATATACAATGAAGTGAAAACAGGAGATGCGGCTATGGGGCTTATATTGGATTCCACAGCATCACAGACAGCAGATGTTGTCCTGAACTGGATGATGGATTTTCTGAACAAGATTCTTGAAAGAGAAGGTAAGAGGCTCACAAGACACAGATACAGTCCCGGCTTCGGTAATTTGCAGCTTTCAATGCAGAAACCTTTGTTTGAGACACTTAAGCTGGAGACACTAGGAATGGAACTTACGGGCAAATACATGCTGGTTCCGGAGAAGTCGGTAATTGCCATAGCAGGAGTTGAAAATATATTTGCAGAAGGGTAATATAAATCAGCAAAAAATAGACGCAGCCGGCAGCAAAGAAAATGAATAAAAACCTGTGGCAAAGCAATTGAAAAAAGCCAGCCATAAAGTAAACAGGCAAAAGCCAGGGACAAAACTAATAAAGGAAAGCCGGCGATAAAGTAAATGAATAAAAAACGGTAGTAAAATAAATGAAGAAAAGCCGGCAGTAAGGTAAATAAAAAACTGCGGTAAAGTAAAGGAACAAGACCTGCAACTAAGTAAAAGAACAAAAGCCGGTAGCTAAGTAACCGAGCATAAACCGGCGGTAAAATAAATGAGCAGGAAGGGAAAAGGAATGACAAATAAGGAAAGGTGATGATGACCATATGGACAGAGAAGCTTTTAGAAGGCTTACGGAAGAAAAAGTTATAATTCTCGACGGCGCAACTGGTACACAATTGCAGAAAAGGGGAATGCCTGCAGGGGTATGTCCTGAGCAGTGGGTAATTGAACATCCGGACACCATAATTGAAATTCAGAAAGAATACATCGAAGCAGGTTCCAATATCATATACACCTGTACCTTTGGCGGAAACAAAATTAAACTTGATTCATTCGGACTGGGAGAAAAGACTGTTGAAATCAACAGAAAGCTTGCACAGCTATCAAAGCAGGCTGCCGGTTCCAAAGCACTTGTTGCAGGAGATATTTCTCCCACGGGAAAGTTTTTAGCTCCATTGGGAGACATGGACTTTGAAGAGTGTGTCAATGCATATAAGTGCCAGGTGAAAGGTCTGCTTGAAGGCGGTGTAGACCTGTTTGTAATAGAAACAATGATGGACATACAGGAAACAAGAGCAGCGCTGCTGGCGGTAAAAGAAAGCTGTTCACTGCCAGTTATTGTATCTATGACATATGACAGCAATGGAAGGACACTTACAGGTACAGATCCCGTCACAGCTCTGATTACTCTTCAAAGCATGGGAGCTGATGCAGTAGGTTGTAACTGTTCCGCTGGGCCTGAAGGTATGCTGGAATTCATAAAGATTATGAAGCCTTATGCAAGAGTTCCTCTATTAGCGAAACCCAATGCGGGTTTGCCTAAGCTGGTAAACGGTGTTTCTGTGTTTGATATGGATGCTGCTAAATTTGGTTCATATACTTCTGCCTTTGTTGAAGCAGGTGTAAACCTGCTGGGAGGATGCTGCGGGACATCGCCGGAGTACATAAAGGAGATTTCCGGCAAAACTTCCGGGTTGGCTCCTAAACCACCGGAAAACAGGTCGTACTGTGCGGTTACTTCTACAAGAAAAACTGTCTTTTTTGGAGCAGGTCTGCCTGTAACAATAGTGGGGGAGAGAATTAATCCCACAGGTAAGAAAAAGCTTCAGGAAGAATTAAGACAGGGCTTGACCTTCATGGTACAGGATCTTGCGGAAGAACAGGTGGAAAAGGGCGCACAGATTCTTGATGTGAATGTGGGAATGCCCGGTATAGATGAAAAGAGTGTAATGGTTAATGTAGTTGAAGAGCTGAGCACGGTTATGGATACTCCCCTATGTCTTGATTCTTCATCGCCTAAGGTTCTGGAAGCGGCTCTAAGGGTTTATCCGGGAAGAGCCATTGTCAATTCCATATCTTTTGAAAAGCATAAAATCGCGGAATTGCTTCCCGTCGTTGCCAAGTATGGAGCTGTACCGGTATTGCTGCCCATTGACGATGATGGAATCCCGGATACTATGGAGAAGAGGCGGGATATAGTTCTGAAAATATTTGAGGAAGCTAAAAAATATAATTACGGAAAAGATGATATTATTGTGGATGGGCTTGTAATGACCGTATCATCAGAACAAAAGGCAGCCCTTGAGACACTGAAGTTGATTGAGTGGTGCAGCAGGGAATTCGGATGCTCAACAATTATAGGGCTTTCAAACGTATCTTTCGGTCTTCCTGAAAGAAAGTGGATTAATGCAGCATTTCTTGCCATGGCTGTGAACAGAGGCCTGACAATGGCTATAGCCAATCCTTCAAGTGATGTGATGATGAATATAAAATCAGCCTGTGATGTTTTATGCGCAAAAGATATTGGGGGCATTAACTATATTTCCAGATTTGCAGATGAAGGATGGAATAAGGCAACTGAAAACCAAAGAAGCAAGGCAGGAAATGAAGACTTGGGCAGCAGTATTTATGACGCAGTATTAAAAGGAGACACGGAAAACATTGTGAACTACATTGATGCTGCAGTTAAGAAGGGTATGCAGCCTGCAAATATAGTTGACAGCTTGTTGATTTCAGCTATTAATGAAGTTGGTAAGCTATTCGAAGAAAAGAGATATTTTCTTCCTCAGTTAATTCGAAGTGCTGAGGCTATGAAGCTTGGATTTGAGTATCTCAAGCCATTGCTAAAGACAGAGGAGACAAAGCTGCAAAAGGAAGAAGTGCCTGTTGTTTTAGCTACAGTAAAAGGCGATATTCATGATATTGGTAAGAATATTGTTGGGCTTATGCTGGAAAACTACGGTTTCAAGGTATATGATCTTGGCAAGGATGTAAGTGCAGAAAGAATTATTTCTGAAGCCAGGAGAATAGGAGCCAGGATTGTTGGACTCTCAGCTCTTATGACTACAACAATGGTGGAAATGAAAGAAGTAATTGCACTGGCAAAAAAAGAAGGTCTTAGTTGCAAATTTATGGTCGGCGGAGCAGTTGTAAATGAAGATTTTGCAAGAGAGATAGGAGCTGACGGATACTCAGAAGATGCCTATGGAGCAGTAAGTCTGGCTAAGGAATTGGCAAAAACAGTATGAGAAAAGGCAACTTTAATAATCCCTGGTTACCCGGGATTATTAGAGTTGCCTCAGCTTTGAATTGAGACATGGCTGAAGATGTCAAGTTCTGAGATTTGTGTTGTACAAGTAGGAGTGATTTATCGCATAGGGCTATTAGCTTGCACACAAAATGTTTTAGTAAATTGGATAGCCTCCATACATTCCCGGTGTACCGTAGAAGGGTGAACCACCGTAAAATGGAGAGTATCCGGAGAAAGGACGTCTTCTGCGAATCAGGTTTCTAATCAGCAATATAGCTATCAAATCTCTTAATACGCGTCTGCCTCCTACGAGAACCTGCCTTTCCTCTTCATTCGGACTTCTGGAAAACGCTTCATTAACATCGGACTCAACCTGATTATAGATCCTGTTGACCATGGAATCCAACTGTTCACGGGTTGGTGTATACATATGGCCATACTGGGAAACCATTTCATCACAAGTACGTTCGACAACAGGATTTATAATGTAATAGCATTCGGGATACATCGCTTCAAGCTGTTCCTGTGGCATGGCTGCCATAGGAAAATATTGACATGGGACTCCCATTTGCTGCATATAATAGGTATCATATTCCTGCACAGATATCCTCTCCTTTAAGAATAAAATTAATTGCAATAAATGATCAAATTATTAACAAAACTTATTAATAAAACTTATTAATAAGACTTATTAATAAAACTCAGTAGAGCTTGAACCGGTCACGGTTGTTTCGTTATGTTTAGCAGCATTAACATAAACCACTTTATATTATAGATTATGAAAGGTTACAGGCTTTGGTTACAAATAATAGTTTATGTAAACACAAAAGGTCATGTTAATGATTTTATATTTAAACTATTGATTCCATGTTAATGTTATTTATTAGTGATTATTTATGTTATATATGTTATTTATGTCAAATTTTTGTTATACTAATATAAGGATAGTACATGTATAAAACATTTTAAGTGCTGTCCGAAATACTTTAAATTATTGTTTAATAATTTAAATAATAAAGGAGCTGTTGATGTATGGAACCATTCAGAATTGGTGTATTGGGCATAGGGCGACATCTTATTTTAAGAGTGCTGAACCCACTCCTTAAGTCAGAAAGGGTTCAGGTATACGCTGTTGCTTCAAGGGATATCAATAAGGCAAAAGACACTGCGGAGAAATGGGGATTGCCTGTCTATTATGGCACTTATGAAGAATTATTGGCTGACGAAAAAGTGGAAGCAGTCTACATTACTTTACCCAACCATATGCATGCTGATTGGATAAGAAAGTGCGCAGACGCAGGAAAGCATATTTTATGTGAAAAGCCTTTGACGATGGATGCAAAAGAAGCCGAGGAAGCGGTAAAATATGCCGAGTCAAAAGGTGTTAAGCTTATGGAAGCGTTTATGTACAGATTTCATCCAAAGTGGAAAAGGACAAAGGAACTTGTAGAACAAGGAGAAATAGGGAACGTATTGTCTATTCATACCGTATTCTCCTATTCGAACAATGATCCCCAGAATATACGCAATATAAAGGATTATGGTGGCGGGGCTCTTATGGATATCGGCTGCTATGCTGTTTCAACAGCCAGGTACATAATGGGAAAAGAGCCATTAAGGGTAATTGGTCTGAACAATTATGACCCCATATTCGAGACAGATGTTTTATCATCAGGAATGCTTGATTTCGGTGTTGCCCGCTGTATGTTTACTGTAGGAACACAAATGTTCCCTCAGCAGGAAGTTGTAATTTACGGCAGCAGCGGAACTATAAAAGTAACCATTCCTTTTAACGACTTTCCTGATGTAAAGGCCAAAATAGTTGTACAAACCAATGTCGGAACCCGTGAGGTGGAGTTTGATCCTGCTGATCAGTATCAATTGGAGTTTGAAAGTTTCGCACAGGCAATTCGTGAGGGCAGAGAAGTACCAACACCTCCTCAGGATGCAATTAACAATATGAAAGTTATTGATGCCCTCTTTGAATCAGGCAGGAAAGGAACCTGGGTGGAACTATAACTTTTTGTACTGATGTTGCCGGAATTGGCAGCCTGATCCGGCAAAAACACTAAGTAAACACTGCATCAGCATTTATTCAGTAAAAAACAAAGGGAGTGCTGCAATAAATCTTTCAGGCAGATACAGCACTCCCTTTATCATATGAATTATTGTTTCACAGGTTCAATAATATAGGCCGGATAAACGCTAACAGACTTTGTAATTATTCAAAAACATTGCCAAACACTAATATGCCCGGCTAAGCGCTGACAGACCTTTCGTATTTCGCAGATTTGAAAGTGAAAGTAATTGCTCCTGCAATAATGAGCAGCACAACTGACACAATGTAAGAAGCATTGTAACTTCCTGTGGTGTCAAAAATTCTGGCTGCAAGCAATGGCCCGATTACTCCTCCAAGACCCCAGGCTGTAAATACCAGACCATAGTTGACACCGAGATTCTTTATTCCGTACAATTCGGCAGTAGCGGCAGGGAAAACGGAGAACAGGGCTCCATAACATAATCCTGCAATAGCTACGCCTAAAGCAAGAGTACCTGTTGATAAATATTGGCCAAAAAACGCCATATTTACTGCCTGCAACAGGAATATAACCCTCATTGTATTCAAGTGTCCAAGCCTGTCAGAAACAAAACCGCCAATAATCCTGCCCGAGGTATTAAAAATAGCCAGTAATACTACAAGCAGGTAGCCATTCTCCCAGTTCGCCTGCATATTTGCGATGTTTGCGATATGGCCGATTATCATCAAACCGGCGGAAGAAGTGAAAGCATACATTATCCATAACTTATAGAAATTCAAAGTCTTCAGCATTTCCTTCCAGCCATAATCCTTCCTGTTTACTGGTTCTGAATTCTTATCTTTATTCTTATCTTTATCAGCAGGAGCTGCAGGTTTTGCTGAATATGCAGACGGAGCATCAAATAATAGCTGGGATAATACAATTAATATTATAAGTGCACCAATGCCAAGGTACAAAAAAGTTCTTGAAATGCCATAACTTAATAAAAGGCTGTTTGTCATGGGGGATATATAAACTGCTGCAAAGCCCACACCCGAAACAACTATCCCCGAAATTAAACCTTTCTTTTGTATCGGAAACCATTTTAATGCAGAAGGTGTTGTAGCTGCATAACAAAAGCCTATACCTGCGCCACCCAGTACTCCAAAAGTTATTACCATAACTAAAGGGTTTTTTGTAAAGCAAGACAGTATAAGTCCGCCTCCCAAAAGAATTCCGCCGAAAGTAGAGGCCAGACGCGGACCTCTTATATCCTGAATCTTTCCCGCAAAAACCATTACAATTGCAAATACGGCAGTACATACAGTGTAAGGCAATGATGCCTGTGTACTGGTCCATCCGAGTTCCTTTACCAATGCCTTGCTCATAATGCTCCAGATATAAAGCAAACCTAATATCAGATTAATACCTGTAGCAGCTGAAACTACAATCCATCCTTTTAAATTGCGCATAAGACATCCTCCATTATAAATTTTGTATTGAATTTGTGAATGTGTGATTGAATTTAAAAAAGCTAGCTCGAATAGATTTTATGCACTTGGCATTTTTTGCAATAAACGCTTCATGATGTAATAGACATTTTATGCACCCCCCGAAAGTAAAACAATTAATATGCTTAAACATTTATTTGTTTAAACATGAATTGTCAGTACTTAATCCTCAGGAAGCTGTCTATTACCTGAATATCTGAACCGTTTCGGATATTCATAACTGAAGCTCCAGGAAAGCTTATTGAATTTTTTAAAGATGCTTACACATAAAGCTTTATCCCGCATAAAAGCTTTATGAAAGCAAGTAAGGAAATATTCATTTGTACCTATATCAATGTAAATTATAAATATAAATAATAAAACAAGTCATGAGAATATTCTGAAAAATAGTTAATATGCCATAATTATATAATATATAATATGCATGAGCAACTGCAATGTAAAGTAATTTCCCATTTTTTTTGTCAACTTTATTATCCGCTTTATCATGTCAAAAATTGTTACAAACTTTTTAAAAATACTTTATAAAGTGTATTGAAAAAGTTCGGGAAAAGATATATTATATTGTTTGGGGAAAACATATTATACGTAATATAAAATGGGAGGCGTTATCATGAGCGAGTATTTTAAGGGGATCGGACAAGTCAAATATGAAGGCAAAGATTCAAAAAATCCGCTGGCATTCAAGTATTACAATCCTGACGAAAAAATTGGCGACAAAACCATGAAGGAGCACCTGCGTATTTCAATGGCATTCTGGCATACCTTGACAGGAAGCGGCCAGGACATGTTCGGAGTTGGAACAGTAGTAAGGCCCTGGAGTTCGTTGAGTGACCCGATGGATCTGGCAAAAGCCAGAATGGAGGCAGCTTTTGAGTTTATGCAAAAGATGCAGATACCATTCTTCTGTTTCCATGACAGGGATATTGCACCTGAAGGCGAAACTCTTGCAGAGACAAATAAAAATCTGGATGTAATTGTAGAACTTGCAGATCAATTAATCAAAGACACTGGAATTAAATTGTTATGGGGTACAGCCAATCTGTTCAGCAATCCCAGATTTGTACATGGGGCTGCAACATCCTGTAATGCAGATGTTTTCGCTTATGCAGCAGCTCAGGTGAAAAAGGCTCTGGAAATCACCAAGAAGCTTGGCGGAGAAAACTATGTATTCTGGGGCGGCCGTGAAGGTTACGAAACGCTGCTCAATACTGATATGGGACTTGAACTTGACAACCTTGCACGCTTTTTACATATGGCAGTAGATTATGCCAAGGAAATCGGATTTGAAGGACAGTTTTTGATTGAGCCCAAGCCAAAGGAACCTACCAAGCACCAGTATGATTCTGACGTAGCTTCCGTACTTGCATTTTTGCAGAAATATGGCTTAAAAGACAGCTTTAAAGTGAACATAGAAGCAAACCATGCAACTCTTGCAGGCCATACTTTCCATCATGAACTGTATCTTGCAAGAATTAACGGTGTTCTTGGAAGTGTAGATGCTAATCAGGGAGATTTACTCCTTGGCTGGGATACAGACCAATTCCCGACAGACATTTATGTAACAACTTTCGCTATGTATGAAATATTAAAGAACGGTGGGCTGCATAAGGGTGGCTTGAACTTTGACGCTAAAGTCAGAAGAGGATCCTTTGAACCAATTGACTTGTTCTACAGCCATATTTCAGGAATGGACGCTTTCGCAAGAGGATTAAAAGTTGCGTATAAGCTGCTTGAAGACGGAGTAATTGAAGAGTTTATACAAAAACGTTATGCTAGTTACACCGAAGGAATCGGAAAGGATATAGTTGAAGGAAAAGTAGGATTTAAAGAACTCGAAGCATATGCGCTGAACAATAAAGAAATTAAAAATGTTTCAGGAAGACAAGAAATGCTTGAAAGTATTGTCAACCAATATATACTTGAGGCATAATAGAATAGAATTCACAAAAAATTATGGACAGTAAACTCCGCGGGCACCAAAGCCCGCGGAAAACTTATATGGCAGTAAATATGCTATTTTGATTATTGATATGCTATTGCGATGGACATGTGATTGTTTGTCAATATTTCATTGTGATTATTATGCTGTTTTTGCTAATATGACATTATGATTAACATTATGGTTAATATGAATAGAATGGTGGTTAAATGTTAAAGATTTCGGACCTTGATTTGCTTGCTATAAAAAATAGCAATAATAAAGCGATACTTCAGCTATTATATAAGAATAAGAAACTTACAAAGCAGGAAATTTCAAAAGTTTTGAATATTAGTATTCCTACAGTGACACATAATATTAACGCTTTAATTGAGGAAGGCATTGTAAGGGAAGCAGGGGTAGCAGATTCAACCGGAGGAAGAAAGCCGGTTGTTATTGAGTTTATTCCTGATGCAAGATACGCTTTCGGAGCGGAATTATCCAATAAAGGACTCCGCCTTATTCTTACGAATTTGTGCTCTGATATAATAGAAGATTGCAGTTTTGATCTTCCTGAGAAGAATAATATCAGTGCAATGATGACTATTTTAAAAGAAGAAATTGAGCACATTCTTCACAAGAGGCATATTGACGAAAATAAAGTGCTGGGAGTAGGTTTGGCCATTCATGGCGTTGTTGATGAGGAAAGTTTGTTTGTTAAATTGGCCCCTAACATAAATTTGAAAGATTATTCATTTAAGATGTACGAAGATTGGTTTGATTTTCCGATTTATATGGAAAATGAATCAAATGCTGCAGCTCTTGCTGAATCAATCCTGGGAGTGGCAAAATCCTTCAGAAACATGGTGTATGTATCAATTCAGAGGGGTGTAGGCTGCGGTATAGTAATCCAGGATTACGTATATAAGGGGAAAAACAGAAGAGCTGGCGAGTTTGGACATATGACTGTTGTGGTTGACGGAATGCAATGCAACTGTGGCAAAAAAGGCTGTTGGGAAATGTATGCCTCAGAGAAAGCCTTGATTGATATGCGCAATAAATTTGGAGACAGAGAAGTTACCTCAATATCTGACATTTTTGCAGAATATCAGGATGGAAAAGCAGAGGCTGTCAAAGCCGTTCAGGAGTATATAAAATATTTGGCTATAGGCCTTCAGAATATCATACTTATTTTGGATCCTCACTATATCATACTTGGAGGGTCTATAAGCAAGTATGCGGATTTATTTTTGGATGAATTAAATCGGAAAGTGTTTATTCCAAACAGTTTTTACTCAGAGAATGACACGAAAATTATCATCTCTAAATTAAAGGAAAATGCTTCAGTGCTTGGAGCTTCACTATTACCGTTGCAGCATATCTTTTTTACCGATAACAAGATAATTTAACTTGTCGTTCCGGCATTTCGACAGAAAGATTTCATTAGCGATAATTCGAACGCAGGAATTCGACAGCGAGAACCTGAGCTTAAGAGCTGGAAAGCTCTTAGGCTCATCGTAAAATACAAAAATTCATGATTGACGTATATATTGCAGTGGTATATAATTAATTGAACCCTATCCTAGGTGGGGTAGGGTATGATATGGCATGATATGCCGAATAAGAGTAAAGCTGAAAAACAGCAAAGTAAGCTTCAAATTAAGAGCAGAGATTGAACACGATTAAGGGAAAAATAAACAGATATAAATATGACTGCAATCAGGATAAAGAACGGGACAAAACGCAATAATTAGTGTAAGTATAAGCAAATAGTTTTAATGCAAGCAAATGTTCAGGGTTTGAAAAGTCAGAGGTAAAGGGTGTTGATATGAAAAAGGATACATTGAAAATAAGCGGTATGACCTGCGCTTCATGTGCAAATGCCGTTGAAAGAAGTGTCAGAAAGATTGAAGGCGTAATAAACGCCGGAGTTAATTTTGCCACAGAAAAGCTTTCAGTAGAGTATGACGAAAGCAAAACAAATGTTGAAGATATAAAGGCAGCCGTAAAAAAAGCAGGATATGATGTTGTGGAAGAAAAAAATGAGACTATAAAAGAAATAACAGTTCCAATTGCAGGAATGACCTGTGCTGCCTGCTCAAGGGCTGTTGAAAAGGCGATAGCAAAGTTGCCGGGTGTAAGCAGTGTAAGTGTCAATTTTGCTACGGAGAAAGCCAGAGTTGTTTATGATTCAAGTACGGTAAGAATGTCACAAATAAAAGATGCCGTATTAAAAGCCGGCTATAAAGTTCTGGAGATAGCTGCAGAGAAACAGGCCGACAGAGAAAAAGAGCACCGTATGAAAGAAATGACCTCACTGTGGAGAAAGTTTCTGCTGTCGGCCATATTTACAGTGCCATTGTTCTATATTTCCATGGGTCATATGATTGGGCTGCCTCTCCCGGATTTTATCAGTCCCCACATGAATTCGTTTAATTTTGCACTGGTTCAATTGCTCCTGGTACTACCGGTTGTTGCGGCAGGATACAGGTTCTACACAGTAGGTTTTGGCAAGCTGCTGCGGCGTGAGCCCAATATGGATTCTCTCATAGCAGTGGGAACAAGTGCAGCCTTAATATATGGTATTTATGCAGTAATTCAGATTTTCAACGGTAATACCGAATATGCAAGTGATCTTTACTTTGAAAGTGCAGGAGTAATTATAACTCTCATACTTCTTGGCAAATATCTGGAGGCTGTTTCAAAGGGCAAAACTTCCGAGGCGATTAAAAAACTTATGGGATTGACACCAAAGACTGCAACAATCATTCATGATGGAAAGGAAATGACCATACCGATAGATGAAGTTGAGGTGGGAGATATAATTCTTGTCAAGCCTGGAGAGAGGATTCCTGTTGACGGAGAAGTAATTGAGGGAAGGACATCCGTTGACGAATCCATGTTGACTGGTGAAAGCATACCGGTTGAAAAAAATCCGGGAGACACGGTGATTGGTGCAAGCATCAATAAAAACGGTACAATTAAATTTAGAGCTTCAAAGGTTGGAAAGGATACAGTCCTTGCCCAGATTATAAAACTTGTTGAGGACGCCCAGGGCTCAAAAGCTCCTATTGCCAAAGCTGCTGATGTGATAGCAGGCTACTTTGTTCCCATAGTTATGGCAATTGCGCTGATATCAGGGCTTGCATGGTATATATCGGGAAAGTCTGTGGTTTTCTCTCTGACAATATTTATTTCGGTACTGGTTATAGCATGCCCGTGTGCCCTGGGGCTTGCCACACCCACAGCTATTATGGTAGGTACAGGAAAGGGAGCGGAACACGGTGTGCTTATTAAAAGCGGTGAAGCTCTTGAAACAGCGCACAGCATTAATACTGTTGTTTTAGACAAGACCGGGACGATTACTGAAGGAAAGCCTGTAGTCACAGATATAATAACAGCAGGCGGTATAAGTGAAGCCGAGCTGCTCCAATTATCCGCATCCGCTGAAAAAGGATCAGAGCACCCGCTTGGTGAAGCTATTGTAAACAGAGCCAATGAAAAAGGAATTGATATTCTGGAATCGGAAAGCTTTGAGGCTATACCGGGACAAGGAATTCAAGTAGCTATACAGGGTAAAGAGCTGCTATTAGGCAATAAAAAGCTTATGGATGAAAGAAAAGTTGACATAACCCTGCAGGAAGAAGCGGACAAATTGGCACAGGAAGGCAAGACTCCCATGTTTATTGCCATGGATGGCAGGATTGCAGGAATTATTGCAGTAGCAGACGTTGTCAAGCCGGGAAGCAAAAAAGCTATAAAAACGCTGCACGACATGGGGATAGAGGTCGCCATGTTAACAGGAGACAATAGGCGTACTGCTGAAGCTATTGCAAAGCAGATAGGTGTTGACCGGGTTCTTGCAGAAGTTCTGCCGCAGGACAAGGCTGAAGAAGTTAAGAAGCTCCAGCAGGAAGGAAAGAAAGTTGCGATGGTGGGTGACGGAATTAACGATGCACCTGCACTTGCCCAGGCAGATATAGGTATTGCCATTGGTTCAGGTACTGATATTGCCATGGAATCTGCCGACATAGTACTTATGAGAAGTGACCTTATGGATGTGCCTACATCTATTTTGCTTAGCAGAAAGACAATACGCAATATCAGGCAAAATCTGTTCTGGGCTTTTGCATACAATACTTTAGGCATACCTGTTGCTGCCGGAGTATTACACATATTTGGCGGCCCGCTGCTAAATCCGATGATTGCAGCGGCGGCAATGGCTTTCAGCTCAGTTTCAGTGGTAACCAACGCCCTGCGATTGAGGAAATTTAAACCGCTTCACTAGGCAAAAGCGCTTATAAAGAAGGTTCATAATTGTCCAAAAATGCCATAAAAGTGATAATGTTATAAAAATATAAAATGATATTAAAAAAGATATAAGAATTTATATAAGAATATTAAGGAGGATTTGTTTATGAGAAAGAAGATAATAATTGAAGGTATGAGCTGCAATCATTGTGTTGCGCATGTAGAGAGTGCACTTATGGAAGTTGAAGGAGTAAAATCTGTAAAAGTGGATTTGAAGGGAAAGAATGCGTTAGTTGAATTGTCACATGATGTAGATGACAGTAAACTAATAGCTGCAATAGATGATGCAGGGTACGAAGTTATCCGCATAGAATAGCATGAAATAACATTGCCGGGAGGACGGCATGGATTGGAAATGCGGGGTGTTAATAGCTTGGAAGATAAGGATAGGAGCAGCGTTATTAATCTTTTGAAAACATCAAAAGGACAGATTGAAGGGATTATTAAAATGCTGGAAGATAACAGGTATTGTGTTGATATATCCAAACAAATTCTGGCTGTTCAGGCATTGCTTAAGAAAGCGAATCTCAGCATAATAAACCAGCACATAAAGCACTGTGTAAGACAGGCCTTTAACGAAGGCCGTGGAGATGAAAAGGTGGATGAGATTATTGAGCTCATCGACAAGTATGCCAAATAGCTTGTAAAAAGGCACAAAATTAATAAAAAGTAATAAGTTGAAAAATTAAAAAAAGTCTGACTATGAAATTTAGAAGTTTCATAGTATTAAGAAAAAGTTTGAGTAACAAAATCAAGAAGAGCCCTGAGCTATTAATCTCAGGGCTTTTTAGATGCTTTGTCAGAAAGGTTTCAAAGCAAAATTTCTATTCTTTTTATTAATTAATATCTTGTTTGGGAATAAACTATATAGTATGATAAAAACATTAATCGCAAATTATAAAAATAAATATCACTTTTTTGTGAAGAATAATTTTACTTTCTGGATTAATTTTTAATATACTAGATAGAAACTTTGGGAGAAAGTATGAAGGGTTTACTTAGATATGGGTTAATTTATAATTTATTTAAAATTATTTTGAGGCAAATTGTAAAGGTCAAGTTCAATTACACATATGAAAAGGTAATTCCTCGCTATAAACCGTATATAGTACTTTCAAATCATACAACCAATTATGATCCTATTATGATAGGATTAAGTTTTCCTGGGTTGCTTTACTATGTTGCCAGCGACCACATATTCCGTCTGGGCATCCTAAGTAAATTGTTGGTGTTATTGGCAGATCCTATTCCACGGCTGAAAGCAACTGCTGAAACGCAAGCTGTGAAACAGATATTAAAAAGAATAAAAGCCGGTGGAAGCGTATGTATATTTGCTGAAGGAAATCGTTCTTTTTCCGGTGAGACTGTTGATATACCCGAGTCAACGGGAAAGTTGATAAAGCTCAGCGGCGCAGCGCTAATAACCTATCGCCTGGACGGTGGCTATTTCTCAAGTCCCAGGTGGTCTAAAACTCTGCGGCGTGGTTCAATGACAGGACGGAAAGTACGGGAGTATAGTCCTGAGGAGATTAAAGCAATGACTGTAGATGAGATTAATATGATAATCAAAAATGATTTGTATGTAAATGCTTATGAAGAGAACAAGAGAAATCCCATTGCTTTTCACGGGAAAAAACTTGCTGAGAACCTGGAAACCGCACTTTACCTATGTCCTATGTGCGGTGAAATTGCTACACTGAAAAGTGAAAATGACAGATTTCACTGTTCCTGTGGGCTTAGTCTGAAATATACTCCCTATGGAAAATTTGTTGCTGACGGTAACAGCAAAGTTCCTTTTGAAACGGTCTTAGACTGGAGCAATTGGCAAAGTGAAAAAATAAAGGAGCTTGCTCAGACATATAATAAACTTTCTCCGGACAAGCTTATCTTTTGTGATGAAGGACAAAGCCTTTTCGAAATTGATAAGGCAAGCAAAAGCAATCTGGTTGATAAGGGCAAGTTGTGCATGTATAACAACCGGTTGGTTTTTTACTGCGAAAATGGAGATGAATATAACTTTTATTTTGAGAAAATATCCGATATGGCTATCCACGGCCAAATGGTTTTGATATTTTCAACTACTGATCACAAGTCTTTTGAAATAAGGTCAAACCACCCCAGAAGTGCTGTCAAATATCTGGATGTATACAGGGAATTAAAAACAAGAGGAAAAGCAGAGGAGTGATTTTTTTGAACTATTCAGCAGCCAATACAGAACTCTGGAACTTTGTACTGCAAATAAGCATACTTGCCGGCATTATGCTGCTTGCTAATGTTCTGTGCCGTAAAGTAAGGTTCTTTCAGAAGAGTATGGTGCCTACCGCTGTTTTGGCAGGCTTCATTACGTTGATTCTGAAGTCAATAGGACTTCTGCCGGTTGATGCGGAATTTCTTGAGATAATTACTTATCACACTATCGGAATTGGATTTATTGCCCTTTCATTGAGAATTCCCAATAACAGACAAAAAAGCTCTGCTAAAGGTGATTTGGCAGCTCTTAAGAGCGGTGCATTAATTGTAAGCACATATTTGCTTCAGGGTATTGTCGGTCTGATTATTTCAATTACTTTAGCTTACACAATATATCCTGATTTCTTTAAAGCTGCGGGGATTCTATTGCCCATGGGATATGGCCAGGGCCCCGGACAAGCTAATAATGTAGGTTCAACATATGAACAGCTGGGCTTTGCCGGAGGACAGTCCTTTGGACTTTCAATTGCTGCGGCAGGTTTTCTTTGTGCCTGCGTTGTAGGTGTTGTTTATTTAAACTATCTGAAAAGAAATAAAAAAGTTGAAATAAAGGAATATGTATACGTTTCAGGCTCAGTTACCGTTGATGATTTTCAAGATAGCAATGAAATCCCAATATCTGAATCTGTTGACCGCTTATCGGTACAGGTTGCATTGGTATTACTTGTATATCTGGGAACCTATCTTCTTTCTCTTGGAGTAACATCGTTTCTTGAAAAATACTCACCAGGACTGGCCGATGTGATATCACCTCTCATCTGGGGGTTTAACTTTATTATAGGTTCTTTACTGGCAATAGTATGCAGAATAGCTTTTAACGGTTTGACAAAGATGAAACTGATGACAAGGCAATATCCGAACAACTATCTTCTTAGCAGGATTTCCGGCTGTGCTTTTGACTTTATGACCATTGCGGGTATTGCTGCCATAGAATTCAAGGATTTAAGAGGACAATGGATTCCTTTTATTCTAATGGCTGTCATTGGAGGAGTTGTTACATTCGTTTACCTTAAATGGATATGCAGCAAGATATACCCGAATTATGAGCATGAAGGAATGATTTCTATGTTTGGTATGCTCACGGGAACAATCAGCTCAGGCGTGCTGTTATTAAGAGAAATTGACTCCTCATTTAAAACACCTGCTGCAAATAATTTATTGACGGGAAGCAGTTTTGCGATTATTTTGGGAGCCCCTATGCTTGTTTTAATTGGTTTGGCTCCAAAATCCGACACCATGCTGTTTATAACTTTCGGGTTAATGATTATATACTTTATTCCGCTATTATTTATAATGCTTAAAGCAAAGCGCAAAAAGAGAAAAAGAAGTTAGAATTTTACTGTAAATCTCTGCATTGCTCCCTTTATATTGTAAAAAAGAATTATTTATTTTACTTAATTGAAAATAACTATTATAATATAGTTGTCGATTTCAAGTAAATTGTGTTGAATTCTGTACAATAATATAAGGGAGGCGTACTGTCCATGGCGAGCCAGGACAAAATATATACCAATATGCCCATTGGGCCGTTGGGGATTATTGCAATGAGGGGAAGCAGTGAATTAGGCAAGCTGGTTGACAACCACTTGATCAACAAGAGAAGAACTGCTGCAGAAATTAACAAAGGTAATAAGGATTATTTGGGCTATCTGAAGGATTCATATCTTATAAATGCTGAATGTTTAAGGTTTAGCTCGGGTGAAGGAAAGGCTGTTATAAAGGATTCAATCAGGGGATACGATCTCTATATCCTCTGTGATGTTGGAAACTACAGCTGTACTTATACAATGCATGGCATGGTGAACCACATGAGTCCCGATGACCACTTTCAGGATATTAAGCGTGTCATTTCGGCAATAGGCGGAAAAGCCAGAAGGATAAACGTTATTATGCCGCTTATATATTCAGGAAGGCAGCATAAAAGGGTTTCAAGAGAGTCTCTTGATTGTGCAATTGCTCTTCAGGAGCTTGAAAAGCTTGGAGTTGAAAACATTCTTACATTCGATGCTCATGATCCAAGAGTTCAGAATGCAATTCCCATAAAAGGGTTTGAGAATATTTCTCCGGTTTATCAGATAATTAAAACACTGGTAAGAACCGAAAAGGACCTTAAAATTGACAGAAACAATATGATGGTTGTAAGCCCTGATGAGGGTGGAATTAACAGGAATATATATTACGCCAATGTATTAGGCCTTGATCTTGGCATGTTTTACAAGAGAAGGGATTTGACAAGGGTAGTTAACGGGAAAAACCCCATTATTAAGCATGAATATCTGGGCGATTCAGTTAAAGGAAAAGATGTACTTATAGTAGATGATATGATTTCTTCCGGAGACTCTATTTTGAGTATTGCCCAGGAATTGAAAAAGATGAAGGCCAGAAGAGTATATATTGCCGTATCTTTCGGGCTTTTTACAGAAGGTGTTCAAAAATTTGATGAATTTTATCAGAAGGGGATAATAACAAGGGTGTTCTCAACTAATCTAACCTATAGAAAAGAAGAGCTTAAAAAAGCACCATGGTATTCCGAAGTCGACGTTTCAAAATTTGTATCACTGCTCATAGATACACTTAATCATGATCAGTCGCTGAGTTCTCTTCTTGATCCTTCAGCAAAGATACATGCTCTCCTGGATAGAGTAAAGAATGGGGAAATAACAAGCAATATTTAGTAATAATTGATTGGTAAGACATAGAAAGATAAAAATAAAGTAAAATTTAACAAGCAAAAGAATTATTGTAAATAAAAGAGCATAAATAATAGAGAGGTTTCAAAGGAATTCCACAGGAGGCGTTACTTCATTTGCAGTCTTGAAACCTCTCTTTTAGCAGTTGAGTTAGCTTTAATTTAATTCTTCTATCTGAAAAATCTTAGGGAAAATGAACGTTGCATGTAAATAATATCATCAATTTAACATAATGTCAAATAGGCTGGCATTATGCTAAATATGGACAAATTTTATTATATGTTTTTCTCATTATTATCTGTGTTTGTTCCTCATTTATTTATAGCAGGGGCCAAAAAATCCGGGGCACAGCAGGAGGATAATAAGAATTATAATTATAATCCATATCAGTTCGTTGCCAATAAAGCCGCCATATCCTCTTTCCTCTGACATACCGACTACTCCTTTCTATATATAATTTATTGCATTTACTAATAAGAGCGGAGCTTGAATATTATGCGCAACCACCAGTTTGTGCAGCAAATAAATGTGCTTGTGCAGCAAATAATGGCAGGTGCAATTAAGAAGTATTAACTGCCTTTGCTCCGCTATTATTGATTCTTTTGCTGCGGTCCTTCGGAATTTATTTCCGAAAGCCGCAACATGGCAGTTAATATGAAGAATCGCTCAGATGTACATTTAAACTGGAGCGTTATTCTTCGATGACTTCATCCCTGAATCCATAACCGTATCCGCCGGAGCAGAAGAACAGAAGCAGGAACAGGATTATGAACCAAAGAATTGTATCGTTGTTAAATATACCTCCAAAGAATCCTTTGTTCGACATACACACCAGCTCCTTCTATGCATTATTGATAACTTTAATCAGTCGCGCCGGAATTTGAACAGGAGAAATCGGTTGCCCCACGCCGGCACAACAGACTTTTTACATTTGTTATTATATTATTCAGTATTGTTGGATTGTGTTACAAAACGTAAGCAGCAGTTCCGGAACATATTTTTATAATTCCTGTAATTTTATTCAATTTATGAAAGCCTAATTTATACAAGCCCCATAAGGCGCACTGCGTTTGCAATAATAAAGCATAGTATAATGCCTGTTAGTGTAGGCACAATGAAGGATATAAGCGTCCATTTTATGCTCTGTGTTTCCTTGCGTATTGTCCATAGAGTTGTTCCGCATGGAAAATGCATGAGAGAAAACAGCATCACGCAAACACCTGTAAGCCAGGTCCATCCGTTTGAAACAAGCAGATCACGAAGCGCCTGCAGGCTGTCAAGCTCAATCATTGTGCTGGATGACATATAGCTCATTATTATTATGGGTATTACTATTTCATTCGCAGGAAGTCCCAGTATAAATGCCATGAGTATGTAACCGTCAAGTCCTATCAGTCGGGCAAAGGGGTCGAGAAAACCTGCGCAGTGGCTTAAAAGGCTTATATCATTTATCTGAATGTTTGCCATAAGCCATATTATTATACCTGCAGGTGCTGCAACAGAGACAGCACGGCCGAGCACAAAAAGTGTCCTGTCAATTATCGAGCGGATAATAATCCTTCCTATCTGTGGTTTCCTATATGGAGGAAGTTCAAGGGTAAAAGATGAAGGAACACCTTTCAAAATGGTTTTGGATAGTATTCTTGAAACAGCAAATGTAGTTATTATGCCAATTAAAACTACAGCCGTTAATGTCAGAGTAGACAGCAGGGATTGGTATGCGCCGTCTGCTATTACCCCTCCTATAAATATGGAGGATATGGTTATTAACAGTGGAAACCGTCCGTTACATGGGACAAAGTTATTGGTTATTGTTGCGATAAGCCGTTCTCTTGGAGAATCAATTATGCGGCAACCTATTATTCCCGCGGCATTGCAGCCGAATCCCATGCACATGGTAAGAGCCTGCTTGCCGTGAGAACATGCTTTTTTGAAAAAATTATCCAGATTAAAAGCTACCCTGGGGAGATATCCCAAATCTTCAAGCAGGGTAAAAAGCGGGAAAAAAATAGCCATAGGAGGGAGCATGACAGATACTACCCATGCAAGAGTATGATACATCCCCATTACCAATACATCATGAAGCCATTTGGGAGCGCCTGCCCACATAAAAAAGGATGTCAGGCAATCTTCAATCCAAAACAGGAATTTGGCAATAAGTTCGGAAGGATAATTTGCTCCCGTAATTGTCAGCCAGAAAATAACTGCCAGTAGTCCAAGCATTATTGGAATTCCAAATACTTTTGAAGTAAGTATACGGTCTATTTTTCTGTCGGTAGCGTTATATTGTTTATTTTCAAAAATTACGCACCGTCTGCATATATCTTCTGCAAGGCGCACAATGGAAGTGACGATGCTGTCACGGAATTCTTCACGCTTTATACCGTTTTCTGAAAGATAATCCAGTGCTTGCCACAGCATTCTTTTAAGTTCATTGTCCTCCAGGAGATTGATGCATAGATGTTTTTCAATTGAATTAAGTATTGCCCTGTCACCATCCAGCAATTTTAGAGATACCCATCTGCTGTCCAAACGGCCGTTAATTATTTTGTGTACCAAAGGCTGAATCATTTCTATGGCATTTTCTATATGCTCATCATATGTAACTTTTAACGGGTTTACTTCCAAAGTACCTGTAGATATTTTATAAGCAGTGTCCATTAAATCATTGAGACCCTGGTTGCTGCGGGCATTAGTCGGTATAACAGGAATGCCCAGGGATCGGGAAAGCTCTTTCAAATTGATTTTTATTTTTTTCCTTTTTGCCTCATCCATTAAGTTGAGGCACACAACAACATTCCTTGTTATTTCAAGAGTCTGAAAGACAAGGTTAAGATTTCTTTCCAGGCATGTAGCATCAGTAACAACTATTGTTGTATCCGGGTTTCCAAAGCATACGAAATCTCTCGCTATTTCTTCCTCTACTGAATTTGCCATCAGAGAATATGTTCCCGGTAAATCAATCAATATGAATGTTTTGTCATTGTAATTGTATCTTCCCTGTGCATTAGTTACAGTTTTTCCAGGCCAGTTTCCTGTATGTTGTTTCAGACCTGTAAGACTATTGAAGACAGTACTTTTGCCAACGTTTGGATTTCCAGCCAGGGCAATGACAAGTTCATCAGGCGTACTTTTTTTTATTGTAAAGTTGTCATTTAAAACAGATGTTCCTGTGGATTGGACCGTAAGCCCCATGACGAAATATACACCCCTTTAATTAACGCAATTTATTTCAGCACGTGGCAGACCAGCTGCCATCGCTTCGCTTTCATTTGATGCTTATGTTGCAACCTTGCGGGATTTGCTCCCCGAGACTGTGACATGGCCCAGAAGCTGCAACGCGTCAGTTAATATGAAAGCGAAGCGTATAACTGCCTGTTTACGCAGCAAGCAAAGGCAGATCATACCTGGCTTGATTCAACAAGTATTTTACTGGCTTCCTCCGAGCGCAACGCAATTACCGTACCTCGTATATGATATGCTGTCGGGTCGCCGGATGGACTCTTTTGAAGAGCTTCAATAACAGTGTTGGATATTAACCCGAGATCGAGCAGCCTTCTTCTTATATTTCCATCACACACCAGTTTCTTTACTCTTGCAGATTTTCCCAATGGAAGAAGGTTTAGCGGTATTACGTTCTCCATAATGATGACCTCCATGGATTTATGTCAATATATTATTTATTCACTTTCAGCGGTGTGAAAAATTTTTTCTCACGACTAATATATGTTAAATAAAATACAGGTGTTACGAATATAATTAAATAAATAGAAATATTTTTATAGGAAACGAATAATTTTATAGGAAGTGTCTGCAATAGTAAGATAAATTTCTTAAGGGTTGTGATCTGGATGGAAAATAACAATGAATTCTATACGGTTCGTGGATACCAGCTTTTAAAAAAGAATAAGAAGATGTTAACTTCCTCCATGGAAGACTACCTTGAAATGATTTACAGAAACAGCCTTGAGGAAGGGTATATGAGAATAAGTACGCTTTCGGAGCTTCTTAATGTAAGGCCTTCTTCAGCAACAAAAATGGTTCAGAGACTGGCGGCAATAGGACTTGTGGATTACAAAAGATACGGAATAATATTTCTCACTGAGAGCGGAAAGGAGATAGGAAAATTCCTTTTGAATAGACATAATATTGTTGAAAAATTTTTAAAAACTATCGGCATAGCTGAAAATCTATTGAAAGAAACAGAATTGATTGAGCACAATGTTAGTGTTAATACACTTCAAAATATCTACCTTCTTAATAAATTCTTTGATGCCAATCCGGATATTATCTCTAAATTTGAAGATTTTAAAGAAAAGTCAAATATTGAGAACATGTTTGATTGACAAGAACAGCATAATAAATATATAGATTTGCATTTTTATCTTTGGCGTTTCTTGACATAGGAAAAGTACAGGCCTATAATGGTAAATGATAATAATTATCAATTTCTATAGTACCATTATGGAGGTCATCTGCTATTGGATACAAAAAGTGTTTTATTTGCATTTGGACTAACATTGTTAGCAGGAATATCTACAGGAATAGGAGGGATGCTTACCCTATTCTGGAAGAATACAAAAACTAAATTTTTATCCGTAATATTGGGTTTTTCTGCAGGAGTTATGATTTATGTATCTTTCGTAGAGATTTTTGCAGAAGCAAAAAGATATCTTGTCGACGAACTGGGTGATGTAAAAGGCTCGTGGGTAACAACTGCAGCATTTTTCGGGGGAGTATTTCTGATTGCAATAATTGACAAACTGATACCTTCCAAGGATAACCCTCATGAATATCATAGACCGGGCCAAAAAGATGAATGTAATCCGAGTAAAAAGAAACTTTTGAGGACAGCATTGTTTACAGCCCTTGCGATTACTATACATAATTTTCCGGAAGGAATTGCATCTTTTACCTCAGCACTCAGTGACACTTCTTTGGGTGTGGCTATTGCTTTTGCCATTGCGATACATAATATACCGGAGGGAATATCAGTTGCAATTCCGGTTTACTGTGCTACAGGAAATAAGAAAAAGGCTATAGGTTTATCCCTTCTCTCAGGTCTTTCAGAGCCTTTTGGAGCATTTATAGGATATCTTATTTTAATGCCGTTTTTAAATGATATGATTTTTGGAATACTTTTTGCGGCTGTTGCCGGAATAATGGTATTTATATCCCTGGATGAACTGCTTCCTACCGCAAGGGAATACGGCGAACACCATCTTTCGATTTTCGGCCTTGTATTAGGCATGATGGTAATGGCGCTAAGCTTGTTGCTCATCATATAATGAGATTTAAATAATAGCATTGTTTTAAATAACAACATTATTTTTACTAACATTATTTTTTATACTAAGTTTTTTATACTGACATTATTTAGGGAGATGTAAATAATAGAATTTATATTTAAATTATTTTAAATTAATAAAATTTTTAAAATGAAATTTATATAACGAAATTCAAAAAGTCTGGAATATGCAAAAATTATAGAATTGCAAAAATTATAGAATATTCGTGAAAATGGCTTATACTTTTATTATAGTTTCTCATACTTGTATTATATTTTAGTTTTTTTAAACCTTTTAAAGTAGTATTATAGTTTTTGTATTTTATTATAATAATGTATTATTGTTTTTGTAAATGAAATAAGAAAAGTTGCATGAATGGGGAAGTTGCAAATGACAAAAATAGAGAAATCATTGGTGGCAGAAATTGACGGGAGATACTATATAATAGATGAAAAAACAGAGAAGACAGAAGATTTTAATATTCTGTCCATGAATATTATTAATCCTGTTTATGAGGTTATCAGGATTATTAACGGTATTCCTCTCTTTATGGAGGACCATTACCAGCGCCTTATAAATTCATCCATGGCTTTAGGAATTCAACTTGAATATACACAGGAATATATACTCCGGCAGATTGACAGTCTCTTAAAGCTTAATGAAAAAAACAACTGCAATGTGAAGATTATTATTTATTCCACAGAATCAGCCCGGGATGATTCTGCGCAGAGATTTGTCTGCTATATAAGCAAGAGCTATTATCCTGACATTGAAACGGTAAGAAAAGGAGTCCCTGTCTCTTTAATAAAACTGGAGAGAGAAAAACCTAATGTCAAGATATTAAATGATCAGTACAGGCAGAAAGTAAGCAGTAAAATTGAAGAAGACGGGGTTTTTGAAGTGCTTCTTGTCAATAGTGATGGAAAAATAACAGAAGGCAGCAAATCCAACGTGTTTTTTGTCAAAGGGGAAAAGGTTTTCACAGCTCCGGACTCCTATGTGCTTAAAGGAATAACGAGAAAGTATATTCTTGATTCGTGCAGGTCAGCAGGTGTAGAAGTAATTGAAGAACTTGTAGATGTAAATTCCCTGGAGAATTTTGACGGAGTGTTTCTTTCGGGTACGTCAATAAAAGTACTGCCTGTTTCAAGAATAGACAATATGATATTCAAGTCAGGTACATGTCCTACTATTGTCGCGATACGGGATGAGTTTGACAGGTTGCTTGAAAAATACATTCAGGAACATCGCCAAAAATAATAAAAAACGTACGCAAGTACGTTTTTATTATCTTTATTATAAAAGCTGATTTATTTGCTTGCAGCATTCAATGCCTTTGCCAATCTTGACTTCCTTCTCGCAGCGGTGTTCTTATGGATAAGTTTCTTTGCTGCTGCTTTATCCAATAATTTAGCTGCATAAGCCAAACTTTCGGCAGCAGAAGCATCTTTGTTATTAATAGCTTCTTTGCACTTCTTCACTGCTGTCTTTAATGCTGACTTTCTTGCTACATTTTTAAGAGTTTTGGCTTTAGCAACCTTTACCCTTTTTATTGCGGATTTAATATTAGCCAAACTTTTCACCTCCTGCGATCTATATATGTAAAAATATAAAGTATTTTGTTACATGCTCACGGCACTTGATTAACATCGAATATTTTACCATGAACGTTTTTAAAATGCAAGGATTTTTAAAGATGAGTGTACAAGTATTTAATACAGAATTGGTGGAAAAATAGTAAAGTGAAAAATTTGTTGTATTTGCGAAGAAAAAGGCAGAAAGGAATGGTTTAATGTTATCAGTCAAAAGTGTCAGGACAGACTTAACACTGGAAGCTCATGAATTATTAAAGGAACAGTACCTGAGGGAAGAACAGGGAATGCGTGAACCGCCAGGTGTGGAGGTTGAAACCCTGGGTGACGATGACATACGAATTACCAGGGTAAGAGTTACATCACCTACAGGTGAAGCTTCAATCGGTAAACCCATGGGTAACTATATAACCATTGAAGTTCCGGGTTTGCGTGATAATGACCAGGTGCTATACGAAAATACCTGTAAAGCTCTTGCCAAAGAACTGACCAACATTTTGGACCTTAACGAAAAATCCACTATATTGATAGTTGGTCTTGGAAACTGGAATGTTACGCCTGATGCCCTTGGGCCTAAAGTTGTATCCAGTGTTATGGTTACAAGACATTTGCTTGAATATGTGCCTGAACAGGTGGATAAAGGAGTTCGTCCTGTATGCGCAGTTGCCCCGGGTGTTTTAGGCATTACGGGAATAGAAACCGGAGAGATAATCAAAGGTATTGTTGATAAAATAAAACCTGACGTTATTATTGCAGTGGATGCGCTTGCTTCAAGGAAAATGGACCGTGTCAACACTACCATACAGATTGCGGATACAGGTATATCGCCGGGATCAGGAGTAGGAAACAAGAGAATGGAGCTTTCGAAGGAAACACTTGGAATTCCGGTAATTGCCATAGGAGTTCCTACCGTGGTGGATGCTGCTACCATGGCAAATGATACCATCGATCTGGTGCTGGATTCCATGATCAAACAGGCTCCCCAGGGAAGTGATTTCTATAACATGCTTAAGAGCATAGACAGGGAAGAAAAGTATCAATTAATAAGGGAAGTACTTGACCCTTATATTGGAAATCTTATTGTCACTCCTAAAGAAGTGGATGAGGCAGTGGAAAAAATATCGAAAGTTATTGCTAACGGCTTAAATATAGCGCTGCATCAGGGAATTACATTGCAGGATGTCAATAGATATGTTCACTGAAGCAAAAGAGGAAAGGGAAAACCCTTTCTTTTTTTTTGCCGTGTATGTATAATTTTGATTAGCGGTTTATAACTGTAATTAACAGTTTATAATTATGTTTAACAGTTTATGACTTCGCAGGAGAGCAGCTAACCGCATGCAGCTTCCTGGGAGTGAGCATCATTAATAACACAATGGGGGTCGGAATGAAAAGACTGGGCAGATATTTGCTAATACTGGTTATAGTTATGATCTTGTGGAACACGGAAATTATAAAACCCTTAAAATTGTTTACCGTATTTCTTCATGAGCTTGGACATGCTTTTATGGCTTTTGTGTTTGGCTTTGGAATACAGGGATTAAATATTAATTTAAATGAAGGCGGATATACAATAGTTCAGAGCAAGGGATGGTTTTCATCTTTTATGATGCTAAATGCCGGATATCTGGGAAGTGTATTGTTCGCGGTATTAATTCTCTGGCTTAGAAGAACTGCCTTCAGAAAATACATACTGGGAACGGCAGCTATTATTATGCTGGTTATAGCCGTAAAATACTCAGGGATTTCTTTTACGCTTTTGTATTCAGTTATTTTTGCAATTGCAGTTATTTTAGTATATATGGTGCGCAATGAGAATATTTACGATTGGGTTGTTGACATTTTGGGCGTTTCAAGCGTTGCATATGCAATTTATGACACGTTTGTGGATACAATTTTGTTGCAGTTGAACGTGTATTTGGGGCTTTTTGGCGGATGGAGCACGAAACAGCCCGCTACAGATGCGGCAAGACTTGCACAGCTTACACACATTCCTGCAATTGTGTGGGGAATAATATGGCTTGCAATTTCAATATTTGCTGTCAATGCCGTGCTTCTTAAGGAAAAACCGAGGAGAAGATAGGTTAAATTAACTCAATTTTCTGATATAAATATTGAAACTGGTTAATGAATTGGAGGGCTTATGAAAAACAATATTACTGACAATAGTATTGAAAAAAGAATAAATGAACTGAGAGAAATTATCAATTACCATAATCATAAGTACTATGTTGAGGATAATCCCGAAATAAGTGACTTTGAGTATGATGCTTTATATAGAGAGCTTGAAAAACTCGAAAGTGAGAGACCGGACCTCATAACACCCGATTCTCCTACCCAGAGGGTTGGAGGGAAGCCTCTTGAAGGATTTGAAAAAGTTATACATACTGTACAGATGCAGAGCCTGACGGATGTGTTCAGCGAGGAAGAGATTATAGCTTTCCACCAGAGAGTGAAGGAAGCTGTTGGAAATGAAGTTGAGTATGTAGTAGAGAAAAAAATAGATGGTCTTTCAGTTTCCCTGGAATATGAAAACGGAAGATTTGTACGCGGTTCTACACGAGGTGACGGGATTATCGGAGAGAACGTGACACAAAACCTTAAGACAATAAAATCTATTCCTCTTGTACTTAAGAAGGAAGTGCCTTTTCTTGAAGTCAGGGGAGAAGTATTCATGCACAAGAAGGACTTTTTGAAGCTGAACGAGGAGCAGGAGGAAATGGAGCTGCCGCAATTTGCAAATCCGAGAAATGCTGCGGCAGGATCTTTAAGGCAGCTAAATCCGCGAATTACTGCAGGAAGAAAGCTTGATATTTTTGTATTTAATATTCAAAGGATAGAGGGCAGAACATTCTCAACCCATTCGGAAAGCCTTGAGTTTTTGAAAGAGCTTGGATTTAAGGTGAGTCCCGGTTATAGAGTTTGCAAAAGTATAGAGGAAGTTGTGGATGAGGTACGCAGGATAGGAGAGATGCGTGGGGAACTTTCTTTTGAAATAGACGGAGCAGTTATAAAGGTTAATTCACTCAGACAGAGGGAAGTGCTTGGAAGCACTATAAAGACTCCTCGCTGGGCAGTGGCTTATAAATATCCCGCAGAAAGGAAGCAAACGGTACTGAAAGATATATGGGTGAATGTAGGCAGAACCGGAGTACTTACACCCAATGCCGTCCTTGAACCTGTACGTCTCGCAGGCACAACTGTGAGCAGAGCCACACTTCATAATATGGATTATATTAAGGAAAAGGATATACGTATTGGAGACACGGTTGTGGTTCAAAAAGCAGGGGATATAATTCCTGAAGTATTGGAAGTTGTTTTCGAAAAGAGGACCGGCAACGAGAGAGAATTTATCATGCCTGACAGGTGCCCGGAATGCGGTTCTGAAGTAGTGCGTGAAGAAGGAGAAGTGGCATACAGGTGTATTGGCATTGAATGTCCCGCACAATTAAGAAGGAGCATTGAACATTTTGTATCCAGAGATGCCATGAATATTGACGGATTGGGGCCGGCAATCATAGAGGCTTTGCTGGCTAACGATTTTATCAGGGGCGTGGCTGACCTGTATTATCTCCATCAAAGAAGAGATGAACTTGTTAAAATGGAAAGAATGGGAGAAAAATCTGTTGACAATCTGTTAAATTCAATAGAAAGGTCAAAAAGCAACAATATAGACAGACTTATATATGGCTTTGGAATCAGGCATATAGGTCTCAGAGCAGCACAGCTGCTTAGCAGCAATTTTGCATCCATTGACGAGCTTATGCAGGCTCAGGTTGAAGACATTGTTAAAATACCTGAGTTTGGCGAAAAAATGGCACAGAGCGTGGTGGCATTCTTTAAACAGGAACAAACCCTTGATACAATAGAAAAGCTGCGGAAAGCAGGTGTAAACCTTAACAGCCACGGAAAAAGACAGCTCAAAGACTCCAGGTTTGAAGGACTGACCTTTGTATTGACGGGAACACTTCCTTCATACACCAGGTCTGAAGCGTCTGCCATTATTGAAAGCTTTGGAGGAAAGACATCAGGCAGCGTGTCAAAGAAGACGGATTATGTGCTTGCAGGTGAAGAAGCCGGAAGCAAACTTGAAAAAGCGATTAAGCTTGGAGTTAAAATTATTAATGAAGAGGAATTCAAAAAAATGATTGAATAGAAGCTAAAAATGATTGAGCGGCAGCACAAATAAACAAGCACTGGCTTTTTACGGCTAGTGCTTGTTATTTGTGTGTGCCACGCATGGCACGTAGCTAGGCGGTGAAAGTCCGCTGTGGGGGCAGGCAGTTGCCAACCACTAGCAGACGGCAAGGGTGTCCATCGCGAGGTGGAATCTGAAGGAAGCCGGAAGCA
>DUMB01000027.1 GCA_012840085.1 Clostridiaceae bacterium
GACAAAGCGGAAATATGCAAGGTGGAGCCCTATGTTTACTGTTCAAACATACTGGGAAGAGCAAATAACAGGCATGGAGAGGGAGCAAACTCATGGCTTACCGGTACAGCTGCGTGGACGTTTATTGCAGCAAGCCAGTATTTATTTGGGATAAGGCCGGATTATGACGGGGTATATATAGAGCCAAACCTGGCGGAATCATGGGATAGTGCTTATATTGAAAGGGTAGTGAGAGGAGTCAGGTTGAAAGTTAGAGTAAGAAGGGAAAATATGGCAGATAACAAAGTTGCATCGAAAGACAGTTTAAAGAGCTTACGGTTAAGCGGCAGGGAAATAGAGGGAACTAAAATACCGTACAGCATGCTGGAAAACCTGCAAGAGGCAGATGTTGAAGTTAAAATAAAAAGTCTTTCGAATCTTTGGTGAGAAATAGAATCCGTAATGATAAATATGGAGTCTGGGAATGCAGCTATTAATATTTGCTTGTTCATATAAAAATAAGTCTGTTTAATATAAGAATGGAAAAGAGATTATAAAAAAGATTATAAAAAAGATTATAAAAAAGATTATAAAAAAAATTATAAAAAAGATTATAAAAAAAGATCATAAAAATTAAGAGATTGAAAGAAAGATTTGGTTCTTTCAATCTCTTAATTTTTATGGAAGGGAGAGTATATGAATTTTTCTCTGGAAACTGAATTTTAAATATGACGATTTTCAACGGGGCTTGCAGATTAGTTAACAACTTACAAGCCTTAGCTACAATATAGTGAAAAGCAAATTGCATGTCAAATGATATATTTGGTAAATGATTTTTCGACAAAAAATTATGCTTTCTCTAGTTCTTTGTTTATTGGTTTTCAAATTTGTTTATTGGTTTTCAAAATAGAAAAATTTTTGCTATTGCTTAACATAATTTAAATATGCTATTTACAAAATGGGGATTACATATGTTATAATGAAGTAACTATAATTTGTTATAGTAAAATTACAATAATTAAAATTATATAATTAAATTACTATTTAAATTGCTATTAAATTATAATAAAAAATACATCTGCCAGCGTAACAGATGAACTCTTCAAGGTTATTGTGCTTCTTGGTTGGCATATCAAATAGAGATGACTGACGTCAATAAAATTATCTAAAACAGTATATGTAAATAAAGTATCAAAAATGAACAAAGAGAAACAACAAAAATCAAAGTAAAAAATAATAGAAATTAAAGGATACAATATTAACTAAAATACGAACTAAGGTAGGTATTATCGTATGAAGGAAAAAACAATAGTAATTTTGGAAATGTTAATAAAAACTCTTCTGAAGTATAAATTCTCTATGATACTCAAATTTAATTTAATAAGCTGAAATCCATGTATCAGCCGGCAAAAACGGGACTGGCAAGTCAAAACTAATAAAAGTCTTATCCGAAACATGCCAGCCAGACGTGAGTGCTGAAAAAAGTTTATTTGGCGGGCGGGAGAAATGCTTGCTTGGAAGAGAAAGAACGAAATTTATAAAACTAAGGAAAATATAAGAAACGGGGAATATGAAGTTTTGATTTTCTCTAAGATTCAGGAAAAGACAAGTTATTATGAAAAAATTTTTGTTAGGTATAAAGGAGTATTGTAAATAAATTTAAAAATGGAAAAGTAAGTCACAAGCTAACTTTAAATTATATCTTAAGTGCCTGTTACGGGTTTGATAAAACTTTGTAAATATACGAAAAATATTATTGAATATTATTGACTGACTCATACCAATATGCTACAATATCAATGTAAAAAGAACAAAAATTAAACAAAAATGTTCAACACTAACCATAGTAAACATAAAAACATATTAAAATTTTAAAGACATAGCACAAATCAAAAACATTTTAAGGTGGGTTTCAACATATGGATGATAAGTTTGTAGTAAGTTTGAAAAATGTTAGTAAAACCTTTCCTGGAGCAAAAGTTCTCGATAATATTCAATTGCAAGTAAAAAAAGGTGAAGTTCATGCTTTAGTTGGCGAGAATGGCGCAGGTAAATCTACTCTTATTAAAATACTTTCTGGAGTATATCAACCTGACGATGGAGCTGAAATAATAATAAATGGTCAGAGAGTACGTGAACTAACCACAATTTCTTCTGTAAGACAAGGAATAGCGGTAATCTATCAAGACTTTTCACTTTTTCCCAACTTAACAGTAGCTGAAAATATTGCAATCAGCCATGAAATTGAAGAGGGCAGTAAATTTATTAATTGGAGCAAGATAGAGGAAGTAGCTAAAAAAGCTATTGAACGTGTAGGTGGAACAATAAGCATTTATGACCAGCTGGGAAGCTTGTCCATTGCTAAACAGCAACTTGTAGCAATAGCGCGAGCTTTGGTTCATGATGCAAAAATGATCATTATGGATGAACCAACATCATCACTTTCGGCAAATGAAGTAAAACTACTGTTTGATATTATTAGAAGCTTAAAGGAAAGTGGAATATCAGTCCTGTTTGTAAGTCATAAATTAGAAGAACTTTTTGAGGTATCCGAAAGGTTTACGGTTTTAAGAGACGGCAAATATATAGGTACATATAACGCTGATGAACTTGATTATGATAAGCTTATATCTCTTATGGTCGGTCGAAAGTTGCAATTTGAAAGGTGCACTGGGAATAAAATCGGTGAACCGTTGTTTGCCGTAAAGGGATTAAGTAAGAAAGGAAATTTCAAAGATATATCGTTTACATTACACAAAGGAGAAATCATATCATTAACGGGCCTGGTAGGTGCAGGAAGAACAGAAGTTGCCCAGGCTTTATGCGGTATAACTTCGTTTGACGAAGGAAAAATCATATTAGAAGGTAAAGAAATCAAAATTAACTCCACTGAAGATGCTGTTGAAAATGGTATCGCTTATGTTCCTGAAAACAGACAAGTTGAAGGTTTGGTTTTAAGCCGGTCTGTTGAGGACAATATTGTATTGACAGTATTAAAACAAATTACCGAATCAAAGTTACTTATAAAGAGACAAAGAAAAAGAGAAATTGCACTCAACTGGATTAAAAAACTTAATATAAAACCTTCATCTCCTGCAATAGCAGCTCAAAATTTATCTGGAGGCAATCAACAGCGTGTAGTTATTGCCAAATGGCTTGCAAGTAATCCAAAAATACTTATTATCGATGAGCCAACAAACGGTATTGATATTGGCGCGAAAACTGAAATTCATAAGCTCTTGAGGGAATTAGCTTCAAATGGAATGGGCATAATAATGATTTCTTCTGAGCTACCTGAAGTGCTTGCAATAAGTGACAGGATATTTGTTATGAGAAAAGGAAAAATTGTTGCACAATTCAAGGGAGGCGAGGTTACACAAGAAGAAATAATGAGTAATGCGATATTAAACCAACCTGCGCTTGCTAAATGATAAGCTAAAATTAGCGTTTTAAAGGAGTGTCTTATAATTATGAAGCAGTTTTTCAAGAAAAAAGAAAGCACAATATTATGTGTACTAATTTGCATTATAATCATAATAACCTTAAATAATAGTACATTTCTCAGACCGGATAATATAATAGATATGATAAAAGGCAATACAGTTCTGGGTATTATGTCCATGGGAATGCTTGTTGTAATTATTACAGGAGGCATTGATGTATCAGTAGGGGCAATGATAGCTGCAATAACAGTAATAGTTGGAAAGTTTATGGTTAACTTCACAGGAAATGTATTGCTTGCTTTTCTCTTAGCTAGTCTTTCCGGGATCCTATTTGGTTTAATCAACGGGCTATTAATAGCAAAACTTAAAATTCCTCCGATAGTTACAACATTAGGGACAATGAGCATAATAAATGGTGCAATGCTTTACTATACAAATGGTACCTGGATTAATGATATTCCAGAATCGTTCATTAACTTTGGAAAGATTACTTTGTTTAAAGTACCTGACGGGCAAGGTGGAACAATAGGAATACCTATACAGATTCTCTTCTTTATAGGTGCGGCGCTTATTACCTGGATTATCCTTAAATACAGTATAATCGGCCGGGGAATATACGCGATAGGAGGAAATCCTGTTTCCGCTGAAAGAATTGGATACTCACTCGATAAGATTAACTTATTCTTGTATTCATATGTTGGATTTATGGCTGGGATAGCAGCAGTTGTACATACATCAATAATGAGACAGGTAGACCCAAACGCATTTACGGGGTTTGAGCTTCAGGTTGTAGCAGCAGTTGTTGTAGGAGGTGCTAATATACTCGGCGGTGCTGGTACAGTATTTGGTACGTTAATTGGTGTATTTTTAATGGCTGCTATGAATAATGGGTTAATACTGATGCACATACCTGTTTTCTGGCAGAAGATAGTTTTAGGAATAGTTATCCTGGTAGCAGTAAGCATAGATGTTTTACAAAGGAAACGTACTCTAAGGAAGCTTGCAAAAGTAGATATTGACTAATTTACTGTTGACTAATTTACTGTAAAGTGAGGGTTATTATATGCGAAGATTTAGCAAAGAATGGATGTTGGTGGGTGTATTTATATTCTTGTTTGCTTTAATGTCAATTCTGTCTCCTGACAAGTTTTTGAGTCTAAACAATTTACAGTCTATGGCGTTTCAATTGCCTGAATTTGGTTTGCTCTCGCTGGCAATGATGGTAGTAATCGTAACAGGTGGAATAAATCTTTCGTTAACATCAACAGCTGCACTTTCAGGAATCATGGGGGCATTTGCTCTTTCAATCATGAATAGTGCCGGTTTCGATGTAGGATTAACAATTGCAGTTGCGATAGTTGTTTCAGTTCTTACTTCCTTACTTTGCGGACTGATTAACGGATCTATTATTTCGTACATAGGTGTATCTCCAATACTTGTTACACTGGGAACGATGACACTGTTTGAAGGTATAAGCCTTAATTTTACTAAAGGTGGGGCAATATCAGGCTTCCCGGAACAATATTACTGGTTTGGTAATGGAACAATTCTGCAAATACCTGTACCGATGATAATATTTATAGTATTTATTGTATTAACTTATATTATGTTGGAACATACTCCCTGGGGTTTATGCGTTTACATGTCGGGTTGCAATCCTCTGGCAACAATGTATTCCGGAATTAATGTCAAAAAGGTTCTATTGAAAGTGTATCTGTTTTCCGCTTTACTCACCAGTGTTTCTTCAGTAATTATGACATCGAGATACAATTCTGCAAAAGTTGATTACGGATCTTCATATCTTTTGCAAAGCATTACAGCTGTTGTTCTTGGAGGCACCAATATTGCAGGTGGATATGGTAAAGTTATGGGTACGGTTACGGCAACTTTGATTTTACAGGTGCTTTCAAGCGGTTTGAACTTGCTTGGAGTAAAAAGATATATTGTAGATGTTATAATGGGCGCAATTCTTATACTTATACTTGCGATTAACTTTATAAATTCCAATATCAAATTCAAAACCAAAAATAAATCGCATAATTCAGATTCGAATTCGAACCTTATAGTTTCATTATTGGAGACACTGAAAATTGCTAAAAAAGGATAGAACATACCTATAGGTTGCTTCTTAATCAAATGTTTCAGCTAGTTTTTTAAACACAGGAGGTTGGTATTTGTAAAGGCAATAAATGCAGGTATATCAGAAAGATTAAACCCGGTACAATAAAATAATAAAACTTTCTCAATTAACAGTATGATACCACAAGATAAATTATTAAGCAAAATCTTTCTAAAATATATACCAGGCATTTATTGCAGTTACATTCTATCAATAACCGATGTATATTTGTCTATAGGTTTATTAACAATCTTTATAATTACACCTACAGTCAACCAAAACTCTCTGGCAATGTCTTAATAGTTATCTATTAATTTCTACAATTTGTTATTCACCCTGGTTTGTGTCTGTATAAGTATCTATATTTACATGAATCAGGGGGAGAAACGATTTACATATATAATGCGTTAAAAAAAGGAACATAAGGACTTAAAGCATTCTGCAAAAATGATTCAATTTATTAATAAAAGGAGGTGAAATATTTGGTTTGATAATTGATACTTTTAAATCCTTCCTTTAGTTGTAGTTCTTTTAGCTGAAGTTTCTTTAGTTGTAGTTTGAATGTTTGTAATATCCTGAAGATTAAAAAAGGAAGGAAAATCTATCAAGCAAGTTGTGGAATGCTTAAAGCTTTTGCTGTTCCGAATGTTTAATAAAAATGAAAAATTATAATGGGAGGAGTAAAAACAATATGTTTAAAAGACTGATTTCTTTAATCCTTGTTGTATCTATCCTATTTGCAATAGGACTGACTGGATGCGGCAATAATGCTAAGACAACAGAAGGATCAAAAACAGATGAAACAAAAACAAGTGATACCAAAGCAGATGAAACAAAAACAGAAGATAAAAAAACAGAGGAAAATAAGAAGTATACAATTGTTGTTATGCCTAAATTAGTAGGTATTCCGTATTTCAATGCTTCAGAAAAAGGAGCATTGCAGGCTGGAGAGGACCTTGGTGTTGAAGTTATTTATACAGGACCAACTAAAGCTGATGCTGCTGAACAGGTAAAAATGCTTGAAGACCTTATTAGCAAAGGCGTTGACTGTATCGCTGTAGCTCCGAACGACCCTGCTGCTATTACACCAGTACTTAAAAAGGCAAAAGAAAAAGGTATATTAGTTCTTGACTGGGATACACCTGCTGATGCATCAGTTGTAGATTTATCAGTACACCAGATTGACGATGCTGAGTATGGAGCTTATCAATGGGATCTGCTTGTTGAAGCAATGGGCACTGATGAAGGAGAATATGCAATCATTACAGGAGGATTATCAGCAGCTAACCTGAATGCATGGATCGATGCAGGCATTGCACATGCTAAAGAAAAATACCCTAATTTGAAGCTGGTTACAGAAAGAATACCTTCCGACGAGAAACAGCAGGTTGCTTACCAGAAGGCACTTGAATTAATAAAAGCATATCCGAATCTCAAAGGTATCGTTGGAGAAAGTACTCCTGCACCTATAGGAATTGCGCAGGCCGTTCAGGAAAAAGGACTCCAGGATAAGATTGCAGTTGTAGGTTGTGCACTTCCAACAGACTCAAAGCCCTATCTTGAAGATGGTTCACTTGATTACGCAATTCTTTGGGACCCTGCGAAATTAGGCTATTTGACAGTATATCTGGCAAAGATGAAGCTTGATGGGAAAAGCCCTGTTGACGGCGAAGAAATACCAAACGTTGGTAGCATTAGAGTTAAGCCAGACGGAAAGACAATCATTATGGGACCACCGGTTGTCTTTACTAAGGAAAATGCCGGAAACTTTGATTTCTAATCAATTGATATTAAAAAATGGAGAGAGGCTACTGCAGCCTTCTCTCCCCTGAATAATATTATTTTAAAATAGTATTATTTTAATCGCATAATTATTATATCTGCTTTATAGATAAATTCAAATATAAAAATTATAAAAAAATAATAAGGATTATAAAAAAGTGCATTTTCGTATATTATTTCTCCATTTGTTTATCAGCAAAGAAGCAAAATTTGATATAGTGGGAGGCGCGATAGAATGAACCGGAGACTTAGTAAGGTAATGGTTTTTGTCTTAATAACATTACTGGTTTCAAACGTGCTCATTGGAAGCTTTACGGTTGCAGCTGAATCGACGGACACCCCGGGAGTTACCCAAACATTTAAAGAGGTTTGGGGAATAGAGGAAATCGATAGCAATAGATTAAACAGCAGTTTAGGCGATTATTACCAAATGCTGCAAAGAGGAATATACAGACTGGGAATTGCAGAAGGCAAGGGTGTAA
>DUMB01000028.1 GCA_012840085.1 Clostridiaceae bacterium
TCACGATCCCTTTCGTTTGGTTTCTTGTCAATTCTCAAACTACAGGAAAATCGTGATTATGGGAAGACCTATTTTGGGTTCTTCCCATATTTTTATTTAATTTGCCTACGATAATTTTACTCTAAGTTTCAAACTCTTGCAACGCTTTTTTAATTTTGCTGTGTTGCTTAAACTGGTCATGAATATTTTCCGAATTATTGCTCATAACTTGACAGTATAAATAAAAAATTCTAGTATAAAATTAAAATTCTAGTATGATATTAAAAATTAAATGAAAGTGGTGTCATTTATGTACGATGTTGTTGCATTAGGTGAATTTCTTATTGACTTTACTCCCTCCGGCAAGTCCGGAAACGGTAACAACCTCTATGAGCAAAATCCTGGCGGCGGTACTGCAAATGTCCTTGCGGCATTGGCAAAACTAGGCAAGAAAACTGCTTTTATTGGAAAAGTTGGCAGAGATCAATTTGGTTTCTTTCTAAAAGATGTCCTGATAAACCTCAATATTGATGCCAAGGGTCTGGTATTTTCAGATGATGTAAATACAACGCTTGCCTTCGTACACCTTGATGAAACCGGCGACAGGAGTTTCAGTTTTTACAGGAATCCTGGCGCTGATATGATGTTAAGAGAAGACGAAGTAGACTGTGACCTTATTAAGAATTCAAAAGTCTTTCACTTCAGCTCAATTTCCATGACTCATGAGCCGGCCAGGTCAGCTACTTTAAAAGCTTTGGACACTGCAAGGAAAAATAATTTAATAATATCCTATGACCCGAATCTAAGGCCTCCTTTATGGGATAATCTTGAACTAGCCAAGGAAATGATGCTTAAAGGTCTTGAATATGCGGATATTTTAAAAATTTCTGAGGAAGAGCTATATTTCCTGACTGGAATCAGTGATTTATCTGAAGGTTCCGCTTACATACGCGATAAATATGGAGTAAAGCTTATTTTTGTCACTCTGGGCCCAAAAGGATGTTTCTATAGAAAAGGCGAGTATACAGGGCACCAGCCTGCTTTAGACGTAAAGGTTGTTGACACTACCGGTGCAGGGGATTCTTTCCTGGGAAGTGTACTTTATCAGGTTATTGAAAAAGATATGGATATTGAGCTTCTTACAGCGTCAGATATTGATAAGATAGTTTCATTTGCGAACACAGTAGCAGGTATCAGCACCATGAAAAAAGGAGCAATGCCGTCATATCCTGCTTTAAAAGAAGTTGAGGAATTTGTTAAAGCAAGAAAGCTTGATTAATTAGGGAGGCAGTTCTCTGAACATAAAAGGGCATATCCTTTGAGAACTGCCTCTTGTTTATTGTGAGCTGACTTCTGATACACCCTGATATGTTTTATTCATCCGCTACAGCTAAATATGTCTTGCGACTTAAGCCTTCTTTGGAGTGCAAGCATTTCATAATGCTTATATAGAGCATGAAATTTCCCGCTGTAATTTCTTTGCCACGGTTTCCTCTTCCCGCAAAAATGAAGTATTGATGTATTGCACATAATATACTCCATATTTATTTCTCCGTTGCTCAGAATTTTATTGTAATAATAATACCTTACGTCATAATTGTATTTAATTTCACTGAGCTTTTTTATTTCCTTGCAGTAAAGTGCATTTAATATATCCTGATCCGGCATAATCAGCCGGTTCCTGTTTTTTTCTACAAAAGCATATATTTCTTCTTCATTAATTCTTTCTCTTTGAAGGGGCAAATTCATCAGAAGAACGCCAGAATTAAAATACGCTTCCATATCATATGCACGGAGTCTTATTTTGTTAATCTCCTTAACAGGAATGTCATGATAGGCAGCTGCATAGAGATAGTTGTCTATATCAGTGTTATATAGCTCATCAATTGGATTTATAACAAGAATGTCAGGGTCCAGATACAAAATTCTATCCAGATTGGCAGGAAGAAATTTATATGCAAGCAACCGATAATACATTTCTTTTGTATAGTGCATAATCAAAGGCGCATCTTCAAAGTAACTCTCATGTATTTTTATCTCAACCAGTTCATGTCCGTTTTCAGCAACATATCTCTGCAGCTCGTCAAGTTCTTCACCGGAAATGGAAGAATGCATTAAATAAATGTGAAAATAGCGATTTGGGTTGTTAAAAAACAGTGACCAGAGCATTACTTTTAACGGCAAGATATAGTTCGAATTCAATGTAACAAGTATATTCATACCAACTCACCTTTGTCCTGCATGCTTCCTTTAATCTTTTTTATTTTTTCAGACGCATCGTAATAAAGCTAATAGCTGCACTGATAACAAATAAAAAGATGTCAATTGCCAGGTCCAAACCTGTCCTGAATCCGGGAAAGATCATAACCATTGAGCCTACTAAAAAGCCCATGACAGCATAATATGCATAGCCCCGGAACTTGGAAAACAAAATATCAACAAGCTTAATGATAGCTAAGGCGGTTACTACAAACCCAATACCAGTCATTGCAAGAATTTTTATGTTAATATCAGCCAAAGCACTCAATACAATTTCATACATGCCAAAACGCATCAGTATAAAAGAAGAACTTATACCTGGTACGATTGTACCAAAAGCAAGAATAGCACCACTTATAATTGCAGTAACCATGTTTACTTCTGCTGCGTTTGTTTGATCCGGCACCCATGTTACATTCCGTTCAAAACAAATTACGAAAGCAAAAGCAAACACCGTAGCCCATAAGTATTTTTTGCGGAATCCACTGCTGTTTGCCTCTTTAACCAGCGATGGTATACTGCCCGCCACCAAACCCAAAAATATGTACAGAACTATAAATTCCGCATTCATCATCAGTTGTTTCATGACCTTGCTGAACAAGAGTATTCCCAATACAGCTCCAATTCCAAGAGGTAACAGATAAACGACGCTTTTGCGGAATTCCTTTCTTACATTGACAATTGCATGAACTATAGGCTCATACAGTCCTGCCGCCGCAGCAATTACACCTGCGCTGAGGCCTGGAGTTATGCAGGCAACTCCCACCACAAACCCGAAAAGTATTTTTTTGATAAAATCAACATAAAATGTGTTTGCTTTCATATATTCTATCCTCGCTCTATGTATATAACCCTTTTTAAATATTTAGCCGTTTTTAAATATATAGGTGTTTCTATATATTTAGAATATTTAGACGTTTTTTATGTATATAACCGTTACTATATATGGCTTCCTTATTGTAACATTATAACAGCTAATTATACTAACAGCTAATTTCCATTCACCAAATAATAGACATGTTTATACTGCCTGTTTTAATGTTTATATAATATGTCTTAATGCTTATATTACTTGTTTAATGTTTATATGAGCTGTTTTAATATTTATACAATCTGCTTATTCCCATAAAAATATACTTTGTCCTCTTAATAATGTCTCTTATTTCCTTCAACAATCATATTTTATAAAATATCCTTTATCGTAATAATTGTCAAGGGAAATGCCTCAGATTCAGATATGCGGTTTTGAGACAAAGGGATTGCCTTTAATGTAGAACCTCCACGGATAATCCGCTGCTTCCTCTGCATAATCTATGTTTATTCTTTTGGATGAAACAATATCAAACTTATCATCAGTACTACCTTCTGCTATATAAAGTCTGTCTCCGCAGAGGTCATCCCCATAATTGGACATGTTTATTTCCATGGCCATGCACAGTTTACCCGGACCATTTGTCAGGTTTATTATCTGGCTCTTTTTTAATTCGCTGTATTTCTTTCCATATCTTTTAACAGACATTTTATCAAGTCCTGATACAGGCTCCAATGCCCTGATGAGAACTACCTGAGGTTTATCTACCTCAGCAGTTACTACATTTATACAATTATACATTCCATATATTCTGAAAACATATACATAACCGGCTGGGCCATACATAATCTCTGTCCTTTGTGTCCTTCTATAATTATATGAGTGTGCTGCTTTGTCTTCCGGTCCCATATATGCTTCGACCTCAACTATTTTTCCTGCAAGCTCTTCCCCTTCTACATTATGTACAAGATATTTCCCAAGCAGTTTTCTGGCAACGGTAATTGCATCCTGCCCGTAGAAGTCTCTGGGGAGTTTCTGCATAATACCACCTCAATTATTTATTTCATTCATGTAAATTCAATAATTTTTCATAAAATGAAAATCATCAATACTGATAATTATTATATATACTATTCCATTTTTTCGATATAATATTTTTGTGATTTGATTTTGTAGAACCATATCTTGGAATACGTAACTATATTTTAGATTGCAAAAGCATTTCTTGGAATACAAAATCAGGTTTTTAAGATGTGCTTGATCAGTGAATATTCAGTAGAAATAAAACTCTGCTGTCAGCTTTATAAAAAAAATCGCCCGGTAATTCGGGCAATTCTTATTCGGTGTAGTTATTAATATGTGCAAACATCTATTATGTTATCCATTATGCGTAATCTATTTATGCGGTCTATTATGTGTAGTCATCTATTGCAGTGCAATTTGGTTATCTCTGTCCGTAGTATGCATTTGGTCCATGCTTTCGTAAGAAGTGCTTATCCAGAAGCTTCTGGTCTATTGATTTAATGTTCGGTGTAAGTGTTATAGTCGTATATGCCATCTTTGCCACTTCTTCAAGAACTACAGATTTGTGCACAGCATCATGAGCATCCTTTCCCCATGTAAATGGTCCGTGCATGTTAACAAGAACCGCCGGAATTTCCATTGGGTCTGTTTCTTGAAAAGTCTCCACTATTACGTTTCCTGTCTCTTTTTCATACTCACCTTCAATTTCCTCAGCTGTCATCTTTCTGGTGCAGGGTATTTCGCCATAAAAATAATCTGCATGGGTAGTTCCAAAGCAGGGAATAGGCCTTGCTGCCTGTGCAAATGCCGTTGCCCAGCTTGAATGGGTGTGCACAACCCCGCCTATTTCTTTGAAAGATTTATACAGCACTAAATGGGTCGGTGTATCGGAGGAGGGGTTAAAATCTCCCTCCACCACATTTCCGTCCAAATCTACAACTACCATATGTTCAGGCTTAAGTTCTTCATAAGCTACTCCGCTGGGCTTTATTACAATAAGTCCTTCTTTCCTGTCTATTGCGCTTACATTTCCCCAGGTGAAGGTAACAAGTCCATACCTGGGAAGGTCCAGGTTAGCCCTCCATACCTCTTCCTTTAATCTTTCAAGCATTTCTTATATTACCCCCTTGCTGCCTTTCTGATTTCCTTCAACCTCTTCATTACATCATTTCCTCCGCGTCCGAAGTAGTCATGGAGTATTTTGTATTCTTCATAGAGCTTATTATATACAGCTACATTTTCAGGTATTGGCTTATAGTACTTCTCCTTCACTTTCGCCATTATCTTTGCTGCATCAATTATGGTATCATAACCGCCTCTTTCCTTGCCGGCAGCAACAGCTCCGAACATTGCCGCTCCAAGAGCGGGTGTCTGGGCAGATGCGGAAATTCTTATTTCCATATTTGTGACATCGGAATAAATCTGCATCATCAATTCGTCTTTCTCGGCGATACCTCCTGCGGCATACAATTCAGTTATAGGCACTCCATTATTCTGGAAGGTCTCTATAATCATTCTTGTGCCATAAGCAGTTGCTTCTATCAATGCCCGATATATTTCTTCCGGCTTGGTAAGCAGCGTGCAGCCCACAATTACACCTGTCAGGTCCGCATCTACAAGGACCGAACGATTCCCGTTCCACCAGTCAAGAGCCACAAGCCCGCTCTCTCCAGGCTTTAGCACTGATGCTTTTTCTCTCAAAAGCTTGTGGATATTCATATTCCTCTCTTGTGCTTCTTTGTAATATGCGGCAGGCAAGCAGTTTTCGATGAACCATTCAAAATGATCTCCTACACAGGATTGACCGGCTTCAAACCCGAAAAATCCTTCGACAATACCGTCCTCAACCACTCCACACATACCCGGCACAATTTTTTCTTCAGTGCCCAAAAGCATATGGCAAGTTGATGTACCCATAATCATCAGCATTTTTCCCGGCTCTGTAATACCTACCGCAGGAACAGCTACATGTGCGTCAACGTTGGCAACTGCTACAGCAGTACCGGGTTTAAGTCCGGTGAGCTTTGCCGCTTTTTCGGTTATTTCACCTGCTTTGCTTCCAAGAGGATAAATATCTGTACTGAGTTTTTCTTCTACAACGTTCTCAAGCCTTGGATCCAGTGCTTTAAAGAAATCTTTTGACGGATAACCTTTTCTCTTGTTCCACATTGCCTTATATCCTGCAGTACAGCTGTTTCTTTTCTCTTCTCCCGTTAATTGCAGTATTATCCAGTCAGCAGCCTCAATAAATTTATATGCTTCTTCGTAGATTTCGGGAGCTTCGTTAAGTATCTGCCAAATCTTGGGTATAAGCCATTCTGAAGATATTTTTCCGCCATAAAGATTCAAGAAATCTTCATTACGTTCTCTGGCTATCTCATTAAGTTTATTTGCCTCATCCTGAGCAGCATGGTGTTTCCACAACTTAACATAACTGTGTGGATTGGATTTAAACCTTTCCTGGAAACATAATGGATTTCCTTCCTTGTCAATAGGAAGCATGGTACATGCTGTAAAGTCTATTCCCAAACCTATTACGTCATCAGGACTTACTCCTGATTCCTTTAACACAGCAGGTATGGTGACCTGCAGCACTTCCAGATAGTCCCCGGGATGTTCCAAAGCCCAGTCTGGCTCAAGTTTTGTCACGCCATCGCAAAGAAATTCGTCCATTACTCCGTGTGTATATTCCTTAACTGCCGATGCTACCTCTCTTCCGGTATCTACCTCCACCAAAACAGCCCTACCGGACTGGGTGCCAAAATCCACACCAATTGAATACTTTTTGCCCATAGACAAAACACCTCTTTCAAATTATTTATTGTAGGACAGAATGCTTTCATGGGTTATACTTGCCCACTTGACAACTGTTTATTATCTTTTTGTACATGAATCCCGTATTATAAGTTCAGGCTTTATTATTTTTTTCACCGGGTTATTCATGTAATTATTGTCAGCAATCATATCCAGCAGAACCTTCGCTGCGATTTCTCCGAGTTCTTCTTTCGGATGTCTGACAGTAGTTAGCTTAACAGGGCAATTAACTGACAGGTATGAATCGTCAAAACCTGTTATTGATATATCCTCCGGTACATTCTTGCCCATATCTCTAAGCAATTCATATATTTTGAACGCCACCTGGTCATTATAGCATGAAACAGCATCAACCGGTATACCTTTGCCTATCATCGATTTTACGGCATAATACGGCTTTGTATGCCTGTCTTCCGTATGAAACCATATAACATAGCCGGGGTCATATGGTATGTCATGCTCAGTTAATGCTCTGGCATAACCTTTGTGTCTGTTAACACCCTGAATATCATCAGCTTTAAATATACCTAGAATATTCCTGTGTCCAAGCTCTGCAAGGTACTTCACAGCACAGTACATGCCTTCTTCATCATCCAGAATTATCTGAGACCTGTCCTCAAGCTGTTGATAATAACCATGAATAAATACATATGGAATGTTATTTCTGTCAAGAGCCTCATAATACTTCAGATTATCCGAAAACAAAGCACTTTTTGTAGGTTCTATTATTAATCCTTCCACATCTTTGTCCAACAATTCCTCAATGTATGCGGCTTCTTTTTCAACATCGTTGCCGGTATTCTTTAATATTATACTATATTTGTTTTCTGCGAGTACTCTGTCAATGCCCTGAATAACTTTGGGAAATATATATTCGGAAATATATGTAGTTATCACTCCTATATTTCTTGAGTTTTTCTTATTTATGCTCCTGTCTCTGCAAAACGTGCCTCGTCCATGTTCAGTATAAAGGTAGCCTTCATTCACAAGAATGGATATAGCTTTCCGGACCGTATTGCGGCTCATCGACAGCATTCTGGCAAGATCATTCTCCGAAGGTATCTTATCGCCCGGCTTTATTCTTCCCATCAGTATTTGTTTTTTTATGTATTCCTTTAGTTTTGAATATTTAGCTTGACTCTCCTCGTTCTGCATCATTTACTCCTGTTTCA
>DUMB01000029.1 GCA_012840085.1 Clostridiaceae bacterium
AATCCTAATGTTGATGCTTATCTTGAAGAGTTCAGGAAAAAGTGTGAAGCAGCTGGAATTAATAAAGTTATAGCTGAAATTGAAAGACAGTACAATGAATGGAAAGCAGCCAATGCAAAATAGAATAACACTTCTTGTGACGTATATGTGACTGACGTACACTTTAGCAGCATGTGCCCCGTGACAGAATATATTTCCTGAACGGGGCAAATGCGCTAAACATGAATTAATTTTACAGCTATCTAATTATAACATAATAGTTCATTTACATAAAGTGCAATTCAACTTATGTGAAAATGTAAGTACCAGAAACAAAGTTTTCGTTTGTTAGTGGTTTGAGTTTATTAATAAATCTAAATTTATATATAGGGAGGTTATTATGAGTAGGCATTTTAAACTAAGAAAGTCTATCAGCTTTATTATTTCCCTCGCCATGCTACTTTCCATATTCTGCAGCGCTGTACCGGTATGGGCTGCTGACCCTACAGGGGCCGGTATATACACTATAGCAACACTTAATCAATATGGCGGTTTTGAGGTAGATGGAGACGGAGACGGTTTGGCTAGTTATTGGTTCTTTAACGATGGAAGACAGGGTTATCAGGTATCCCTTTCCGATGATTGCCATGGCGGAGCCAAATCTCAAAAGTTAGTTGTGGCACCGGATTCCCAAAATTCTGGCTCAGTATCTTTTGATTGGGTTCCTGTAAGCGATCAAAAGCAGTATAAGATTACATTCTGGGCTAAAATGGTTAAAGGTACATTGACGTTCTTTCTGTATGACATAAGCAATTGGAAAGTTATAGACGATGCCAACAAACCTAGAATGGACATTGCCACAACGGCTGAAAACAAAGATATATGGAAGGAATATACATTTATATATGTTCCAAAGCCAACTACTGAATATATTGGTGTGAGGTTTGCTAACTGGACTGAAAGCAATCTTGAAGTTTACATTGATGATGTTTACATGGAAGAATATGTTCCACCGACACCGGCAGCACCTGTTATAGAGCTGGACAACTCGGAAGAAGATGTAGTTGCAGACGAGAGGACATATACAGTCTCCGGAACTGTTACTGACGAAGATGGTAATTTAGCATCTGTTAAAGTTAATGGCAATTCTGTTAGTTTTGACAGCAACGGAAGCTTCAGTGCAGATGTAACTCTTGAACCGGGTGAAAATACAATTACAGTGACTGCAGAAGACAGTGACGGCCAGGTTGCTGAAAAGACAATCAAAGTTACACTAAATCTGGTAAATTCACCGTTTATTGAACTTGATCAGCCTGATAACAACGTAGTTAAAGGAACAAATATATTTACAGTATCTGGTAAGATTAACGATGCTGATGACAATTTAGATTATGTTGAAGTGAACGGAGAAGCTGTTACAGTTGAAAGTGATGGCAGCTTCAGCAAAGATATTCCTATTAACATCGGATTCAATAAAATAACCGTTGTTGCGGTAGATGAAGACGGATATTGGACAGAGAAAGAGATTACAGTTGAGCTGCAATTAGATGATAATCAGCCATATGACGTCGGTATATTCTATTTCTCAAACTGGAACCCTAATTTATCACCGCACATGATTGTAAATACAAGAAATACTTATGGCAGACAAGAAGATTGGTTCGGCGGTGTCAGAGACACATTGCTTGATCCTGGTCCATGGGGATATGGTCCATTCCCTGACAGAGAACCTTTGATTGGATGGTATGACGACAGACAGCAGGAAGTTTTGGATACACACATATTGCAGGCAGCGAGCAGAGGAATAGACCATTTTGCATTCTATTATTACTGGAAGGAAGACGGTTCGGTTCCAAGACAGGGTCAGAATGTTGAATACTTCAAAAACTCTCCATATAGACACCTGATGGATTACTATATCTACTTTGTAGCAGACGGCTCATATAACGAAAACCATTGGAGAAATAATATAGTTCCTAAGCTGATTGAATTCATGAAGGATCCTAACTATAAGAAGACAAAGAGTGACGATCCTGATATGGACGGCAGGCCAATACTCGGTTTCTTTGGGGACATAAAAGGACGCCTTGGAGGAACTGATGCAAAGCTTAAAGCAGGGCTTCAATATCTGCGCGATAAATGTATTGAAGCAGGTCTGAAAAATCCTCTTCTGCTTGTTGACGGATACAGAAATTTGAGACCTTATATAGTGGATCAAGGATTTGACGGATTCCTTCCTCTGAACCTTGCAGGAATCGGTTTAGATGATAACCAGGGAATACCGGAAGATTATGCATCATCTTATCCTGATGCATGGAAGGAAATTGTATTTGAGAGGGTAAAACATGAAAGTTATGAAGACTATCTGTTTATCCCCGGCGGATTGAATGCATTTGACGCAAGACCGTGGAGAGGAGTAGCATTTAGCGAAGAGCCGGTTTACTTCTATGCAGATCCTTCTCCGAGCAAGTTTAAAGCACAATTGCAAAATGTTAAGGATTACCTTGATAACCATGAAAGTTCAATGAATATGGCTACCTTCTACGCATGGAATGAGTGGGGAGAAGGTGGAACCATTGAACCTAATACTCTCTTTGGATATGGATACATTGATGCTATTCAGGAAGTCTTCGGACTGAAGAACGAAAATTATAAGTTGACAGTTCAAGACAAACAGTTGGAGGATATTGCTCCTGATGTAAGGATAAGTGTTGAGCCTGAGAACTCAATAGTAGTTGAAGGCCAGGATGCAGTGTTAAAAGTAAGAATTAAGAACTATTCTGATGAAGATGTTACAGGTACACTCACACTCAGCCAGCCTGAAAAAAATACTGAAGGAATAGACCAGGCTGAATGGAACGTCAAATCATCAACCGGCACGAATTTTGCATTGTCAGCGGGTGAAGCAAGTGATGCAGAATTTGTAGTAACTGTTGGCGAAGGTGACATTTGGACCAGACATAATTTTGAAATTGTTGCAAATTATAAAGGAGAGTCTCAGATAATTTCAACATTTGTAGTAAAGGTACCACCTTTCTATGGATGCATTGAAAGAGATAATTCCAAGCAGTACACTGATTTCAAATTCGATATTAATGTAAGAATAAGAAATTATACAATGGAAGCAAAAGATGTGAATTATCAGCTTGTTCTTCCTGAGGGTTGGACTGCTGATAAACCGACAGGCACTGCAAAAACATCAGGATATAGCGGTACAGGTGTGCATACAAACCGCACGAGAATTGAAAGAGTTGTAATTTCTTATCCGGACAATATACCATCAGGAAATTACACAATCAAGCTTATAACCAGTGACGGTGAATTCAATGCTGAAGAAGAATTAAAAGTTTATGTAACCACCGATATTGGCAATCTGCTGTATAACGGCAGTATGGAACTTGACGACAATAATGACGGTATACCGGATGTGTGGACAATTGACGGCGGTGCTACTGTAACCGTATTAAGCGGAACTGCAGAATCACCGGCACCGGATGGAAGCAAATATGTAAAAGTAGTTGGAACAAAGGCCAGCACCGGCCATGAAATTGGATATAAACAGGAAGGCACCAAAGACAGTGTTCACTGGCTCACAATAGATCCTAACAAGAAGTATAGGGTTGGCTTCTGGGCAAAGGTTGAAAAAGGAAAAATGAGCGTAATCGATTGTGAAGCCAGAGGTGTGAATTATGAATGGCTTGGCTGGAATAAGTATAGGGTAATAACAGCCGAAGAAAACGGGAATGAGTGGAAGTATTATACAATGGATTTCTTCCCGAATCCCAAAGCAGGTAGAGAAAGTCTGCGATTCTATATTGTCGCTGAACCTGGAGAAGAAACAATATTCTATTTGGATGGAGTTTCACTTAAAGAGGTCGATTTGACACCCGAAGAGAATATGGTTAAGAACGGTAATTTTGAAACTGCCGGAGGTGCAATAGCTGAAGGATGGACCTCTTTCAGAACCGGAGGCACATTTAACCCAAGACGCACTTATGCATCTCAATACGGAGGGCAATACTCTCTTAACATAACAGGAAACGGTGCAGATGGCTCGTATGTCGCACAGGAATGGTTTGATGTCGATCCTTCAAAGGAATATGTTGTACAATTCTATGCGAAGGTAGATAATGGAACCTTTACAGTAGTAAGCGCAGAAAAAGCCGGTGATGGAGGAGAAGTAACATATAATACAGGCTTGGATATACCAGCCAATAATGGTGAATGGACTAAATATGAGCATATATTCAAACCTCAAGCCGGTATGACAAAAGCAAGTCTTAGATTTGTAATAAAAGGAAGTGCTAATTCAGCAGCTTATTTCGATAATGTTGTATTCAAACCGTATGTAGACAATACCGGAGTTGCTCCTGAAATTGTACTGGATCAGCAGGACAAGACAGTAGGAAACGAGAAATTTACGGTTTCCGGTATTGTAAGTGACGCAGATGGCGACCTGAAACATCTTTTTGTCAACGATGTTGCTATTATGGTATCCAGTGACGGTTCATTCAAATACAAGGTTACCTTGAAAAAAGGTCTGAACACAATTAAAGTGATTGCAAAAGATGAACAAGATAACGTCACTGAAAAGACATTATTGATAACATATGTGGCTGGCACAAACATGGTGGAAAACCCCGGATTTGAAGAAGATGCCGATAGCGATGGCCTGCCTGATGCATGGATTCTGAGTAAGCCTGCATCAATAAATGCAACAATGGGACGTGAAACTGCCCCAAGCAAAGTTTATAACGGCAGCGCATCCCTGAAGTTTACTGCTCCGGCTAATACTAATAGGGATCATGTCATGGTTGTTGAAGAGGAATTCCATGATGTTAATCCTGAAAAGAAATATATAATTGAATTCTATGCAAGAGTTCCTTCAGGCGTCATACATCTGTTTGTTGAAGAAAAAGCAACAGAAGCAGGTAATGGCGTACGCAAAGATATGTCAATTGATGCTCATCAATGGCAACATGCAACAAAATGGACGAAGTTTACTACTGAGTATATCCCGTCTGAAGGCACGAATTACGCAAGGATAGTATTCTATAACTGGAATGAAATTGCCCTTGAAGGATATGTAGACGATGTAGTGTTCAAGGAAAAACCTGAACCAATAATTATCACCTTTGATGCCGGTGATAGTGATAGAGTTACCGATATAGACGAAATGAACTATGTTGTAACAGGAAAAGTACAAAGTGAAGCCGAGATAGAGAGCGTAACAGTTAATGGGCGTGAAATAAGCATTGAGAGTGATGGCAGCTTTAGCACAGTTGTAGCCCTTAATAGAGGAGCAAACAGGATAAATGTTGTTGCAAGGAACGTAGATAGCGAGGAAGTAAGCGCAGAATTACCGGTCTTTGTAGATTTACCGAAGAAAGTGACTTCAGACGATGTCATTGCCGAGGACAGAGAGAATATGATAGTATATCCTCACTTTGGTACTCCTGCATTTATTGAACCGGGACAGACATTTATAGCAGAAGTTGCAGCTACTGACGTTACTACATCAGGTTGGACGGCATATATAGAAAATGACCTCAGAAGATGGGATTGCACTGTCGGTGAGGTTGTATACGGACAGGGCAATATATACCTGGGCATGAGATCAGGGTATACTATAGAAATACAGGTTCCTGACGATGTTTCACCAGAGCTTTTCGATTTAGTATTGACACATACTGAGTCGGGTAAGACATTCAAATCACCCCATGCTTTAAGCGTAGTTCCCGAACTTGATACCAGCTTCTACATGCTTGGTGTTTCTGATACCCATATGTACTGGTTTGAACACGCAAACAACACCGTAGAAGGCGGTAATGACGGTAAGAGCTATGGCTTGATGGCAAAGGTAGCGACTCTTGGTGGTGCGAGATACTTCTCTCATACAGGTGATGTATCCCTTTCTGGTGCAGTAAGCAGAGCAGTAGGTATAAAAGACTATATGATTGAGCCTGCTGTAACTATGGGCAGAGTGCCGATTGTTTTCGCTCCGGGTAACCATGAATATGACCCATATGTAAGTCCTATACCATCCACTACAGAGGGCGACCGCACAGGAGACTTTGCATTCGAAGATGCCGACAGGTATTTCGGAATGAGAAGCCAGATAATTGACATGGGTACCTTTGCACTGGTAAAGAGTGACTACGGTTGTTATTGGGGAGACCGTCCGCTGAGGCAGGCAATGACAGACGTGTGGAATGCAGTGTTTGGTGACCCTGAATGTAAATACACATATCGCTTGCTTTTGCAGCATACTCATAATACTTCAACAGCATTGTTCTATAATGGAAACGAGGCTCCGCCAATTGCTCCTTATCCGAGCCTTGAGATTAAGGGCCACAACCATAGATATAACGTAGATCAAGTTAATCCATTCCTCATCATCAGCCAGGGTGGAGGAGAAAACTGGAAACAAGGTACTGGTTTGTTCTTTAACTTCGTCATGGACGAAAATTACAACTGGTCTTGCCCTGAGGCTACTCCTTCTTACAATGGATCAAACAGAGTAGCATTGGTGAAAGATGCCAGAAACGGCTATGATATCACTGCACTCAGGGATAGCTACTTATATGCAAATAACGGTACAGCTACCAGCAATGTATGCACAATCATAAATGAGATTAATTTCAACTTCTACGATGGAAGAGTTCGTTTCGAAATGGCTCAGGGCAGATACAAGGTTACAGGCGGAACGATACTTAGCCAGTACGATTATGAAGATGAGAGAGGATGGCATACTGCAGTTCTCGTAGATGTAGACATAGCTCCGAATGCCGTAACTACTGTATCTATTGAACAAGTAGAAGGTGAAGCGCCGGTAATCAGCCTTGATCAGGAAGACTCTACTGTAACAGAAGCAATCTTCACTGTATCAGGTACGGTAACAGATGCAGATGGTGATCTTGAGACTGTAACTGTAAACGGACAAGAGGTAGAAGTTGTAGAAGGTGCGTTCAGTGTTGAAATTACACTGAGTGAAGGAGAGAACATCATCACTGTGGTAGCAACAGACAGCGAAGGTAATACAACTGAAAAGACAATAAAAGTAACTTATCAGATTCCTGGAAAACCGTTTATCATAACTCCGGTTGGAGGACTGGTATTTGAAGGCGGAATAAAAGCTACAGCAAGTATCAGTCTGAACCCTGAAGCTGAAACACACACTGGTACAGAGGTGGTTGTATTCCAGCTGATGAAGGGAGATACACCTGTAAGCATTATAGCTCTTGAAAAGGATATTACACAAACAGAACAGATGACAGCATTCTTCAATGTAGATCCTGAAGCAGGTGATTATACTGTAGAAGTATATGTTTTCGACAGATTTGATAACAGCAACCAAAGTGCACCGATAATACTGGCAGACAGAGTAATAATTCAGTAATCAGTCTTAAATGTAACTATGATTATTGGACCTGGTTC
>DUMB01000030.1 GCA_012840085.1 Clostridiaceae bacterium
ACATTTTTCTGGGATTACTACAAAACCGTAACGGCGTAAACTTGGGAACCGCCTAGTACGGGACCGTAGGCTAGGTGGTGTGAGAGGTCGGTAGGTGAATTAATCACCTACCTCCTACTCGATTATACAGCAGAGTTAAATAATTATCTTGTGAAAAATACAGAATCTCCAAGATTTACACCGCTTTTTTCTGCAACATAGTCACATTTGGCTTTCAACATGAAGAATACCCTGCCTTTTGCCATTTCTTCATGCTCCAGGGACTCAAAATTTGCCTGGCCTTTTGATATTACAACTTCTGCGTTCCGGAGAATGTCAAGGAATCCGGCAGGAAGAATGTCTAAGCATGTGCCCAGGTAATTGGTGCCGTTTGTAATGACATTTGCCACTTTATCCATGCCAACATAGACTGCGTCTTCCATAGTGGCATCATTTAATATAGGTCCGTCTTTAACCACATAGGTTACATTTTTACCCATTGCTGAAAGCTCTTCAACCAGAATTTTGTCAAACACAATTTCTCCTGCATTGTCGCCTAGGTACAGGACATTATTTGCAGTCTCCAATTTGCGAATAAACTTATCGTAATGATCTATTGCAAAACCGAATTTAAGAACTTTGCTTAATTCCTTCTCAACGTCGAAATTCCTTTGAGGCCCAAGATCAATTATGTTTCCGGCGGCAGATATTTTTAAAGCTTCATGCAGCCTGTCCTCTGCGGTATTTAAGTAATTCTTCAGTTGTGGATACAGAGAAAGTGCCAAATCATTGGATTGCTTTTTAACTTCCCTGTACGGGTCGTCAACCTTAATGAGCTCATAGGTTTTTAAAAGGATTTTTGTTGAATTAAAAGCTGGTGTCTCTTTTCTGTCATATTGCTTGACGTCGTCCATAAGTTGATAAAGAATCTTATGCTGGGTATCTTCATCAACTTTTGCCAGTGCCATACATGTAACAGCCTGTTTAAAATAACAGTAAACACAATCTATTCTGCAATTCATTTCTTTTCCTCCATAAACTAGTGCTAATATGCTAAAATGAATATTTCATATGGTATTTTACGCTATTCTGATTTACACACAAAAGGATTATATCACGTTCTTATAATTGATTACAACTGATTAACAAGGGAATAACTTGGTGTAAAACTGCCACAGGCAATTTTGATAAAAAAATGTTGTATTATCTTATAATCGATCTTGAAAAACTAAAAGCCGGTAAAATCCCAAAGCAATTTGACAATGTGCAAAATGGCTTTTCATTTACAGAACAATATATTTATGTTATAATATGCTTGAAATTGCAAATTCTATTTATAATTCCTTAGTTAAAACATATTTTTTTGATGCATTTAATGCAGATAACGTGATTACACATTACTTGTAAATGATATGTACATTAATATATATTATTTTATTATTTTTTAGGGAGTGTTTTTAAATGGCAGAAAGCAAGAAGAAAGCAGAAAGCAAACAGAAAAAAGTAATAACGGACATTGATGTTAAACGTAAAGCTACAAAGTTGGTTGTAGCGCACCTTAAGAAAAAAATATCTAGAGACTTTATCGGTTCCGAGAGCATCAATGAATGGATAGCTGAGATGGAAGAACTTCTTGAAAAACCTGAATTCGAAATGGCAGAATATTTTGCCATGAGAAAAAGACTGAATGAATTAATCGAACGAGTTTTGGATGAGGAAATACGGTTTAAGCTGAGAGATTCCTGGTACAGCTTAGGAAAAGCACTTGATAAAAAAGTAAAAGTAAACTAAAAAAGTAAGAGTAATTTAAATCAGATACCATACATACAAACAACCTGGCGTATGCTGGGTTGTTTGTATGTATTGGCATGCTTAACTTATCTGCTTTTCATAAATTATCTACCTTTTTTTAAAATTATCTACTTTTTAAAATTATCTACCTTTTCAGAAATTATCTATTTTCTTATTAAATTATATACCTTCCCAGAAATCATTTACTTTCTCAGAAAGCCTTTTTGTATTGAATCTTCAACGATTTCTGTTACAAACTCCCATAGCGTGGGAGCATTTTTTTGAATAATGTTGTTTCTCTTCAGGACCTTTTCACTTGTAACTCCAGGCTTTTGCCAGGTATGCCCCTTTGTATTATAGTTCAGAATTAACGGCTGTAGTCTGTCAAGACAAGCTGCAAAGCGTGCTTCAGGGGTTTCCTGTTCTTCAAATTCACGCCATAGGTTCCAAATTTCCTGTGCCTGATCGGGTGGCAGAATATTAAACAATCTGTTTGCCGCCTTTATTTCCCGTTCTTCTTTATCCTCATATCCTTTCTCGTCATAGCAAAAAGTGTCTCCGGCATCAATTTCTACAAGGTCATGTATAAGAGTCATTTTGATAACTTTTAAAATATCCAAATCCTTTTCGTTGGCATATTCTGAAAGCAACATAGCCATTATGGCCAAATGCCATGAGTGCTCCGCATCATTTTCGTTTCTTTTAGTCCCAATAACAACGTTTTGTCTGAAAACTTGTTTTGCTTTATCAATTTCTATAATAAATTCAATTTGCTTCAGCAATCTTTCATTATCCAAATTAAACCCTCCAAATTGCAGCGTTTTATTTAATATGTTATAGCTTATAACACCTTATTTAACATATTATAGCCTTTCCGGAATTTAAAATCAATTAATGGATTCCAGCTTATGGTGTCTTATAGCTGAGCATGTGGAAATATTATACAAATTTTGGGAAATGATATAGCATAATTATTAACAAATAGTTTTACTGTCTGATTAACATAAGTAAGCCTATATTTGAAGCACCAAGGGGTGGTAATAAATGATGCTTCTGAGTCAGAACATTATTAACAATTCATATGATGGAGTTACTGAAAAAATAAAGCAAGACCTCATTTTAAAACTAAAAGAAAAGGGGATTCACGTATCTGACATACTGATAGATATGGATTCAGACAATATAAATATGAAAGTATGTATATCTTCGCTGCTTAATCAGTGGAATTTCCGGCAATCCACCGATTAAGCAGCTTGTAGGTACTTATTTATAAATATTTATTAGTGTTAATTAATAAATGTTTATTTACACATGTCCATTTGCAAATGTATACTTTCACATGTTTAATTACAAATGTTTCATTTACAAATGTTTATCTTTAAATGTGCCTGTTTTTCTTTATAAATTTTTTTATAAATTATTTCAAAAATCAATTTTTTCCTTTGTAAATTCACTAAGCACTTTTTTGGCGTTTTGTATAGAAACGCTTACGCTGGGAATAGAAGGCCCTCCTGGGATATTTCTGTCTGACACGCATTTTTCCAGGCTGATCTGTTGATATATATCTTCTCCGATCACTTCTGAAAATTGTTTAAACTCCTCCATTGAGAGGTCTTCTAAAGCCTTGTCATTTTCTATGCAATAAAGTACCATTTTGCCTACTATCTCATGAGCATTTCTGAAAGCTATACCTTTTTTGGTAAGATAATCTGCCACATCGGTAGCATTGGTGAAACCGCCCTTGGCAGCCTGGTACATATTTTCCTTGCGCACTTTCGTTGTAGAAAGCATGCCGGTGAAAACCGGGAGGCACATTTTAACGGTATCAATACTGTCAAATATTGCTTCCTTATCTTCCTGCATGTCTTTATTGTATGCAAGCGGCAAAGACTTCATAACTGTAAGCAATGATATCAGGTTTCCATAAACTCTGCCGGTTTTTCCCCGTACAAGTTCTGCCACGTCAGGGTTCTTCTTCTGAGGCATTATGCTGCTGCCGGTGCTGTATGCATCGTCCAGTTCAATAAAGGAGAACTCGTGGGAAGACCACAGAATTATTTCCTCACTGAACCTGCTCAGATGCATCATAAGTATTGACATGCACGAAGCAAGCTCAATTGCAAAATCCCTGTCACTTACTCCATCCAGACTGTTTTCGGTGATGGAGGGAAAATTCAGTTCCTTTGCAACCATATACCTGTCAAGGGGATAGGTTGTACCAGCAAGTGCGCCGGACCCCAGAGGCATTACATTTATCCGTTTGTAGCAGTCAGACAGCCGCTCATGATCTCTTTTGAACATTTGAAAGTATGCCATAAGATGGTGAGCAAAAGTAATCGGCTGTGCCCGCTGAAGATGGGTGTAGCCCGGCATTATCGTATCAAGATGGTTTTCAGCCAGATTGACCAGGGTTTCCATTAATGCAAGGAGCATTGATTTAATCTCATTTATTTCATCTCTGAGATACATTCTGATATCCAGTGCAACCTGATCATTCCTGCTTCTGCCTGTATGGAGCTTTTTCCCTGTATCGCCTATCCTGGATATAAGTATTTTTTCTATATTCATGTGTATATCTTCAGCGTCCACTTCAAATTCTACAGAACCGTTTTCTATGTCTGTCAATATCTCTTTCAAAGTACTCTGAATGAGCTCAGATTCATGCTGAGGTATAATTCCGCAAGCTCCGAGCATTTTGGCGTGGGCGATACTTCCGATTATATCCTGTTTGTACAGGCGACAGTCAAACTTGATGGATGAATTAAAATCATCCACATTTTTGTCAGTACTTTTTGTAAATCTGCCTCCCCATAGTTTCACAGTATCACCTCAAACATTATTCTTATCTTTGCTGCTGTTTTTCTCAAGCATAAGAGCTCTGACCTTCAAAGGAAGACCAAACAGGTTGATGAAACCCTCAGCATCTTTCTGATTGTAAACGGCATCACGGCCGAATGTAGACAGTTCCTCGCTATAGAGGGAGTAATCCGATTTGGCTCCGGCAGGCATGCAGTTGCCTTTGTAAAGTTTCATTCTTACAGTACCTGTTACTGTTTCCTGCGTAACATCAACAAATGCAGAGATGGCTTCGCGCAGCGGAGTATACCACTGGCCATAGTAAACCAGCTCGGCAAACCTCTGGGCAACGATATCCTTATAATGCAGTGTATCCCTGTCAAGGCAGAGCAGTTCAAGCTCTCTGTGGGCTGCATACAGTATTGTGCCACCGGGAGTCTCATAAACACCGCGGGATTTCATACCGACAAGCCTGTTCTCAACCATATCTACTATACCTATTCCATTTTCTCCTCCTAATTTATTAAGAACCTCTATAAGCTGAACAGGGTTGTATTCTACGCCATTAACCTTCTTTGGAATACCTTTTTCAAAGTAAATTTCAACATATGTTGGTTTGTCCGGCGCTTTTTCAGGAGGAACCATAAGCTTCAAAAGATTATCATATTTTGGCTCGTTCCAGGGGTCTTCCAGGTCGGAACCTTCATGGCTCAAATGCCAGAGGTTTCTGTCCATGCTGTAATTATCTTTTTTGGTTACTGGGATGGGTATATTGCGCTGCTGAGCATAATCTATTGCATCTTCCCTTGATTTTATATCCCAGATTCTCCAGGGAGCAATTATTTTCAGATGTGGCGCAAGAGCCTTTATTGTCAGCTCAAACCTTACCTGGTCATTTCCTTTTCCTGTGGCTCCATGTGCAATTGCAACAGCGCCTTCCTTTTCAGCAATTTCAACCAGCCTTTTTGCTATAATAGGCCTTGCAAATGAAGTCCCGAGCAGGTATTTTCCTTCATATACCGCACCTGCTTTAAGTGTTGGATAAATAAAGTCAGTTACGAATTCCTCTTTGAGGTCTTCTATATATATTTTGCTTGCCCCTGTTTTTATGGCTTTTTCCTTCAGGGGATTAAGCTCATCACCCTGTCCTACATCAGCGGCTACAGCTATAACTTCATAATCGTAATTTTCTTTCAACCAGGGTATTATTATGGATGTATCAAGGCCACCCGAATAGGCAAGAATAACTTTTTCCTTTTGACTCATATAAATACCTCCAATAATATGGTAATATAGTAAATAAGGCAGCGGATAATAAATAAAAATACTTATGTAAAGTGTTTTGCATCCGCTTTCTGTGAATAATTATTTATTATTATACATTGTAATGTATATTTATGCAATACCAATATTTATTTTATTTTTAAAATGAATTTTTAACTTATATTAATTTTTATGCATATTAATTTTTGCGCGCTGAAGCAGTGAGTTAACTTGTTGTGCCTAAGTTAATAAATATGCTGCTGTAGTTCTATTAAATTACAGACTGAGTGGGGGCAACGTGATGATTATTATGGGTATTGACCCGGGATTTGCAATTACGGGTTATGGTGTAGTAAAATATGAGGGGAACAAATTTTCGGTAATAGATTACGGGTCAGTGACAACAAAGGCATCAATGCCTTTTCCCGACAGGCTGCTGTTACTGGACAGACGTCTCGAGGAGCTTATAAAAATGCACAAGCCGTCTGTAGTAGCAGTTGAAGAGCTGTTCTTCAATAAAAATATAAAGACGGCAATTTATGCAGCCCATGGAAGAGGCATAGCCCTGGTGTGTGCCGCAAGGTGCGGAATTGAAGTTGCTGAATATACACCGCTGCAGGTAAAGCAAGCTATTGTCGGATATGGAAGGGCGGAAAAATCACAGGTGCAGCAGATGGTGAAGATGATACTCAACCTGCCTGAGATACCAAAGCCTGATGATGTTGCAGACGCACTTGCAGTTGCAATCTGCTATGGACATTCATGCAAGATGGCCGCTATTGAGAGGAAATACCGGTAATTGACTGACAGAGAGGTGTAATAATATGTTTGCATATATAAAAGGAAAGCTCACATACAAGTATAATGATTATATAGTGGTTGAGACAGGCGGGGTTGGATATATGGTTTTCACACCGCTTTCAACCATCCAATGCATCGGGAATGTCGGGGATGAAGTAACTGTATTCACATATTTGCATGTGAGAGAAGATGCGATAGTTCTTTATGGATTTGCCACTCCTGATGAACTAAGTATGTTTGAGCTTCTGATTTCAGTATCGGGTATTGGACCTAAAGCTGCAATCTCTCTGATATCATCCATATCTCCGTCAAAATTTGCACTTGCCGTAATCACAGATGATGTCAGAGCATTGACTAATGCTCCCGGAATTGGTAAAAAGACAGCTCTGAGGATAATTCTTGAACTGAAAGATAAGATCAAGAACGAAACATTTATTGCAGGAGATAAGGGAATAGAAAAAGAATCCGAAGTCATCAGTCAGGACAATAAATGGTCCGAAGCTGTGAGTGCACTTATGGTACTTGGATATACCGCATCAGAGGCAAACAAAGCTGTTTCGGATGTGTATTCTGAAGATATGGATGTTGAAACCATAATTAAAAATGCTTTAAAGAAAATAGCCGGAAGGTAATGGGGATGAAAAACAATGGATGAAGAAAGACTTGTTGATTGTAAAATTAGCATTGAAGACTACGATGAGACCAGCCTGCGACCGAGGAAACTGTCGGAATACATTGGCCAGACCAAGGTCAAGGAAAATCTGATGGTTTTTATTGAGGCTGCTAAGAAAAGAAATGAAGCCCTGGATCATGTACTCTTATATGGTCCTCCCGGACTTGGGAAGACAACCCTTGCAGGCATTATAGCATCAGAGATGGGAGTGAATTTAAGAGTTACGTCAGGACCTGCAATTGAAAAGCCTGGTGATCTTGCTGCAATACTCACCAACCTTGGGAATTATGACGTCCTTTTTATTGATGAAATACACAGGTTGAACAGAAGTGTGGAGGAAATACTCTATCCTGCAATGGAAGATTATGCGCTTGATATAATTATAGGAAAAGGACCAAGTGCGCGTTCAATCAGGCTTGACCTTCCAAAGTTTACTCTTGTGGGGGCAACGACAAGGGCGGGGCTTCTGACATCACCCTTAAGAGACAGGTTTGGAGTTATAAACAGGCTGGAGTTGTATACTACAGAGGAACTTACGGCAATAGTCAAGCGTTCTGCAGGTATACTTAGCATAGAAGTAAATGATGACGCGGCATGTGAAATAGCCAAGCGCTCCAGGGGAACTCCCAGAGTTGCCAACAGGCTGCTCAAAAGAGTAAGAGATTTTGCGCAGGTAAAAGCTAATGGTATTATAGACCTAAATGTAGCGAAGATGGCACTGAATGCGCTGGAGGTTGATGAAATAGGGCTGGACGGTGTAGACAGGAATATGCTGATGAGCATAATTGATAAGTTTGCAGGCGGGCCTGTGGGGCTTGAGACTCTTGCAGCTTCCATAGGAGAGGAAGCAGATACTATCGAGGATGTATATGAGCCCTTCCTTTTGCAATTGGGATTCATATGCAAGACACCAAGGGGAAGAGTTGCAACCAAACTGGCATATGAACATTTAGGACTCAGATATGAGTGAGAAAGATATAAATCCATATGATAGAGATATGAACTAAAAAAATGGAAACCGGAGACCCGGTGACCGGATGTAGAAAGCCAATTAGGCGGGACATTAAATAAGCAGATAGGGACATTCCTTTAGGAATAAGGCATACACCTTGTTCAGAAAAGGAGTGTCCCTTTTCTTATTACACAACTATTACAAATAGGTTAAAATAAGATGAAATTATAGGAAGAACCCGCCAAAATGTCGAAATTTATATTATAATTATTCATGGGAAAATACAAATTTTGCACCAGTATAAAATATATAACAAATTTACAGAAGAAAAAAGGGAGGCAGGATTTTGATGAGGAGGTACATATCAGTAGTCGCATTAATTACAGCAATCATATTTTTTTCAGCAAGCTCTATTGCCATGGCAGCGTCTCAGCAAAGCAGCACACAATCTGCTTACATTGGTAAAATTACTAACATAAAGCTCAATGCTGAAGAAAACGTAGAACAAGTTATAATTTTTGTAGACAATTATGCTGAGTACAGGACTTTACGCCTGCCCAGCCCTGATAGAATTGTTGTCGATTTAGTTGGAGTAAAGACATCACAAGTACAACAGACAATAAATGTAAGCAGCAAATTAATAAAAAACATCAGGTATGCCCAGTTTGAGGAAGGTACCGCGAGAGTTGTTATAGATACGAAGCAATATCTGGACTTCACAGTTGAAAGCAGGAAAAATTGTGTAATACTTCACCTGAAGGCTACAAATAATAAGGATCAGTCTGCTTCTGATAAAGACAAAAGCGGGTCAGGTTCCTCAAGGTCGGATGAAGATCTTCTTGATCGCGGAGTTGTGAACAGAAAAGACTATTTTAAACTTGAAAATATGAAGTTAAACTATTTTGGAAAAGGCAGTGTTGATGAAGTACATATAAAAACTGAAAAATATGATAGCTACAAAGTTTATGCATTGTCAAATCCTGACAGGCTGGTGGTGGACTTTTACATCGACAGGATATCCGATTCCAATAAAGACTATAAATTTGAAGTTGGAAACGGACTTGTAAAATCCATAAGATATGCGCGCTTTGACAGCAATATCGTCAGAGTTGTAATAGACGTTTCATCAGCTGTAAAATATAAAGTTCAAGAAGAAAAAGATAAATTGATACTGAAAATCGACAATCCGAATTTTAAAAATATTCTATATCATAATAATGGTGACAGGGTGTACTTTACACTTGCGGGTGCAAAGTTAACTGAAGGCACTGAAACGCTCAAAAAGTATTATACCGGCCAATTTGATGATTCGGGAACAAAATATACGTTGACATTTCCAAGCAAACTGGCTGACTTGAAAAGTGGCGTTATTCGTGTAAATGATGATTTGCTTGACAGTGTTGAAATAATAAAAAGCAACGACAGTCCAAATACAAGTATTATTTTTAATGCGAAGGACAAATTCCACTATGAAGTGTTTACCAGAAAAGAAACTAATGAAACTGCAATAACATTGCTTAAGCCTGCATCCAAGTCTGACAAGCTTGTTGTCATTGATGCCGGCCATGGCGGGCATGATCCTGGGGCGGTATATAAATCAGTTCGTGAAAAGGACCTGAATCTTGATATAGCCCTAAGGCTTAACAAACTGCTGAAAGAAAAAAATATAAAAACTTATATGATAAGGGAAGATGACAGTTTTGTTTCTCTGTATGAAAGGGCTTATATCGCAAACAACCTGAATGCATCGCTGTTTTTAAGCATCCATAACAATGCCATGGGCAATACATCCTATGGTGGAACTATGACTTTGTGCTACCCTGCAGCTTCGAACAGTAAAGGCTTTACAGGACAGGCATTTGCACAGATAGTGCAGGAAAACCTTATAAAAAAACTAGGTACTGTTGACAGAAAAGTTATTGACAGGCCAAACCTGGTTGTGCTGAAAGCAACCAAAATGCCTGCAGCGCTGGCAGAGATAGCATTTATAACAAACGATACAGACAGGAATAACTTGCAGAACGCAACATTCAGGCAAAAAGCAGCACAGGCTCTTTGTGATGCAATAATACAGTCGCTTGAAAAAATGGATAATGTTAGCAAATAGGATATATAGAGAATTATTAAAAATTATAAAAAATTAATAAAAGAACCTGTAGAATTATGTATATTCTACTGGTTTTTATTTTGTATTTCCTGTGGTATTATATTTGGGAAATGATGTTTCAATCAAGAGCAAAAGTGGCACAGGAGGCTGGGAAATATTAGATTCTTCATATTTTGTCTATAATTATAGGTAAGCGTTTTAGCTTGCTATAAGGAGGATGGAATATGAAGAAAGGGATATGTTTTATATTGGTTCTTGTAATTATACTTTTACCGGGATGTTCACTTAATGAAGATGCACCTGATTCCGATGCGGTCAAGGAAAGTGACAATATAAGTGACAATATAAATGACAACATAAATGGCAATACAAACGGCAATTCCGAAGATGTGACAGCAAATAGTAAAAATGACAGCGATGTGAAAGGTGTCACAGCGGAAAAAAGTAATGAAGTTGCTGAAAGCAGTGCTGAGGCCGTAAAGATCAGCATAGCAATAACAATATATTATCAGGATAAGGACAGATATTTAGTACCTGTCACAAGAAGGGTTCCCAAGCATGAGGGACTGGCCAGAACTGCTGTTACGGGATTGATAGACAGTGCGGCCAACAGGGAGGAATTAAGTTATTACGGACTTTATCCTGTTTTGCCTAAGGGTACTGAGATACTTGGAATTAATATTAAGGACAGAATAGCGATAATAGATTTTAACAACAAAGTGCTGGATTATGCAGATAGCGATGAAGAAAGCAATATTGTTGCTTCAGTTGTATATACATTGACAGAATTTAAGACAATTGACGGAGTAAGGATATTATTTAACGGATATACTAAGGAAAAATTAAAATTTGGCACAAATGTATCAGGGGTGCTGACAAGAAAAAATATTTTAATAAATAATGAAAACAGGGTAAATTTAGATCAGGGTAATAATAAAGTTGATGTTTATTATTTTAAAAGAGCTAATGACAACTACATTTATCTTGTGCCTGTATCGGTTATTTGTCCGGAGGTGCATGACAGTGAATTACCCGGGGTTATTATAGAATACTTGTGTACAAATAATAAGGAAGCTTTAACCTCTGATTTGCCTGAAGGCACCCGGATTATTGAGAGCAGTTTGAAGGGTAATTTGCTGACACTGAACTTTAACAAGGCATTGACTAATTACGGAGGAAATGCAAGAGAGGATGGCTTGCTGAAGCAGATACTCTATTCAATGAAGCAGATTGAAGGAGCAGAAAGAATCAGGATACTTGTTGAAGGCGAAAGTGTAGAGCTTCCTGAAGGAACAGATATCTCAAGGGATATTGCAATTCCCTCCGGGATAAATGATGTGATTGACAAAAGTTATGCCAATTAAATTAATTTTTATATATAAGGAGAACACAAATTGAGAATCGATGGAAGAAATAATTCGCAGTTGAGACCTGTAAAAATAACAAGAAATTACATAAAGCATGCTGAAGGCTCAGTGCTTATAGAAATGGGAGATACAAAGGTAATATGTACTGCATCGATAGATGATAAAGTACCCAATTTTAAAAAAGGTACCGGTGAGGGATGGGTTACGGCAGAGTATTCAATGCTCCCGAGATCCACCCAGACAAGAAATCCGAGGGATATAAGCAAATTGAAGCTCAACGGCAGAAGTCAGGAAATACAAAGGCTTATAGGCAGAGCATTAAGGGCTGTTGTAAACTTTAATCTGCTTGGTGAAAGAGAAATCATTATCGATTGCGATGTAATACAGGCTGATGGCGGTACAAGAACGGCCTCTGTCACCGGTGGATTTGTTGCACTTGTAGATGCATGTAACTTTCTTGTTAAAGAAGGATTAATAGAAAAAATACCTATAACCGATTTTGTCGCAGCTACAAGCGTTGGCATTGTAGACGGGGAAGAATTCCTTGACTTGCAGTACCTGGAAGATTCCAACGCATCAGTTGATATGAATGTAGTTATGACAGGAAAGGGAGAGTTTATTGAAATACAGTCTACAGGTGAAAAGTCCTCTTTCGGAAGGGATCAGTTTGACCGTTTGTTAAACCTGGCTGAAGCAGGAATAAAGGAATTAATACTTTTACAAAAAGAAGCACTGGGCGTGCTAGGGGATGAAGTGGGGCGAGTGACAAAGGATGAAAAGGTTTATAGTAGCGACGAAGAATAAAGGAAAATTGGAGGAAATAAAAGAAATTCTCCGGGATTTTCCTTATGAAGTAATATCAATGGAAGAAGCAGGTATTACAATAGATATTGAAGAGAGTGGAACTACTTTTGAAGAAAACGCTATGATAAAGGCGGAAGCAATATTTCAAGCCACTGGCGAAATGGTAATGGCTGACGATTCAGGCCTTGAAGTTGATTATTTGGACGGAGCACCGGGTATATATTCATCAAGGTTTGCAGGTGAAGGTGCAACAGACGAAGAAAAAAATAAAAAATTATTGAAGCTATTGGAAGGTGTTCCTTTTGAGAAGCGTTCTGCAAGGTTTGTATGCGTAATTGCAGTAATCTTTACTGATGGTCAGCGTTTTACCGTTAAGGGTACCTGCGATGGATATATTGTATTTGAGCCCATAGGGGATAATGGTTTTGGTTATGACCCTCTGTTTTATGTGCCTGAATATAAAATGACTACTGCTCAGATGGAACCAGAGCTAAAGAACAGTATCAGCCACAGGGGGAGAGCTTTGGCAAAGATGGTTGAAGAGCTGAAATTAAGACAACAGAGTAATTAATGTAAATTTAATGAATTAAGCAAGTAATATAATAGTATGTTAATGTAATGATGTAATAATGTTGGAGAATGATGCAGTAAGCCTCAGATGCACCGGTATTGTTACGGTGCATCTGTTTCGTAGCCATAAGAATTACAGCTTTAGTTTTTTAAACGGCATTTATATAGTAGCATCAGATAACACAGATATATCATTAATCATTATATAAATTAAACTAATTGAAATGTAACGGGGGATTGGCAACATGAAAATAATTGTACTAAGTGATTCACATGGTGATATTGACAAAGCAGAAGAAGTTGTAAGGAATAATAGTGATGCAGACCTTATTATACACCTTGGAGATTATTTCAGGGATGCACAAAAACTTGCAAGCAAGTTTCCTCACATACCTGTTGAATACATATACGGCAACAGTGATTTCCTTGTTGAAAATGTCCAGGCAGAAAGGTTGATAGAGTGCTGCGGGAAAAAGATTTTTATAACCCACGGACACAGGTATTCAGTGAAAATGGGATATGAAAAGCTATATAAAAAAGCAGAGGAACTTGGTGTAGATGTTCTGCTATTCGGACATACACATGTTACAGATATGGTGAAAAGGGGAAACTGTTACATACTGAATCCCGGAAGTATTAGTGAGCCAAGGGATTTTTCGTCTGAGTCCTATGCAATCATTAAAATAGAAGATGATGTCCTTCAACCGGAAATCTGCTATATGAAAGATTAAAAAAAATGATGTAATTGGTGTTGACAAAAAACTTTCGTGCTTGTATAATATAAAAGTCGGCCGCTGAAAGGTGCTAAGAAAGGCACTGTCAGCGGTCACAGGCAAGTACGAATATGCGGGTGTAGTTCAATGGTAGAACATCAGCCTTCCAAGCTGATTGCGTGGGTTCGATTCCCATCACCCGCTCCACAAAAAATTAAATATGTGCCTGTGGCTCAGCTGGATAGAGCAACGGACTTCTAATCCGTCGGTCGGGGGTTCGAATCCCTCCAGGCACGCCACAATATGTCCGATAACCCTGATGAAATCAGGGTTATCGGCATTTTGGGAAAGGTATTCTGCAATATGCACATCAATTATATCTGCTTTATGTCCGTGACATGGCATTTTTATGTGTTATAATAAAACTACGATGGAATTTTTATAAGAACCCCACGGGAGACGGAGTTGGTTTTTATTTTGTGTAAAGGGTGAGGAATGAGTAAAAGTATTATATTTAAAAAAGAATTTTTAGAAAAGTTAAACTTAGAGTTTGTCTTGCAAATATTTGATTTTGTTTTTGAGTTGGCGCCTAGTTTCTTCTTTGCTTTGTTGTTCCTCGTCAAAAGCAGCTAAAGCAGCCACAAGACCAATGAGATCGGCAATGACCATAATGACGGCTGCAATGATTGACAACTGTGTGGAACTAAATCTATTACAGGACAAAATAATCACTCCATAAATATATTGATAATCATTTATATTCAAAAAATATAAGAAAAGTGAATAAATAACATATCCTTAACGATAAATATTGAAAATAATACTGCAGAACCATAAATTATCATAAGGCTTTTTTAGGTGTCATTTCTGTTGATGCATCGCAAAAGGTTGCTTTGTTTAAAAATATGTTAAAATTATAACAAATGAATATACATAAACACAATAATGGTGTAAAATGAAAATAAAATGCAAAAAAACAAATAAAAAGAAAAGGAGAGGTCAAAATGTTTAAATCTAAAAAGTATGTTTTTATAATATCTGCAGTGGTGTTAATGGTATTAATGTTAACGGTTATATTGGTTGGATGCCGTCAGGCAGATAGAGTAAGCCATAATTTATCTCTTGAGGCGGATAATTTTAATGTTGCCAGAAAGCTGACAGTTATTAATCAAAGAACCGATACAATTCTGTTTCAGATGACGGGAAATTTCTCGGTTAAGAAAGAAGATGACGGGGATTTGGCTGTTATAGGTGAAAATGAAGACGGCACTTATTACAAGCATTTTATTTACTTGTCCAGTGAAATTTCTTACATTGTTGAGGATTTAGGCAAAACAGGTGTAAATAAGCACAAGTATTCAATCAACTTTAACCCACGAATGATTGTGCCAATTGAAGGAACTACAATTGATTAAGTGAAAGTAAAATATTATACTTTTTAGAATTCATAAAGTGTAGAGAAATTGAAATAAGATATATGATTTTAAATCATCTCTATATTGCTGTGACATATAAAGCTGTGACATATATAAATGAATTGCAAAAAAACTAATATATATTCAAGTATAGCAGTATGGGATAGCCGCAGAAAAGTGCGGCTTTTTTTATTCTTTCGGGGAGTTATTTTTACATTGGCTGAAGTTGCCGGCATAATAGCATTTTTCCTGCTATAATATGCTTCTGATAATTAAATTGCATTATTTATGTTATGTACATTACATTAAGAGTTGCAAAAAATCTTATTATAATGATTAAAAGTGTGTCACCAATCTTATACCAATTTCGATAAAATATTGTTAAGAAAATATTAATTTATGTATTCCTCCTTTTAGAGTAAAATATAAGTTAACAAAACAATGCTGCATACATGTAAAAGCAGATGTATCAAAATGTTTCTGTAAATAATTAATGCACGACGAAAAGATTAATAACTATGTTCAAGTATGATATTTGAATTTGAATATATTAAAGGAATGGTATAAAGAACTGATATGCAGGAACGATATACTGAAACGATGTACGGGAATGATATATAGGAGTTATACAAGAACCATGTTAATGGACAAGATAGGGAGGTCAAAATGCAGAAAGGTAAGCTGCGGATATTCTGGCTGATGCTTATTGTTGGAGTTGCGGGAGTTGCGAATACTTTAGCACTGTTTTTCTATACCAGTGCCAATATAGGTACTCTTTTTCCCGGAGCTGCCGGCAGTCTTTTGATTATTTATGCAGTTTTACGATACATAATCCGTAAAGGTTCACCTGTAATCTCCAGCACTCTGCTAAGAAGATTAATTGTCTCATTGGCTGCTGTTTTTTTAGTATCTTTTGTCATCATTGAAGCTATAATAATTGTCAACAGTTACTCCGATGAAGTGGTTGAAACAGATTACCTGATCATTCTTGGTGCGGGTCTCAGGGGGGAGAGAGTATCTCTGACTTTGATGGAGAGGCTGGAAAAAGGCATAGAGTTTTTGACGCAGTATCCTGACGTCAAGGTTGTAGTTTCAGGTGGACAGGGAAGAGGAGAGAGTATTACTGAAGCCGAGGCAATGAGAAGGTATCTTGTGGGAAAAGGTATTGATGAAGAGAGGATAATTAAAGAAGACAGAGCTACAAGTACTATGGAAAACATGAAATTTTCAAAGGAAATACTGGACAAGCAGAGTGGTAAAGATACCAAGGATATTACTATAATTACCAGTGATTTTCATATGCTGAGGGCAAAGATGCTTGCAAGGAGAAATGGCCTTAACCCGCGTGGAATAACGTGCAATACTCCTGTTCAGGTAAGGATTAACTGCTATATAAGAGAGTATTTCGCTTTTATTAAGTCATTTTTATTGGATAAATAATTCAATAGATAAAATTTTCAGATAAATTCTGATAGATAGATTTTTCTTATTAGCAAATAAAATAAATGATACTTATTAACCAAAAGAATAAATGATATTAAATTAACTTGTTGTGCTAAGATAACGGGATAGAATTGCGGAGGGCTTTTGAGCTGGTTATTATTAGCTCTCGACCGGAATTTTTGCTGTCAAAATTCCAGCATGACAAGTTAAATTAGATTAACAAGGGGTATAAAGTTGAACTTTATTGAGCTCATAGATAAAAAATACGGAATAAAACTAAATGAACAGCAGAAACAGGCAGTTAAACATGTTAACGGACCCGCTCTGGTCCTTTCAGGACCCGGTTCTGGCAAAACTACAGTTATTGCTGCAAGAACCGCATATCTTGTTATGGAAACCGGTGTGAATCCTGAAAGTATAATGACACTTACATTTAACCGTGCTGCCAGATATGAAATGGAGCACCGGTTCAGCAAAGTCTTCGGCAGTGAGATTGATAAAAAGGCGTACTTTTCAACATTTCACAGTTTTTGCAACTTATTGGTAAGACATTATGAAAAAAGGCAGGGAAGAAGGTTCAAAAGAATAGAAGGAAACGAGGACCTGAGCAGCAAGAGAGAAATATTAAAAAATATCTACCTGCAAATAAATGAAAGCAATATTAATGATGATCAGCTTGAAGACTTAATTAATGAGATAAGCCTTGTGAAGAACAAGATGCTGAAAGATCTCGACGGAATAAACTTTAAAACCAGAAACTTTGTACGCATTTTCAATGCATTTGAGGAGTATAAGCGGGCCAATCTCCTCATGGACTTTGATGATATGCTTACATATGCATATGCGATACTGAATAAATGCCCGGATATACTAATGTATTACAAGAACAGATATAAATATATCCAGGTAGATGAAGGACAGGATTTATCAAAAATTCAGTTTGAAATACTGAAAATGCTTGTCGGTCCAAAAGATTGCAATTTATTTATAGTAGCTGACGATGATCAGAGTATCTATGGATTCAGAGGAGCGGAACCCCAGTATATCCTGGAGATTGAGCAGCAGTTTGAAGGGTGCCGTCTGTATCGGCTTGAGAAGAATTACCGATCTACAAGAAATATTGTTGATGTCAGCAGTGAGTTTATTAAAAGAAACCATAAGAGATATGATAAAAACCACAGAACGGATAATAATTTCAAGAGCGACCCTTTTATCATAAGTGCAAAGGATGAAACAGACCAGCAAAACTTAATAATTAAAATTATTAAAGAAAAGCTCGAAGACGATGAGAATATGGATATTGCAGTGCTGTTCAGGAATAATCTTTCATCAGTAGCAATAATTGATGCGCTGGACAGAAACGGCATTCATTTCAGGGTGAGGCAGAACAGACTGGATTTTTTTGACCACTGGCTTGTGCAGGATATTCTTGCGTTTATGAGGTTTGCGCTGGATCAGACGGATGTTGAAGCTTTTATGAGAATTTATTATAAAATGAACAGGTTTATTTCAAAAGCCATGATGGAGTATGCAGTTACCGCAGGATATAAAGAATCTGTTATTGATGTCATTTTAAAATTCGACGGATTGCAACCTTATCAAAGAAAAACAATGATTGAGTTAAAAATAGAATTCAAGCGGCTTGCAGGGTGGAATCCTGTAAAAGTTCTGGATTATATTGAGAACAGTTTCAGATACTTTGATGGGATTAGGGAATACTGTGAAATGACAGGACTTTCAATTGACTATCTGTATGGTTTATTTGGGATTTTGATGACGATAGCACGAAGATGCGAAAGTGTACCTTCATTTCTTGAACGTATGGTGGAACTAAAAAGCATAATTGAGAGCTCCGGAGATGGCGAAAGTGAAGGATATATCACTCTTACAACCCTTCATTCCTCCAAAGGCCTGGAATATGACTGTGTAATTATGGCTGATCTGAACAATACAGAGATACCTGGCCAATATGCTCTGGGGAAGTTCAGGAAAGACAACGACGCTTCTTTGATAGAAGAAGAGAGAAGGCTGTTTTATGTAGGTATGACCAGAGCGAGGAAATACCTTTACCTTTTGTGGCCACAGGTGAGGAATGGTTTTAAGGAGCCAAAATCCTTGTTCATAGATGAAGTAGAAGAATGTTTGAATAAAAAAGCGCAGGGTCAGGTAAGAGCCGGAATGATTGTCCAACACAGGAAATTTGGACGGGGTATTATTAATGCACTATATAGGCAGGATGACGGAAACATGTTGATTGAAATTGATTTTGGAGGAATACTGCGCAAGCTGGATTTTAAGACATGTATAGAGAACAGATTATTGGATTTCCAGCTGTGAATTTATAACGGCATTTTCTTATCTCTTAAATTTTTGATCTTTTTCCATTTTCTTTCGCTTTCATATTTTTTCATATTTACTGTCATTCTGCGGCTGCTCCTGTTGTTGAGGTTGTGCCTGTTGTTGCGCCTGTAATTTATCTGTTTTGCAAACAAGCAACAGCACGTATTTATTCAGCCTTAGCTTTCATACTTAATTGCCATGTTGCGGCTTCCGGGAGTGAATCCCGGAAGCCGCAACGAAAGATACAATGTAAGTAAGACGATGGCAATTATTGATTTTAATTTGCCAAGCCGGATTTTCCTCAAAGGTTTTAAACAGGCAAGTAAGATTTTTAATTAGAAGAAAGCAGTGTCAATTAATTACTTCAACTTAAATGCTTCTTCAATTTCCTCGATTCTGCTGTTATCAATCATTACAACTTCTCCAATGTTTCTTGCCGAAATAATACCTTTTGCACTGTATTCCGCAACTTCAAGCCTGTCAAATGCATTAATGAGACTATCACCTGTTACAACTATACAATCGTTCGCAATAAGAGCAATTGGTACGCTCTTGCTGAATTCAGATGCTGTCATTTCGGGCTGCATGAAACTGCAACCGAAAGGCAGTTTCGGAACATCTCTGAGCATTATGTAGCTTTCAGGTATTATCTTTGAGTTAAATTCCGTATCGGTAACAGCAAATGCCATAATTCCCGGCGGATGGGCAATCAAAACGGAATTTATGTGAGGATGTTTCTCATAAATGTATTTGTGCAGCATTACAGACCGGCTGGGTGTTTTGCCGGCTTCCTTCTTATCACCGTCAATTCGGACAATATCACTTACATCCATGTATTTCCTGTCGATGCCATAAGGTGTTATCAGGAAGGAATTGCCTTCCAACCTTTGAGAAAATGTACCCTGTGTGCTTGTGAAAAGTTTTTGGTCATAAGCCCGGTGTATCAATTTGCACATTTCTTTTCGTGCGGCTTTTTCCATGCTGCTATAGCTTGCAGGAGTAAATTCCTCCATTGCAACATGCTGCTTTTTCCTTGAAATTTCAATATTCTTTGGAGAAAGAGGAATAGGCTTGCCTATCCTATTTGCATTAATTTCCAGCCGTGCACAAAAATCCAGTGTTTCAAATGCCATAAAAGCTTTAAAAAGATTTTCTCCACCTACTACTATACCGTGATTTTCCAGGAGTACTGTATTGTATCCCTTCTCGAAAACATTTGCGATATTTTCACCTAAAGCTGTACTTCCAGGAAGGGCATATTCTGCCATGCCAACTTCTCCGCATATATGATGTACATTGGGAATCAGATGAGTATCAGGTAATTTCCTTACAATGCTAAAGGATATGAGAGCCGGTGGATGAGCATGCAGGACAGCTTTTATATCAGGTCTTTTATTATATATCATCCTATGAAAAGGTAATTCACTTGAAGGTTTATGCTTGCCAATCTTCGTGCCATCGGGTTTTATTCTTACGATATCTGCCGGTGTCAAACTTCCTTTGTCTACACCTGCCGGAGTAATCCATATGTCACCGTTTTCATCCAGAACAGAGAGATTACCTCCTGATGTGGTAGTCATTCCATAACCATATATTCTCTGCATGATAATTACTAACTGATCAGCAGGATGTAGTAATTGAAAATTCATTCTATATACCTCCTATCGATAATTTTCTTTGGATAAACTATAAAATGAAATTTATAGCCATTTTTCTATTGGCTAACTGCCATATATTCTATTCTACATTTCTTAAACACTCATTTCAAATTTATTTTCTATAAATTCAATTACTGGCACATCCGCAAAGCATATCATAAATAGTATTATAAATAGCATCAAAAATAACATTAAAACAGCATCAAATTAGCATCATCAGAATACATCAATCACGTCAATTACAGCAATTACAGCAACTATATCAACTGCATTAATTACAGCAACTACATCAATTTCGGCATAAATCACATCTTTAAAGAAATCAAATAACAAATCGAAAGACAAATTACAACACAAATCATAAGACATATTTTGACACACATTTTTTAAATATATTTTATTTTATACCCTGAAATGCATCTTTTAAGTAAAATTTACGTCTATTATACGGGCATTATATGAATGGGGCATGTCAATCGATAAGATTTGCTTGATTAATAAGAGCTGCTTAAATGATAAGATTGGCAGGCGGTGCAGATAATAAGTGTTATTGATTTAACAAATACCTTAATTTGTTAAAGACAGGATATCACAATTTGTGTAGTTGGTATATAATAAGATACATAAAAATAGGTATATAAAAGCAGATACATGAAAAATAAAACAAATTTAATAGTAAACAGGTGCTCTGAGGGAGAATGAAAATGTACGAGATTATTTCGACGATACTAAAGTATGTTTTTACAATTGTAATATACATTTTTATTTATTCAATTATTCGGCTTATATACCTTGATATTAAGTCAATGAACAGGAGGGCGGGTATTTCTGACAGAAAATACCCCTATCTGAAACTTCTTAACAGAAGGGATGAGCTGAACTTTAGAGTTGATGAGAGCTATGTACTGAATGGCAGAAAGACTATAGGCCGTTTGGGTAAAAACGACTTTGTTATAAATGACCCCTTCCTGTCCGGGAATCATGCAGAATTCTTTTCAGAAGACGGAATTTATTACATGAGGGATCTGGGCAGCAAAAACGGAAGCTATATTAATAATGTCAGAATAGGAATTGATGCCGTACCTCTCGATAACGGAGATAAGATTCAGATAGGACAGCTGACTTTTATATTTGTACAGGATAAAAGATAAAGGTGGTTAATGGTGAAGAGTTATACGAGATTTGTTAAACCTGTTTATTTGGTTGTATTGATAAATTTAATGGGTTTTTTACTTCTGTATATGTATAGTAAACCCTATGACAACATTACTATTTTTGCGGGGTTTTCAGTTATCGCATTAATATGCCTGACATATGCTTTGATTTTAAAGCTTGAAATGGGCGATGAATATCTTTTTTTAATAGTTTCCATGCTTATGAGTATAGGCATCATTATGCTTTACAGACTTGGCAGGGACCTGGCTCTGAAGCAGATTATATGGCTGGCAGTTGGGATAACAATGTTTTTTGCATGCTATTTTGCATATTTGAAACTTAATATATGGGATAAGGTTATATATATTTACCCTATCGTCTCTTATATTCTATTCATAATTACAATTGTATTCGGAGGAGGAAAAAGGGGAGCAACCAACTGGATTGCAATAGGCGGTATAAGTGTTCAGTCATCTGAGATTATTAAGGTTCTGTATGTATTCTTTCTTGCATCATATTATACAGACCCTGATAAACTGAATAATATTACAATTGCCTTCAAGCGGCCAAATATAAAAATTAATATAAGCAGGCAGTGGATTTTTATTGCTTTAAACTACATTTTTATTGGTTTTCTGTTTTTACAGAGGGAACTTGGAACTGCATTCCTGTTTTTTGGTGTATTTATATTTTTCCTGTTTATATTCGGAAGCAAGCTTACTACACTGGTTTTCAATGCCGTAGTTGCATGTGCCGGGTTGGTTTTTAGCTACTTTTATTTTTATCATATCAGGGTAAGATTTGATACATGGATAAATCCATGGAGTGATATTTCGAATAAGGGATATCAGATTACCCAATCCCTCTTTGCCATAGGATCGGGCGGCTTTTTTGGAACTGGCCTTGGACTGGGCAGGCCGGACTTTGTCCCGGAAGTTCACACTGATTTTATTTTTTCAGCAATCTGCGAAGAAATGGGCATATTTGGGGGTATAGCCGTTATATTTCTCTTTTTCATCTTCGCTTACAGAGGCTTTAAGATTTCACTTATGGTAAATGAGACTTTTGACAGAATTGTTGCACTGGGCATAACTCTTATGTTTGCGCTGCAGACATTTATTATACTCGGAGGCGTGATAAAGCTTATACCTCTTACAGGTATTACCCTGCCCTTTATCAGTTATGGGGGAAGTTCACTTGTATCCGGTTTTATTTCACTTGGGATTCTCCAGGCTATTTCCAGGAAAGCCTGAAGTTAGATTGGTGGTGATTGATCTATGATTAGTGATATGTATGAAAATAAATCTGGTGATATGGATAATAATAAAAATCATGATACTGATGAAAGTACGAATAACATAGAGACAGGTAATCAGGACAATAAACAGGGCAAAAAGCAAGACAATACTCATGGCAATGCACAGGGCAATAAGCAAGACAGTATACATGGCAATAAACAGGACAATAAACATGGCAATATGCACGGCAATAAACAAAATAACAATAAACAAGATAACATGCAGGACAAAAAACATGACAATACGCAGAACAATAATATAATGGGCACCAGAACCTTAAACAGGATAATTTATGCCCTTGTTGCCGTGTGTATATTATTTTTTTCGTTGGTAGCATACCTGACTTACTTTGAGCTTTTTCAAAAGAATAAGATAATTAATAATTCTTATAACAGAAGGCAGTTTGAGATGGAAGAAAAGACTCTGAGGGGAAGTATATTGGACAGGAATGGGACCGTTCTGGCTGAAAGTGAGTTTTCAGGCGAAAAGCAGGTGAGAAAATATCCCTATGGATCAATATACAGTCATGTTATTGGATATAGTTCAAGGAAATATGGCAAATCCCTTATTGAGGCAAAATACAATGATTATTTGCTCGGGGTAAATGAATCCAGTACGGTGTTTAATCTCAGGGACAAACTGTCCGGAGGAACAAAGGAGGGCAATAATATTTACCTTTCAATAGATCACGAGCTCCAAACTTTGGCAAATGAGCTTATGAAGAACAAGAAGGGTGCTGTTGTTGCTCTTGATCCGAAAACGGGAGAGATTCTGGCAATGATAAGTAAACCTGACTTTGACCCCAATGAGCAGAAACTTGAGGAAAATTGGAAGTCAATGGTGGAAAGCGAGGAAGCTCCATTTCTAACCCGAGCAACCCAGGGACTCTATACACCGGGCTCAACATTTAAGGTATTGACAGTTGCATCAGCACTTGAAAACGGCATGGAGAATAATACATACAAGGACAGCGGGTCTGTTGTTATTGACGGAAAAGAGATAAGCAACTTTGGAGGCAAAGCGTATGGTGAAATCAATCTAAAAACCGCGCTGGCTGTATCCAGTAATACGGTGTTTGCAAGTATAGGTGTGGAACTCGGCGAAGAAAATCTGCGCAGTATAAGTGAAAGGGCAGGAATAGGTGAAAAATTGCCTTTTGACATCCCGGTGAGCAAGAGTGTATTCCAATATAAAAATATGAGTAAAACAGATATGGCCGCAGTAGGAATGGGACAGGGTAAAATACTGATGACACCTCTGCATATGGCTATGGTATCTGCTGCAATTGCAAATGACGGAATAATGATAAAGCCATCATTGGTGAGCAGAATTGAAACTCATAAGGGAACAGTGCTTAAGAAACACAAACCTGATGAGCTTTACCGGGTAATGGACGAGTATATTGCTGCGAAAATCAATGAGATGATGCAGGAGGTTGTAAATAACGGCACAGGCAAAAATGCTTCAATAAAAGGAATCAAGGTTGCGGGGAAAACCGGAACTGCTGAAAATGAGCTGACTTCCAGGCAAAAGAACAAGGAACACGCATGGTTCATTGGTTTTGCACCTGCGGACGACCCCAGGATAGCAGTGGCAGTTATACTGGAGTACAGCGGATCAACGGGAGGGTCAGCTGCTGCACCTATCGCAAGAGAACTTATATCTGCCTGGCTGAAGGGTTGATATATATATAAAAATATACTATAATTTTCAAAGTGCTTTGTGAAACCACTTAATACTTTAGAGTGGTTTCTTAATTTTTAAAACTTTTTGTATATAATTATATTTAATATTTGTACAAGTGAATATTTATGCAAAATTAATTGAAACATTTAACATAATTTATACATTTGAATATAATTCATACAAATAAAGGAAGTTATTATGGACAGAATTAAAGAGACGCTCAAAAAATACGTTTTCAGCGGAAAAAGCTTTTATGTTCAGCTTTTTACTATAGCGTTGCCTATAATTATACAGAACTTTATCGGATCCTGCCTGAACATGGTGGATACAGTGATGATAGGGCAGGTCGGGGAATCTCAGATTGCTGCTGTTGGGATTGCCAATCAATATTTTTTGCTGTTTGTTCTTTTTATTATTGGCATCCACAGTGGTTGTGGGGTTTTTATATCGCAATTTTGGGGCAAGGGAGACAGGGACAATATTCGGAAAGTATTGGGAATAGGCCTTGTGATATCTTCCATTGTAGCACTTATCTTTACGGTAGCTGCTTTGCTTTTCCCTGAAGAAATTATTTCTATATTCAGGGAAGATGATCCGCTGGTAATTTCTGAGGGGGCTGCTTACCTTCGAATAGTATGTATCAGCTACATATTTAATGCTTTAAGCTTTGGTTATGCTTTTGCCTCCCGCAGTATAGGAAATGCTTTTATGCCAATGGTGATAAGTGCACTAGCACTGGGATGCAATACTGTTTTCAACTATATATTGATTTTTGGAAATATGGGTGCTCCGGTGCTTGGTGTAAGAGGTGCTGCAATTGCTACTTTAATAGCAAGAATATTTGAGACTGTATTGATAATTGCCTGGATTTATATCTCCAGAAATGTATTAGCGGTAAGTTTAAAGGATATACCGGGAATTACCAGGAAGTTTATTGCCAATGTTACAAAAACCATGATTCCTGTCGTGTTGAACGAAACCTGTTGGGGACTAGCTTACATAATATATTCAGTTGCATATGGAAGAATAGGCACCCAGGCCATTGCTGCAGTGCAAATATGCAATACTGTGGTCAATATTTTCACGGTTGCAATATTTGGCATTGCTGCTGCATCCAGTGTGATGATCGGACATAAGATAGGAGAAAATGAAGAAGAGGAAGCACGTACTTATGCATGGAGATTTTCAATACTGTCTGTTATTGGCGGCTTAATTACAGGGGTTGTCCTTGCCGCCGGAACTCCGGCCATATTATCACTTTTCAATGTTTCTTCAGAAGTGCATAACAGCGCAAAATTGATACTTTATATAACATCACTTGTCATGATTATAAGGTTTTTTAATATAGTGTTGATTGTGGGAATATTGCGCGGAGGCGGAGATGCAAGATATGCTTTTATTGCCGAGGGAATCACAATGTGGTTTGTCGGAGTTCCTCTGGCTTTCCTGGGGGCACTGGTATTAAAGCTTCCTGTGCATTGGGTTGCCGCCCTGGTAATGTTTGAGGAAGTGGCAAAAGCTATTGCCGGTATTGCTAGACTTCTGTCAGGCAGGTGGATAAAAAATGTAATAAATACATTTTAATCAAATTTTAATTGTATTAGGTCGACAGATTTGATATTCTATTAACGAACGTTAATAGCTGTATTAAAGAGGAGGCATTTTCTTGGTATTTTCAAGTCTTTTCTTTTTGTGCGTTTTTTTACCTGTCACCCTTATACTTTATTTTGCTGTAAATAACAGGAATGTTCGCAACTGGATTCTTATAGCTGCTTCAGTTTTTTTCTACGCCTGGGGGGAACCTGTATGGGTGACGGTTTTATTATTCAGCACTTTTCTTGACTACTATTGCGCCTTGCAGGCTGAGAAAAACCGCGGCGACTGGCGCGGAAAGGCCGCTGTTGCTTTTGCAGTGACAGCAAATCTTTTTATACTGGGATTCTTTAAATATTCAGGATTTATTGCAGATAATATAAATGCATTGCTCGGGACAAGCATTAGAGTTCCTGGACTCAATCTGCCTATAGGAATATCCTTTTATACCTTTCAACTAATTTCCTATGTGGTGGACGTTTATCGGGGCGAATCTGAGGCTCAAAAATCACCATTCAAGCTTTTGCTATATATTTCGCTTTTCCCCCAGCTTGTTGCGGGGCCCATCGTGAGATATCAGGACATAGCATGGGAAATTGAAAACAGGACAGCTACAGTAAAGGGATTCAACAATGGTGTCAACCGTTTCATCATTGGCTTGGGGAAGAAGGTGATAATAGCCAATACAGCGGGAGAAATTGCCGGGAATTTCCTGAATACGGATTATTCAAGATTGCCTGTGCTTGGAGCCTGGTTTGGAATTGCAATGTTTGCCCTTCAGATATATTTTGACTTTTCCGGATATTCCGATATGGCCATAGGTTTGGGAAAGATGTTTGGATTTACATATAAAGAGAATTTTAATTATCCGTATATATCAAAATCCGCTACGGAGTTCTGGAGAAGGTGGCACATATCGCTGGGAACATTTTTCAGGGATTATGTATATATACCCTTGGGCGGGAACAGAAAGCATCAAACAAGAAACCTTTTCTTTGTATGGTTTCTTACCGGATTGTGGCATGGAGCGAGCTGGAATTTCATAATCTGGGGCCTGTTCTATTTTGTCCTGATTTTCCTTGAGAAGAAGGTTCTGTTGGATTTATTCAACAAGCTTCCGGTAGTATTTTCAAGAATATATTTGCTTTTGGCGGTGCTTGTTGGCTGGGTGTTTTTCTACCACACAGACCTGGGACAAGCTTTCAGATTCCTTGGAATTATGTTTGGAATAAATGCTGCTTCTTGGTCAAATGGCGAACTGTACATCCATTTTACAAATAATGCTACATTCTTTGCAATAGCTGTTATTGCAAGCACTCCATTAGCTAAGAAGCTTTATGAAAGCATGAATAAGCGCCTCAAAGAAAACTTGACAGGTATGTGTATACTGGACGGAGTTTTGAAATCTGCAGTGAATATATTGATACTTGTTGTTTCAATAATATTTTTGGTAGGGCAGTCATACAATCCGTTTTTATATTTCAGATTCTAAGTATAGTTACCTGGAGTATTAAGTTCCGGGTAACAGTTGTTTGGAATATTAGTGAAGGCGTATTTTGGAGGAAAACATGAAGAAGTTGCATTATGACGCAGTCGCGTTTCTATTAATAATAATTTTGCTTGGGGCAGCAAATGCTCTGAATTTTAACAAACCCCGGATTTCCGAACTGGAGAACAGAAAGTTGAGGGAGAAGCCGAAGCTTACGCTTTCGACGCTGTTGAGCGGTGACTATTTCCATGACTATGAGGAATATTACAGTGATACTTTCATTTTAAGAGACTGGATGGTCAGGTCAAGCCGTGATCTGAGGAAGGCCATGTCACTGGGACATTCGGGCGTTGAATTAATTGTTACTCATGAACCCGGGCAGGTCCAGGGAGGAAACGAAGGAGGCAATCCGGCAGCTCCAATTGGTAATGACGCAGACAGTAGGCCGGCGAATGATACAAAAAACGGAAATACGGGAGGTGAAAACGAAACGGGTAATGGAACCACAGCCAGCAGTAATGTCAGCAATATAACAGGCAATGAAGGCAGCGGTAGCGGTTCGGAACATAATGAGGAAGGAAGCTCAAATCCGAAACAGGAAGAACCTCCAAAGAAATTTGATGAGGACAGGAATGCAGGATACTGGCTGATAATAGATGGTAAGGCGGTTCAGCTTTTTAAATTTAACAAGGAGGGCATGAGTTATTATTCGGAGGTACTCAATAAATACAGGGAAAAAATAGGGGATGATGTAAAGATGTATTCCCTTATTGCGCCGACAGCCAGTGAATTTATAAAGCTGAGGAAGTATAAAGGTATTACCGACTCACAAAATGACGCCATGGATTTTCTAAGAAGCAAATTGGACAGCAGCATAAAGTCGGTAAATGTATATGACGCTCTTAATAAACACAAGGATGAATATATCTATTTTAAGACTGACCATCACTGGACTGCTCTTGGTGCATATTATGCATATGCTGCTTTTATGGAGCTGAAGGGAGAGACACCCGTACCACTTGAAAAATATGAAGAGAGAAAAATTGAAGGATTTCTGGGAAGTTCCTACACAAAAACGCTTAATAAAGAACTTGAGAAAAATCCTGATACTATATATGTATATATGCCTTTTACAAATTACAAATATGAGATGTACTACGGAGATAAATGCAAAGAAGCTGAAGTTATTGACATGAGCTATGCGGAAGGCAAGGATAAGTACCTGGTATTTCTAAGCAGCGGCGGAGCTACCTGGTCTGTAATAAAAACAGACATAAAGAACGGCAAAAAGCTCCTTGTAATGAAAGATTCCTACGGAAATACTTTCGTGCCGTTTCTATTGCCTCACTATGAAGAAATATACGTTGTTGATTCAAGATTTTACAGCAAATACTCCACAGGCAAAAATATAGTTGAGTTTATCAAAGATAATGGCATAAATGAGATGCTTTTTGTACACTATATGGAAGATGTGAACTGGAAAAAGTTTATGGAAGATGTAGAAAAGCACCTTGAGTAGTGCAGCAAAGCTTTTACTAGCATAAAGGAAATACTTTAATTTAAATAGAGAAAATGCTTAAATAGAGTAAATACTTTAATTAGAGTAAATACTTTAATTAGAGTAAATACTTTAAGCTGTGTAGAATAAGTAATTTAAGTAGGATAGTAAATACCTTGGGCAGTGCAATAAATTGAACAGTAAAGGAATGGGTAAATACTGAAATAACGGGACAGAAACAATTCTGTCCCGTTAACCAAGAATAAACCTATCCATGAGGGTATGTCCTTCATCAATAAATATTTTAGTGCTTTCTGCCCGTACTTCATCATAGCCGTCTACACCTGAAGGTTTGTGCGAAGATTTACTGTACAGCACATAAGGCACAGGGTCCGAAGTATGAGTTCTAAGGGACAAAGGAGTAGGATGGTCAGGAAGGACCAGTACCTTATAGTCGTCATACTTTTCAAGACCTTTAAGAATTGTGCCGACAACTTTCTCATCTATAATTTCAATTGATTTTATCTTATTTTCTATTTCGAATCTATGCCCGCATTCATCGGGCGCTTCAATATGAACATATACAAAATCCATTCCGGCTTCCAGCTCTTCCAGAGCCGCTTGAGCTTTGCCAATGAAATTGGTGTTGATGTTTCCGGTAGTACCTTCTACATCAACAGATGTAAGTCCTGCACAGATTCCTATTCCCTTTATCAGATCAACGGCTGATATGACAGAGCCTCTTACTTTATATTTATCGTAAAAGTTCGGCAGTGCCGGCTTTGTACCCTCACCCCAGAGCCAAACGGAATTTGCAGGCTTAAGGCCTCTTTGCATTCTTGCCAGGTTTATCGGGTGATTTTTGAGAAAATCATAGCTTCTCACCATCATATCAAGCAGAATGCCGCTGTTTTTTCCCTTTGGCAGATACCCTGATATTCTTTTTTCAAGAATATCATGAGGGGGAGTGAGATCAAGTCCAACGGGGCCATTATTCCAAACCATGCAGTGCCGGTAGCTTATTCCAGGATGATAGCTTATTTTATCAGTCCTGAAATGTTTATTAATTTCCTTTATCAATTCTGCTGACTCAGCTGATGTTATTTCATCAGAACTATAATCAAGCATTATTTTATCCGCATAATTTTCGTCATCTGACAGAGTTACCAGGTTGCACCTGAAGGTAACATCATTATCAGACAACTCCAGCCCCATACTCACTGCCTCAAGCGGTGAACGCCCTGTATAATATTTTCGCGGATCATACCCTAAAACGGACAAATTTGCGGTATCACTTCCCGGTGATACTCCTGAAGGTACTGTTCTAACCATTCCGACCTCCCCATATTTGGCCAGGTAATCCATATGTGGTTTAACAGCACACTGGAGAGGAGTCTTGTTATTAAGCTGAGGCATGGGAAGGTCGGCCATGCCGTCTCCGAGAATTACTACGTATTTCATGTGATTTTCCTCTTTTTTGTATTGTTTAAATTATTTTATATTTTGTTTCAACTACCTAATTATAACAGACTTTCAACAACAGTGAAAGTAAAATTTTAGTCTAATTAACATAATTTGTTGTGCCGGCATTTCGATGGCAGGAGTTCTGAGCTAAAGAACAAACAGCAAGCAGTTCTTAAGATCTCCACAATACTGTCTCCCGGCACAACAAGTTAACTTAACTATTCTATAAATACCCACTGGATTGCAGACAGTAACGTTGCATAAACGGCTATTATTTAATATAATGAAAAATAATAAAAATATTTATGATGGTTTTATGCTTTCAAGAATACTGAGGTGATTTGATTTGGGAAAAATATCTGACAGCTTTAAAGAGCAATTGAGGGAAAAAGGCTACAAGCTGACAGTACAGCGTCAGGCTGTGCTTGATGTCATAAGTGAGCATGAAGGAGAACATATGAGTTCAGAGGAAATATATGAAAACGTAAAAAAGACCTATCCGGATATAGGACTGGCAACAGTTTACAGAACTCTTATTCTTCTGAACCAGTTGGGCCTTATATACAAAATTGATTTTGATGATGGCCGAAGCAGATATGAATTGAACAGGGAAAAGGAAGATCACAGGCATCATCATCTTATTTGCACTGAGTGCGGTTTAGTTGAGGAAGTTGAAGAAGACCTGCTTGAGTCACTTGAAAATCAGATATTTGAAAATAAGGGATTTATTGTGAAGGATCACAAAGTGAAGTTTTACGGTATTTGCAAAAAATGCGGGGAAAGTATGAAATCAGAAAAGTAAAACCAGAAAAATAAAAAACATAAAATCAGAGACTTAAAAACATAGAATCAGAAACTTTAAATATAAAATTAAAAGAAACACAAAAAAGGATACTTCTTATTTACTAAAAAGTATCCTTATTCTCATTCTCAATTAATGCAAATGTCTGTAACTATAATTCGTACCAATTTAGTTATTCCAGATCAATTAATCAAATTTAATTAATCTTAAATTTCTTATGTATCCATGATTAGTTACTGTTTATCCCAATATACTCAACAATACACCTGCCGCTATTGCTGATCCTATAACACCTGCTACGTTCGGTCCCATAGCGTGCATCAAAAGGAAATTGCCTGGATTAGCTTCCTGACCTACCTTCTGGGAGACCCTGGCAGCCATAGGTACGGCAGAAACACCTGCTGATCCAATCAATGGATTGACTTTTCCGCCTGTAGCCCAGCACATAAGTTTGCCAAACAGCACGCCACCCACAGTACCAAAAGAAAAGGCTATCAAACCTAGCACTATTATACCTAAAGTCTTGGGAGAAAGGAATGTTTCGGCTTTTGCAGTAGCACCTACCGACACACCGAGGAATATCGTGATTATATTAATGAGTTCATTTTGAGCAGTTTTACTTATTCTTTCAACTACGCCGCTTTCTCTGAACAGGTTTCCGAGCATCAACATTCCCACAAGGGGAGCTGCGTCAGGTATAAAGAGAGAAACAAGCAGTGTTACAAGTATAGGAAATATGACCTTCTCAAGTTTTGAAACAGGTCTTAACTGTTCCATTACTATTTCTCTTTCTTTCTTTGTTGTAAGCGCCTTCATGATAGGAGGCTGTATTATGGGAACAAGAGCCATATATGAGTAAGCGGCAATTGCAATTGGCCCTAACAGATGCGGTGCAAGCCTTGAAGTTACAAATATTGCTGTAGGACCGTCTGCACCCCCTATGATTCCTATTGCACCTGCTTCCTGGGGAGTAAACTTTAGAAGTGTAGCTCCAAAGTATGTCAAGAATATGCCTAATTGTGCGGCAGCCCCCAGAAGAAGGCTTTTAGGATTTGCTATCAATGGACCGAAATCCGTCATTGCGCCGATACCAAGAAATATAAGCGGAGGATAGATGCCCAACTTTACTCCCTGATATAGGTAATAAATCAGACCTCCAACAGCATTCTGCCCATTCGGTCCGTCGTAAGAACTCAAATTTGCAAAGGGAAGATTTGCAAGCAATACTCCAAATGCAATCGGAAGCAAAAGCAAAGGCTCATATTTCTTAACTACAGCAAGGTAAATAAGAAGACAAGCTATAGCAATCATCAAAAACTGCTTCCAGTCCCCGCGAACAAAACCTGAAGAATTAATTAAATCAACAATGGTGTTTATAAGCTCTTGAAACATTTAAGTAGACCACCCTTCTTTTGTCTTGTGTAAAGTATTTAGTGCAACAAATATGACCATTTATTATAGTTTCCCGGCAATGTACTCATTTCTACCTGCGATATTCCATACAGGTGTGGTCTGAGGTATGCGTCTAAAGGACTTTAATCTGATATTGTAGCCTGGGTTCGTATTACCGCTGGCCATAATTGCAGCTGTTATAACAGCAATCAGTTCATCTGTTGGAAGATCACCATCAGATGAATTAATTTGCCTGGTTCCACTGATTTCTTGAACAGATATATTGCCACTCGTTTTTCTGTTGTTTCCTGAAGAGCCTTTTACTGCATTCAGGATCTTATTTGCCAGGACAATAATATAAGTCAGGAGAACAAGTGATACAAATACTACTACCATTCCTACAATAATTACATTAACAGATAAGGATAAGTTATTCATGCATTGCACCTCCTAATTAAAACAAAATTATCCCATTATGTTAAAGTTATCACAATCATAATATTTAGTCAACACTTTATTCAACTTATAATTTGAACATGTAAGCGGGCAGCATACTGTATCAAATCATTGTTTCCTACTTTATTGATATTAATTTCGATTAAAAGTTGTTATGCTAAAGTGCGATAATATATTATAATATATAAGTATATAATAAGCAGATATCCGAAATTTTTATTATAAACAGGAAGTATATGAGGTGAGGTTAATGTTAGTAGTAGGGTTGAACGGAAGTCCAAATAAAGACGGAAATACCATGTTTCTTATGAAAAAGGTGATGGAAACTACGATATGATTATTGTTGGAGACGGTTATATTGACGATGATTGCGTACATCACGGAGTTTGTGCACAAAAGGCTGCAGAGAGTGATAATTTTGCAATTAAAGGTGCAGAAATTCCTGGAAAAAGATTAGTTGATGTTTGTAAAAGGATAAATTCTAATAATAAAGGATGGTTATATGCTGCATAGATTTTCCAGAACAGAATTATTGCTTGGTGCTGATGCCTTAGAAAGGCTTTCTGAATGTAAAGTTGCGGTTTTTGGTGTCGGCGGAGTAGGTTCTTTTGCGGCAGAGGGACTAGTCCGCGGCGGTATTGGGAAACTGGTGCTTGTAGACGATGATTGTGTATGTCTTACAAATATAAACAGGCAGATAATTGCTACTCAAAAGACAATAGGCAGGCCTAAAGTTGAGGTAATGATGGAACGGGCAAAAGAAATAAACCCGAAAGTCGAGGTAACAACATATAAAGAGTTTTACGGACCTGAAACTGCTGAGTTTTTAGTCCAGGATGATTATGATTATATAATTGATGCAATAGATACTATAAGCGGTAAAATAGATCTTGCTGTGAGAGCGTGGGAAAAGGGTATTCCTATAATAAGCAGTATGGGAGTTGGAAATAAGCTGGACCCGACAAAACTGGAAATAATGGACATTTATGAGACATCAATATGCCCGCTTGCAAAAGTGATGCGTAAAGAATTAAGAAAACGCAACATTCCATCTCTCAAAGTACTATGCTCAAGGGAAGAACCTATAAAGCCGGTTAGAGGCGAATTCTCATGTAAGACAGGCTGTATATGCAGCGGGGATTCACCAAAAAGATGTACTATAAAGCGCCAGATACCAGGGAGTGTGTCTTTTGTTCCGTCTGTTGCCGGTCTGATTATTGCAGGAGAAGTAATAAAAGATTTAATAGGCTATAATAAGGAATAAATTATAAATTTTAATCATACTTAAGATGGTTTAGTTTTAGTATATTAATATAATTTAATACAGTAAACAGATAATACAATAAACAGATAATACAATAACAGATGAAGAGAATATGGTGAAGAAATATATAATAATGTAGAAATTATATACCAGAAGGGATATGCGCTGATGTTTGACAGGAGAATTAATATATTTACCGGACATTTCGGAAGCGGGAAGACAGAGGTGGCTGTGAATTTTGCCATCAAGCTGTCTGAATTGAGCCGTAAAAAATTTGAGCATTCCGCCGGCATTGATGAAAAGACAGCTATAGTGGATATGGATATAATAAATCCTTTTTTCCGGACCGTAGATGCCAAAAGTGAGCTGGAAAAGCATGGGATTTGGGTAATTTCTTCAATCTATGCAAATACAAATGTAGATATTCCTGCTCTTCCATCTGAGATATATACTCTTTTTGAAAAAAAGGAATATAAAGTGGTATTTGACGTAGGCGGAGACGACCTGGGAGCAAAAGCAGTATCCAGGTTCAGACAGGAGATTTTGAGTGATGACTATGAGCTCTTTTTTGTAGTCAATGTAAAAAGGCCTATGACTGATACTCCTGAAAAAATAAAAGAGATGATTTACATTATAGAAGAGAGTTCAGGAATAAAAATAACAAAACTTGTAAATAACACAAATTATCTTTTTGATACTACTGCAGAGGACATAATTGAAGGCCATAAAATGCTGGAGGAAGTTTCAAAGGAAACAGGTGTGCCTATAGCATTTGCCAGTGGATTGAGAAAGCCCTTGGAGGAAGCAGGACAAGTAATAAAGGTACCGCTGCTTCCTATTGGCAAGCTGATCAAGCTGCCATGGGAGCAAGACGGTGACGAGGGCTTAGAGATAGAAATATAGAGGTTAAAAGACAAAAAATCGCTTAGAGATAGAAATACAAAAGCTCGCATGCAGAATTTTACAGACAGGAAGAACACGCACTTGCAATAGTACAAAAAGAGTTTTATAATTAACAGATAAATAGTTAGTAGTCCAAAACCTGAAAAAATTTTCAAATAATTAGTTGTGAGGTTGGATATGGCAAGAGTAACATTTATAGAAGAAAGATGCAAAGGGTGTAAACTGTGCACTACAGTATGCCCTAAAAAAATAGTCATAATGAGAACAGATAAGTTGAACCAGAAGGGATTTCATCCTGCTGGTGTTGATGAAATGGACAAATGTATAGGGTGTGCTTTTTGTGCAACCATATGTCCTGATTGCGTAATTGAAGTGGAGAAATAAGGGGGACATGTATTAATGGGAGAAAAGTTATTGATGAAAGGAAATGAAGTAATTGCTGAAGCTGCATTAAGGGCTGGCTGCAGATGCTACTTCGGATATCCTATAACACCGCAGACTGAAATAGCGCATTATTTAGCCAAAAAAATGCCTCAGGTTGGAGGAACATTTATACAGGCGGAAAGTGAAATAGCTGCCATAAATATGGTATATGGTGCTGCAGGTGCCGGTGCAAGAGTTATGACTTCATCTTCAAGCCCCGGAATCAGTCTCAAGCAGGAAGGTATTTCATATATATCAGGAGCTGAGTTGCCGGCGGTAATTGTTAATATTGTCAGGTGTGGCCCCGGACTAGGCGGAATACTGCCTGCACAATGCGACTATTTCCAGGCTGTAAAGGGTGGGGGACACGGAGACTATAAAATGGTGGTACTTGCACCAAGCAGTGTTCAGGAGCTTTATGAGCTTACTGTAGAAGCCTTCAATATTGCAGACAGGTACAGAATACTTACTATGATAATGGGCGACGGAATTTTGGGTCAGATGATGGAGACTGTAGAATTCAGAGATGAGGAAGAAATTATAAAGGTCGATAAGGATTGGGCTACTACAGGTACGGAGATGAAGAGAGATCATAATACCATTACTTCAATTTACATCAATCCTGAAGTTCTGGAAAAGCATAACCAGAAGCTGCAGGCAAAGTACAGGAAGATAGAGGAGAATGAAGTAAGGGTAGAGACTTTCAATTGTGATGGTGCTGATATTATTGTTGCGGCTTATGGTACTGTTGCAAGAATTATAAAAAATGTCATAAAAATGGCTGAAAAAGAAGGTATCAAAGTTGGCCTTATAAGACCAATCACATTATGGCCTTTCCCTGTAGCTGCTTTTGAGAAATATAGTGAAGTGCCTAAGGCATTTCTGTCAGTGGAACTAAATGCAGGACAAATGGTTGAAGATGTAAGGCTTGCAGTCAATGGGAAAAGACCGGTGTATTTCCATGGAAGAATGGGAGGAATGCTCCCCACACAGAAGGAGATACTGGATAAGATAAAAGAGATAGTTAAGGGGGATTAAAATGGCAGTAGTTTTTAAAAGACCACATGCTTTGAGAGATGTACCCATGCATTACTGCCCTGGATGTACCCATGGTATAATACACAGGCTTATTGCAGAGGTACTGGACGAACTTGATATAGAAGGAAAAACTATAGGTGTGTCACCTGTTGGCTGTACTTATAACAATTACGAGTATTTCAATTGTGATATGCAGCAGGCAGCACATGGAAGGGCTCCCGCTGTTGCTACGGGTATAAAAAGAGTGCATCCTGACAAGGTTGTATTCACATATCAAGGCGACGGAGACCTGGCTGCAATAGGTACTGCTGAAATAGTACATGCGGCTACCAGGGGAGAGAAGATTACAACCATATTTGTAAATAACGCTATATATGGTATGACGTCAGGTCAAATGGCACCTACAACCCTTATTAACCAGGTCACTACAACTACACCTTACGGAAGAAAACCGGAACTGCATGGCTATCCCATAAGGGTATGTGAACTTCTGTCGACACTTGACGGTGCAGTTTTTGTTGAAAGAGTTTCAATGCATGACATAAAAAATATAATGAATGCTAAAAAAGCTATTAAAAAAGCCTTCCAGGTTCAGATTGCAGGAAAGGGTTTCTCCATTGTTGAAGTATTGTCAACATGCCCTACCAACTGGGGAAAAAGTCCGGATGAAGCTTTGAAATGGTTAAAGGATAACATGATTCCTATGTACCCGTTGGGCAATTTCAAAGGAAAGGATCTGGAGGTGTAGTACAGATGGCACAGCAGGAAATTATAATATCAGGATTTGGCGGACAGGGTATTCTTTCGGCAGGAAGGCTGCTTGCTTACGCGGGCATGCTTGAAGGCAAAAATGTCTCATGGCTTCCTTCCTATGGACCAGAGATGAGAGGCGGTACCGCAAACTGCCATGTGATAATATCTGATGATCCCATTGGTTCTCCCATTTTGAACAGTGCCACAACACTGATGGTTATGAACGGACCTTCTCTGGATAAATTTGAAAACATTGTTGAATCCGGAGGAATAATTATTTCCGATAGTTCTCTGGTAACCAGGAGCCCTAAAAGGACGGATGTCAAGGTGTACGAAATTCCAGCCACACAGATGGCTTCCGATATGGGTAACCTGACCTATGCCAACATAATTTTGCTTGGCAAGTTCCTGGAGGTTACAGGAATTATTTCAAAGGAAGCTTTTGAACAAGCATTGAGAAAAGTTCTTCCCGAAAAGTATCATTACATGATACCTGATGAAATGAAAGCACTTGAAGCCGGAATGAAGTATTAAACTTCAGAAACAATATAAGCAATTGAGCTAAAACTGTATGAAGCATTATTGAAACAGTATGAAGAACAGTGCAAACAGTATGAAGCAGGAATAGACAGTGATGAAACATATGAAACGTTTATAGCAGGATGGAGTGGAGATTGTGCAATTGAATAAATTTCACGATTTTGCTTCGTCCTTTTTGCTTTCATAATCCTGTTAAAAGAATTATTTTTGTGAGTATAACAAAACATTGAAATATTCTGAAAAGTGCTTATACTATAGTTATAGAAATGCCCTATATCAACCAATAATCATGTTAAGGCATAGTGTAAGCACTTTTAATATATAAAAGATTTAATATACGAAAGAGGGTTACTGCAATGGATAAAATTACTCCAAACAGAGAACAAGCCTTTGAGCTGTTTAAAGAGTTCAATAAGAGTGAAAGCCTGATAAAGCATGCATTGACTGTTGAGGCTGTTATGCTGCATTTTGCCGAACTGTTTGAAGAAGAGGATAAAGAAAAGTGGAGAATTATCGGATTAATTCATGATCTGGACTATGAATTATATCCTGATGAACATTGTAAAAAGGTAAGAGAAATATTGACTGAGAGGAACTGGCCTGAAGATTATATTCGTGCTGTAGAGAGCCATGGCTGGAAGATTTGCACCGATGTGGAGCCGAAAGAAAGAATGGAGAAAGTATTATATACAATCGATGAATTAACCGGGCTAATTGCAGCTACGGCACTTATGCGTCCAAGTAAAAGCATACTGGATCTGGAAGTAAAATCAGTCAAGAAAAAGTGGAAGCAGAAAGGGTTTGCAGCAGGGGTCAACAGGGAAATTATTGAAGAAGGCGCAGAAATGCTTGGAATGGAATTAGATAAGGTAATTGAGGAAACTATAATAGGTATGAGAAATGTAGCAGAAAGCATCGGCCTGAAAGGCAACGTATAAAAGAGTTTTGTTTTATATAAGAAATATTGTTTGTATAAGATATATTATTTGAATATGATATTTGTTTACATAGAATATAATGGGAGAAATGCTGATGAAAGTTATCTTTTATACGGTTATAGCTATAATTTTTATATTAATCACCTTTTTTGGACTAGGTCCTGTTTTGTTAGCGGACGGTTCAATGGGCGAGAGAATGGGAACTTTAGCAGTTGTGCTGCTGCTGTATCTGATATTGGGAGGGATGGCAACAGCATTTACAAAGTGGTACAAACGCAGGAACAATTGACTAAAGTGCAGTTCTAAACATATTGACTGATTTCTTTATGGTTCACTGGCTTTTATAGTAACTTGCTTCCTAATAATAAATAGTGAGCATGCTGAAATAAAAAGGATAAAAGGACTTAAAAAAGATTAAAAAAGGATTAAGAGGATCTAATGTAAGATAAATTAAAGATCTACGTAATCCTTTTTATTTTTTGCTTATTAATGTAATACTTTACATGAATATTGCATAAAAAATCTCGACAAATTATTATTTAATATCACATGATATTACCCTATATTTCATGATATATACCACTATCGTTAAATTTATTCAAGACTTTTCCATGCAATTTTTTATAATTTTTTAAAATTGGACGAGTGAGTATAATTCATCCTTCTGATCCTGATTAACTCCAATATATCGAAGAGTTATACTCTGCGAACTGTGATTGAAGGTATCCATTATCAGTCCTATATTATATTTCGACATTTTATAAGTCCAATAACCCCAAGTTTTACGCAAACTATGTGTTCCAAAATTTTCTATTCCTACCAGGCTGGCAGCCTCTTTTAAAACGCGATAGGCTTGAATTCTGCCAACGTATCCTCCTTTCTTACTGGGAAAAAGGTAGTCTTCATATGAAAGATTTTTTTCCTTTATATATGGTATAAGTCTTTTACGAAGGGCATTGTTCAATTTAATTTTCTTTTCTTTCTTGGTTTTTCTTTCCTTTAATACAAGATAATGGCGAAATTCTCCGCTGTCCGTAAATATGTCTTTTACTTTTAACGGAAGTATATCACTTATCCTTAAACCGGTATTAAGTCCAAATTTGAAAATCAAACCGTACTTTGGGTCTTTTCCATGCAAATACTGGAACATTTGTTTTATTTTAGTTTTTTCTCTTATTGGTTCAACAGTCATGTAAAGCACCTCATTTCAATGCAATGTTTTATCATAATATAATATATTATATTTCATAATAATTCAACATAATATATTATGTTTTATTTGCTAATATTTTAAAAATTCCTGCATTAATGAGGATTTTTGGCATTAATTTAATGTAACATTTTATGTATATTGTTACATTAATGTGAAATAATTGAATAAATTATTTTGGAATTATCAACTTGAATATAAAAACAGTATGTATTTCATTAAAGATAAAAGAAACCTTTAGGTATAGACATTAAAAACGCGGAAGAAGCCAGGACCCTTGATGCACGTTCCGCCAATGCTGCAAAAGAAACTGAAGAAAATTAATCAAACACATAGCGAAAGGTTGGAAGATATAAATCCTGAAGTACTGAAAATGCCTGAGAACATGGCAAGGAAGAAAAACAACGGTTCAAAGGCTGCAGAGAAAAATGAAAAAAAAGGTTGTTTTAAGTGACAATGAGTTTGGTAAGTATTAATATTACTACGTATTATAGCTTTGCTTTCGTATTATTTTTTAAGTTTATAATAATATTTATAATCAAACTAATGATAAATATTGAGCTTAAAGAACAAATGACAAAAATTGAATTAAAGAACAAATGACAAAAACCTGTTAATGTCACAAATGATAAAATCTGAATAAAAGTGCAGATGATAAAATTATTCAAAATAACAAATGGTAAAGTCTAAATTAAAGAGCAAATGAGAAAGATCAGATTGAAAGACATAAGGCAGGGTTAAGAGGGAACGCAAATGTTCCCTTTGCCACTGCTAAAGCGAATGGATGGAGGATACAGTATTGCCATATCAAAAAATTCAATAACTGATAAGGATTTGCGAATATGGGGTGCGGGATGTTCTTCCGGAGAAGAGCCATATACCCTTGCAATGATCATAGATGATAAAAATAGTGTCATAATTGACAGGATAAAAAAGAAAGTTATATTTAGAAGATTTAAATAAAACATTATACCTGCAAATATGGAAGAATAGTTTTTATTAGTTTTTTAAAAAGTTCCAATTCTTTTGGCGAGCACTTTTCAAGCAAACTGCTTATTTCACCATTTGCATTTACATTATAAGTCCCATCATTATCGGGTTCATTAACGGACCCGGCGCTTCCGGAAGTAATACCAAAAACAAGAAAATCCAATGAAACATGCAAGCAATTACTTACTTTAACTAAAACGGGCAGACTCATCTGCCGTTCTCCTCTTTCAAGTTGGCCTATGTAATAGTCTGAAAGGCCAACCATCTCTGCAAATTCTTCACGTGAAAGCCCGAGATTTTCCCTTTCGTTACGAATCCTTTGTCCAATTGCCTTATTATCTATTTTTGCACCATTTTCCATAAAATTAACACTCCTTGCTTATCATATACTGTAACGGATTTCATACTCATTTGAAATTTGCACATTGCATAATAATAATATTTGCAAAAAGCTAATGCATTATGTACAATTGTATCTGTAATCAGTAAAAGGGGTGCAGGAGTGTGAAGGATATGATTAGTAACAGGGGTGCGAACGCCATGGATACAAAAGAAAAAATTGCATTAATAAGAAGCATACTCAATAATGCTGACAACATGAATATGAGAACTGAAATTATATTGGAAATAAGCAGGAAAATTGACAAGTATATTGTTGAATATCATAGGAAGAATGAAGATAAAGCGAGTGGGAAAAAAGTGATATAGTTGCCAGGCGGGGAGGCGAGGAATTCGCAGTCATCCTTCCGAAGACCGAATTTGTATGTGGTATTACAGCAAGCATAGGTATAACTTCTGCAGAGTGTCATGCAGATATTGAGGTGGAGCTGTTTTTTATATTGCACACAAAGCACTTTATAAAGCAAAAGAAAGGAAAAATTACGTTGTAGCCACCCCTTTCACGGGCAGCTACAACTAGAGTAAATTTATATTATTCCAGGTTAAGTTTCTTTTGCAAAATATAATTGGTGAGAATGAAATTTGCTGCCATTATTAAAATAGTCGGGATACTGAAGGAAAATACTAAAGTATTTATGTCTGATGGTGTTGGTATTGGTGATGATAATACCGGAGTAAATATCTTTTTGCCAAAAACCAATATGAACAAAACCATCACTACTTGATAAATTACGTAAAGAACACAGTACATTCCGAAGGAAGCCATTAACTTGTGCTTTGAAAACAAATGGCCCAGGGCAATAGCAGCATATATCATAAGAATTCCGGTTGTCAGAGATAAAAGGGCATAATAGGGCAATGTAAAGAAGCCGGCACTGCCGAAAATGTCAGTAAACCTACTAATAAGTTGACGTATTTCCTTAAAAAGGTTATCACTATCGACAAGTATTAAAATGGAGCATATTGCCATAATGAAGCTCAGAATGGTCCAGAGCATTGAAACAAGAAGCTTGCTTACAATATGTTGCCATGATTTAACAGGCAGCGTAAACATTAAATAGCCTTCATCGCCCAGCAGGTTTTTGTAAAACCTTTGTATCATTATTATCAAAGTCATAACAAAGATGCCGACGATTAATATAAAATAAACTGTTATACTGATAATACTGAACATCACTTGCAAGTTAAAATTTTCTGAAGATTCAATCATACCAAAGGGATTAATGATCCTGTTTAAAAGAGCAAACAGTAATAAAGCCAGGTACAGGGGGATAAATAGACGGGCAGTACCTTTTATTTCATATTTCATAAGATTAGCTAACATTTGAATACCTCCCTGAATAAAGAATCTACAGATTTTCCGCTTTCCTCACGTATCTCATCTACAGTTTTTGTAAGAACTATCTTTCCTTCCTTGATAAAAACTACTTCATCAAGAATTTTCTCAATGTCGGAGATAAGATGTGTGGATATTATAATTGTTGCGTTTTCATTATAGTTGCTCAAAATTGTATCCAGAATATAATCTCTGGCAGCCGGGTCCACGCCGCCGATAGGTTCATCCAGCATATAGAGCTGGGCTTCACGGCTCATGACTAAAATAAGCTGCACTTTTTCCTTCGTACCCTTGGACATTGTTTTGAGTTTATCTTTTGGATTAATGTCAAGCCTTTTTAGCATATCATAAGCTTTTTCTTCGTTAAAATCAGTATAGAAATCTCTGAAAAGCCCGATAATGTCAGATACTCTCATCCAATCATTTAAATAATTTCTTTCCGGCAGGTAGGACACAATTTTTTTTGTATCAACACCGGGTTTTTTACCGTCAATCAGGATTTCACCGCTGGTAGGAGTCAGCAGATCATTACAGAGCTTAATAAAAGTACTTTTTCCACTGGCGTTAGGTCCTAACAATCCAACAATCTTTCCACGAGGAATATTGAGGGTGACATCTCTGAGAGCTGCTTTGGCACCGAAAACTTTAGTTACATTTTTGCATTCCAGAATATTACTCATTCTTTCATCTCCTCCGCTATAGTTGTAATGATTGATAAAATTTCCTCATAGTCAAAACCAAGTTCTGTCATTTTTTTAAGAAAAACCTGTACATGTTCTTTAGCCAGTCTATTTTTAACCTGCTTAATCATATTAACATCCTCCGTTACAAATCTTCCGCTTGTGCGATTGGTGTATAAAAGCCCGTCTTCTTCCAGCTTTGCAAGAGCCCTTTGCATAGTGTTCGGGTTTACCGCAGCTTCCTGTGCAAGATCCCTGACTGAGGGAAGCTTTGAGCCAAGCGGATAAACACCCGAGCAAATCCTTAATTCTATTTGCTCAATCAACTGGGAGTATATAGGCCGATCAGATTTTAGTTCCCAGGGCATTAAATCACTCCTTTGTGTTACTGTATTTGTTATTGTATCAATGTATTATTGTATTAAGTGCTTAATACAATAATACAAAATTAATTTTGTATTGTCAATTGTTTTTAGAAAATTATTCGAAGAAAATTGATAATTAAAAAATTTGATAATTACGAAAAATTGCTTTAAAAACTTAAACAATGAGTGGACAAGTTTATTTAGCCAATGATTAATGAGCTTTATTATGAGTTATTGAACAGGATTAAAATTAAGAATAAAAGGTAGACTTAAGTGAAAGCCTACCTTTTAAGGCATTTGCTCCTTTATAAAATTGCATTTAAATTACTTTCAGGTTACTCCAGTTGAATATTTTATGTGAATATATCATGAGGATAATTGTGCTATGTGAATACTTTATGGGGAGGACTGTTTCATCATTAGCCGCCAAGATACCTGGATGCATATTCCTTTGCATCTTCAATGATTTCAAGCACTTTATCAGGAGCTTTTTTGATTGTATCATTTACGATGGTTATTGTAGGAATGATGCCTTCACGGACCGGCACTCTGGTTATAGGATTATAACCCAGTTCGTGTACACCGGTACTGTTTCTTGACGGATCTCCCAGGCATAAATGTCCGAATGCCCTGCAGTATTTATTGAACATTTCGGCATGAGGTATATCGTGCCAGTGTAAAATGCCGTCGGTATGTCCTGATTGTACCAGTGGGGTAATGGCACTCATCGCATCATACCAACCTTCGCCTGCTACCAGGACATTATTTCTGCCTTCCCTGATTCTGTTTACAAGTTTGACAATTCCATCATAAAGGTAGTGATTCGGATCGTTAAACCACAAAGCTGATATATCAAGAAATACACCGTCAAAGCCATACTGGTCGATCAAATCTGTAATCTGGGTTACCAGCCTGTTCTGCCAGCCCGGAGCTGCCGGATTCAGTCCTACTCCCGAACCGTGGTCATAGTGTCTTGAAGAATCCCAATCCACACTGCCACTCTGTTTAAATCCTCCTGCACTAATTGCCTCAGAAGGAGCTCCCCATTGCTGGTAGTTTTCCGTACCCTTATTAACTATATTGATTCCGAACATAAGCATGACATGTACACCAATTTTTTTTGCTTCCTCAATTAGTTTACGAAGGCCCTTTTCACCGCCCATGCGTTCATCGGCACAATAATTTCCGTATTTCCAGTAGTATCTTCCTTCCCATCCGGGCAGATATGCAAGGATTCTGCGTGGATCAATTCTCTGAGAAAGCCATCTTATATTTTCAAGAACATCCTCATAGTTGTTGAAAATGTAACCGGTCCAGTGCTGACAGTGTATAGATGCAACCAATGATATGTCTCTTGCCCAGTCAGGAACGTCTTTCCGGCTTTCCCATGGGGTTAAACCATAGCATGTTTCAATATGTATGGTATGACTGCTGTAGACATCTTCTACGGATTCGCATTCTCCAACTTCCCAGGCGGGTACTGTTATAGTGTTGGTTGCAACTGTGGCATTTTCCTCAAAAATCAATTCAACATCCAGTTTCCCGTTTCTGGGGATAAGCGCAAACCTTTTTTCCCTTACAATTGTGTCCAGTGAGCGGAAATAGGTAAATTTTCCTTCTGCTGTTTTCAATACAATTAAAGGGGTACTGATATGGCGCCAGCCTTCAGGGTATTTGTATAACAGACCGGATTCCGGTATCTCCTGACTTTCGCTTTCCCTCAAATTCACTATCGTTCCCAGTGGCAAATCTATAAAACGGAGTTTCACGCAACGGATGGTTTTTGAACACTTCGCATATATTTTAAACAGCAATTTTTGCGACTGCGGGTTGACGTTTACTTCTGCCTCCACACATCCTTTTGCCGTCTCCTGTCCGCCTGCCCACACCAATTCACTGCATTTGATTTTCAACTTATCTCCTTCATTTTCAACACGACACTTGCTTTCATCCAAGCCATAAATATTTTCAAAAGTAAAAATTTCTATTGAAAACTTAAATCCTGCAGCACTAAAAATTGCATTATGAAAAATATAACTTAAATCCTGCATTGCCATTCCTCCTGTGAAAGTAGTAAAACTATGCTCTCAGTTAAAATTATAATGCTGAAGGAGTTTCAATAGAAATGTAGCAATATTATCAAAATGTTGAATATATTATCCATGTTGTAAATAATATCAACCAGGTATCTCTTCGTCAGGCATAATCCGGGGAAGAGTTATGGAGACACTGGTACCTTTGCCGATTTCACTTTCAAATTGTATGCCATACTGCTTACCAAAGTTGAGTTTGATCCGGTCGTTTACATTTCGGATGCCAATCCGGTTGAATTTATCCTTAGCACTGTCATTTGTTTCATTGAGGAGGCTATGCAGTGTTTTTTGATCCATTCCCATACCATTATCCGAAATAACAATATGGACATCATTATTTGATTCGAAGGCACTTATATTAATAACACAATTTTCAGTCATTCCATCAAAGGCATGTACGATACAGTTCTCGACAATAGGCTGAATCATAAATTTCAGTATTTTATAATTTAAAATGTTTTCCTGGATGTCCAGGACCAGTTTTAATTCTACATTGTAGCGGAACTGCATGATTTGTATATAGCTCTTAATATACTCTAACTCCTGGCGGACAGGAATCAAACTGTCTCTGTGCTCTGTACTGACTCTCAGAAGTCTTATTAATGCCACTACCATACTCATTATATCTTTATTCCTGCCCATCCTTGCCAGGGATTTAATGGAGTTCAGAGTATTATACAAAAAGTGAGGCATGATTTGTGATTGAAGTGCCTTTATTTCATTTTCATTGACCATTTTTTGTTTTAATTCTACTTCATAGACGAGCTTTTTGATTTGTGAAACCATGTAGTTGAAGGTGTCTGCAATTTTCCCGAATTCATCTTTGCGCTTGTTCGTTATTTTGATATCCAGATTTCCGGCAGCAACCTTGTCCATAAAAAGGGAAAGGTTCTTCAAAGGATTGTATATATATTTGAAAATAAACAATGCCATAAGTATGGAATAAAATATACAAATAAAGATGACTGCTATGATAATGAGTGATAAATTTCCTATATCTGCTGTGATATTGGAATACGGTATTACATAAGAAATCTTCCAATGGTTAACTTCAAAGGAATTATAAGTAACAATACTATAAGTATCGTTAATTTCGGTTGAATAACTGCCTGCCGGAGACTGTCCGAATTCTTCGGACAAAGAAATGCTTTCCAGGCTTTTTCCTACCATCGAAGGGTTATTTGTGTGATAAATGATTCTGTTGTTTTCATCTGTGATGAATACATATTCATTTTTGTTGACAGGCAGGCTGTCCGCCATATTTTGTATAAAAGCAGGATCTAAATACAGTACCATGACTCCGATTGCATCTCCGGTAGAGATATCATTTATTGTTCTTGAAACAGTAATAGTCAGCGATGGCTCATATGAAACAGTCCAAAGCACCTTATCCTTGTTTTCCAGCGTATGCTGGTAAATGGGCAGTTTTGTAAAATCATCTAAATATTCAGTATATTCTGTCTGTAACTTTTTCCGGAAAAACGGGTATCTGCCTTCCCTTGGAAGGATCATGAAGGAAGTTATTAAATCATTTCTCAAACTGAGGATATAATCTGTTTTGGACTCCATATGGGCAAGTGTCTGATATGTAGTATAGGTGTCAAAGTTTTTATTGTCTATGTATTTTAAAAAAATTTGTGTATCGGAAGATGTGACATAATCAAAGATAATATTTTCAATTTCCTCAAAAGTTTTATTGATGTTTTGCAGTTTGTTAATAACCAACTGATTAGAATCCTTCATTACTCTGTTTATCATGATTTTTGATGTAATATTGTAACTAATGCTTCCCAAAATCATAATAGGCACTACGCATAGCAGCATTAGAAGGATAACTAATTTGTATTTCAAACTGATGTTGACGTTAAAAATATTAGATGGGCTAATTTTAGATTTAATAAAGCCGAAGCGTAAAAAGGGGCTGCTTATCATTCCAAACCTCCCTGTTAATGTTGTTTATCTCTGAACTTACTGGGACAAGAACCAGTAAACTTTTTAAAAATATTGCAAAAGTACCTGTAATCTTTTATACCTACATTATACGCTATATCTACAATCCTCTGGTCTGTATTGGAAAGCAGAAGCTTAGCTTTGTTTATGCGTATTTTGTTCAAATAATCAATAAATCCTTCGCCGGTTTCTTCCTTGAAAATCCTGCAAAAATAATTTCTGCTGAGATTGGTCAGGGAAGCTAACTCATCCAGTGTGATTTCATTCATATAGTTGTGGTTAATATATTGTATAGCCTTTATTACCTCTTTACGTGTTATTTCTGTATTCTGAACCGCACTTTGGAATTGGTTCCTGTGGGCGTTTATAGTTTCCGTAATATAAGTTCTCAACCATTGTTTTAAAGCAGTAACAGTTGAACATTTGCGAACTTCACTGGAGACAATGGTATCTTTTCCAAATACGTCCGTTACACTTAGATTGAGCTTTGCGTAAAGCTCCATTACAAAGTCGCACACTAAATCATATAAAAGAACCGGAAAGTAGTTTTTTTGCTGAATGTGTTGAAATATAAGGTCAAGATGTTTTTCCACTTTAGGATCTCTGTCACTTATCAAACCGGTAATAAGACTATCAAATAATTTTTTCAAAGGAGTTAATTCATAGCTGAAATCCTTCTGCAAATCCTGATAAACAACAGATCCTGAGCCCATATAAAAATTATAGTGCAGGCACTTTAATGCGTTTGAATATACTGCAGAAATTTTACTTATATCAGTACACATTTTGCTGACAACAGCAAAAGGATGTATAGAATACTTTTGCAAATCTGAAAAAATCCTTCTGACAGTTTGATCTATGCTGGCTCTGATATACATCCAGCTATTGTTGTTATGCCACATAATAATACACCACTGTTTTTCATTCATTTGAACCACAATACTCTCTGAACAATTACTTTGTAACAGCTGGTGTATGGTATCAGTCTGGGCTGCGGGATTGCATTTAAATATAACAATAACAAAGTTTTTCCAGTTGTTAAATTCCTTAAACTTCTTTGATTCTTCGTATAGTTTATTATTAAAGTTTTTCTCTTTTAAAATTTTTCTCCACAGTTGCTCAAATTTGTACATTTCAGCCTGGCTGCCACGCTCGATTTCATCTTTTACCGTGTTTAATAAATGTAGAAGGTTATCTTCTTCAATCTCGTATTTGAGTATATAATCGGACGCTCCGTATTTCATAGCATCCTTTACATATTTAAAATCATCATAGTTACTTATGACAATAAACTTGATTTGAGGCTTTATTGACTTGACAGTTTTAATCAGCTCAACGCCGTCCATGATTGGCATACAAATATCTGTTATGATAATATCGACATAACTGAACTGAATGAAATTCAGGGCCTGAGCACCATTACTTACATCTCCAATGATTTGGAAGCCGTATTTTTGCCAGTCTGTCATCGTTTTTAAATCTTCGCGGATTAAATTATCATCGTCGACTATAAGAATGTTATACATTAGGGATTCCCCTTTTAAGAAAGCTGAATGCTTGCTATATCGAAATTTTATATTCAAATTATAGAATAGTATAATATTAATATCAAGACAGGTGATAATATTTTGCACATTTTAATAATATCAACACATTTCGCATATGTCTTCTTTCAAATATAATCAAAATGTAAACATTCCACATGCAATTTCATAGGCAATTCAGCTTGCATTAGAGGAGGGTATATATTGAAATCAGCAAAGCGACTGAAGAAATCAGAGAACCTCTGGGGATTTGCTTTCATACTGCCACAGCTGACAGGATTGATTCTGTTTACCATTGGACCGGTATTTGCCACTTTTTATCTTTGCTTTGCAGAATGGGACTTCATTAATCCCCCAAAGTTTGTAGGAGGCTTAAACTTTAGCGTAATATTTGGAGATCCGGTTTTTTATAAATCTATTATCAACACATTTATTTTTGCAGGAGGTACTATTCCTCTCACCATAATTATTTCTCTGTTTCTCGCTGTGTTAACAAACAGAAAAATCTCATGTTTGAGTATATACAGGACGGCATATTTTCTGCCCATGGTCACTTCTTCGGTTTCCATAGCATTGGTGTGGTATTGGCTTTATGCACCGGATTTCGGACTTATTAATCTGATGCTGTCAAAAATTGGATTGCCTGAATTACCCTGGCTGGCTGATACTTGGTGGGCAAGGATTGCCATTATCATTATGTCGGTATGGCTGCAGATGGGTTATAATTATATAATTTTTATATCAGGATTAAAAAACATTCCCAAAATATATTATGAAGCAGCAGAGATTGATGGCGCCAATAAATTTCAGATATTTTTCAAAATCACATTACCCATGTTGTCACCGGTAACCTTTTTCGTGGTAATAACCCTGCTAATCAGCACATTCAACATGTTTAACGAATCCTATATACTGACCAGGGGAGGTCCGGCATATGCCACATATACATTGGTTATGTATGTATTCTTCAAAGCCTTCCAGCTGTTCAGAATGGGTGAAGCTGCTGTTGCAAGCCTTGTCCTTTTCGCTTTGGTAGGTGTTATTACCATGATTCAATTCAGACTGTCACGGAGGATGGTGAACTATGACGTTTAACAGATCAAAGCTGCAAAATTCTCTTATTCACATAGTTTTATCATTTGTTGCAATTACCACAGTGATGCCCTTTTACTGGATGGCGGTTACTTCTTTGAAAACTCCGGAAGACATATTTAAGATGCCTCCGATTCTATTTCCGACATATTTTTATATTCAAAACTATCGCGATGTATTTGAACTGATGCCCATGTGGCAGGGATTTTTAAACAGCACAAAGGTTACTGTATTAGTGACAATCGGCACTTTGCTTACCAGCTCCATGGCCGCATATGCCTTTGCAAAAATTAACTTTATATGGAAGGATACACTTTTTGGTATTTTCCTGTCGACACTGATGGTTCCCGGACAGGTAACATTGATTCCGCTGTATATCTTATTCAGCAAAATACGCTGGACTGACACACATCTGCCTATAATGGTACCAATCATACTGTTAAACGCTTATGGTATTTTTATGATTAAACAGTTTATGCACACTATCCCGGATTCATATATTGAATCGGCAAAAATTGACGGTTATAATCATTTCGGAATATACTTGAAAATCGCGCTGCCTATGTGTAAGCCGGTTCTGGTAGCATTGGGGACTTTTACATTCATCGGGAACTGGAATAACTTCCTTGGCCCATTGATTTTTCTAAGTACAGAGAGCAAGTTTACTCTGCCGCTGTTAATCAGCTCCTTTAGAGATATTTATTCAGTAAAATGGGGACTTTTAATGGCAGCCTCTTCCGTGTCAATTATACCGATAATAATACTATACATCTTTTTTCAGCGTTTTTTTGTTGAAGGTATAGCATTAACCGGACTTAAAGGATAAGATAGGCTAAGACAGGCACATACCGTTTATACGGTTGTACATAAATAAAGCATATAAGGAGGATAAAAACATGCAAACTTTCAAGAAATTTTTACTTGGATTTTTGTTGACAGCGATGATCTTTTCATTGATGGCGTGCGGACAGAATAAAGCTGTAACCGACAATAGCAGTGCGAATAACGAAAAAGCTGCAGCTCAGACGGATGAAGCGAAAAATAAGGATAATACCACAGCAGAAGACACAAAACCCGTTGAACTTAAATTTGCAATGATTGCCTTTGCCAATGAAATTCCCGGTTGGACAGCTATGATTGATGCAGCAAATAAAAAACTGGAAGATCAGAAAATTAAAATCAGCATACAGAAAATACCTGCCCAAAACTGGCCGGAATATTACCAGAAGGTTATTACACAGATGGCTGCCGGCGAGGGGGCCGATATTGGAAGAATTGCAGAGTCCTTTATGCCACAGGTTATTCAAAAAGGCCAGGTTGTAGAATTGACTGAGTATTTAAAAGATATAAATATGGCGGATTACTTTGATGCAACCTTTAAGAATGCCGGATATCAGAACGGCAAATACTATGGAGTTCCGTCCGGTGTCTATTACATGGTTATGTACTACAACAAAGATATGTTCGATGCAGCTAACCTCCCATACCCTTCATCAGACTGGAATAACGCCATTTCTTTCGAACAGGTCAGAGAATATGCAAAAAAGCTGACAAAGGGTGAGGGTGCGAACAAAACCTTTGGATTCTATGCCGGACCGTACATGGCGTATATAGGGATGTACTCCGTTTCCCTCGGTGGCAAGAATGTGTTCAACGATGACGGTACATGTGCATTAGGCAGTCCTGAGAGCAAACAGGTATATAAATGGTTTGATGATATGCTGAGAGTAGATAAAAGCATGCCAAGGCCTACGGATACAAAAGTCATGAGTGCTACAGACATGTTTACATCAGGCAGGATAGCTATGATAGTGGATGGCACATGGTCACATTCAGCAATTAAAGATATTAAGAATTTCAGAGTTGGAGTTGCTGCTGTACCTGCAGGTAATGGTAAGGCATATTCCTCTATGTTTGTTGACAACTTTGTAATATTTAAGGGAACAAAACATGAAGAGAAAGCCTGGGAGGCTATAAAAGCTATAATAAGCAAAGAGGGATTTGATGCTCTGGCTCCTACAGGAGTTGGCGGGCTTCCAATTGTTCGCTCAACAATGGAAAACCTCAAGGATGAGATGATTGGAACTCAATTTGAGGAATCGGATAAACGTGCATTTATTGACGGATTGGATAATACACTTGCTGTTCCGTACAACGAAAACTATCAGGAGATAGACCAGATGATCAATGCAGTCATGGATGAATGGCTGATGGGGAAGGTTACATCAGACGAGTTTGCTGACAAGGTTGTAGACTTTGTAAATGAAGGTATGCAGGCTAAGTAGTTTTCAGCAACAATAAAGGGAGTTGCTCCGGTGGGCAACTCCTTTTAGATAGCAATAGCTGATATATATTAAGAGCTAATATATAGTAAGGGCAAGGGCTGATATATAGTAAAAGATAATGAAAGATTTGTATTTAGTACATAGCTACATTCTGGTTAAATCACAAATTAAATTAACATGTTGTGCTATCTCATTAACTGGCACAACAAGTTAAATTGATAGCAGATGTTTTAAAATATGTAAAGTTATATAGAGCAATCGGGAAGGAGTCAATAGCATGAAAAAAAGATTTCTGTTTAAGACTGCCGCATATTTTCTGCTTGCTACTATTCTTGCCTTTCTGGCAATACCTCCTGTATCAACGGTAAAAGCGGTTGTCTTCACGATTCAAAAAGATGTATACTATGACAAAACTCTTGCAGGTATTCTTGGCCATATAGCAGGATTCTTATCAGGATATGAGTTTGTGACAAATGTAGACGGAACGCCACGATTTCCGTTGCCGGACTCTTGGTTTGATTTATGTAACGGACCTTATGCGGGAAACTATATATATGGCGGTAACCCAACATATCCAGGCTTTAAAAGGCTATTCGGTACAGGCAGGATAGGGTCGGATGACGATTATCACATTGACTTCTTTAATCAACACATTCTGGATGCACACGGACCCTATGTCTCATATCAGGATATAAAAGACGAGTGGACAGAACATTACCCACATGACTGGGGCGCAGGTTTTGTCGGTATGGCATTAATGAAAAACCCCGGCCTGCTTCCGCCGTTTACGGGATTGAGGGAACTCGGGAACAAGTATTATTGGTGTACGGAACCGTATATCGAAAACGATACTTTAGGAATGGCTGCTCCGGGTATGCCGAATACAGCAGCTTCACTTGCTGAAAAGTTCGGTTCAGTCACAGGCGATTTTGATGGCATTATATGGGCTAAGTTTCTGGCAGCCATGTACTCGCTGGCCTATGTAGAAACGGATATAGCGGATGTGGTTGATAAGGCGGCCGAAGTGATACCGCGTAATAGTTGGCCCTATAGCGTCTATCAGAAATGCAAGGAGCTGTATCAACAGGATCCGGATGACTGGCGCTGGGCAGTAACGGAACTGGAGAAAATCAAACGGAATGTGCATGAAAGCGACAATGTGCAAACTTTAACTGATGTGAATAACGGATTTACCATTTTGGCACTGCTTTACGGTGAAAATGATTACCTGGAGACTTGTAAAATAGCATCTCTGGCAGGTTATGACGGTGACTGCAATGCAGCGACTGCAACGGGAATCCTTGGCATTATGAAAGGAATGAGCGGGACTCCGCAAAAAGTTAAGGATGTTATATATGCAAATGGAAGCGGGGTTTATGTCAATGATTTGGAGACAGGTTTTGATCCTTATATTAAACTCAATTACCCAAGGGAACAGACTTTCGATGATTTAGCCAGGTTATATCAGAGGAATGCAGAAGATCAGATTATTGCAAATGGTGGAAGCATAGATTCAGAAAATTACTATATAAACGTACAAACAGTTGTACAGCCTGAAGTTGTAGAAATTTCAAATTATGATTTTGAGAACGGCAGTCTTGCGGGATGGTCTAAATGGACTCCTGTACCTGACACGACACATATTACAGCAGAGAATAATCCCAATGCACATTCCGGAGAGTGGAACGGTAAAGTTGTCACTGATGAAACTGTAAATGAAGGAAAGCTTTATGTTCAGCTTAGTGGATTGGAAGTAGGAGCCAGGTACAGGGTTAAGGCCTATTTGATGTGTGCAAACGGTAAGCAGGCAAGACTGTATGCCGAAAATTACGGTGGTCCTTATATCTATACTTCAATCAGTTCAAATCCGGATTATTGGGTGGCGAGGACCCTTGAATTTACAGCAGGCAGCACCAGTGCACAGGTGGGACTGCATCTTCCTGCCGGGGGTTCAGGAAGTAAATGGGGACGTATTGACAATATATTTGTGGAAAAGGTATCTGACAGGAATGATATTCGTTATGAGGCAGAAAATGCAACAATTGGCGGCAGCCAGATAAAGAGTTCAGCCAGTGCATCCAACGGAAACTATGTGGGAGGCATTGATTATACAGGATCATACGTACAGTTCAATATTAATGTGGCAAACACCGGTGAATACATGCTTAGGATTAATTATGCCAACGGTGGAGATTACAACGCGACACATAAGTTATATATCAACGGTGACCTGAAAACTTCGGTTATGTATCCTAAAACAGGCAGTTGGGGTGAATTTTCCAATAATATTCTGGAAATTCCTGTTGAATTGTCATCCGGGAATAATACGGTAAGATTGGAAAAGAGCATTAATTACGCTGAAATCGATTATATTGACGTTTCAATGATTAATCCTGCCTCTATTGAAAACATCAATATTTCATCCCAGGTGTTAGACAATATTAACCGTATTTATAATTTTGATTTTGAGATTGATGGAGCAACTCAGATGCCTTCTGGCTGGGGAACCTGGCCGGGAAATAACGGTACTGACGGAGATGCTGATTATGTAGAGACAGGAGGGTATTCAGGTACCTATAGGCTTACACATCATAAGTCTTCAGATTATGAAGTGTACACAAGTCAAACCATCACCGGATTATCAAACGGCCATTACACTTTAAGGGCATGGGTTATAAGCGGAGGTGGCCAAAATAAGCTTTATATGGATGCAAAAAACTATGGAGGACCTGATCAAAGGTATGATATCCCCACATGGGGCTGGCCAAACTGGGTACAGATAGAAATTCCGGGCATTTTGGTCACTAATAACCAGTGTACAGTGGGATTCTATTCTAATGCCAACTCCGGAAACTGGTTTTCTGTAGATAAGGTTGAATTGTACAAGGAGCAGGTTAACCTTGTCTCAAACTACGATTTTGAAATTGACGGTGCGACCCAGACCCCATCTTATTGGGGGACATGGCCCGGAAGTTCCGGAAATGATGCTGATGCTGATTATGTGGAGACAGGGGGATATTCGGGAAGCTACAGGCTCACTCATTACAAGTCCGCTCCGTATGAAGTGTATACAGACCAGACAATAAAAAACATTAAAAACGGAACTTATACCCTTCGTGCCTGGGTGGTAAGCGGTGGAGGACAGAACAGCTGCTTCCTTGAAGCAAAAAACTATGGCGGCAGTCCAATGCAGGTTGCTATTCCTGGAAATGGCTGGCCAAACTGGACTCAGGTACAAATAACCGGAATAAACGTAACCAATAACCAATGCACCATTGGCTTGTATTCTAACGCAAATGCAGGTAACTGGTGTTCCATAGATAAAATCGAATTCTTCAGGGAATAGGTGATCGAAGCAACAAAGAAATAATAGCAAAAAAAGACAGCGAAAAAACAATAAAAGAAATAAAAGCAAAAAACAACAGTAAAAAGGAATAACAGGTAATGAAATATTAATATCAGGTTGCCTTTTGATTTATGAGGCAGCCTGATTTTTTAATTATAAATTATTCATATAAAGCGCACTAAATATAATGACAATAAATATTTACAAAAAAGCCGCTAAAAATATATTCAACATTTAAAGTAAAAATTATTTCTAATGTAAAAGTTATGAATTTGTTATGAGAGAAAAACATAATCGAAAATTAAACAGAAGAACTAAGTTTAAACAGAGATACTAAGCTATATGTAAACATCCAAACTTGACTGGATATTTGAACTCCATAAAAAATGATAATTGCACATTGACATATGTTTATTATGCTTTTATAATGAAATCATACTAAATATTATTAAAACATATCATTTTCATAACAAATTGATAACAAAATAAAACACCATATGGGAAGGCAGAGGAATACACAATGAAACTAAACAGGCGCTTAAATACTCCACTTTATTTGCAACTGAAAAATTTAATAATTGACAAAATAATGACCGGTGAACTAAAGCCCGGGTGTTTTATGCAAACTGAGGATGAATTATGCAAGGAATACGGTATAAGCCGATATCCGGTTAGACAGGCACTGGGAGAACTTGTTAAAGAGGGTTATCTACGGAGAACCCGGGGAAAAGGTACAATGATAAATCCTGAACTGCACGTACAAAAAATAGGAGACAGGAGAAAAATATTAGGACTGATTTTAGCCAGTAATCAGGCTCTATCCGGAGATATTATGGCAGGTTTTGAGAAAGAAGCCAGAAAGAGGGGATATCTGACCATATACAGCTGTTCGGAAGGAATACCTGAAGAGGAACTGAAGTGTATTGACATGAACGTTGATTCAGGGGTAAGCGGTATCGTTGTCTTTCCCTGCAATGACAGCAGGATAAAAACCAGGTTGGACAGTATAAAAAATCATGGCATATACCTTGGTTTACTTGACAGAAACCCTGAACTGGAAGAAATAGACTATACAGGCTCCGACAACATCGGAGGGGCATATATGGCTGTAAGGCATATTGCCGAGCAGGGGTTCCGGAATGTAGTGTTTGTATCGGATATGGGCAATGTCTCTTCAATAAACGAGAGGATGGAAGGTTATTTAAAAGCAGTAGAAGACTTTGGACTAAACCCTCTTACTAACATAAGCATAAAGGAAGTTTTTACAAAATATTATCAATATAAACATCGCTTTTTCATAGAAAAACTGAAAGATGAGCTCACGGAGTTAAAAAGCAACCTTCCTGTAGGTATTTTTGCTATTAATGACGGCGTAGCTTTACACTGCATAAGAGTTCTCGAGGCAGAGGGGATGGTGATAGGGAAGGATATAGGGATTGTTGGATTTGACAACACACCTGAAAGCAGGTATTTTCATGTGCCCTTAACTACAGTCGCACAAAACGGATTTTTGTTGGGGCAGACAGCTGCAGATATTGCAATTAATAAAATTGAGGGTAAAACAAATCAGGTATATAGGTCAGTAATACCTACGCAGCTTATAATCAGAAAATCCTGCGGAGAGGGTATGTAAGCAGATTCAGCCATAAGATGAGATATGTAAATTAACTTGTTTTGCTAGCATTTCGATAGCAGGAGTGCTATCTCATTGCTTAGCACAACATGTTAAACTAATTAAAGTGTGATTATGGAAGGGGTAGTATTTTGATGAGTAATGAACTTTCAATTCTCAAAGATTTGAAAAGTGAATGCAATAATTACTGGGGCAGCAGAATAATATCACAGCTTGAATATGCGTATAAGCTTTCAAAAGTTAGAAATTGCGAATTTCACGGTTTAATCAATAAAGCAGTTGATTTTATCAAGAGCGAGTATGACAAGGAAGGAACAATTACAAAATCTGCTGTGGAAAAAGCGGAAGGCATTATTGCTTCAATATCTGAAGCGGCAAAAAGTTTCAAGATTATATGTGCTGCCCACGCACACATTGATATGAACTGGATGTGGGGATTCCACGAAACTGTGGCAGTTACCCTTGATACATTCAGGACAATGCTTGATTTAATGGAGGAGTATCCGGAATATAAGTTCTCCCAATCTCAGGCTTCAGTATATAAAATAGTAGAAGAGTACGACAGTGCCATGCTGGAGGAAATTAAAAAGAGAGTTAAGGAAGGTCGCTGGGAAGTTACGGCGTCTACATGGGTTGAGACGGATAAAAATATGCCAAATGGTGAGAGCCTGGCAAGGCATATACTTTACACAAAAAGATATCTGTCGGAGCTGCTTGATATAGAACCTGAAAATCTCAAAATAGATTTTGAGCCCGATACTTTCGGCCATAATATTAATGTGCCGGAAATTCTTAGTAAAGGCGGCGTAAAGTATTATTATCACTGCAGAGGTTATGAAAAGCACAGCATATACAGGTGGAAGTCTCCGTCAGGAAGTTCCGTTTTGGTATACAGAGAGCCTGACTGGTATAATTCCAGCATTGAACCTTCCATGGTGCTGCATGTACCGGAATTTTGCACTAAGCATGGCATTGATACTGCATTGAAAGTTTATGGAGTGGGAGACCATGGCGGCGGACCTACAAGAAAGGATATAGAGAAAATTATCGATATGGCTAGATGGCCTGTTTTCCCGGAAATAAGATTCGGAACTTTTGGAGAGTATTTCAGCATACTTGAAAAAATTAAAGATAACCTGCCTGTCGAAGAAAACGAACTGAACTTTGTATTTACAGGCTGTTATACCACTCAGTCAAGAATTAAGATGTCAAACAGGGTTAGCGAAGCAAAACTACATGAAGCTGAATGCTTCAGCAGCTTATCTGCTGAATTTGCCGATGGCAATTATAAGAGTGAGGCATTCAGGAATGCATGGCAAAATGTATTGTTTAACCATTTCCACGACATTATACCGGGGTCAGGAGTTATTGATACAAGGGAATACACAATGGGGCTGTTCCAGAAGACAGTGGCAACAGCAAATACTGAAGCAAGTATTGCACTGAGGAATATTGCTTCTCAGATTGACACTTCGGGGCTTTTTGCCGAGGAAGATATCAGGAATACAACGTCTGAAGGCAGCGGTGTGGGGTATGGAATTGCGGAGTTTGGACTGCCCCAGGCTGAAAGAGGAAGAGGAAAGAACAGGATATTCCATTTCTTTAACCCATCACCTTATGAGCGTAATGAGGTGGCCGAGATAACAGTATGGGACTGGGATGGAGATGAAAGCAAAATAGTATTCAGAGACAGCAATGGAAATATTGTACAGCATCAGATTACAGGAGAAGCAAAATTGCATCCGGGAGACAGCAGATATTGGGGCCACAAAGGCTTAAAGATATTGGTAGACGTATCAGTACCTGCATATGGTTACAGCACATACACTATGTCGGAAAGGGATCCTGATGATATAGAAGTTGAGATAATTTTTAATCCAAGGGTTGAACCAATCGAGGAGTATGTGCTGGAAAACAATTATATAAGAGCAGAGTTTGACCCTCGAAATGCTGCCCTGGTTTCCTTGGTGGATAAAAAAACCGGCAAGGAAATGCTTGACGGAAAAAGGCCTGCAGGAATTTTCAGACTTATTGAAGAGGACGACTGCAAGGGAATGACTGCCTGGGTCGTAGGCAGGTACATGCGCATTTTCAATCTCAATTCGGAAGAAAATGTTAAGATACTTAATGCAAACACAGACAGTAAATCTCTAAGACAGTGGATTGAATACAAAATTAACTTCAGAAATTCAAAAATAACTGTTAAGGTTTCTCTTGACAAAGACTCTTCAAGGCTGGACTATGATGTAAAATGTGACTGGCAGGAGAAGGCTGTAATAGGGAGTTTTATACCCCAGTTGAATTTCTTTATGCCTTTTGGATATGAATGCGAAAAATACAGGTACGACATACCCTTTGGCACTATTGAAAGACAGAGCATGGACATGGATGTACCCGCAAACAGCTGGATTTTTGGAGTACCAAGAGATAACGATGGTAAAGGTGTTATGATTATCACCCAGACAAAATACGGATTTAGAGGCAACGCAAATGCAGCAGCTTTAACGCTTATAAGAAGTTCATATGATCCCGACCCGTATCCGGAAAATTGCATACATAGCATCAAGTTTGCAGTAAATATTGCAGATACTGCTTCAAATTACGAATTAATAAAGAAGTCCTTTTATTACAATCATGCTATAAAGTTCTTATCAGGTACTGTGCATGAAGGCAGACTGCCTCTACAAAAAAGCTTTATGTGTATGGAATCAGGGAATGCAGTTATTTCGGCGGTTAAAATGCGCGAGGATAATTCAGATATAGCCGGAATGATAATAAGGGCATATGAAGCTGAGGGCAACAGGACAAAAGCAGTTCTTCAGTTTGACCGGAAAATTAACAGGGCTTATTATGTAGATATTAACGAAAACGCTGTTGATACCGGATTAAACATTTCCATTGACGGGAATAAAGTTGAATTTGAAATTGATGCATATAGCGTAGCAAGCGTTTGCATTGAATTTAGTGACAATTAATATTAGTAACTGGTTAATCAGTCAAATTCTTGCAAATTGCAGAAACAAGCGGCTTTACCCTTTAGCAAGTATTAATGCATGCATTAACAAATATTGATGTACGCATTTACAAATATTAATGTATGGGTCAAAAAATATTATTGCTTTAATAAAGAGGTTGAAAGAATGAATTAATTCTTTCGACCTCTTTGTTATTCGGCTTCTCTATTATTTAACTTATTTATTAGTCAACTTCTTTATTATTTAATCTATTTATTATTCAACCTCTTTATTATTTCTTAATACACCGCATTTTCATAATTGCTTTATTGTTTATTTATTGCATTTCATTTCCCGGGACAGTTTTATTTAAATGCTATCTTCTATGTTTTACAGTAAATTGCCTTTTTTGAATTAATTGTATACAGGAATTAATATTGTACAGTATTATTCAATTCTTACAGTTTACTTAGTATTCCTTCAATAATATAGTTAAATCGGAGTAGAAGTTAAAAAATGTAGTAAAGGAGTGAGGGTATGATTAAAGACAGCAAATTTTTCAGATTCAGACCAAGTGCATGTACTACAAGCTTTAACCGTACTGCTTTGTCAACTGTGTTGATATGCTTTCTGGTAATGTGTGTTGCTATCTATGGACAAGCAGATGTAAGTACAACAGGATACATTTATAGCAAGGACATAACTGCAACAGGACACATTTCTGTTAAGGACATAACAACAAACAATATTATTGAACCTGGTATTAATGACGTGATTGTATACCCACATCCTTGTACTCCTGTTTTTACTGAACCGGAACAGCAAATTGCAACTGAAAATGCAGCTTCATACAGGAACAGCATTATAACGGCACAAGGCGAGCCGGGAGAGATGAATGCGGCAATTGAGATTAACAAGAAAGATGAGACGAAAGAGGTAAAAGGGAACAAAAAGCCAAAAGAAATCAAAAAGCCACAGGGAATCAGCAAAGCGAGTGAGATTAGTGAGCCGTGTGGAATGCGAGGAACGGACAGCTATCTGCTTGACTATACTTTCAATGATGACATTAATGGTTCCGCACCTTCAGGCTGGACAATTAACAATTCGGGCGGCCCTGTCACTGTTGAACCTGTTCCGAGCGCATCAGAAAAGAGTATGAGGCTGTACAAAGCTACTCCAAATTCCGGATATTCTGCAGGTTATAAAACCTATACAGCCCAAACCTCGGGTATCGTAACATATGATACATGGGTAATGACACCTGAAATTTCAAGCGATAAATATATAATGGCCAGAAATTATGAGGAAAATAAGATTGCTGCAACAATTGCTTTTTCAAATGGTTACATTAAAGCCGGCAGTACAAATGTTCAGCAATTTGTAGCAAATCAATGGTATCATATTGTGGCTGATTTGGATATAAGCTCAAAGACATTCACTCTTTTTGTTGATGGGGTTAATAAAGGGGTCTACAATTTCCAGGACAGCTCAATTACCAATCTAGGAGAAGTTCTCTTCACCATTTCACCCGGATGCAGCGGTACATTCTATATAAGCGATATTAAAATAAGCAAAAAAACAGTTCCAAATCATTACAGTATAGGACTTGCGTATTTTACACGCTGGAATCCGGTATTTGCCAGCATGCATCCTACAGCAAAAATATATGGAAGAATAAATGATTGGTTCGGAGGCGTAAAAGATCACATTACACAAGCGGGCCCATGGGGTAACGGACCAATAGCAGACAGGGAGCCTTTGCTTGGATGGTATAATGACTTGGAGCAGAGTACGATTGATCAGCATATTCTGCAGGCTGCGAGCCGTGGCATTGATTTCTTCATGTTTTATTATTACTGGAAGGAAGGTGGCGGAGGTGAGAGAGAAGGGCAAAATATATATAACTACCTGAATTCCAATTATAAAAATTTGATAAAGTTTAATCTGATGTTCTGTTCCGATTCTCCATGGCCTTCCAGTGACTGGGATAATTATATAATTCCTAAAATTGTAAGTTTTATGCAAGACCCGCAGTACAAAAGAACCCCTGACGGAAGACCTATTTTAAACATTTTTGGGGAATTACTGTCTCATTTTAATAATAGCGAAACACAAGTAAATGCTGCTCTTGGCAGGTTAAGAACCGCTGTACAAAATGCCGGACTGCCTAATCCTCTTATCCTTTCACCGGGAATTGGGGATGAACAATCATGGATACGTCAGGGGTTTGACGGAATGGCTCCTTTAAATCTGGCAGGTATCGGATTGTTTGACAATGAATATGTGCCTGAGGATTATTCGGTATATCCTGGCGCATGGGTGGACTATGTAAATCAGCATTTTGAAGATTATTTGTTTATACCCGGACAGGCGGTAACATTCGACAGCAGAGGTTGGGCCGGAGTAAGCTCATCAGTACAGGAAAGTGAGAGATATGTCTATACAGAACCCAATCCTGATAAATTCAGGGTTCATCTGAATAATGTAAAGAATTATCTTGATACACATCCTGAATCTATGAATATTGCAATATTTTATGCATGGAACGAACTTGGTGAAGGAGGGACTATCGAGCCCAGTACGCTTTACGGCTATGGTTATCTGAACGCGCTGCAGGAAGTGTTTGAACTTGACAACAGTAATTATAAAAACAGGGTGATAGCAGATGGATTAGTGGATTTTGACCCTGACATGAGGCTGGAAGTAATACCGGAACACCCTATAGCTACTGTTAATCAGGTTCTTAAAGTAAAGGTTAAAGTGACTAATAAAAATGCTGCACAGATAAACTCCGGCAATGTAAGCATAAATATAAATGGATGTGAAGTAATTTCATCAACCGATACGAACTTATCCGGCCTTGCAGCAGGGGCAAGAAAGGATATTGAGTATAATATCAGGGTATTGAATGGAACGTATTGGCAAAAGCAGCAGATAACAGTGACGGCAAATTATAACGTTTCGGGGCAGCAAAAAAATGCCAGCTCATCATCATTTATAGTAAGGGTACCTGCAGTAAACGGTGTAATTGAACCTGTATTTAAACCGGTGACAGCCGGGGATAGCGTTGACCTTACCGTCAGAATCAGAAATTACACATTAGGGCCGAGACAGGCAACATATCAAATAACCGTTCCGTCGGGCTGGAGTATCATAGGGCCTGAAAATGGAACAGTAACGCTGGACGGGTATTCACAAGGGCCGGAATGGAACAGGGCTAAGAAAGCAATCCATCGTATCAGGATACCTTCAAACGCTGCCGAAGGGATATATACAATTAATTTAAGCACAGATTCCAATGGAGTACAAACACAATCATTTATAAATATCAGAGTCAGCAATGCAATATACAATTCCAGCTTTGAACAGGACGATGACAGCAATGGCGTAGCGGATATCTGGTCAGTTGCAGGGGATCCGGTTTTGAGTCTTTCTACTGACAGGGTAGATGGAAACAGATCGCAGAAGATACAGGCAATGGGAATAATAAAAGGTATCCATCAGGAGTGGACGCAGATCGAACCAGGCAGAAACTATCTAGCTGAGGCATGGATAAAGGTAGAATCGGGTGCTTTGCGCTTCTGTAATGTAGAAGCCACCTCTGATCTTGGATGGCTGGGTGAAAATGCACAGGTTATAGCCTATCCTTCAGGCTGGCAAAAGTATACACTGAATATAACTCCATTGCCCAATTCCGGGAATATTGGCATCCGATTTGACTCACTTGTGGGTGGAAGTACTGTCGCGTATGTTGATAAAGTGGTGCTGAAGCCTGAACCGAGCTTTGCGAGAGCCTGGGAGTTCAATACAGCAGGCGCATTGGAGGGTTGGGCCGGAAATCAGCACATAAGTAATTTATCTGCAAACGGTTCATACCTCACCGGAAATATCACAGGCATTGATCCGGCACTTACATCAGCTAACAATCTTGGTTATGATATAACCAAAAATAAATTAATTGTTATAAGGATGAAAAATAACACTTCAAGCACATGGGGGCAAATTTACTTTACCACGACTACAGATACAGTCTGGAATGAGGATAAGCACATCGATTTCCCGATAATACCCAATGATTCGGGATATACCGAATACGTGATAGATATGTCACAACTGCCATCGAAATGGACGGGAACTCTGAAGCAATTGAGGATAGACCCATGCACAGGCGTAACATCGGGTTCATTCAGCATTGATTATGTGACTATAACTAAACAATAAAACTACGTAACTGGCAGTGATGCCTTCGAAGTTGCGAAATGCCTTCAGCAATATCATGGCCTATGAGCTGGCACAACAAGTAAAATAATTGCCAAATAGTTATTAAAAACCGGCCGGAGGTTATAATTAACCTCCGGTTTGCTTATTGTACAGTTTTAGTACAAAAATACAACTCTGTTTTACAGTATATGATCATTATTACAACTGCAATATGCAGAATTCTTCAAAAGTTACAGTTAAATAAGTTTGAAATTAACGCTATAGTTAAAATTACAAATAAAACCACAAAACAAAAATTTTAAAAGGGGTGAGGGTATGTTCAAAGACAGCAAATTGTTCAGACCAAGTATATACGCTAAAAGTTTTAATCGTACTTTGTCATCTTTGTTGATATCCTGCTTTCTGGCAATGTGTTTAGTTGTTTTTGTACCAACAGATGCAGATGCAGTGGGATACATTCCTGACAAGGACATAACTGCAAGCGACATTATTGCGACTGATATTAACGACATGATAGTATACCCGCACTTTGGCACTCCTGCTTTTGTCGAACCGGGACAGCAGATCACAGCTGAACTTGCTGCTTCCAGTAGTTATGGCACATCAGGGTGGAGCGCATGGATAGAAAATGACCTCAGGAAATGGGATTGCACAGTAGGTACGGTTGAATATGGTGCCAATAAGATTTATCTGGATTCCAAAACCGGTTACCGTATAAATGTTACAATTCCCTCTGATGCATCACCTGAGCTTTGCACCCTGGTTTTGAAGCATAGTTCGGGCAAAACATGGAAGGCACCGATGTCCGTTAGTATTGTACCTGAACTTGACACCAGTTTTTACACAATGAATGTAACCGATACTCACTTCTTCAGATATGGAGGCAATACTGTTAGCGGGCAAAATGAAGGCAAATCCATTGGACTTATGGCTAAAGTCGGCACTCTTGCAGGAGTGCGGTTCTTCTCACATACCGGTGACATCCATCTTGGAGGCTCACACAGCAGAGCTGATGCAATAAGAGATTTTATGATACAGCCTATTGTACAAATGGGAAGAGTCCCCTTTATATTGGCTGAGGGCAATCATGAATACGATATATATGTAAGCCCTGTGCCGTCACTTACTGAAGGCGACCGTACTGGTGACTATGATGCAAGTGTAGGAGACAGATATTTTGGAATGAGAAGCCAGATAATGGGAATGGGTAGCTTTGCTGTTGTCAAGCACTTCTTCGGTGCTTATTACGGAGACATACCTTTAAGAAATAACATTACTGCAAAGTGGAATTCAGTTTTCGGAAGCGGCAGTCCTTACACATATCGTCTGCTTTTGCAACATACCCACGATTCCATAACAGCGTTATTCTATAACGGGAATAACCCGCCACCCATTGCTCCAAATCCGCATCTTATATTAAAAGGGCATAACCATGCATGGAGATGCGATAAATCAAGTCCCTATTATGTTCTTTCATTAGGAGGCGGAGACAGTTCCAGTTATGGTGCTTGCACATTCCTGAACTTTAACCTGAATGGTTCAACTTGGTCCTGTCCGCAAGCTACTACGTCATTTGGACCGGCTAACAAGTACAATACGATTATTGACTGCAGGGACGGCTATGATATCACGGCTCTCAGGGACAGCTATTCCAATCCGAACGATGGCACAGCATCCAGTAATACATGTACAATTACCAATGATATTAATTTCAATTTCTACGACGGAAGAGTCCGTTTTCTGATGGAACAGGGTTCATATTCTGTATCCGGCGGTACAATACTGAAAACATATGACTACGAGGAGGCAGACGGAAGCTGGCATACGGCTGTCCTTGTAAAAGTAAATATACCTGCAAGCTCCAGTACAACTGTTACTATTAACAAGATTGGTGGATCTGGTGATTACCTGCTTGATTATTCCTTCAACAGTGATACAATTGGCGCTGCACCTGCCGGATGGACTATTAACAACTCAGGCGGCCCTGTCACGGTTGAGGCTGTTCCAAGCGCATCTGACAAGAGCATGAAGCTGTATAAGGCTGCGGCAGAATCCGGGTATTCTGCTGGATACAAAACCTTTACAGCTCAGACTTCCGGTGTTGTAACGTATGATACATGGGTAATGACGCCGGAAATAACCAGTGATAAATATATAATGGCCAGAAATTTTGAGGAGAATAAAATTGCTGCGACTATTGCATTTTCAAACGGTTACATCAAAGCCGGCAGTACAAATGTTCAGCAATTTGTTGCAAATCAATGGTATCATATTGTGATTGATCTGGATGTAAACTCAAAGACATTTACTCTTTATGTTGATGGGGTTAACAGAGGTGTCTACAATTTCCAGGACAGTTCAGTCACCAATATCGGAGAAGTCCTTTTTACCATTTCACCAGGCTGCAAAGGCACGTTCTATATAAGCGATATCAAAATTAAAAAGAGCAATACATTTATAAAGGCTTGGGAATTTAATACAACGGGTGATACGGAAGGCTGGACAGGTAACTGGCATGTTAGCAACCTGGCAGCCAATGGGTCATATCTGAACGGAAATATCACAGGTATTGATCCGGCACTGACATCCAGCGATAATCTCGGTTGTGATATATCAAACAATAAGTATATAAGAATAAGGATGAAAAACAATACTTCAAGTTCATGGGGCCAAATTTACTTTATCACGACAACAGATACAGTCTGGAATGAAGATAAACATGTCAATTTCCCAATAATACCTAATGATCCGGGCTATACCGAATACGTTATAGATATGTCACAATTGCCGTCAAAATGGACGGGAACACTGAAACAGCTGAGAATAGACCCCAGTGTAGGTGTATCATCAGGATCATTCAGCATTGATTATGTGAGGATAGGAAATCAATAGGGGGTAAAAAAAACCCCCTGTCTGTCTGCAGTACAGTTTTAACACACTTCAGTGCAGTTTATGCACAAAAAATACAGCTTTTTTTTGCAGTATATGTTCATTTTTTAAACATTGCCATACAGTATTATTCAATACTTACAGTTTACTTGGCCGGCTAACGTCAATATAGTAAAAATAGAATCTAACCTTTGAATATTCACAGGCCTAAGACCTTCAATAAGACTAGCCACTACTTCTAAATGTGAGAGCAATAATTGACGCATGCCAGTTTTATTTACTTTTAAATTATAAAAAGGAGGGCTGCATAAATGCACGTAAAGAAAAAATTGCTTAGTTTCTTCTTAGCTATTACAATTCTAGCGACTTTATTTACAGGTACACTAAATGTTTCGGCGAATGAGCCGAATCCTCCGGAAGAATACACACCCGGAGAAAACATGGTGAAAAACGGTGACTTTGAAACCGACTCCGACGAAGATGGAATTCCTGATTTTTGGGTACTAAACAATCCAAAAGGAAAGCAGGCGAGCATGACAATTGAAAGGGATCCTTCCAAGGTATATCAAGGGAACGGGTGCCTGAAGTTTACAGTTGAGTCCAATGCCAATGATGATAATGTAACAGTAACCGAGTCGGAATTTCATGCTGTTGACCCTTCAAAGACATATATTATTGAATTGTACGGCCGGGCACCCTCAGGTGTTATTCAGGTGTTTGTAGAGGAAAAGGAAACAGCGGATGGTCCGATAACAGCTAAAGAAATGATAGGCATACACGTTGACCAGTGGGGAGATCCGGTCTGGAACAAAATCACGACTGAGTACACTCCCTCTGCAGGTGTAAGCTATGCAAGACTGCAGTTCCATAACTGGAACCCGATTGCTCTCGAAGCGTATGTTGATAATGTAGTATTCAAGGAAAAATTAGAACCGGTCATCATCAGCATTGACCAGGATGTTCAAAATGTTATAACAGATATTGATGACATGAATTTTACCGTTTCGGGTAAAGTGGAATGTAAAGCAGGCACGTTAAACAGCCTTAAGGTAAATGATTATGAAGTTGCTGTGCAAAGTGACGGTACTTTCAACACTACTGTTGCATTAAACAGAGGATCGAACCCAATAACAATTACTGCGAAAGATTCAAATGGAAATGAAGCATCAAAAACAATTTTTGCCACAGCTAACTTAGAGCCCTTTGTAACTTCAGACGATATAATTGCAGCAGACAGGGAAAACATGGTTGTGTATCCTCACTTTGGCACACCTGTATTTGTTGAGCCCGGGCAGACTTTTACAGCAGAAGTTGCAGCTACCGATGTGAGCACTTCCGGATGGACGGCATGGATTGAAAATGATCTTAAGAGATGGGATTGTACTGTCGGTGAAGTTGAATATGGAGAAGGTAATATATATTTGGGAATGAGAACAGGATATACTATAGAGATTACAGTTCCCGAAGATGCTTCGCCCGAGCTGTGCAACCTTGTTCTCACTCATACCGAATCAGGCAAAACCTTTAGTTCACCTCTGTCTGTAAGCATAGTTCCTGAACTCGAAACCAGCTTCTACACACTGGGAGTTACCGATACGCATTTTTACTATTATGAAGACAGCCAGAACCGCGTATCAGGCGGCAATGATGGCAAGAGTATGGGCCTGGTTGCCAAAGCGGCAACTCTTGCGGGGGTACGCTTTATTTCCCATACAGGAGACGTTCATCTTGGCGGTGCACACAGCAGGGCGGTCGGGATAAAGGACTTTTTCATAGAACCTGTAGCACAAATGGGAAGAGTACCTTTGATTTTTGCTCCGGGTAATCATGAATTCGATTTATATGTGCATCCGGCACCGTCGATAACTGAGGGCGACCGTACAGGTGACTTTACCAGGGAAGACTGTGACAGGTATTTCGGAATGAGAAGCCAGATAATAGGCATGGGCAGCTTCGCAGTTATTAAAAATGATTATGGTTCATATTGGGGAGACCGTGACTTAAGACTTGCAATGTCAAATAAATGGAATTCAGTATTTGGCGAAGGAAGCCCATACACGTACAGATTACTTATGCAGCATACACATAATGAATCAACTGCGTTGTTCTTCAATGGCAATGAACCACCTCCAATTGCGCCATATCCAAGTCTTGAGCTCAAAGGACATAATCACTATATACGTGTAGATTCCACTAATCCATTCCTTATTCTCTCACTGGGAGGATGGGAATCCTATAGGCACGGACAGGGAGTTCTTTTCAACTTCAACGTTGATGAAAACTCCAACTGGTCCTGTCCACAGGCTACATCATCATTTGGTGTGAACGACAGGGTTCATATGGTGAAAGATGCCAGAAAAGGGTACGATATAACATACCTGAGAGACAGCTATTTAAGGGCTAATAATGGTACTGCTTTCACCAATACATGCACGATCACCAATGAAATAAATTTCAACTTCTACGATGGCAGGGTCCGCTTTGAGATGGCTCAGGGCAGGTACAAGGTTACAGGCGGAACGATACTAAGCCAGTACGATTATGAAGATGAGAGAGGTTTGCATACTGCAGTTCTCGTTGATGTTGATATTGCAGCCAATGCTGTAACCGAGGTGTCTATAGAACCTGATAGCGAAATTCCCGCAGAGGAAGAAAACATGGTGAAAAACGGTAACTTTGAGACTGACGCCGATGCAGATGGAATTCCTGATTTTTGGGTATTGAACAATCCAAACGGAAAAGCTGCAAGCATGACAATTGAAAGGGATCCTTCAAAGGTATATGAAGGAGAGGGATGCCTGAAGTTTACAGTTGAGTCCAATGCCAATGATGATAACGTAACAGTAACCGAGTCGGAATTTCATGCTGTTGACCCTTCAAAGACATATATTATTGAACTGTACGGCTGGGCACCGTCAGGTGTTATTCAGGTGTTTGTAGAGGAAAAGAAAACAGCGGATGGACCGATAACAGCTAAAGAAATGATAGGCATACACGTCGACCAGTGGGGAGACCCGGTATGGAACAAAATTGCAACTGAGTACACTCCGTCTGAAGGCGTAAGCTTTGCAAGGTTACAGTTCCATAACTGGAACCCGATTGCTCTCGAATCGTATGTTGATAATGTAGTATTCAAACAGAAACCGGCCATAAGCATTGACCAGCAGAGTTTCACCACTATCCACGGAAAAGACCAGCAATTGTTCACGGTTTCCGGAGTAGTTTCAGTAAGGAACAGAACCAGTTTCAAGGTGAACGGAACAGATGTTTCCGTAGATGCAAACGGCAGATTCAGTACACAGGTAGCTTTGAATGTAGGTGAAAACACAATCACTATTACTGCAGAAGATTCCAATGGCAATGTTTATACAAAAACAATAGTGGCATTGCTTATACTTGACAGGGCTCCAATCATTAGTCTGGATCAGGAGGACTGTATAGTCATTGAGGGAACGGAAAACACAGAGTATGTTATTTCCGGAACGGTGGTTGATAATGATGGAGACCTGAAGAGCCTTAAGATAAATGGAGATGACGTTGAGTTTGATCAGCAAGGGAAATTCAGTACATCAGTTTTCTTGCAACTGGGTCTTAATACAATTTCAGTTGTTGCTGTGGATGAAAATGATAATGAGACGGTTAAAACCATTACAGTTATGTTAAGGGAAGACCAGCCATATGATATAGGCGTATTCTATTTCTCAAGCTGGAACCCGATTTTTGCTCCTTACAGAATAGCAAGCAACAAAGCCGTTTATGGCAATGATAGTGATTGGTTTGGCGGACCGAGGGATCATATAACCGTTCCCGGCCCATGGGGTTATGGACCTGTACCTGACAGGGAGCCATTGCTTGGATGGTACGATGATTATAAGCAGGAAACTATTGATACACATATATTACAGGCTGCAAGCCGCGGCATAGACCACTTCTCATTCTATTACTACTGGAAGGAAAACGGCGGCGGGCCAAGGCCGGGACAGAACATTGAATTGTTCAGAAAATCCCAGTATAAGAATCTTATGTCATATTTCCTGTATTATGTTGCCGATGGATCATACGGAATGAAAGAATGGAAAGACAATATAGTGCCTACATTAATCAGCTATTTGAAAGACCCCAATTACAAGAAGACAGCAGACGGAAGGCCGATAATCGGATTCTTTGGAGATATGGAAGGCCGTCTGGGTGGATCTACCGCAAGCCTTAAGGAAGGATTGGATTACCTCCGCAGTGAATGTCAGAAGGAAGGCGTAGGAAATCCGTTGCTGCTCTATGATGGCTACAGGACACTGGATCTGTTTATAGCCCAGGGATATGATGGATTCCTGCCGTTGAATCTGGCTGGAATCGGACTTGATGACAACAAGGGAATACCTGAAGACTATGGAACATGCTATCCTGATGCATGGGAAGAATTTGTGTATGCAGATTACTCAAATGATCCTCAGTATCAGAATTATGAAAATTACTTGTTTATACCCGGAGCTCTAAATGCATATGACGTCAGACCATGGAGAGCATCATCAGGATCGCGTGTAGAAAATTATATATATGCCGATCCAAGTCCAGAGAAATTCAGGCTGTTGCTTGATAAAGTAAAGGCTTATCTTGATTCACATCCACGCTCCATGAATATGGCTACCTTCTATGCATGGAATGAATGGGGAGAAGGCGGCTCAATAGAACCCAATACCCTGTTTGGATATGGCTATATAGATGTTCTGCAGGAAGTCTTTGGCCTCAAAAACACAAATTATAAACTGGTAGTGGAAGATAATGAACTGACCGATATCGCCCCGGATGTAAGGATAAGAGTTGAACCTGAATATTCTGTAGTTACAGACGGCCAAAATGTGAAGCTGAAGGTTAGAATCAAAAATTATTCCGATTCTGAAGTATCAGGAAATCTAACATTGGATGCCAATGGTTGGACCATAGCGGAATCAACAGGTACATCCTTCACATTGGAGAGCGGGGAAGCAGCAGATGCTGAATTTAATGTTACGGCAGGAGCCGGTGAATACTGGACCAAACATTATTTTGTAGTTACCGCAAGTTACGGTGACGAAACACAGGATATATCAACGTTTGTTGTAAAGGCTACTCCCTTCCACACTGTTATTGAAAATGATGCTATTAACAAATATGACGAATATGAATTCGGCATCAATGTTAAGGTAAGAAATTACACTCTGGATCCCAAGACAGTTGATTACACTCTTGAACTTCCGGAAGGCTGGACTGCTGATATACCTTCGAGAAGTGTTCCCCTGAATGGATATAGCGGAGGAGGACTCCACTTGGGAAGGACTGTCACTGACACTATTACCATTACTTATCCTAAGACAGTCGAGCCTGGTAAATATAGCATTAAACTAATATCAACAGACGGCGAATTTAACAGGGAAGAAACCTTCGAAGTGGATATAGCTGAACTTAACAACCTCCTCTATAATGGAAGTTTTGAAATAGATGAAGACAATAACGGCATTCCTGATGTATGGTCGCCAGGTTACTCAGGCGGGGAAATAACAGTAATTGAGGGAACACCTGAGAATCCGGCTCCAAAGGGCGAAAAATATGTAAGAGTGGATGTCTCGATACCCGCTGACGGTGAAGGCGGATATGTAGAAAGCGGAATCAAGCAGGAAGGCCAGAAGGCAGATGTTAACTGGCTGATTATAGACCCTGCAAGAAAGTATGAACTCAGTTTCTGGGCAAAAGTCGAAAAAGGTACGCTCAGAGTTTGCGATACAGAAGTGAGCGGCGTTTACTATGAAAACCTCGGCCCCTATAATTCATCCCTGGTTATAACTGCAGAAGAAAACGGGAATGAATGGAAACACTATAGTTTTACTTTCTTTCCACATCCGCATGCAGGAAGAATAAGTGTCAGATTCCATGTAGAAGGCGAACCCGGAGAAGAAATAACCTTCTATCTGGATGGTGTCGCTTTGAAGGAAGTTGAATTGACGCCTGAAGAAAGCATGATTGTAAACGGCGGTATGGAGGATGATAATGACGCTAATAGCATAGCAGACGGTTGGTCCGGTGAAAAGACAGGCGGAACATTCTCACTCCTTCATGATTGGCAGGACCAGTACGGTGCAATACGCTCACAAAAAATATCCGGAATTAATGCAGCTGGTTCATGTTTCAAGCAGGAATGGTTTGATATTGACCCTGCAAAGGAATATGTTGTGGAATTCTGGGCGAGAGTAGCATCCGGTACATTTGCTGTAGTAAGTGCTGAAAAAGCCGGCGATGACGGCGAAATAGTCTACAATACGGAAATGGAATTTTCAGCTGATACATGGCAGAAATATACTTATACCTTCAGACCAAAGGAAGGAATGACAAAACAGAGCCTGAGATTTGTAATAAAAAGCAACGAAGCTTCAACAGCATGGATAGATAATGTTGTGATGAGACCTAAGGCATCGGAACCCGACGAGGGAAATCCTCCGGTTATCACCCTCGATCAGGAAGACTGCACTGTAACGCAAGCAAGCTTCACTGTATCAGGCACAGTGACGGATGAAGACGGTGACCTTGAGACTGTAACTGTTAACGGCGAAGAAGTTGGAGTTGACGAAGAAGGTAAATTCAGTGTGGTTGTTAGCTTAAAGAGTGGTGAAAATACCATAACTGTTGTAGCAACAGACAGCGGAGGCAATACAGCCGGGAAGACAATAAAAGTAACTTATAACAAGCCGAGTGGTCCTATTGTACCGCCTGTAATTCCTCCTTCATCGCAAACTGAGGAAGAATCTATTACAAGAAATGGCAACATCAATGAAATTGACAACAAAGTAGAAGAGGGAAAAACTTCTGCAGACTTGTCAGACAGTACGCCTGAAGATATCTTCGATGGTGCCGGGGAAGATGACAATGGAATACAGGTTGTAAAATACGTATTCAAGAATACGGAAAACGTAGACGAATATTCAATTAAACTTCCCGCCGAAGCATTGAATGACAGCACTGCAGAAAAGAAGATAATAATAGAGACCGGCCTGGGCACTATAGAATTACCTTCCAACATGCTGAGCAATGCAGATGATGCAACAGGTGACTTCGAAATCACACTGAAGAAAGTAGATAGCTCAGGGCTCAGCGATGAAATTAAAGCCATAGTTGGTGACAGACCTGTAATAGAGCTGTCTATCAGGATAAACGGACAGAATGTCGACTGGGCAAATGATGGTGCAAACGTCATTGTATCACTGAATTACAAGCCGTCAGAAGACGAAATGAGTGGTTCAGGAGATATAATAGCATATTACATTTACGACGGCGGAAATATTATACCGATAACACTTTCAATGTATGACGAAGAAACGGGCACAGTCAAATTTATAACAAATCACTTCAGCATGTTTGCTGTTGGTTATGCAAGCAGAACATTTGACGACCTTGGCAAATTCGAGTGGGCAAGGAAAGAAA
>DUMB01000031.1 GCA_012840085.1 Clostridiaceae bacterium
ATAATGGAAAGGTGATTTTTTTGTATAACGCCTGTCGCGCACCCGCATAGCGGGTGGTTTTTTGTTTCGCATGGCTCATTTCTCGCCTGAGAAACTCGCTCATGCTCAACAGGCTAAAGCCCATAAACAGGTAAGGCTTGGGAGCGCCGCTCCCTGCCTTACATATAAGCAATAAAAAAGCAAGAAATAACTTGACTTATACGGATATCAGAGGCTTAATGTGTCATGGGAGGTGAAAAAATATGCTTATGAAAAATGCCATAGAGCAGTATTTAAATCATATTGAAAGCTCGGGCTTAAGCAAGCAGACCACAAACAGCTATAGAAAAATTCTTACCCTGCTTTCAAAGCATTTTACAGAGGCAAGGAATGTCCCGATTTATGTTGATGAATTAAAGCCCATTGATATTGAAGAGTATTTAAACTATATCAGGAAAGAAAAGCACTATTCCACATCCAGCCTGTATAACACACTGACTGCAGTGCGGTGCTTCTATGATTACTGCGTCAAGAAGGGTTGGTGCAAGGATAATATCGGCAGGCAGATAAAACAGGTAAGGCGCAAGTTTAAAGAGCGTGTGTACCTGACGGAAGACGAGGTTAAAAGGCTTTTAGATTGCATCGAACATCCGGTAATAAAAGCTGCGGCTTATGCCTTGTATTAAGCAGGGCTTCGCATGGGCGAATGTAAAAGCTTAAAAGTAACAGACATTGATTTTGATAATAATATCATCCATGTTGTTGGCGGCAAAGGCGCAAAGTCGAGAATGATACCGATAAATGCGGTACTGAAAGAGGAATTGCAAAATCTTTTACAGGTCAGAAACCAAAACAGCGTGTATATCTTCAGCACCATAAGCGGCAGCCTTTCGGCGACCTATATTAACCGCACATTAAAAGCTGCGGCAATAAAAGCAGGTCTTGGGGATAACATTTCGGCACACATATTAAGGCATTCCTTTGCAAGCAACCTGCTGAAAAACGGTGTTGACATTGTCAGAGTGCAAAGGCTCCTTGGTCATGCTTTTATCGAAACCACAGCCATATACCTGCACACCAACATGGAAGGTCTGCAAAATGCTGTTGATGCTTTGGGAGGTGGCAATAGTGAGGGCTAATACAATAGAGAAGATAAAGCAATTACAGTATCTTTTGGCGGCAGGCAAAACCAGAGCAGAGGTTGCAAGGGAACTGGGTTACAAGGATGTAACAGCCATATATAACTTTGCATCAAGGCATAAGCTGAAATGGAATCCTAAAACAAAGAACTATGAGGCGGAGCATTTGGATGGAACACCTATAGAGACAATAGAGCCTTGTGATGAGCTTCCAACGGGCAGGGCGGCAGGAATTATTGCAATGTTCACGCAGGGGATGGACGCAAGAGATATTGCCAAGCAGTTTAGGTTTAAAAGCAGTATGGAAATGGCGGCATACATGAAAACAAGAGGGTATGTTTGGGATGATGATATCGGAAACTATGTAAAAGGCGGCGGTACAGCTTTGGAAAATGACGACCTAAAGCTTGCGCAGAATGACAAGACAACGGAATATATAGAACTGCTTAATTTCTTAAGTGCCAACAAATCCCGATTGGTAGGTCTGATTAACCAAGTCGAGCTGCCCGGCGAGAAGCTGCCGAGATACATTCTTCCCGGTGTTCCAAAGGTAAAGTCAATTAATATATCCAGCGCATTGGATGGCCTTGTGCAGGATTATAGCCGGGAATTTAATATATCCCAAAAGGACATATTTCAAATAGCGTTGGTTGAATTTTTTAAGAAATATGGCTACCATAACGCAGTGAAAGCAGTACTTAAGTTATAGGGCAAAAACATTATTCCCTGCTGGCTCAACACTGGGTGGGAATTTTTGTATTGTAAGGGTAAATATTGTATGGTATAATGGGACTGGATAATTGTGACAAGAAGGCTTGTGTCATATAAGGTTATATAAAGCTTGTTTTTACAAAGCTTATAAATACCTTGGCTTTTTATAATATTATATTCATATTGTATGTTTGTCATGGGCTTTGGAAACGGCTTGTAGTGCAGAATTTGAGGCTTGCATATTATTGCAATATGACAATATCGTTGCTTGGCGTTTACTTTGACAAGGAAACTGGGACGATATACTTAAGGGCAAGGTATTATGACCCTGCGACTTCACGCATGTTAACTGAGGATAGTTATTGGGGCGACATTAGAGATACACTCAGTTTGAATTTGTACACGTACTGCCAGAATAACCCTGTAAACTTCCGAGACCCTAGTGGTCATATAATGGAATCTGACTATACGGAGTTCAAAGGTCGTCCTGACGTAATAATTGCAATCGAATACTTAACGGATAAGTGGAATGCAGCGAAGACGCAAGAGGCAAAGAATGCAATACATCAGGAAGCAGAAAATATAAGAAATGCTGCGAGAAACGGTCAGGCATACAATGATAGAACCTCAGATGTTAATACACTACTCGGAGATAACGTAAGTGCACTTGCGAATACAGGTTCTTCGTTCAACTTGCCTCTAAAGGTTTACATGTGGTATGACCTTGTTAGACCAGGAGGAAGCTGGGATTATAAGGTTACATACAGTAAAAAGCTCTCTTGGATGCCTGAGTATGGCGTTTGTATGTATGATGGTAAGTTTATTACAGCCGAGGAACTTGGAAATATTAACTATGGGTATACTGGTACTGCTCTTGGATTTGGCTCTAAGACTTTGTTTACAGGTGGTGGATGGGCAGCACAGAGAGAGAAGACAGCAGATACCAGCTTAGGAGCACCATACTACGGTGATTCGGTACATGACCATAATACTATTCAATGGGGAATTGATATTTACTATCAACAAAATCCATCAGCGAAGTACTTTAAATGGTCGCTAATCAATATTGATGTTAGACCGATACTAAACACCCTCTTTGGGAAGAATTAAGGGAGGGGGTGATTAGAGATGAATAAGAAGAAAATCGTAATCATTGCCGTTATAGTTGTCGTATGTGGCCTTCTAATAGCTGTTATATCAAGTGTGGGGTGGTTGTTTTACAATATGAAGAAGGATGCACCTAAAATGACAAAAGATGAGCTTGCAATAACATTGAAGCAGAATAAAGCAAAGTTTGAAAATGTGGTCAACTTGCTAAATAAGCATCCATATATACTTGAAATTGATAACAAGGACTTCTTTGAAAAAAGTGGGCACTTGTTCTACTATGCGACCAAAGACAAAGTATATATTGAATCAAAGCAAAAGCTTGAAAATGACGTAATAAAAGAGATTGAACAAAGTGATGTTTCGTTTATTATTAAAACGCTAAAGTTCAATCAAATAACGAATGAAGACAGTGATATATACTTTGTTGAGGGTGCGGATTTAGCAGTTGCAAAAGGGCTGGTGTGTGTTCAAATAGGAGATAAGCCATCCAACATATATATTATCGAACTTGAGAAAGTGGATGATAAGTGGTTCTATTTTAAACAGAGGTAAAAGGAGCGTATGGGTGGGATTACAGCTCTTATGTGTCATTAACTATGGATTTTGATTCTGATGATCTTGATAAAATAAACGACTTCATAGGGAAAAATGATAACTGGGGCTTGTGGAATAATTGCTCATACTTTGCATCCGGGGTATGGAATTCTGTTAGCGACACAAAACTTAATTCGGTTGGATTTCTTGGAATTAACCATCCTTCTATTCTTGCTGAAAGTATAAAAAAGCAAAAAGGTTATGAAACCGGAAGGGATTTTGCATCTGCATCGGAAGTTGGTTATAAGTCAAAAGGAAAGTATACCGTATCTGAGGTTTATGGTGTTGGCACAAGTAAAGGCATTACTAACTCATCTGGTTCTTCAATTTCCTCGGGTTCGCTATCTTCGGGTTCATCTTCTGGGTCAAGTACCCCGTCCAGTAGTGGGTCTAGCAGTGGTTCAAGTAATGGCTCGTCTTTGCCGAAACGTAAGAATTGAGGTGACAATATGAGAAAAATGCGTATTTTAATCATTGCTATACTGGTAGTTATTATTCTTGTTGGAGGTGCATTGGCTTTGAACCTTTTTGCATTCGGAAAAGTTAAGGATGTATCATCTATAGGGGTGCAAAACCTATCGGTGACAAATGAGAAAATCTTTTTTCTCCAGTTTTTATGACGAGTGCGGACATAATGTGGAATTACTCGTATCGAATCGAAAACGATATTATGTATGTTAAAATTAAAAGCATTTTAGTCGGAGGACTGGGAAAACCAAACGTTGAGATCAAAGGCGATTTTTCATCTTTACAAAAAATAGTGCTCGAAGATAATAAAAATGAGAAAGTAATTTGGGAAAAGTAATATCTCGCTTACTCACAGCAAAGAATGGTCGCCTTGGAGTCACACTGAAAGTGTCCCTTGTACAGTAGATAGGGGAAAAATTAATAATTCTTTTAATAGCGTCAACTAAAAATGGTTGACGCTATATTTGTGTAGCAAAAACCAGAAAGATACTTGCCAATATTCGATTTGCTGGACACGTTGAGTGTAAGCGTCAAACGCAGACGGATCCTTGTATCTACATACCAGACTTCTTGATGACAGATAACCATTGTTTAAGAGGCTGGGGTGTATAGTGTAAAATAAAAGTACAGCAAGTTGCCATATAAAAATGCAGCAATTTACATAACAGATTTGAAAATATTTTACAGTAATCTCACCTCAAAGCAACATCACTGTCGCTGATTTCTATCGTC
>DUMB01000032.1 GCA_012840085.1 Clostridiaceae bacterium
AATCCTAATGTTGATGCTTATCTTGAAGAGTTCAGGAAAAAGTGTGAAGCAGCTGGAATTAATAAAGTTATAGCTGAAATTGAAAGACAGTACAATGAATGGAAAGCAGCCAATGCAAAATAGAATATGTAAAAGTAACTAACGAAGGTCTTATAGGGAAATCGGATGTAGGATATATACAGGAACAAAACAGGTAGCGAATTGGCTCGAAATAGATTCTAAAAAGAAGTATGAACTAAGTTTATGGGCAAAAGTTGAACAAGGTAAAATGGTTGCAATTGATGCTGAATGTGAAACCGGTTATGCATGGCGATGGAGAAGAATCTATTACCAGAGATGGCAATATCCATGAAATCGGCAATGAAGTAGAAGAAGGAAAAACTTCTGCAGACTTGTCAGACAGTGAGCCTGAAGATATCTTCGAGGGTGCTGAGGAAGATGAAAAGGGAATAGACGAAGAAACGGGTACAGTCAAATTTATAACAAATCACTTCAGTATGTTTGCTGTTGGTTATGCAAGCAGGACATTTGACGACCTTGGCAAATTTGAGTGGGCAAGGAAAGAAATCGAAGCTCTGGCAGCAAGGGGAGTAATCAATGGCATAGGCAATAGCCTGTATGCTCCTGAAGCCTCCGCAGCCAGAGGAGAATTTGTCAAGCTGCTGGTCAATGCATTTGGACTTAAGGCAGAATTTGATGAAAACTTCGATGATGTAAGTGAAAAAGACTTCTTCTACCTACCTTAACAATTAAAAATGTATCAGATATCAATGCCAGGATAGCATTTAGTGTTACAGTTAGCATTACTGCTAGGCTATGGTTGAATGCAAACGGCAAAGACGAGTTATATAAACATATAAAAGAAAACGTAGAAAGACAGTTGAGCATTAATTGCGGGGTGAAACTCCTCCGGTGAAAACAGATCTCCTCGGTGAACATTCAAAGGATATACTTTCCACCGGGGGAGCTTATTACTTTAAGAGACAGCAGTTACAGCCGTAGAATCATGGATTAGGAATTTTAAAGAGGATATAAACCTTTTGCTATTCATCATTTGTTATTCATCAGATTGAAAAGAAGGCTTTACACACGCATGAAACGAGCTTGGAGAAGGAAGAAACTTTTTATCACCCAAGAGAGATAGAGGGTGTTGCTTTGCGTTAATAGTTGGAGTAACTAAAGGTGACTGACTCAATTAAGAATGAATAAGACTATTAGTAATGATTGAGATAGTTAAGAACGGCCAAGACAATCAGTAATGATTAAGATAGTTAAGAAAGGCTAAGACAATCAGTAATGATTGAGATAGTTAAGAACGGCTAAGACAACTATGAGTGACTGAGATAATTAAGAATGATTAAGAAAATCGGAAATGATTAAGAAATTTGAAAATGACTGAGAAAATAAAAGACATTGTGATTCTTAATCATTTTAATAATATAAACAAATTTCAGTAGTTACCAGGAGGTTATAAATGAAGTCTAAACAAAGAATACTTTCTGCATTAAGAGGGAAAGAGGTTGACAGGATACCGTGGTCACCAAATCTTGCGTATTGGTGGGAGGCTCAAAACGATGAATTCACTGCAGGTGGGGAAATTGAGTTTCTTAAGAGCATAGGCGCAGATCCATTAATAAGAGGACACTATCCGTATTATGGTAAGGAATGGAGAGATATAATTCTTTACAGAACAGAATATAAATCTTGTTCAATAAAAGAAATTAAGGGCAGTAGTTCAAAAACCATAGTTTATGATACCCCTAAAGGTAATATAAGTGCTGTTTATAGGTATTCTCCAAGTGGAAATACGTGGTATCTTGCTGAACATCCGGTAAAAGAAGAGAAAGACTTCAAAATACTTGCGTATTTATTTGAGGATATGGTTATACGGCCTTATTACGAATTGTATGATGAAGCCGCTAAAAAATGGGGGGATGATGCACTCCTCGTACCTATAGTTGCGCCGTCGCCAAATCTCAAAACAAGCTTTCAGTCTTTACTGGAATACTGGGTTGGTACGGAAGAACTAGTCTATGCTCTGGCAGATTATCCTGAAATTGTAGAGGAAGCACTTGAAAGCATGAAAAAAGTATCATTGAAGACGGCTGAAATATCTGCTCAGTCTGATGCTGAAGCTTTTATCAGTTGGGAGGATACTTCAACAACAAACATTTCACCTGATTTATATGAAAGGTATATACTGCCGGAAATAAATGACTGGTGCAGAATCTTACATAACTACGGAAAATTATATATTCAGCATGCATGCGGGCATTTAAAGGCACTTATACCGTTGATGGCAAAATCGGATATTGATTGTATTGAATCCATATCTCCGCCGCCTACAGGCAATATTGAGCTGTGGCAAGCAAGGAAAGTGCTGCCGGAAAGGATTGCTTTAATAGGCGGCATTGAACCGACAGTCTTTTTGGAGAGCGATATTGATAAGTTGGAGAAGTATGTAACTGAGCTTCTTGAAAAGCTCAAAGGCTCACGCTATATTCTCGCAAACAGTGACAGCTGTCCCCCGGGGATAAGCTTGGATAAATTCAATCTGGTCAGCAAACTTGTAAAAGAATTCAATAAATAGCTATAAGCTAAAAATTCAGCTGTTGAATGATGGACAGCAAGTTAAAAACGAATAAGTTTAAATAAATAAAAATTAAAACAAATAAATTAAAGCAATTAAATTAAAGTAATTAAATTTGATAGATAAAGTCAAAACAACATTAAATTAGAATAGCTAGATGAATAATTATGCAAAAGCCAAGCAGTTAAAAAATTCAGACAAATAAGGATACAAGCAAAGGAGAATCAAATACATGGGCAGGTCAAATTTAGTTTTTGAAAATGGCTGGAAAATTACTGAAACTAGCTATGATTTGGAATTTGAAGCAAGAAATGCAGCGCTTCTGACAACAGGCAATGGTTATATGGGAGTCAGAGGAAGCTTTGAAGAATTCGGAAGTATAAGAATTCAGGGATGCTATATCAGAGGCCTTATAGACAGGGTCTATGATGTGGCTCAGCCTTTTGCTGATAACATCTATATGAAAAAATATTACTTTAATGAAGAAAAACTCAAGTATGCTCAAAAAATTGATTGTGTAATAAATTTTGCGGACATTCTTCTTATAAGGATAAAAATTGGCGAAGAGACCTTTTGTCCTTGGGAGGGAAGGCTTTTATCATGGAAACGCACCCTTGACATGAAAAACGCATGTCTGATAAGGGAAGTAAGATGGGAAAGCAACTGCGGAGATATAACTTATCTGAAGTTTGAAAGATTTGCAAGCTTTGAAAACGATCATGAGTACTGCCAGAAGGTTACCATAATACCTGAAAACCATAACAAACAAATAGAAATCCTTTCGGGCTTGGATTCAAGAACAAAAACCAACGGGCAAATAGTGACAAAAACTATTTCTTCTGAAATATCCGGGAACAGGATGTTCTATTCCAATTATTCAGGTGAAGATTATAAGTTTATATATTTTACAGGTGTAACAAACAAAATATATTGCGGTCAGGAAGAATTGGAGTGCGAATGGCAGGAGCAAAACGGCGCAGGTATACTGGCAAACAGGATAAAATTCAATTCCGAAAGGGGAAAGGAATACTGCCTGGAAAAGAAAGTTTACATAATTACATCGAGGGATACTGAAGAAGATTTGAGAGCCTGTGTAGAAGCAAATATTACAAGGCTTGAGAATTCAAAGTATGATGAATTATTCGGAAGGCATGCAAAGTGCTGGAATGATTTCTTTAGTAATATTGATGTGAAAATAAAGGGCGATGAATTGGCAGATGCGTCTCTTAGATTCAGCAATTACCATAGCGCCATATCCATTTCCAGGAATGACTCTGTTCATAGTGTTGGAGCCAAAGGCCTGACAGGAGAGCACTATAACAATTTTGTATGGTGGGACTGTGAAATATACCAACTTCCCATATTCCTGTATACGGCACCTGAAGCTGCCAGACTTGCACTGATATACAGATATAATATGCTGGACGGAGCGAGGCAGCAGGCAAAAATTGAAGGATATAAGGGAGCCAGGTTCCCATTCACTTCTTCCGTCACCGGTTTGGAGACAATATTTGAATACGTCAGGCATCCGCACATGCAGATACACATTGTAGCCGATGTAGCCTGGGGTGTTATTAATTACTATATATGTACAGGTGATGTCGACTTTTTATTGGATTATGGACTGGAGATTATATGGGAAGTTGCAAGATATTGGGCTTCCAGAGTGGAATTTAACCCTTCTGAAAACAGATATGAAATAAAAACAGTTACCGGTACGGATGAACATCATCCATATGTAGACAATAATGCTTACACGAACTATCTGGTATGCCTTGTGCTCAAGCATGCAGTCAAGTTTTACAGGCAACTGGCAGGTAGAGCGAAGGATACAATCGAGAAAATAAATCTTCAGAAGGACGAAATTGCAGTATGGGAGGAAATAATCAACAAGCTGTACCTGCCGCTTGAAAAAGATACGGGTATGATTCCGCAATTTGACGGATACTTCAGCCTCAATAAATCATTGGAAATAGCAGGGGGCTCTGCTGCAAAATCATATCAGATGAGGGAATCGGGGTTGTATCATGAAAGCCAGGTTATCAAACAGCCTGATGTGATGCTGCTGTTTTCATATATAAATCTTAAGTTTGATGAAAGGATATACAAGAGAAACTGGAATTACTACGAAGCAAGATGCGAAGCTTCTTCATCCTTGTCCTATCCTGTGCATTCCATTTGTGCATCTGATATGGGACAGCCGGAAAGTGCATACAATTACTTCCTCAAATCAGCAAGAATAGACCTGGATGATGTGCATAACTGTGCATGGCAGGGAGTTCATTCCGCATGCGCTGCAGGTGCGTGGCTTGCTGTTGTCAGGGGAGTGGCCGGAATCATGCTGAGGGAGGACAAAATTGAAGTTAACCCCAACATGATACCATGGTGGGATGAAGTTCAGTTTAGCATAGTGTGGCATGGACAGAGATTAAAGGTATCCCTGAACAACAAAGCTATTACTTTGGCATCTGATGAGTCAAATAATAACAACATCCCTATTGAGCACAAAGGCATGATGTTTACCCTTCCTAAAGGAGAAATGCTTATTTTTGATATATCAGTAAATCAGGAGAGAGAAAGTATTTTTTCAGTGAGGTAAAGATAGTGCAGTAAAGAAAAGTACTGTAAAGAAATCGATGGCATAGTAAAGAAGTCAGATAAGAATAAGGACAGAGCGGAATTGCTGAATGTGAAACCTGAAAACTGCATTGTTTATGAAGATGCAAAAGCAAGCGTCATGGCAGCAAAAAACGCAGGAATGAAAAGAAAATTTCATTTCGCAGCGAAAAAAGATCTCAGTCACAATTGAAAAAAGTGGCTTCAATACGCATAAGTGCTCATATATAGGTATGATGCAAGCCAACAAATACAGACGCGAGAAACGAATATAAACACGAGAGGGGCAGAAAAGCATGACTTTCAGAAAGTTTCCCGAAGGTTTTCTCTGGGGTGCAGGAACTTCAGCTTACCAGATTGAAGGAGCATGGAATGAGGACGGGAAAGGAGAGTCCATCTGGGACAGATTTGTACACAA
>DUMB01000033.1 GCA_012840085.1 Clostridiaceae bacterium
AATTTTACTCATAGCGTAGATCCTTTCTTGTGTGTTGTTGGTTTGTGGTGAATTGATAATAACACAAAAAAGTATCTTTCGCTTTTTTTATTCAGTTTTCATGTAACACATCAATTGTAACTATACACCGTTAAAATATTATCAATGCACTTTGAATGAAAATTTTATTGAGCCATTGCACTTTAATTACTTTAAGTATAATCATTTTACTGTGATTATATTCTGAAGGTACATTTGCTGCATACTTAAGTTAACTTGTTGTGCTGGCATTTCGATAGCAGGAGTTCCGAGCTCAAGAGCTGGTAAGCTCGTTACGGGGCAAATCAATCCGCTTGTATTAAAGGAACTTCCTTGTATACTTAAAGATACATTTTATGCATGCTGAATATACATTCGGTGAATTGTGGCTTTATTTTGTCATATAGTGACAAAGGTTAGTATATGATGGTGATAAAGTAAAAAGAGATTAATATAGGAAGTAATTATATATTGTACTTGATTTTAAGTCGAAACGTGATAAAATTATTATGATAAAAACTTAACATACTATATACATAGTCGCGTTAAATTTGTTAAACTACAAAAACAATACTACTATAAGGAGTTGAATATCAATGCCATTAGTTACATCAAAAGAAATGTTTAAAAAAGCATATGAAGGTGGATATGCAATAGGTGCTTTCAACGTAAATAACATGGAAATTATTCAGGGAATCACCGAAGCTGCCAAAGAGGAAAACGCTCCCCTTATTCTTCAGGTTTCAGCAGGAGCAAGAAAATATGCAAAGCATGTATATCTTATGAAGCTTATTGAAGCTGCTATTGAAGATACAGGACTGCCAATTTGTGTTCACCTGGATCATGGCGAAGATTTTGAAATCTGCAAAGCTTGCATAGACGGTGGATTTACATCCGTTATGATCGACGGTTCAAAGCATCCTTTTGAAGAAAACATCAGACTTACAAAACAAGTTGTTGATTACGCACACGAAAGAGGAGTAGTTGTTGAGGGTGAGCTTGGAAGACTCGCAGGTATCGAAGATGCTATAAACGTATCTGAGAAAGACGCTGCATTTACTGATCCTGATCAGGTTCAGGAGTTTGTTGAAAGAACAGGCGTTGACTCTCTTGCAATAGCAATTGGGACTAGCCATGGCGCTTATAAATTTAAAGGCGAACCACAGCTCAGATTTGATATTCTTGAAGAAATACAGAAGAGACTTCCTGGTTTCCCGATAGTTCTTCATGGTGCATCATCAGTTATACCTGAATTTGTTGATACAATTAACAAATACGGCGGACAGATGCCCGGTGCGAAAGGTGTTCCTGAAGAAATGCTCAGAAAAGCTGCATCCATGGCAGTTTGCAAAATCAACATTGACTCTGACCTGAGACTTGCTATGACAGCTTCAATAAGAGAATATTTTGCATTACATCCAGATCATTTCGACCCAAGACAGTATCTGAAACCTGCAAGAGAGAACATTAAGAAGATTGTTAAGCATAAGCTCATTAATGTTCTTGGATGTGCAGGAAAGGCATAATTTTATCGAAACATGCCGTAATTGATTTTACTAAAGCAATTGAACTTATTAAATCAGAATAATGTGATTAAAAAATGATCTGTAAAACAGATTGATAAATGCATTAAAATAAAGGGTATGTCTATTCATCATGGCATATCCTTTTTTATTCATGTTTATGTTAGTATTAACTATTAATATTCATAATTACATTTTTAATCCATGTTTGCACACATGCACTTGTACATATTCTGATTTCTATTCATATTTGTGGAAATTCTAATTAATATATTAACATTTAAAATATATCCCATTTAAAACATTTATTTAATTTATGGCCGTATAATCGACAATATTACCTCCGGAAGGGAATTATCTGTATTATGTTTTTTTACGCATATTGTATGATTAAAAGGAAATATTATATAGATTATGATTCTATTGAAAATTATCATCAGAGAGTATAAATCGAATTTTAAAAGTTAATAATACCTTTCGAGGTGTTGGCTTGTGGCAATAAAAGTCGGTATTCCGAGAGGCTTGTTTTATTACCGCTATTATCCGCTTTGGAAGACTTTTTTGGAAGAATTGGGAGCAGATGTTGTTTTATCTGACCACACTAATAAACGCATATTGGATGAGGGAGTAAAATCATGTGTGGATGAGGCTTGTCTGCCTGTTAAGGTTTTTCACGGTCACGTACTGAATTTAAAGGACAGAGTGGATTATTTGTTCATACCAAGGCTTACAAGCATATCAAAAGACGAATATATATGCCCGAAAATCGGCGGCATTCCTGACATGGTCAAAAATACCATTAAAGGCTTACCGCAAATAATTGATACTGAAATAAACGTTAGACGGTCTCATAAAAATATGTGGAAGGCTGTAATGGAAATAGGCAGTTATTTTTCTGACAATAAGTTTCAAATAAGAAAAGCCTATAATAAAGCTCAGAAGGTGCAGGACATGTATGACGGTGCTGTAAGGAAGGGAAGGCTTCCTTCTGACATTTTGAATTCCTTTCAAGGAGATAATACAAATTTTAGCTTAATTAGAATGGATGAAAATCCGGACAGGATGGATGTAAGCCTGAACAGAGCAGATGTAAATCCAAATAGAAATGATGTAAGAGCAAACCACGGCTCCATGCAAAGAGGGCAGTCTTTATTAAATATACTAGTGATAGGACATCCATATAACCTTTATGACAGCTATATAAATATGGACCTGGTAAAAAAGCTGCGGAACAATGGTGTTAATTTAATTACGGTAGATATGCAGGATGAAAGTACTATAAATAAAAAAGCGAGCTTTCTCAACAAGCCAATGTTCTGGAACTTCGGAAGGTTAGCCATTGGAACAGCAATGCATATGCTTGAGAAAGGAAATATCGACGGCATAATATACCTGATGAGTTTTGGATGCGGCGTTGATTCTTTTGTCTGCGATCTCACAGAAAAGAGAGTTAAAAGAATGAGTACAATACCTTTTATTGTCCTTACCATAGATGAGCATTCCGGCGAAGCGGGTATGAATACACGTGTAGAAGCTTTTATAGATATGATTAGATGGAGGAAGAAGGATGAAAGTAACATTTCCGCACTTAGGTAATTTATATGTACCGATTAAAGCCATGTTGGACGACCTGGGGACGGATTATGTGGTGCCTCCTTTTAGCAATAAAAGTGCACTTGAGCTGGGAACCAAGTACGCTCCCGAACTGGCCTGTCTTCCGTTGAAAATTACAATAGGGAATTTTATACAGGCCTATGAAAAAGGGGCTGATACAATTATTATGGTCGGTGGCTGCGGCCCCTGCAGATTTGGTTATTATTACGAGATGCAGAGAGAAATTCTCCATGATATAGGATATAAAATGGATATGATAGCTCTTGATATACCATGGGGAAATTATAAGGAGAAGGTAGCTGGAATAAGGAAACTTGCAGAAGGAGTAAAAAAACTTGCAGGAGGATGGAATATAAATAAAATTCTGAAGGCTGCAGTGAACACCACAATAATATCAAAAAGAATGGATGAACTGGAAAGCTTAAGCTTTAAAGTCAGGCCCAGGGAGAAAAAAAGAGGAACTACCAATGAAATAATGAAGGAATTCCGCAATAAAGTGTTTAGCACAAAAGGATCAGCCGGAATAAAGAAACTGATTGAGTATACGGAAAAAAAGTTATTGGAAGTTGAGATTGATAATAATTACAAGCCTTTAAGAGTTGGTATTGTGGGAGAGATATATACTACTATAGATACCGGCACGAGCTTAAATATTCAGGAAAGACTGGGAGATATGGGCGTAGAGGTGTGCCGGCCTGTAACAATCAGCGGATGGATAATTGAACACATTATAAAAGGTGGTCTGCACCTGCCCAGGGATTTGAGATTTGCAGAAGCTGCGAAGCCATATCTTGGCGCGATGATAGGAGGTCATGCACAGGAAACCATAGGAAACAGTGTGTTGTTCGCAAAGGATGGATATGATGGCATAATCCAGATTTATCCTCTGACCTGTATGCCTGAAATTGTTGCTGAAAGCATTCTGCCATCAATTGAAAGAGATTATGGAATACCTGTACTTACACTTATAATTGATGAAATGACAGGCGAAGCCGGTTATCTGACGAGGGTTGAAGCATTTTTAGATCTGCTTGAAAAAAGAAGGGAGAGTAAAGCCATTGAGGGAACAACAGTATTATCTGGGAATTGACGTAGGTTCTGTAAGTACAAATCTGGTACTTATTGATGATAGTGAACAGATTGTTGATAAGATTTATCTTCGTACAGAAGGACAACCGATAAATGCACTGAGAAACGGCCTGAAAGATATGGCCTCAAGAGTTGGAGAAGGAATTAAAATAAAAGGCGTAGGCACTACGGGAAGTGGAAGACAGCTTGCAAGCGTTATAGTTGGAGCGGATTGTGTAAAGAATGAAATTACTGCCCATGCTGTGGCAGCTCAAAAATTGATACCCGATGTAAGAACCATACTTGAAATAGGTGGACAGGATTCAAAAATAATAATATTAAGGAATGGTGTGGTATACGATTTTGCCATGAACACCGTATGCGCAGCAGGTACGGGTTCATTTCTTGACAGGCAGGCATCAAGGTTGTCCATTCCGATTAGTGAATTCGGCCAGTATGCACTGCGAGCAAAGTCAACGGTAAGGATTGCGGGAAGGTGTGCTGTATTTGCGGAATCCGATATGATACATAAGCAGCAGACGGGACATAGTCTGGAAGATATAATAAACGGACTGTGTGAAGCCCTTGTGAGAAATTACTTAAACAATCTTGCAAAAGGCAAAGATATTCAGGATGTGGTTGTGTTTCAGGGAGGAGTGGCCGCAAATGTGGGAATAGTTGCAGCTTTTGAGAGAGCACTGAATAAAAAGATTGTTATACCGAAATACTTCGATGTTATGGGGGCTTATGGCGCTGCTTTGCTTGCAAGGGAAAAGATGCAAAAGGAAGGTGGAAATACGAATTTTTACGGATTTAACATAACAGAGAATGAATATAAAGCAAAAAGCATTGAATGCCAGGGTTGTTCAAATTCCTGTGAGGTAATTGAGATATTGTCCAATAACAGTGTTCTTGCGCGTTGGGGTGACAAGTGCGGAAAGTGGTCGGAACAAATCTCACATGCAGTTAATGTATAAAAGGATACAGGGGTACATTTTCATACACTATTTATAGTTGGTTCGGGTATTCCGGATTTTGCTGAACAATTTTGCGATTAATCTTGCAATCTTATATATAATTATTAATATTTCAATAATAATCAGGACAGCAAGCAGGTAGAATATATCCCTGTTTTCTTCTATTTTGTTTATAAATTTGGTTTTATAGTCTTCAGGTGGATTAATGTCTGTTTCAGGATAAAGGCTTATATCAATTACCGTATCATCCATTAATACAAATTTTGCAGTTCCGACACTGAAATTCCTCTTTATAGGAGGAGTAAGATCTTTAGTAACATTGACCACAAAATCCTTTATATAGCTCTGGCCGATAGGATAAGTGTAATAAACATCAGCAATGCTTATTAGATTTACATCGGTATTGTTAATATTTATAGTTTTAAGAATTTCACCTTTGCGAACAAGCACTCCCGTCATAAAATTATTGAATCCATAGTCCAGCAGCTTTTGTGAATCATCAAAAACAGAATCTTTAGGACCATAAAGAACTACACTTATCAAACGCTGATTATTTCTTGTAGCTGTGGTAATAACAGAGTACTGCTCTTCACTGTTAAAGCCGATTTTTCCTCCGTCAACTCCGTTATATGCCCAGAAAAGAGAGTTTTGATTAACCAATATGCTTGTACTGCCATCGGGGTTAATCCAGGGGCGGGATTTGGTTGAAAATATTTTGTTAAATGTAGGATTTGTCAAAGCATATTTAATAAGCAAAGCAACATCATGGGCAGTAGTATATTGTGTTTCATCGTACAGCCCCGTTGGATTGCTGAAATGGGTATTTTTCAGATTAAGTCTGGCAGCAAGGTCGTTCATCATTGCAACAAAAGACTGGATATCCCCTCCTACATATTCGGCAAGAGCGTTGGCAGCATCATTTGCAGAACTCAGAATAACAGCATAAAGCAAATCTTCTATAGAGTATTTTTCACCAACTACAAGGTTTAATGCTGAACCTTCGGCATCAACAGATTCCTTACTTATAACGACATCGGAGCCTAAAGAGCCGCTTTGCTTTTCTATGGTAACCAATGCTGTCATAACTTTACAGGCAGCAGATATATGCAGCTTAATATCAGAATTCTTGGCGTACAAGACCTGACCTCTGCCGGATTCCATCAGTATAGCTGAAAGAGACTCAATTTCAGGCTTTGCAGACAAATCTCCGGCACCGGGAGAGCCGCTGCTATTACCCTGAACAGCTAATGAGGCAGAATTAACTACATCAGGTATAGCACAAACGTTGCCTGATACAAAAATTGCTATAAGAAGAATTGATATTATTACTGATAATACGACTTTTCTTCTACCCATTATTTGCTCCTTATCCAGTAAAGACAATATTGTCACCGATGGAATGATACAATTATATTATATTTTTCGAAAGTTTAATAGTCAACCTTTATGAAATATGCATTTGCCAGGATATTGCAATTAACAATATTCCCCGAATATAAAGGGAAATAATATAAAAGTGATTTAAAATGTTTAATTTGGAAAAAACAGTGGTATACTTAACAAAGCAGCAAAAATTATTATGTTGTTCAAAATTAAACATGGGACTTTATGGCAATAATGAATTTTATCTATTAATAAATATTCTTTAACGAACTTGATAAGATATGACATACTTAGTATACAATCTAAAATGATGCTAATAATAGCATATATTGTATATGAGACTATAATAGCATGTGCTTGCACAAATAGAATAAGTATGGGGAGGTAATATTATGAAAAGCTTAAAGGGTACAAGAACTTTAGAAAATCTTATGAGAGCATTTGCGGGTGAATCACAGGCTCGCAGCAGGTATGTGTTCTATGCTTCAATAGCAAGCAAAGAAGGCTATAAGCAAATTGAGGCAATATTCAACGAAACAGCTGAAAATGAAAAAGAGCACGCAAAAAGGTTCTACAAGCTTATGCTGGAAGGACTGAAAGGTGAAATTCCGGCAACTGTCGGTATTACAGCTACATATCCGGCTGCGCAGGGAAATACTCTTGACAACCTAAAATATGCTGCTGAAGGAGAAAATGAAGAGTGGACAAAACTTTATTCTGAATTCGGAGATGTTGCAGAGGAAGAAGGCTTCCCGGAAATAGCAACTGCTTTCAGAATGATAGCCAGAGTTGAACAAAGGCACGAGATAAGGTTTAACAAACTCGCTTCCAATATAGAAAAAGGCGAAGTTTTCAGAAGAGACGGAAAAGTATTCTGGAAATGCAGGAATTGTGGCTACATACATGAAGGAGAATCAGCTCCTGAAGTATGTCCTTCATGCTTGCATCCTCAGGCATATTTTGAATTGTTTGTTGAGAATTATTAATTTGAAATATTTTTTGCAAAGAATTATTAATTTGAATTATTTGATGAGGACTAATAAGTTTATTTTTGAAAAATTGTTAAGTTTTCAAATAGGAAAGAGCAGGCTGTTGCGTCCTGCTCTTTCCTATATCTCCAGTCTCATCTACATCTCCAGTTTTTCTTTGCGCGCGGTTCACCAAGAATCTCTGAAAATATTATACCTCTTAGAATATTATCCCTGCTGAAGTTAAATATATTGTCTGACCTTTCATAATTATAATTGTTTGCTAAATCGTGTGTTAAGTCTTGATCATAAATAGCAGAACCTGCAGAAACTAAATCTCCGGAAATAGTCGAATCAGATATATCAGATATATCATCTGTAGCTACGAAACCATTTTTAGCTTTTGAACCGGTAGTTCTCTGGTTATATGAATTTTTGCGATATCTTGAGCGGACACCGTTATAATTTAAAGGCACTTAAATCAGCTCCTTATTTTTTATCATTGCCAATGGAATCAGTTTTGCTCATAGAGGAAATGGAATTTCTCATCTGCGTGTCTGCTATTATGTTCTGAAGGTTGTAATAATCCAGTACTCCAAGTTTACCTTCTTTCAGTGCTGCTGCCATCGCCTTTGGTACTTCTGCTTCAGCTTCTACAACTTTTGCACGCATTTCCTGAACCGCAGCTTTCATTTCCTGTTCTCTAGCTACTGCCATGGCCCTTCTTTCTTCTGCTTTTGCCTGAGCTATGCGTTTATCAGCCTCTGCCTGATCTGTTTGGAGCTGAGCGCCTATATTTCGCCCGACATCTATATCAGCAATATCTATGGATAGAATCTCGAAAGCAGTACCTGCATCAAGGCCTTTTTCCAGTACGGTCTTTGAAATGGAGTCAGGATTTTCGAGAACTTCCTTATGGTTATCTGAAGAGCCAACTGTTGATACAATACCTTCACCAACACGGGCTATAATTGTCTGTTCGCCCGCACCGCCGACCAACCGGTCTATATTTGCGCGAACCGTAACCCTTGCTTTTGCTTTAAGTTCTATGCCATCTTTTGCTATTGCTGCAATTACAGGGGTCTCAATAACTCTTGGGTTTACGCTCATTTGTACCGCTTCAAGCACATCTCGGCCAGCCAGGTCTATGGCGGCAGCTCTTTCAAATTCCAGAGGTATATTTGCCCTCTGTGCAGCAATGAGAGCGTTTACTACTCTGTCCACATTTCCTCCTGCCAGGTAATGTGCTTCAAGCTTATTGATAGATACGTTTAATCCGGCCTTAACGGCCTTGATCATAGGATTTACTATTCTTGAAGGTATAACTCTGCGCAGCCTCATTCCTATTAGTGTAAAGATTCCTATTCTGACTCCTGCCGCATAAGCTGAAATCCATAAGCCTACAGGCACAAAGCTGAAGAAAAGCGACAGAATGATAAAGATAACAGCGATGATTGCGAAAGCCGCCATTGCACTACCCATAATATAAATTCCTCCTTGTATAAAATAATTGTAATATACTACAGTTATAAGTATATAACTATAAGTGAACAGCTATAAATATAATACTTTTATCCATAAGCTGTCATACTTGCTTATTGCTTATTTATTAGCTTATTTCCCAATAATATAAATTGTTGTGCCGGCACAACGAGTTAACCTGCTTATTTAACTTCTCTCACCACTATCCTCGGACCGGATACCTGAATGATTTTAATTTTGGTACCACTTGGAATATATTCTCCTTCAGTTACAACATCAAGCTTTACTCCGTCAAAATCTGCGATTCCGGACGGGCGCAGCACTGAAAGAGCGATTCCTTCCTTGCCGACCATGGATTTATACTCATCTACACTACTGTACCCGGATGACTTATTTATAGAGTCTGAAAGCACAAGGGATTTTGAAAGTTTCCCTTTTGTGGCAGAGCGAAATACTAAGAAAAAAGCTACACCAAGTATTGCAAGAAGTATTAAAATCATTATAAGAGCCTCAAACACTGTTTTGGCAGTTATTATAATTCCAATTATTAAAAGAATGATTCCTGTTATTCCGGCAACGCCAAAGCCAGGCAAGAACATTTCAACAAAGACCAGTGCAAGACCGACAATAAACAATACCGCCTGTATTGCTCCGATATTTGACACAAAGCCCATCATATCCATTGATAATACCCCCAATCATTTATAATTTTCATATCTCATATCTGTAATTTAAATAGCAGTTATAAATAAATCTCAACAATACATATTATATGTATAATGCACATTTCATGAGGTGTTTTTTAAAATCTAAGAAAGATGTTTTTTTACAAATTTATAAAACTTATTTTAATAATAAAACTTATATGAAAAAGGGTAGTGATAAAATTATAATAGAGAGAGTTAGTTAACTAAAATAAGATATACTAAAATATCCAATTACTTTCTCTATATAAGTTCTTTACCACGCAGTACAAAAAATGCTTCAAGTATAAAAAAGTTTTTGCTCTAATTTTATTATATGTGATTATCTTGATTTTGGAAAGGATTTATTCTCCTTGATAGTGAGGGAATTTATTTTCATTAATGGAAAAGGCATTTTATTATAATTAATGGTAAAGGTTTTTTTATTATTAAAATGGAAAGGAATTTATTATCCATAATGACATTCATGAGTGAAAATGTTATTATATATATGTTTACTTATAAAAGAAAGTAAAGACTCTGTTAACTGGTATAACAGCTTTCTTAAACTTGTGATATAATGTAAATATCATGTATGTAGCAAATTTTGGAGGGATTAACGTGAAAATATCTTTTTCCACACTGGGATGTCCAGATTGGTCGTGGGAGGAAATAACCGCAACTGCGCGTGATTTTGGATTTGATGGAATAGAAGTACGAGGAATTGAAAATGAGATTTATGTTCCTCACGCCAAGCCTTTTACTGAGAATAATTTAAAAGCTACTCTCGAAAAACTGGAAAGGCTTAATTTAGAAATTCCATGCATAACATCTTCATGCTATTTGTTTAATAAGTTAAAAATAAATAAATACATGCGAGAAGGAATGGAATATGTAGATCTTGCTCAGAAGATTGGAGCCAGGTATGTAAGAGTACTTGGTGATGCTAATCCGGAACCGTCATCTGAGATTGATACGGCTTTTGTGACTGAAAATCTTTGTCTGCTGGCTCAATACGCTGAAAATAAAGGAGTAAAAATACTTTTAGAGACTAACGGCGTCTTTGCGGATTCAGATACAATTTTGTCAGTAATTGAGAGAGTTAATAGTCCTGCATTGGGAATTCTGTGGGATATGCATCATCCATTCCGTTTTATGAATGAACCGGTGGAAAAGACATATAATAGTTTGAAAAAATATATAGAGTTTGTACACATTAAGGATTCAGTCATGGAAGACGGCAGAGTGAAATACCGCATGATGGGCTATGGAGATGTTCCTGTAAAAACAGGACTTGAGTTATTAAAAGCTGGCGGCTATGAAGGGTATGTTTCACTTGAATGGGTTAAGCGCTGGTGCATGGAACTGGAAGAACCCGGAATAGTTTTGCCTCATTTCATCAACTATGTAAAAAATATAATTGGGTAGATATCATTTTGAGCTAAAGAAAACTGTTTAGTCTGTAGCTTTAGTTTTTAATACTCGAAAAGGGTGGGTCAAATGTCAAAATTTATACCTGACTATAATAATATACTGGATGCAGCGAGAAACATCAAACCCAAAAGAATGCCTTTATATGAACATATAATTTCTGACAGGTTTATGGAAAAAGCTCTTAACGTCGAGTTTGCTGATCTTCTGAACGGCAATAAAGATGACAAGAGGGAATACTTTAGAATATATTGTAACTTTTTTAAAGACATGGGTTATGATACCGTTTCTTTTGAAAGATGCATAGGTCCGGTTATGCCTGGCAGCGGAGCACTCGGAGAGCATAAACCAGGTGTCATTAAGACATTTGATGATTTTAAAAAATACCCTTGGGAAGAAATTCCCCGTTATTTCTTTGAAAAATATTCAGTGGATTTTGAATTGTTGGAAGAGCAAATGCCTGAAGGTATGAAAGCAATAGGCGGGCCGGGAAACGGTGTATTTGAATGTGTGCAGGATATTGTAAGTTATACCGGGTTGGCCTACATTTCTGTCGATGATCCTGAGCTATATGAGGCATTATTCAGGAAAGTTGGCGAAATGATGTACGCTATCTGGGACGAGTTCCTGCGAAAATTCGGGCATATTTACGCTGTAAGCCGGTTTGGTGATGATCTTGGGTATAAAACTGCAACTTTGATTTCACCTGAAGACATTAAAACGAAAATTATACCTCAGTATGCAAGAATAATTGAACTTGTTCATTCCTTTAATAAGCCTTTTCTGCTGCATTCTTGCGGATGCATATTTGATATTATGGACGATTTGATTAATATTGCCAAAATTGACGCAAAGCATTCTAATGAGGATGCAATTGCTCCATTTTCAGCATGGGTTGAGAAGTATGGCGATGTAATCGGCAATTTCGGAGGAGTTGATACCGATATTCTTTGCCAGAAAAGCGAACAGGAGATTAAGGAATATGTGAAAAATGTGATAAACCAGGCTATTGATCATAAAGGCTTTGCCCTCGGATCAGGCAATTCAATTCCTGACTATGTTCCGGTTGAAGGCTATTTGGCAATGATTGAGACGGCAAGAGAAGCAAGAGGGGAAAGTATATAATAAAATGCAGAAGGCAGATTAAACGAAATACAGGAGTAAAATTCAGGGGACAATTCTCAACGTTAAGCACTCCGTTTCAAGAGAACTGTCCCCTTTTCTCTTTGGGAAATACTTTGAGGACAAAGATAATGTGTGGTACTATTTACCAGTAGAAGCTTGTATGCGAATTGACGTATACGGAAGGGATAATTTGACCAGTATGAAAAGTTTGTTATTATCCGCCAAAAAAAGAGTATCTCTGGTAAGAGTGTCCTCAGTTCGTCCTGCTTTATTAATGTGCGCCATTTTAATATGTACTGTTTTATGCAGTTGTTCGCAAACAGGAGCTGCATTGGGGCCTAAGAGACAGGTTGCATCATATGATGAATATACGGTTAAAGCTGTGTATCCTTTGCGGCTACATGTTTCCATAGATTTTGGCAATATTGAGTTGTACACATGGGATAAGAATGAGATAAAGCTGGAAACAACTGCAAAATTAAGAGGTACCGGTACGGAAGATAAACTTAAAGAGGGACTCAAGGACTTTGATTTGATAATTAACGAGGAAGAAAGCGGGATAGAGATAAAATCAATTTATAATGGACCTGTGAAAAGCCCTGCCGACAGGAGTTTTGATGCCAAAATTTATATACCGAGAAATCCGGACAGCATAAATCTGAAGCTTGATACCGGCAGAATTAAGATCTTTGATGATATTAAATGTGAATTAAATATAAGGGTAAATATGGCTAATATAGAAATAAACAGAATCGAGGGAGCTCTTAAGGTAGAAGGTGATATGTGCGATCTGAGAGTTTCACAGGGAGAGCTGAGAAGCGGTTCCAGCGCAAAAGTCAATTTTGGTCATATAAGGGTGAAAGCAAAGCTTGAAGAAGCAGGTACATATGATTTTGAAACCGGGACGGGGAATATCGAGCTGAGTTTACCTGAAAAAACAAAGATCAATCTGGACGCATCCGGAACAATAAATATAGAAGATTTCGAAAATGCAGATGATGGCATAAGGATCAGGGCACATACCGGTATGGGGAATGTCTCAATCAATAATTATTAACTGAAAGCAATAAATAATAAGGTTAACCATAAAAAGGTTAACTGTAATAAGAAATAAATGTTGAAGCTTTGGGTATTTATGTTAAAATGATAATGTGTGTTATGCTTGGCTATATTTAGTATTATTGTATTATAGTATTATTGATTTACCCAAGGATGGAAATGAATTTTATTACTAAATTTTGTCACAATAATGAATCCCTGTATTTTAGACAATACAGCTTAAATACACAGGAATAATCAGGAGAAAAATATGAAAATCAAAATAGGAAGAATTTTGTTTATTATTTTAATTTTTGCTGGGATAGGTTTTGGCATCGGCCGTTTACTGGCCTACATTTTCCCCGGAATTTATTCTGAATTACCGGATAATAAAGAAGTTAAGGAATTCAATTCAGAGAAAGCTGATTTACCGGAACAAACAGATAATGACTCACAGCAAGAAGGGCAGACGGAAGATGAAAAAGGAAAAGAAGAAGTTCAAGAAAATGTTAAGAAAGAGGAGCCCTTAAGTATTGTTGCTGTTGGCGATATAATGCTTGGCAGGGGAGTCGGGTCAAGAATTAAAAAGCAGTCCTTAAGTTATACCCATGTCTTTGAGAAGGTTGCAGACATTCTTAAAGAAGGTGACATTGTCTTCGGGAATCTGGAAGGACCGATTACTGATAAGACACATAGCCTTACTGCTTACAGCAAAACCAATACAAATGGAAAATTTGTGCTCAAAGGTACCACTGAATCATTTGAAGCACTTAAATATGCAGGTTTTAACATGTTAAGCCTTGCCAATAACCATATCCTTGATTACTATCAGGAAGGACTGTTCGATACTATAGATATCCTGAAGGAAAACGGGATTGCTTTTTCCGGTGCCGGGAGCAATCTGGAGGAAGCAAGAAAGCCGGCTATAATAGAGAAAAACGGATTAAAGATAGGATTGCTGTCCTACACTGATTTTGCAGACATTGTGTATGCAGGAAATCCCCGGATAAGTTTTGCAGCAGGTGAAAACAAGGCAGGAGTGGCTCCGATTAAATATGAGTATATCAAGGAGGATATTGCAAATATAGAAAGTGAGGTTGACATATTAATGGTATCCCTCCATTGGGGTGTCGAGGAGAGTTTTGAAATTCTTCCGTCACAGGTTGAATTGGCTCACGACCTCATTGACAGCGGTGCTGACGTAATTTTAGGGCACCATCCGCACCAGTTCCAGGGGATGGAGGTATACAAGGGGAAACCTATTTTCTATAGCCTTGGCAATTTCATTTTCGATCAGAATGACCCCGAAAATCAGGAATCGTTTATAGTAAACATGCAGTTTACCGGCACAAAACTTACAGCTATATCAGCAGCTCCAGTAAGGACTATAGATAAAATTCAGGTCATGCCGGTTTCCGGTGATGACGCCAAACAGCTGTTGGAAAGGGAAGCAAAGCTGTCTTCCAAGCTGGGAACTGAATTCAGAATTGAAAATGACAGACTGTTGCTAGCTGACATAGCTGACTATTAGGAATGGCTAATACATTTACCTGACAGCCAGTCCGGCTTTTTTTAGCACGGGGAGAACAGCAGTTGCCGTAATTGCAACTACAACATAAAGAATAATATCCTTTAATATAAAAGGCAAAAAGCCGGTGGAAATTGCACCCCAAATAGTCATTTCGGTGTTACCCATGTAGAACCTTACTATCAGGTACAGATAGGTTACTCCAATGACGTTCATTGCAGCCAACCCGCTCATTACGGAGATTAGGCTGTTTTTCAAACTTATAGTTTTCAACGCTTCCGAAACTTTACCTATGACATAAGCACCGGCAATAAATCCTAAAATAAATCCAAAGCTTGGTTTAAAAATATATCCAATACCTCCGCCCTGAGTAAACACAGGTATACCAAGCAGTCCTATTATGGTATATATTATCTGAGAAAGTGCTCCAAGCTTTGAACCGAGAATTATTCCTGCAAATGCGCAGAAAAACGGCTGGAACGACAGCGGTACCAGGGGAAATAAAATTTTTATATAGGCACCTACTGCCATGAGGGCTGAAAATAATGCGACAAGTATCATATCTCTGGTTTTAATTTTCAAAGACAACGACCTCCCAATAAATATAAATTTATATTTTGATACCGCAATTATTTAGCATGATAAAATAATAATTTATTGGAAGGTATTTGTCAACCAAAAATTTTAAATTAGTTGACAATATAAATTTATTCCATGTCAATTAATTTAACGGAGACAACAATTAATTGAGACAAAAAACTTTTAACATCTCATAAATAGCAAATAGCTGGAGGTTTATAAACCATCCAGCTATTTTGCCTGCTTCAGCTGAGCAATATGTGCTAGGAGTTTTTTCCAAGTTAATTGCTTAATTCATTGCCATAGTATGTTACTTTATGTGTTGTTACAAAAATAATAACTTAACTACAGAATTGTATTACATATATGTTACGTTCCGGTAATTAACACTTTTTTGATTATTGCATCGTTTGTTGCTTTATAACGTCTGCGTAATTTGGTACAATTGTTTCTGTGTTAGTTTCTTCATTCAATATATTTATACCAACATTTTTTCAGTTAAAACAATTTGTTCAAAATTTTATTAAAAAAAGTTTATTATTTAAGGCGGTGAATTTTATTTTTCCTTTAAATATACATATTGAAAAGCTCTATATTAGAGATATAACCTATGATGATCTTCCATATTTGATTAGATGGTACAATAACACTGATGATTATAAATATGCTACAGGTATTGATCATGGAGTATCACTTGAATATATTGTGCACAGTTATAAAAAGTCTGTGGCATGTGAGCATGAGTTTTTCGCAGGTATCTATCTCAAAAATGGATGCGAAATGATGGGAATGCTAAAAGGAAATCTGAAAAAAGAAAATAAGACAGTATGGATAAGCCAGTTTCTTATAGATAAGATATACCAGCGCAAAGGCTATGGAAGCCAAGCAATAGAAGGGGTCCTTGATTATTTCGCATTAAATGCAGGTATAAGCTATGCATACGTTGCAGTGGCAGAAAAGAATATGGCCGGTAAATGCTTCTGGAAAAAAAGAGGTTTTCAAGAGTTTCAAAAATGCAGGGGACATTTCAAAGACTCAGGTGAAGGTTTAGATGCTATAGTAATGCATAAAAATTTGGCAATAAACCGTTAATTATACATGATAGGTTAAGGAAATTCAGAAATTGCCTGATAAATATCACATAAGCAGAATTTTGATGTTTGACAAACAATTATTGGATATATATAATGTAAACGTGGTAAATTTTATAAAAAACCAGCGAGCTGAATTTCCCCGCCACAGGGAAAACCGGAGGAACCAGTTTATGGGGTTAATCCAATAAAGGATTAAGCTAAAGTAAATTAACTTGTTTTCATTTAGGACAAGCTAACTTCTTCAGTTTTTTCTTTTATTGGTAGGGTTGTTCCTATTACCCGCACCCGTCAGCTAACTTCGGAAGCTCTATACAAGTGGAATCCCTATAGTGAAGCCGCTTGTATGTGAAATAGGAGGATAAAATGTTTAAACTATGTAGATTGGTTTTAATTACGTTTATTGTCTTTGCAGCATTTCTGGTATTTTCAGCCGGAGTCTTTGCTGAAGGCGAGAGAAGCGGTGTTGTTACCGGAAACGGAGTCAATGTGAGGGAAGCACCAGACCTGTCAGCTGCCGTACTGACACAGCTCAACAAGAATGACAAGGTTAAGGTAATAGGAGAGTCAAACGGCTGGTATAATATAACTTACGGTAATATTACAGGCTGGATGCATAGTGATTATGTTACAATAAAAGATGAAGCAATTGCAACAGGCGTAATTAATGCTAATGCAGTTAATATCAGAACAGAACCTGATCTTTCCTCAGATATCATAACAAGGCTTGATAACGGCGTAAAATTAGATGTATATGAACGTACGTCCGAGTGGTATCGTGTGAAATTGTCAGATGGGACGTTTGGGTGGGTTTATAAGACATATCTCACAATCAGGGACTCAAATGCTTCAAGAGGAAATGATGAAAATGCATCCTCAACCACAGGTCAAAAAATTGTAGAGTTTGCAAAAACACTTCTTGGTGTGAGATATAAATATGGAGGAGCATCACCAAGCAGTGGATTTGATTGTTCCGGATTCGTATATTATGTCTACAAACAATTTGGTATTACTTTGGAGAGGTCTTCTAGGGACCAATCCCAAAAAGGGACAAAAGTAGATAAAGCGGATCTTGTTCCAGGCGACCTTGTATTCTTTGATACAAATGGCGGTCGAAATGGAGTAAATCATGTTGGAATATATATAGGCGATGGAAAGTTTATTCATTCATCGTCAGGCAGCAGCAAGCGTAAAGTAGTTATAAGTTCTTTGAATGAAGACTTTTATAAAAACGCATATATGACTGCAAGAAGGTATATAAGGTAGTTAAACTGATATATACATAAGTAGTATTGGAAATAAAAAATAATGATTAATTTATAGGCAGTAAAGCCCTTCATGCTTCGATTTGATAAATCGGAGATGAAGGGTTTTTTGTTCCTATTTTTATGCAGTTATAGGCAGCGATACTTGTAAATATAGTAATTCCTACAGGTAGTTATTCATGCGAACAGGGATAGCAAACTGAGTTTACAATAAAAATCATACCGTTATAAATACGTTATTGAAAATAATTGCAATTAATGTATAATATTGGTATATATTGAGATATACCTTTTTGAAGAATAATCTCAATGAGTATAAAAGCCAGGACTGTTACAAAGCTGTTAATAGAAAAGGATTTTTTTACCTATGTCAATGCACTTGCTGCGGAGGTGAATATGAAGAGGCCGCTGGTCCTTGCAACAATTTCACTTATTGTGGGAATTTTAACCGGAAAGTCTTTTAATTCAGTATTTTTTGCCGTGCTGTCCTTATTTATAGGGATTGTAATTGTATTGGTGTTATTTTACAACTCAAAAAGAATGCTATGTACGGCAATGATAGCTCTGTTTTTTTATGCTGTAGGTTTTATTGAATTTCTGTATGTTAAGGATACTTCGATAAAGAAATTCGAAGGCTTTTATGGTGAGAATGTAACTATAAGGGGTTTTATTGATTCTTATCGGGATATAAACGGTGCCAAGGTAAGTTTCAGGGTAAAGACTGTTGAAATAACAAGAGAAAATGTAACTAAAAGGGTTAGGGGAAAAGTTCTTTTCACCACTCTAAATGATGAAAACTCGTTAAAATTCGATTATGGAAGGGAAGTAATAATAAGCGGTAAGCTAAATATGCCTTCTGTTGAAAGAAACCCGGGAGGCTTTAATTATCGGGATTATCTTGCACGTTCAGGAGTATCCGCCACAATTTTTTCTAAAAGTGAAATGGTCAGAACAGGTGAGACAAACAAAGGAAATGTTCTGGTAAAAGCAGGTATTAATATAAGAGACACGATGGTCAAAACTATTGAGAAATGTCTTCCTGAGCAGCATGCAGGTCTGCTTTCGGCAATGCTTGTGGGATACAGGGAAGGACTGTCAAAGGAAATGGAAGAAGAGTTCAGTGACGCCGGAATATCCCATATAATAGCAGTTTCCGGTACACATGTGGTTTTTATTATGGCCCCGCTTTTACTGATATTTAAAAAACTTCATTTTAATGAGAAAGTAGCAAATACAATAATTATAATCATACTGATTCTGTTTGTATTCATTACAGGATTTCAAGCTTCGGTCATACGTGCTGTAATAATGGGCATTGTAATGCTTTTAGGGAGGATTATAAGGCGGGAAACGGATGTATATACGAGTTTATCCTTTGCTGCAATGCTTTTGCTTTTATACAATCCATTTAACCTTTTTGATATTGGGTTTCAGCTTTCATTTGCAGCCACTTTATCATTAGTTTTATTTTATAAAAGTGTAAGTGAAATTTTAAAAAGCGTAACAGAACGTTTAAAACTTTCCCATATACCTGATATAATAACCGATAACCTTGCTATAACTCTGGCTGCTCAGGCGGGTGTCCTTCCCATAACGATTTTGTATTTTAACAAAATATCAACACTTTCAGTTATAACCAACCTACTGGTTGTACCCCTGCTACCGACTATTACAATACTGGGCTTTATTATGGTGATGATAAGTTTTATGAGCTTATTTTTATTTCAACTGATGGCTAACATAAACTGTATCCTGCTTTCATTTATTCTTCTTGTTACAAAAGTTAATTCCCGTCTGCCTTTTTCGGCAGTACGTATTGCGACACCGCCGTTTTTGTTTCTTGTTATATATTATGTTGTTATGCTTTTACTGCTGTTGTACAGGCCTGTATTAAAGAAAATCAGACCGGTTCATTATGTAGCAGTATTTGCTGTGGTTATTATCTCAATATTTATTAGCATTATTTCTCCGGCAAGACTGACAGTGGCTTTTATTGATATTGGACAGGGTGATTCAGCTCTAATAAGAACTTATAGCGGGAAAACAGTTTTAATTGACGGCGGAGGGTCAAGTGGAGGTGTCAAATCTGAAACAAATATAGGGGATTCGGTTGTAATACCTTTTCTGCTGGATTGTGGAATTACAAGAATAGATTTAGTGGTTGCAACTCACGGACACAGTGATCACATTGAAGGGCTTGAACCGGTAATTAAAAGTTTAGATGTCCGAGGTATTGCAATTCCCAAATATAATGGCAGGGACGAATTTGGCGGAATTTTGAGCGAAGCAAAAAGAAGGGATATACCTGTTGTCAGGTTGGAGAGAGGCTCCAGTATAAAGCTTGATGACAGGACGCATATGCAAGTCCTGAATCCGGACAGAGATTATTCAATGTATGACCTGTCTTTAAATAATAGTTCTTTAGTGATAAAATTACACTATGAGAATGTGAGTTTTCTCTTTACCGGAGACATCGAGAAGGAAATAGAGAAGCATATGGTTGATGAGGGGATTGATCTTAAGGCGGATTTGCTTAAGGTAGCCCATCACGGGTCTGATACATCCAGCACAGCTGAATTTATTAAAGGGGTTAGTCCAAAAGCTGCAGTGATAAGCGTCGGCAAGAATAATTTTGGCCATCCTTCTCCTGCAGTATTGAAGGCTTATGAGGATTTTGGGATACCGGTTTTCAGGACCGACGAAAGTGGTGCTGTTATAGTTTTCTCTGACGGTAAAAAAATTTGGATAAGGGAAACTATTAAGGTAAAGGATGCTAAAAAATAAGGGAAAATACAAAAATAAAGGAAAATATTAAGATAAAGGAAAACGCAAAGATTAAGGAAAATGGCAAGGTTAGGGAAAATATAAAAATAAGGGATACTGCACAAAATACAAAATCAATAGGCGGTTGGTGTTATGAGTTACGATGTTTTGCGTGATGAACTAAAAAAAGGAGTTATAAGGAATCTGTATTTGTTTTATGGTGAAGAGGAGTATCTTAAAGAGTATTGCCTGAAGCATATTGAGGAATCAGTCGTTAACGAAAATACACGCACTTTAAATAAAATTGTGCTTGAAGGGAAGACAGATCCTGAAAAAATAATTGACAATTGCGAGACAATGCCTGTCTTTTCTGATAAGAAAATTGTCATTGTGAAAAATTCAGGACTTTTCATGTCAAAAGGTAAGAGTGAAGGAAAAGCTGAGAAAAAAGGAAAGCAGCAAGATGAATTAACGTTGTTTTTGCAAAATATGCCTGATTACACATACCTGATTTTTTATGAGGAAGAAATAGATAAGCGCATCAAATTGGTGAACGTGATTAACAAACACGGTCTTGTTGTGGAATTTTCCTACCGGAAACCGTCAGAACTTGCAAAATGGGTTATTAAGGTATTTAAGGCAAGTAAGAAGGAAATAAGTGCAGCGGCCGCTTCCATGCTTGTTGAAAACTGTGAAGCCGGAATGAATAGTTTGCTGAATGAAATAAATAAGATTATTTCGTTTATGGGTGATGAAAGGAAAGTAACAGAGGAAATAATTGACAAGGTTTGCTCAAAATCTGTTAAAGGGCGAATTTTTGATCTTACCGATGCCATAGCGGAAAAAAACAGTGCAAAAGCTCTTGAACTTCTCAATGATTTAATAGTACTAAAGGAGCCTGTTCCTAAAATACTTTTTATGATAACCCGTCAATTAAGACAGATACTGGAGATGAAGCTTCTTGTAAATGAGGGCTTGAGTGAAAAGGAAGCCGCTTCAAAAATGAACATATTGCCATTTGTAGCAGGGAAACTGTACAAGCAGGCTCAAAGATTTACTGTGGATGTATTGAAAGATGCCATAAATCAGAGCCTGGAAATGGATATAGCAATAAAAAACGGCAAGCTGGATGGCAGGATTGCTGCAGAACTTTTTATAGCAGGATTTTGTAGGTAAATCCTGCTTAATTTTATTACGGGCTGTTTATCATATCATTATGCCATAATTAAACATATTATTATGTCCTGATTAACAGATGTTGTCAGATACAGCTTGCATCCAGTCAATAATGTATTGAATTACCTCTTCATTGTTATACTCATTATGAAGTTCATGATAAAGGTCATCCCACTCTTTATAGGTACAGACAGAACCTGCATTTTCTGCAAACTGCCGGCTGGCTTTATGAGATGTAATGGGGTCGGCGCTGCCGTGCATCAGGAGAATGGGAAGCTTACATTGGGATGCTTTCCTAATAGCAAGCAGACCGTGTACATTTGCGCTGTTGAACAGTCTTACGGATATTTTATCATGGACATAGGGGTCGTTAATATATGCCTCAGCAACTTCAGCTTTATGGGAAAGACCTTCTGCATTGAGCCTGTTGGATTGGGTAAATGAAGGCCATATTTTATCAAGAATTTTTCCAATAAGGAGTATTAAGCTTTTCGGTTTAATGGCGAGTTTTAGCCATGGACTGGTGGATATTATACCTGCAAGGCGTGAATCGTTGCCAAGTGCATAATTGAGTACAAGATTACCCCCAAGGCTGTGACCGTACAAATAACAGGGTATATCCGGATAGCGCTTGACAGCTTCACTGATTAGCATGCTTATATCTTGCTGCAATATTTTATATGAATGGATATGTCCTCTCTTGCCCTGGGATTTGCCGTGACCGGGAAGGTCAAATGCAATAACGCAATACCCTGCATCAGTTAACTTTGAAGCCACATGATTGTAACGCCCGCAATGCTCTCCAAGGCCGTGTACTAGACAAACAACACCTTTTGGACTGTTGTCGGTTCTCCATTCACAAAAGAATAGTTGCTTTCCATTTCTTGAAGCTAAATAGCCTTCTGAATAATTCATTTTCATACCCCAGCTTTTATTTTATTATCTGACCATATCCTTTTTAAACAGGCATGACAGATAAAGCAATTATTCAAAATAAAGTAATTATTAAAAGCTTTTGATGAAATACTGGCCCGGCTATTTAAAATCAACTGACTGCCATTGCCCCGCTTACTTTTGTATATATTTATATTTATATATATTTCTATTTATATGAAATAAAATCCTTCTTAATCACACTTAGAGTAAAATTATCGTAGGCAAATTAAATAAAAATATGGGAAGAACCCAAAATAGGTCTTCCCATAATCACGATTTTCCTGTAGTTTGAGAATTGACAAGAAACCAAACGAAAGGGATCGTGA